>NZ_FCON02000003.1 GCF_001544535.1 Caballeronia choica | reverse complement strand
CGCGCAACAAGCGCAAGACGACTTGTTTCTTCCGATTGCCCGACCACCGTTTCACTTCGGCGGCCGCGCCGGCGGCGTTTCCAGTCGCGCTACGCGCTCCTTCCACCGCCCCCGGCACAACCTCAGTGACATTCGACTTCTTCAGCATGTTCAACTCCGTTACCAGAAACACGTTTTACCCCAAAATCGTGTCCAGAAAAATCTGGAGGCGGTTCAATTCGAATTAGTTTTTCAATGGAGTTACGCCGAGGTGGTGGCGACAATGACTTCTTCCGGTCTTAGCGACATCGTCTCGGCCGGTAGTGATGAGTCTGAGGCGCAGTTCGCGAAGCAAATGCATGTCTACTGCGACGCAAGCCAGCGCGGCACGACGGAGAGCGTTTTAGAAGATCATCCGCCAGTGGCCTCGTCATGGGCATAGCTCGAGCTTTCACGCAACGTTGACCTGGTCTACGACCCATCGGACTCCTTTGGCTCCCCACGCTGCGTTACAGGCGGCGCGTTTGTCTGCCAGCGAATTCACCGTCCCGGTCAACCTGACGACTCCGTCGTGCGCATCAACCGAGATACCGACGGACTCGTGCAGGGAGCGCCGCGCCAGCGCTGCGGCAATCTGGGCATGGACATCCTTGGCGATTTCGTTGCTTCGAACTGCGAGCTGGTTTGCGACGCCCACGACCCCGCGCATACGGCTCACAAGCATTTCGGCAGCGTGGCGCTGATAGACCCACGTGACCTCTCCGCTGAGCGTGACACAACCGCGTTCCACCTCGACCCGAACCTCCGTTCCCTCGAATCCTTCCTGCCACTTCAATGCCGATACGAAGGCGGCTGCGAGCTCTTCGTCGGAGTGCGTCGTCGGAGACGGTCTCCTAACGGTAAGCTCCAAGACAACTGCGCGGCTTCCAGCGACACGCTGCACCGCTTTTTGCGCCGCGAGCTTTTGGGCACAACTCGATACCGAGCTGGCGAGCGTCACGATGCGGGCGTTGACCTTCACCCGGATCTGTTCTGCATCAATGGCGGGGTCCCAGAGCAATTCCTGCTCGATATCATGCTTGAGGACTTCATCTGACTTCATCTGTGGCTGCTGCGGTGAAGGCCGGCGACATCGGAAGACGCCGGTACGGCAACGCATCCCGTTCTGTTTGCGACGCATACTGGTTAGCATCCACCCGGACGTTCGGAACATGTTGATGCTGATCAATTGCTTCGCGTGCCCGACACACCATTGACCGATCGGCACGTGCGAAATGACCGACAGTATGCGCCCACATAGTGCAACCGCTTCGACTAGGAAAATTGAGCAACGGCCAGGGAGCGGAGAGTCGACTCACCCGGCGTTGTCTCCTGAAAACCAATCCATCGGCGTCGGCTTGTTGCAGAAAATCGTCGGGATAACGCGCGCGACGGGGCCGCTCTGCTATGCCAGCCCACGAAAGAGCGCGCGTGCCGATCGCGTAGGCCGAGATGATCGACTCCTCGTGAACATCGAACTTGACGTACCGCGAGTCCAGCCAACTGCTAACTCATCGATTCATCAAACAATGGGCCGTCAGCGTGCAGCAGCGGCCAAGCCGCAGCCTCAAACTATTCGGCCAGCGGACGGACTCGTAGCTTTTCCGGTGGATCGCCGAATCCAGACGAGTCATTACCCTTTTCACGACGCCCATCTTCTCCTGCGCACAATTGCGATTTCGCCTTCTCCCAATACTCATCGGCCCTCCCGCTTGGGCGTCCATCCAGTTCCCACAGGTAAAACGCGAGGGTACGAATCTGATCCTCCGACATCTTCACGCTCATCGTCTGTCCCTTTGCGAAATGTGCGATCGAGCTCAACTGCGCGTCACTGCAATGCGCTGTCGTCAGCTAAAATTTATCGAACTGCCACCTTCCAGATGCCGCAGTCGGTCATGTCGGGATGATAGCGTCCAGACTCCCAGATCGCCCATTGCAGGCGGTCGCTTTCAACTCAACCGCAACGAACGAGTGGGGGAGCGAGCGTCTGCCGTACACCATCCGCCAGCTGGTCGAATCCAAGAAGATTTCTTCCTGCGCTGTTGCATCCCGCGGCACTTACCGTTGACCCAGAAGCACCGGCCAACAGTGCTTTCTGGGCTGCAGAGCCTTTCAGCCTAACTCCATACGGTTACGAACTCGGCTGCCATTCCACTAGCGGACCGGCTCCTTTGGCTTGGGTATTTCAACGGTCTGGTGGTCATGCGGCGTCGGATGACAGCAGCATCAGCTCGATTTGTCGGACGCTGTCGATTTTCTTCCAACACTTTCCTAACCCGTCTAACGTTCTGCCGCCGCTGCATGCTGCCGCGCGAGCCGCAAGTATGTAATCGCCGCTATTACTCCGAAAGCGACGTTCAACAAGCTGGTCACCCATCCTCGCGCATACGCAAACCAGGGGAACGCGCGAGTCACTACGTAGAAGTTGAAAACGTACAGCAGCAGACCAAAGATGGCTCCCACGACCGAAGCCATAGGTACGCTCGAGTCGAATTTAAACTGCGCAACGACCAGTGCGAGCATAAGTGCAAAGCACACCGACAGAGTAAGATGGACAACCGCCGCCACCAACGTCATCGCAAAGTCAAACGAACTGGAGCTCACAAACAGTGCATCGCCGAACGCAATGGCCGCCACCATCCGCAGTGGCCCTAGGACGTTACCACCGGTAGCCCAAACGAGCATCAAGACTACGAACGCGAGCACCACAGCGGCAACACTTCCCGAGATTGCGGCTGCACGCCAATCAGGGATCCGGCGAACAAAGTGGTGGAAATGCATATGAAGTTCCCTAGCGTCCTCGCTTTCGACATCGCGCCGCGCCGATCGCTGCTTCGAAAAGTGCGTCGACCGCATCATCTTTTTGAAGGCCGATGCGCGGTTATGCACCCCTCCGAGACATATATTCGATGTTTGAGAACCGGCGGGCTTGATCTAAGTCAACTCGCGAAGAAGGTTAACCTAACCTTTTACCATTCAACAGGTTCGAGTTTCTAATGAGCCGCAGTCCCTTTGATCGAGATCTGTTCGCTCTGTTGTGAATCATTTCCCTGTGAACGCACGCACTGGAACATTTGATCACTTCAGTCCGTGGACGTGTGGCTTTCGAGCCTCGCTTATAAGATACGTTGCGATCTACGAGCCCGTCGTCCCGTACCGCTTAAGAGCATAAAGGGCGTTCATCATTAGGGTCGCACCATCGTGCAGCCTACTGGGACCGTAGGGGAATGCCTACAGGGACCGGCAAAACGGCTACGAAACTCTCAGACCGTGGTGATTTGAATCTCCGCGGGACCGACCGATAATAGATTCAAGGACTCGAGAGCGACTTTCTTCAGCAGTCGAATTTGGACTTAGGAGCGCGCGATGAACAGCAACTACATTTCCTTGCGATCACTCGTGGACAAATGGCTCGCGCCGACCCGGTTAATGCCGGCGCGCGTGACACAGGTTGGTCGTCTGCTTGCGAATCGCGCTCGCTATGTGCGACCGGAACGACATACCTCGGGCGAGGCGATTACGATCATTTTCTTCCGGCATGACGACGGTTCGTGGTGTGTGTTCCAACCGCTCCGGCAGGGCCTTCGATGTGCGCCGGTTACTAATCGATACCTAAGGCTACCACAAGGGCTTCCTTTTTTGCGCAAGCACAAATGCGAATTTCTGTTATTGCCATGCTGCCTTACCGGCGTCACGTGAGAAGGTGAAGGACTGCTGTACAAAACTGTTCATGTTGGGTCAATGGCTCGGGCCCTGATCAAAGACGCGCACGAGGGCCTCGTTCGCTGACTGGGATTGTGAACCCTGTAGCCTTATCAGATATACCCGCACGGGTCCAACCCGCTTCACATCACCGCTGGCAATGCAAAGTGATCGTTAATTGGCTCGTCGTAAGTTGCCTTTCGTTGGCGCGCGTTTTATGAAGTCGTCTGGAGGTCACGCGACGATCGGCTCCTGCTTGAAGTCGTCGCCATACTTCAGGACCGCCCATGCTATTCGTGCATTCCTGGCCGCGATCGCCACAGCCACGAGCCGGTAGCCGCGGCGCTCTATGAGGCTGCGCACTCAGCGGCTGAAGCGGTCGGGTCGAGTACAACCATGCAATCTAACGATCGCCGACCGGGCGCGCTTTCCAAGCCCGCCTCCATGGGCCAGGCCTAAGCGCACAGGCACAGGGACCAATGCCGTGCTCGCGCGGGCGCGGCCGATGCGGTTTGGAATCGTAGCCCCTGTCGCCTTCGACGATGCCAGCCCTATTATTATCAGGGACGTCCGCGGTTGCCGCGAATGTGAGCAATCGCCGCAACCAGCGCGTCGAGTTGCGCCATTTCCATTTCACGGCTCAGTGTCCCAACCCCCGCCAAGCGCCGCATAGAGCGCAACGGTATCTTGCATACGCTGCGCGATGCCCTGCAGATAGGCAATCTGCGCCTGGTGAAATTGCCCGTCGGCAATGAGAATCGGTAAATAGCCCACTGTGCCAGCCTCATAGTCCGCCCTGACAAGTCGCAATGCCTCAGCGGCCGAATGCAGTGCTCGTGATTGCGCTTCGAGCGCATGTGCGTCATTCTCCAACGCACGCAGCGAGTCAGCCACCTGCGCAAATGCTCCGAGTACGATTTCTCGGTACGTGGCTCGGGCTTGTGCGTAGGCGTCGCTCGCTGACTCTCGCTGGAACCAGAGCGTACCTCCGTGAAACAGCGGCGCAGTGACGTCTGCCGCTACGGACCATACTTGGCCTTTTCGATGCAACAGCGCGCCCATCGAGGTATTGTCATAGCCGCCGCTCGCAGAGAGCGTAACGCTGGGGAAAAGGTTGGCTGTTGCGACGCCAATGTTGGCGCTCGCGACATGCAGTGCGGCCTCCGCTTGCAAGATGTCTGGACGTCGGCGAACGAGGTCTGATGGTACGGTGACTGGCAGGGTCGCGGGCAAGGAGACATCTCGCAGGGACAGATTGGGGGCATGCCAGTCGGCCGGAAAAGCGCCCGACAACGTCGCCAGCAGGTCTTCCGCCTGCACGCGCTTCTGTTCAAGCGCTGGCAGCGATGCCTCAAGCGTCGCCAGTTCGTTCTCAAGGGTCAGCACCGCGGAATATGCAGCGACCCCCGCCTGAATTTGTACCTGCGTCACGTCGATCTGCTCGCGCAAAAGTCCGACCATTTCGCGCGTCGCCGCAATCTCCTCGCTGTAGGCCGCACGCGCAATCATTGTGTTGACCACGTTTGCGGTCAAGGTCAGATACGCCGCGAGCAGCGCATAGCGTTGGGCGTCTGCTTGCGCGCGCAGACCTTCGAGCATGCGGCGCTCGCCGCCCCAGATATCGAGGGCGTAGCTGACGCTCGCCGAAAGAGTAAAAAGGTTGAAGAGAGATGACGGTTGATTTGCCCCCACGCGCAGCGGCGAGTACCTTTGCCGCGACCCACTGAATCCCGCGTCCGCTTGCGGGAAGAAGACGCCCGCGCCGGCCCGCACTTCGTCTTCGCTTCGCCGCAGCGCCGCCTCCGAGCGCTCGAGGGTTGGACTACCGGTCAATGCGTCGTCGACCGCTGCATCGATTGCCGGCGATCCGAACAGCGTCCACCAGTCGACCGGCAGGCCAATGTCGGCGGCGAACGTCTGCGCGGCGCCTGCCGCGACGAGAGGCCCGCGTACCGACTCCCCACGCTCGAACTGGGACACGCGCGGCGGCGTCGGCCTCGAAAAATCAGGGCCCATCGTGCAAGCCGCCAGGGCCAGCGCACTCGCCAGAGCAGCGGCGGAGAACAACGTGCGCAGCGACCTGCGTAGGAGCGCGCGCGGATCATTCAGCAGCGATATAGACATCGACCATCTGCCCGGGATAGAGCCGTGCGCCCTTCGGCAACACGACACGGAAAATGACCGGCAGCACGCGTACGTCCACGCGCTCGGTGCGCTGGTCCGACAACTGGATCTTTGGCGATACGTACGGCTGGATACGCATGAATTCGAGCGGGGCCTCGAGGCTGGTGCCACGCACAAACATGCGCGCTTTTAACGCATGCGGATCCGGCAGACGGCCAATCAGGATCTCGTCGACATAACAGCGCACGGCAAGCTGCTCCGGCGCCGTGCCCATCACCAGCATCGGTGCCTGCGCCTGCGCGTATGGCTCATAGACACCCTGCGGCGACACATAGGAGCCGAGCGACGCATTGATCGACAAAACGACGCCATCCGCAGCGGCGCGGATCGTGTATTTCGCAAGCAGGGCCTCGGCCGCAGCGGATGCCTTGCGCAGCGCATCGACCTGCTTTTCCTGATTGCGGATGTCATACACCCACGCACCCGCGCGCGTAAGCCGGTATTGGCGCGTCACGACCTTGAGGTTGGCGCGCGCTACCTTGAGCGCGTTCGCTGCGTTGTCGATTGTGTCCCTGCTGACCGACTTCGAGTCGATTTCGAACGCGCGTTGCTGTTTATCGAATTGATCCTGAGCCATCTTGAGGCTCGCGGCAGCGGCACCGACCTGCGCATTCGCGATATCGAGGGTCTCCGGACGCGGCTGCGATTTCAGCTCATCGAGCAGCGTCGCCGCAGCGTCGGCCTGCGCCGCGAGTTGTGCCGCGTTCGCGCGCTGCACCGAGTCGTCGATGGTCAACAGCACCGTCCCTGAGCGTACCTGCTCCCCTTCATGCACGAAGATACGCGTGACAGCACCCGTGACATCTGGGTAGATGCTTACGTTTTCCCCTGCCGGTTGGTCACTTTCAACGATCCCGTTCGCGTAAACGCCACGCGTATAAGGGTTCGATGCAGGGTTGAACACCGGTGGCTGGGGTGGCTGCTGAATCCCGTACACGTATGCCGCCAGGATACCGGCTAAAAATCCCACGAACGCCATCGCGAACACGATCTTTGTCTTCATCGCGCCCCGCCCCGCTCGATATGGGTCAGGCGGCCATCCTCCATCTTCAGGATGCGGTCCGCATACTCGAAGATGCGGCTGTCGTGCGTGACGGTCACAATGCAACGATGCTCATTGAGAACGTGATGCTTGACGAATTCGATGATGTTGCGGCCCGTATCGCCATCGAGCGACGCAGTGGGTTCGTCGAGAATCAGGATGTCCGGTTGGCTCACGATCGCGCGCGCGATGGCCACACGCTGCTGCTCGCCTCCAGAGAGCTTCACAGGTGTCAATTGGGCTCGGCTCGTCAGTCCCACGATCTCGAGGTATTTAAGCGCCTCGGCGAGCGCATCGTCCCAGGCGCGCCGCTTGAGGATAAGCGGAATCGCAACGTTCTCGGCTGTCGTGAGACGTCCAAAGAGATGGTAATCCTGAAACACGAATCCGATGCGGTTCAGCCGAAAGTCGGCAATCGAATCGTTCGGCTGCTTCCACAAATCCGTGCCATCCACGATCACATCGCCCGAATCCGGTCTCAGGATGCCGGAGATTACACTCAACAAGGTTGTCTTGCCGCTGCCGGACGGCCCTACGATCAGCAGCATCTCCCCGAACTCTGCTTGAATCGACACATCGCGCACGGCGTAGGTCCGCGCGTCACCTTCCCCGAACCACTTGGTGACCGAACGAGCGTCGATGGCGGGCGTTGTCATGCCTATCCCCGGAATATGTCAAAGGGTTCGATGCGCAAAACCCGACGAACGCCCATATAGCTCGAAGTCGCGGCAATCACGATTACCATCACGAAGGCGAGCAACAGATTGCCGTACGTAATCATCGCCGCGTAGTCCGGAATGCGCAGTCGCGCGAGGCTGATGAGCCCTGCGCACAATCCGATGCCCAGCCCGTAGCCGGTGAGCGCCGTAAAGGTCGCCTGAAACAGGATCATCGCGACAAGCTCATGGCTTTTCGCACCGATCGCCTTCAACGCACCGAATTTTTCGAGGTTCTCCAGAATGAACGTGTAGAACGTCTGGCCCGATATCGACAGTCCCACGACGAAACTGATAACCGTCATAAGCAGGATGTTGGTGCCGAGTCCGGTCTCGTATTTGTAGAAATCCGAGATGCTCTTCATGAACTCCTGCTTCGTGAGCGCCACGTATCCGAGCTCCTTGACCGCTTGCTTAATATGGGCAATGTCGGCCTCGGACTTAGGCTCCACGAGGATGTACGACGTTGTATAGCGGCTCGAAGGGATGTATTCGATCGCCCGGCGGTAGGTCGTGTAGAGCGTGGGCGAGCCGAACAACCCGCTGCTTGCCACGGTGGCGATCCCGACGACCACGCCTCGGTGGTCGTTGAGTTCGAAATCGCTTCCCAGCTTGGGACTCTGGAGCTTCACGAACTCCGCGTCCTCGATCACGACGAATCCATTCTCCGCGTAAATGTCCTCGATCCTTCCCTGCTTCATCATGGGGCGACCGAACAGGCTTGTGTCATCGAGACCGATCACGGTGACGGCTTGATACCTGCCGTCGCGAAGCTTAACGAGCGCACCACCCGAATAGAGCGGAACTGCGTATTTCACCCCGTCGATGCTGCGCACTGCGTCCAGCACATAATCCGGCATGCCGATGCTGCTCGCAATCGTCTGTACTCCGGGATCCATTACCCAGACCTTGGCGCCCACGTTGATAACGGTGGACGACGAGCGGTCCAGAATACCTGCAAACAGCGACGTCATCTCGACCATCAGAAATACCGCGAACGTAATCCCGACAAGCAGCGCCGTGAACTTGGCGCTGTCGTTCACCAACAGTTTGAACGCGAGCCTTAGTATACCTATCATGTCAAGTGCAGGAGGAAGTAGCGCATCGAGGACATCCTCGAGGGCGGCGCCATTCAATAAACACGCTCTTTGCCGATGCTTTAACGATTCACAAATCGTAGCGCCGACGGCTCACGCGCGGTTGACGCAGGTCAACCCTGGCGCTTTCTGCAGGTGGGGTTCACGCGGTGACCTCCGGGGCACGTATAGGGAGTAGAAGTGGCCAGACCCCTTTTCACGAAGGTCCGGGATTGACACCCTGGCTCTCAAGGGCGGTGGATCTCGCGTCGGGCGAGCAAGACGCCTGGCAGCATGGGCAGCCACACTGTCAGTCCGCGTAATAGGAGCGTGCCGCTCAAGGCGGCTTCGATCGGCACTCCCAATAGGTGAAGCATGCCTACAGCGGCCGCTTCGAACGTCCCCAAACCAAGCGGAATAGGTCCGATCGTCGCAGCCATCGAGGCCATGGTAAAACTCACGAAAATCGCCCACGGCTCGGGTCCATACCCGATTGCGCGGAACGCGAGCCAAAAGGTCACCGTATCAAACATGAAAATAGCAAGCTGAAGCCCCACAGTCTGCATTACCAACCGCGGGCTGCGCAAAAGGTCGGTGGGCGCGTCGGAAAGAGCCCGAAGCAAAGCGCTCAAGCCGAGCAACCTACTCAGCCATGCAAAAGGCTTCTGGTCACCTAGTCGCTTCAGACCGAGCACAATAGATGGAATCGCGATCATCACAATCGCGAAAATGGTGACACCAATCAGCAGAGGAAGATTGGCGCGATTGTGAAGCCGCAGCATGGTGGCGGCCGCGACTACCACGCTCAGATAGGCGATATCATAAGAGACTAGCCCTGCCAGCATGGCAGCCATGGCAACCGCCGCAGGCACTCGCCGCCGGATGAGGCCGCTTACGACCAGCATCGTGCCGCTGATCCCGCCGCTAGGCAACATTTGGTCCGTAAATACCTTTGCGATGCCCAGCGGGATCAGCGTTCGAAGCGATCGTGGGTGTCCGGCGCGACGTAGGGCTTGCCGCCAGACCAAGGCCGCGCTGACGTAAGTACCACCCTGGACAACGATCGCCAGCAGTAGCCATGTGGGTCGCGCTGAGCGTGCAAGTTCGACGATTCGTTCGAGAGAGCCGAAATGTAAGACTACAAAAACTAGAGTTAATAGGCCCGTTAGCCCGACTGCCCAGAGAACCAGCGAGCGCGTCAATGACGTCTTGCCGAGGAGCGCGGGGACGATCTCGAGAAACCCGATATCTGGGTGTTCCATGCAAGCATCACCGAGCTGGGAAACCTGGTCGGCATCGCCGTTCGTCGTCGGACGGGGCTGCATTGAAGGAGCGGTCATCTAGTTTAGCCCGAACCGGTGGGCGAACCATGTCTTCATAACATGCGTCAGGAGCGCGTAGCTTGCGAGGATAAGCACAAGACCCATCCAGTATGATGCAGGCAGAGGAACGAACCCTAAAAAGGCGCCAAGCGGAGTAAATGGCATCGCAACGCCCACGGCCGCGATGATGCAACTCGTCGCGATCAGCGCACCGCTCGCCCGGCTCTCGAAGAACGGCACTTTGGCCGTGCGGATGATGTGGATAATAAGCGTCTGGGTCAGCAGCGATTCGACGAACCAGCCGGTCTGAAACAGGGCGGGGTTGTCCCACGCCTTGAAGAAATGAAGCATCATGAAATAAGTGGCGTAATCGAATATCGAGCTGATTGGCCCAATCACCAGCACGAATTTCATGAGGTTGCCGATGTCCCATCGCCGCGGCACCGCAAGATACTCCGGGTCGACGTTATCTGTCGGGATCGTCGTTTGTGAGAAGTCATAGAGCAGGTTGTTGGTCAGAACCTGGATCGGTGCCATGGGCAGGAATGGCAGGATGGCGCTGGCACCGAGCACACTGAACATGTTGCCGAAATTCGAACTCGCGCCCATCTTTATATACTTCGTGATGTTGCCGAACACCTTTCGACCCTCGCGCACTCCGTCGCCGAGCACCGCGAGGCTTTTCTCGAGGAGGATGATGTCGGCCGACTCCTTGGCGATGTCCACGGCGCTGTCGACCGACACGCCGACGTCCGCCGCCTTGAGCGCCGGCCCGTCATTGATGCCATCACCCAGGAAGCCGACAACATGCCCTTTTCCATGCAGTGCGTCGATGATCGCGGCCTTCTGCGAAGGCGATACCTTGGCAAAAACGGAAGCGGTCTCCGCCAGGTCCTGGAGTTGCGCCGCCGATAACGATTCGAGTTCCTTGCCGAGAACGACGCGGTCCACAAGAATGCCGACCTCATGGCAAATCTTACGTGTGACAATGTCGTTGTCCCCGGTGAGGATCTTTATCTGCACGCCGCTCGCCCTCAGGGCTGAAATCGCAGCCGCGCAGGTTTCCTTCGGAGGGTCAAGGAATGCGATGTAGCCGAGCAGAGTCAGGTCGCACTCGTCGGCAACGCCATACGCGGCCTGTTCCGGCGGTATCGCCTTATAAGCGACCGCCACGACCCGGAAGCCATCTGCGTTGAGCCTGGCCGTGGTTTCCTTCGCTTCGGGGAAGTGGCTTTCATCGAGCAAGCCTTCCTCGCCTCCGACGGCATATCGCGTGCAGACCGAAAAAATCTCCTCGACCGCTCCTTTACAGATCAGGATGTGTGCACCGTCACCGCGCGCGAGCACAACCGACATCCGACGGCGCTCGAAGTCGAACGGCATCTCGTCGATTTTCTTGTATTGCTCATGAACCTTGAGTTGCTCTTCGAGCTCGACGTGCTTGAGCACGGCAACATCGAGCAAGTTCTTGAGGCCGGACTGATAGAGGCTGTTCAGATAGGCATATTCAAGAACCTTATCTGATTCGTCGCCGTGCACATCGAGGTGGCGCTTGAGGATGATGCGATCTTGCGTCAGCGTCCCGGTCTTATCGGTACAAAGCACGTCCATCGCACCGAAGTTCTGGATGGCGTTGAGACGCTTGACGATCACCTTCTTGCGCGACATCGCAATTGCGCCCTTCGCCAGATTGACCGTCACGATCATCGGAAGCATCTCCGGCGTAAGCCCAACTGCGACGGCTACGGCGAAGAGCAAGGCCTCGAACCAGTCCCCCTTCGTCAGTCCGTTGATTGTAAAGACAAGGGGAACCATGACCAGAATCAGGCCGATCATCATCCAGGTGAATCGCGTGATGCCCTTGTCAAAACTCGTCAGAACGCGTTGCGCCGCGATCATGCCCGCGACGTGGCCGAAAGCCGTTCGTGACCCGGTGAGCACCACGACGCCACAGCCGATCCCGCTCAGAACCGCGCTGCCCGTAAAGCAGATATTCGGCAAGTCGAACTGCGTATCGGCGGCGCCGGGACTGGCGTGCGCGAATTTTTCGATCGGCATCGCCTCGCCCGTGAGAGTCGACTGATTCATGAACAGGTCTTTCGCAGAAATCAGCCGCAAGTCGGCCGGAACCATGTCGCCGGCCGACAGCAGCACGATATCGCCCGGAACCACCTGCTCGATCGGCACTTCGATATGGTCTTGTACGTCACCCTGCCCGCACCGGCGCACCGTGGCAGTCGTCAGCACCATCCGGCGCAGCGCATCGGCTGCCTTGTTCGAGCGGTGCTCCTGAAGAAAGCCCAGCGTAATGCTCAACACGACCATTATGACAATCAGGCTCGACGCGTGCCGATCGCCGAGGAAGTAGCTGGCCGCGGCAAGCGACAGTAAGAGCAGGTTCAATGGATTGATCGATCGATTGAGGAGTTCGCCGACGATCGTGTGACGTTCCGCCCGCGCAACCTCGTTGCGGCCGACGGCGCGCAAGCGCTGCTCTGCCTCGCCGAAAGCAAGACCTTCTGGCGCGCTGTACAGCCGTTGCAACACATCCGCGGGCTCCAGACGCGCATACTCGACCAGAATTTCGCTGCTCGCGGCAGACGACCTGACGGCCGATTGCGATTCGTGCTTGCGGCCGAAGATTGTAGTCACGGCACTGAGTCTGTACCTGGAGTCAAGAAGAGGCATCGTACTGTCGGTTACCAGTAGTGTCGTTGGAAGGATCCGCTGGCTGCTAGGCGAATCAGCGCGAAGGCGAGCGCTTCTGCCGGGCGGACGGCGGCAGGCCAGTCGGATCGCGCCGCGACGTTCACAGGGTCGCGGAGATTGCGCGGTTCGCCATTGATGTATGTCAACGCGGGAGCACTGAGGCGGATGGCCGCTTTGAACTGGCAGGTTTAGCTCGTTCCCGCTGTCGTTGTACGGCGCGGCCGACGGGGTCTCTTCCCACGTCACGGTCCGGGTGGCGCTCCATCTCCTCGACCCGGATACACCGCCGACATACACGATCTGTCCAACATCGGAAAAACGGGGTCAAGATCGCCCGCCAAGCCCTCGGTTAGGTCTGGCGCCCTCATGCAGTCCGTTGGAGCAACGCGCCGTTCAAACCGAACTGCCTCGCAATCGAATACAGTCTTTCGCGCCATTCGCAGACCCCGAAGACGTCATGCACGTTTTGAAGACAGCTAAGCAGGTCGACCGTGTGCGGATCATCCACGTTGATTCGCGCTCGCAGCAATGCGCGGCGCAGCGCTTTGATGCCGATGTCCATATAGGAGGGTCTGCCGCCGGCATCCGGATTGAGAAAGCGGACCGGCACGCCCTCGATTGCGGTCATATAGTCGGCCGGCCGGATAAAATTGCCGATCGGGCAGCCGCCGCAGCCGCCTCGATAGGCGGCGCCGCCCCTGGGCAGCAGCGCGGCACCGCGCTGCGCAAACAGGTGGTCGACCACACGATCGAAAATGTCCTGCTCCGACAAAAATCGTTGGCTAGCCATGTCGATTCCTCCCCCGCCTTTCAGCACGGGATTGATACAGCGAGCCATCTGGGATGCGCCCGGATTTTGTCGGCGGATGCATCGCGGCTCGGTTGCGTGATTCCAGTATCGGTCGCGCCTGGCATGAAACCAATCAGCCGTAGCGGATATCGCCGTGGGAATATGGCAGGCCTTGTAGGAATCGCCCTACACCGAGGCAAGCGCTGACTGATGCCAGTCTCCACGGCAGGTCGCGCGTGAGTCTTCGGGAACCAAGCGCACGCGCGTAGTCGTCATCCGAGCACGCGGTCAAGGCGGCATAGCTTTTGAAGTGCCACGAAACGTTCGAGGCGAGTCGGATTGGTCTTGCCTGACCAAGGCGACTGGAATCCGGGCGTTCCGAGTTGATCCAGGCGCTGCGGCACACGCTTGAGAGAAGTGTCATAGCCCATCACGTCGAGTCGTGGTAACAGATAGCGATAGGGTCTCGTCGCTCATGTCCTGTCGCCTTGACAATATCCACCCCAGACTCTTGTCCGGAAAACCGCGAATCGTATATTCGTAATCTGGATCAACGCAGAGCGTGAGAAGCGTCATGTCGAAGGGCCAAAACAGGCGGACTCGCCATATCGCGTTTTGAGTACCCGGTACGGCGCTCGCAACGAACTTGCTCCCCGTTTCGGGCTAGTCGAACCCATATCTGCGCCCGAGGAAGGCATCGTCAATCAATCCGTCATCGCGCAGCGTCCGTTGCGCGTAGCTGCCGACGTAGTCATGCTCGCCCACATACGGAATGTTTGCGATCACATACCAACGCCCCATATAACGGGGAAAATCGACAGGCCCCGTGACGAGGGGTGCCGGCGCGCGCGGGTTCAGATTGGGCGGCTCCGCCGAGCAGCCGGCAAGACACAGCAACGCCCAGGTGATACCGCTGCAGACGAGGCGTCGCATACGGCCCTCGGAGATGAGTGAACAGGGCCATCCTGCGCCTGCGAACCCGGCGCCTTCCTATGAGAGAATGGCGGCGCGATAACCGCTAGACACTTTTGTCGTTGCGCTTCGCGCCACCTAGATCGTCCGCAATCTTGCTGTGCCGGCCGTTTTACGAACTCGGACGGCCGTCGGAAGGCCTGTCGTGTCATCTATTCGCCCCCGAAATCGGCGGTACGTCCGACCAAGCAGCGAGATCGCGGCGGGCAAGCCAGCGAGCTGAATAACCTGCCCGCGATAACGCGGATGGATGCTCACAACTGTCAAAACGAGGAATGCTCCCGGCAACGCAAGAAGGACAAGAAAAACGAGTCGCTTAAACATGCAGTGCTCCTCAGAGGGCTGGAATCAAGATGTAGTCAGCTTAGGTGCGAAGCGAGGACGCGCGATTGATATGGGTCAATTGATTCCGATCACCGCCGGCTTCCACCCAACCGAGGGATCGATCACCGTAAATGCCATCGCGAGACGTATGGCATCGGATCGGCCCTCCGTTCCGTACCGTTTGATCTGGGTCAGGCCAGAGCAACGGATGCGTCCTAGACTTGAAATGTTTGGCCAATCCGACGGGAAATCCAGCAATGAGCTACAAAACTATCGTCGTGCAACTGGACACAAGTAAGCGCACCGCTGCGCGGATCGACTACGCCCTGCATCTTGCGAGGCATTTCGGCGCGCATCTGACTGGTGTCTACTCGGACTTCACGCTGGATCCTAGATTCTATTATGAACGGTCGGGTGCGGAGCGATATTGCACATCGTTTGAACAAACCTGCATCGAACGTCGGGCGAGGGTCGAGAACATGTTTCGGTCCAGGCTTGCCCAGACGAAAGTGGCGGGTAATTGGGTCGCCAAGGAGAGGTACGCGCCCATTTCGCTTTCGCGCTATTCGCGCTGCGCGGACTTGACTATCACCGGTCAACACGACCCGGACGACCCCGAGGCTTATCTTGCCGATCGCTATCCAGAGCAATTGGTGCTATCCGCCGGCAGACCAGTGTTGGTTGTCCCGCACACCGGTGCGATGAATCCCGTTGGCGCTAAGGTCCTTGTGGCCTGGGATGATAGCCGCGAAGCGACGAGAGCAGTTCATGATGCGCTGCCGTTTTTGCAGCTCGCAAAGCGAACCGTCATGATTACGATAGTCGGCGAGGCCGATAAGCGTCGAGGCCCTCACGCTCGTGGTTTAGACCTCGTCGCAGCGCTCGCAAGGCAGGGTGCGCGAGTCGAGTATAGCGAGATTAATGTAAAAGACGGTGCGCGGACCGGCGAAAACCTGTTGTCGTTTGGATCCGAATTCGGTGCGAATCTAATCGTCATGGGCGCCTACGGTCATTCGCGGTGGCATGAATTGATACTGGGCGGTGCCACCCGGACGGTGCTGGAGGCCACGCAGGTTCCAGTGCTTATGTCCAATTAGATCGAGCGTTTGCAAATCGGAGGGCGCGTTGATATCGGCGCCGCAGTGCTGCGGTCCCTCCACGGCTGCGCCGCTCAGTCAAGCCTGGGTAATCCACAGGCACCTTATCAAAGTACCGTTTGCATTACGCAGACTTAATGCCAACGCCTTTCCGAACGACTCTACGCCCCTCGAATCGACAATCCCTTATTCCGTCGCAAGTCTGCGGGGGACACCGCCGCTCACCTCGCGGGACGCCTTTAAAATGTCCGTCGCGGTCGGACCCCGCACGGCGTCAGGTGGGACTTTCAAAAAAAAGTTAATAGGGATTTGGAGGTAGTTTACCCCGTCGTTCTCCGGCGCCGGCATTGCCCCAACGCGAATATTGATCTTAATGGACGGAAGCAATGAGCGTGGGCATGCCAAGTGTATTGTCAGGGGCGATTCGCATTGCGACGAATTCCCCCTCCGAAACGCCGTCATGCAGATGAACGTTCTCCCGACGTAGCTCCGCGAGCGTGCTAACCCATGCGGCCTTGCATGACGCTGGCGGATCGAGCGCGCGTGTGCATCGCCGCGGGGAAGTAACAACGCGCGGAACTGACTGCTTATCTCCTTCCTCGGCGTGGTCTTCGTCGTCGAGATCGAGAGAATGTTCAGGCGTCGCAGCCTCATCGATGACAACAATCGCGGCCGGGCCGGGACCGGACATTAGCCTTTCGACATTTGGGGTGTCTGCGCGGGCGTCAACTCGAACTCTTTGCCGCGTACGACGAGTTTCATCGGCTCCCCCGCTTCCAGAGTCGCCTCGACGCTGTCCGCTGCCTGTGCGATCCTGATCCTGAGACGGCGCTTGCGCCACTCCAGTGTGATCGCAAGGCTTTGCCATGCCGCTGGCAGCTTTGGGTCCAACGACAGGTAGTCACCGTGAAGCGACAGACCCGCGAAGCCGAACACCGCGATCTGCCATAGTCCACCTAGTCCCGCGATGTGCACGCCACCCTCGATAGCCGCGTGGCTGTCGGCAAGATCGATGGCTGACGTTTCGCGGAAAAAATCCAACGCGGCTTCGGTGTCACCGAGCCTTGCCGCGACGATTCCATGCATGGCACGGCTGAGCGAGCTTCCGTGGCCGCAACGCGGCGCGTAGTAGCCGAAATTCGTCACGCCCAAATCGCCGGGAAACTCATCCGGCAGCAACGCCAAAAGCGCAACGACGTCGGCCTGCTTGACGACTTGGGATCGTTGCGTGCGCTCTCGGCCAAGCACGACATCGATGGGCACCGAACGGCCAGCATAGTCGGCGAGTTTGATTTCTTCGAGGGAAAAAATAGCCTGCAAATTCCTCGAAGAGTCCGGTCTCCGGATCAAAACCAGTCGTTATCGTCATGGCGACACTGCGCCAGTGTTCCAGTTCACCATCGTGCAGGCACAGGCGACCTGACAAATTGGTCCAGCGCGCGGGCCAGCGCGCGCGCAGTAATGCGGCCACGTCAAGCGCACGCTGGATGTTCCAGCGTGCCATGACGTTGGTGAAGGCATTGTCGTCGATCGACTCGTGGTATTCGTCGGGGCCGATGACCCCTCGGATGTGGCACCGGCCGTCCGCCTCTGGCTGCGCGCGGCTTGACCAGAAACGGGCAGTTTCAAGCAAAATCTCGGCACCCACATCGCACAGAAAGACATCATCGCCGGTTCCCTGCCAGTATTGCCAGACCGCATAGGCGACGTCCGCGCTAATGTGTTGCTCCTGCTGGCCGCACTTGACTTCAACGACCTTGCGATCGGGGCCGATCGCGTGCGAGGGTGTCGTCTCGTCGCCGTTGTCAGCTGACTCCCAGGCGTAAAGGGCGCCTCGCCAGCCCATCCGGGCCGCTTTTGCTCGGGCGCCATCCAGCGTGTGAAACCGATACATGAGCAGGGCCCGCGCCGCTTCGGGCCAAGTGAGGATATAGAACGGCAGCAGATAAATTTCGGTATCCCAAAACACATGTCCGCGATAGTCGTCGCCGGTCAATGCTCGCGCCGAGATGGAGACGCGCTCGTCATCAGGATTGGCTGCGCCATTCAGGTGGTAGAGAGCGAAGCGCAACGCCTGCTGAGCGCCGGCATCGCCTTCGACTACGACTTCGCTGCGGCGCCAGCGGCTTGCCCAGGCAGCCTCATGCGCGGCCACTACCCCAGACCAGCCTTGTTCCTGTGCGATGCCGAGCGCGTGTCGTGCGTCGCTGGCCGGGTCGGCGTCTGTGGTATCGCTCCGCGTCACGGCCACCAGACGTTCCAGGCAGCCGATTTGGCCTTCGCGCGACCTCCAGGTCCATGACCAGCGAAACGGGCTGCACAGGGTTGCAGGAACGTCACGGCCGTCGATCCGGAGTGACAACGCAGCAGCTATCGCGAGACGTCTATTGGAAGATATCGCATGCCATACGCCGAGATCCTGCTCGACGCGCTCCGGTAAAAGACCGTTGTCCAGCCGTTCAAAGGATGCTTCAAGCGTGACGTCGACTCCGCCCTCTTCAATCTCTAACTGGATGAGTTGCAATGCTATTGCGCGTTGGCTGAGAGAGGCGAGGTGCAGAGTTTGAAAGCGAACACCGATGGCCGAGGCATTCAACAAACGACTTTCCGTGAGCAGAGCGCCACGCCACATGTCCAGGATGCGCTGCTGCGAAGACTCATCACCGGGCCAGTGCACCAGCGGCTTTCCTTGAAGCATCATCCGGACGTGAGTCCAATCTGGCGTCGCGACCAGTACCGGTATGCCCTGCGCTTCGTCGGGTGTATCGAACAGCCCGGCAACCAATGTGCGCGACTTTGCGACCCATCGCCCGCCGTGGTGTATCGCGCGGGCCCCGCGCACCCCGAGAAAGCCGTTGCTGATTGCGAAGCGCGCCCCTCGGCTATTTTCACGTAGCGGATCGTGCCCGACCTCCCGGATCGTCCAACCGGGATCGGAAGTCGGCGACAACGCCCGGTCCATGGTCCCCGGCTTGATCACGGCAGCCGCCGGCGGAGGTGCCCGCGTAGCAGTTCATCCATGTCAATCTGATCGAGATTGGTCACCACCAGATGAGCCCCAGCTGCAAGCAGCATCTCCGAGTCGTCAAGCCGCGCGACGCCAAGCGCCGCCATGCCGCCAGCGCGGGCGGCCTCGATACCGGCTGGAGCATCCTCCACCACAAGGCAATTTGCAGGTGCTGCGGACAATTCCGCGGCCGCAAGCAGGTAGATTTCCGGGTTTGGTTTGCCGTGCCGCAGTTCGCGCCCGCACACATTGGCATTGAACACGTCGAGGAGGCTGTGATCGTCGTCGAGGCGGATGCGCCGCATCATGTCATTGGCGTTCTTCGACGATGACGCGGCGGCGATCGGCCAGCCGAGCCCCCTCACCGCATGAACGAACCGCAGTGCGTCGGGGAACGTGTCCACGGCTCCTTCGTCGATCAGCGCCTCGAGACGCCTCTGCTTGCGCATTGCATAGGCTGCGGCATGTTGCTCCGCATCGGAGACTCCTAGTGCCAGCAGAGCAGCAAGTGCCCCATCGAGCCGCGGTCTGCCTGCTACATGGGATTGGTAAACGCTAGTCGTGAAGCGCGCTCCCTCGGCAAGACCGCCGAGCGCTTCCCGCCAGGCGCGTTCATGCGGCGAAGCGAGCAGGACGCCATCGACATCGAAGATGCCAACGCACAGGCGATGGGGGTGGTTGGCTTCTGATCCGGGGACATTGCGATTACTCATATCGACGCAATGGTCGGACGCCGCTGGAAGCCTCCGGGCCCCCATCGGCAGCATTCATAGCGTTGATCGATCGGAGGGCGCTGTATCGAACCAATCGCATATCGGAACTCCAGAAAGCCGCGCCAATCGCACAGTGCATGACAGGCCTCGCGCTCGGCGATGTCCGACATGCTATCACGCACGCCGGCGCTTAAATCACATCTCGAACGGAGTAGCCGAGGCATCAGACAGCGGAAAACGCCGCAACGATCGGTCAGGCAACAGGTGCCATATCCGCCCAAACACAATGCTGATGCTGCCGGCAGCTCCTCTCGCTCGAGTACCTCACCAGGCCGGATAGGTGTGGGATCGCGGGTCTTTACGTTATCTGGTTCGTGTCGTTTTCAGGCGTGGACATGATTCGTTCGTTGGCAGCTTGGGGCACCCCGGTCATGCAATATTTGACGTCTCGACTTCATAGAACGGAGCCCGGCAACGCCTCATGCATGTGCGACTTCACGATACAGCCGTTCGACGTCGACCGGGTCACAAAGCGCAGTCCCGATACTGAGAAGTGTGGCGGAGGCCGCTGCCAGTCCATAGCGAAACGCTTGCTCGAGACTGGCATTTCGGTTCATCGCCCAAACCATGCCGGCGAGAAAACTGTCGCCCGCCCCTATCGCGCTGGAAACCTTCATTCGCAATCCCGCGGCCCGCAAGGTTCGATCGGCGGTCACGAGTAACGCGCCCTGCTCCCCAGTGTGAGCGCCACCATCTGTGCGCGCCCGTCGCGGATTAGCCCCTGTGCCGCGTCATGCCATTCGTCTTCGCTGACCAGCGCGCGGCCGGTAAGCCCGCGCAACTCATTGAGGCTTGGCTTGACGAGGTAGACGCCGGCGTCGAGGGCTGCCGCGAGCGCCGGGCCCGCCGTGTCCAGAACAACACGAGTACCGGGCAATTGCGCCGAGCGCGTGAGTTACCCGTATGCATCGATTGGTACGCCGGGGGGGCAAACTACCGCTCATCACCAGATAGCGCGGTGAACGTGCAGCGCATCGAGGTGATCGATGCAGGACTGCCATTCCGGTTGTGTCACAGTCGGACCCGGGAGCACGAAGCGAAATTCGCGCCCGGTTGAAGTCTCTCGAACGGAAGTTCTCACGCGTCTCCTCTGCAATCTCGATGCACGCGCTCGCCACAAACTCCCCCTCAGTAGTTGGCGCAGTGTGTGACCGAGGGGTCCGCCAGCAAGATAGACGGCGACGCAGTCGCCGCCTAGGCGTTGCACGACACGTACTACATTGACCCCGCCGCCGCTGGGATCTCGGCGCGCCGCACTGCATCTAAGCTTGCGCGTGTCGAGCACCCGCTCGACTGAGGTCGCCACATCCACTGCTGGATTGAGCGTGACCATTACAATATCTGTCATCGTTGCCTCCGCCTCGGACGGGGACATGGCCGTACCCCATCTGCGTCGCCGAAATGGCCGACGCCACCTCAGTGTTCTTCGAATATCCTTCTTCGCGACGCCGTCACGGCAACGTATATCGTGCTGCTGGCCCTTAACCGGCTGTCCGACGGTACTGGATGCACTGATCGGCGTTCGCGCGGCGCCCTCGATTGACCTCAGGCACGGTCCGGCTTGCCGCCCATCATCGCTGCCTGCTCGGCGACCGCGACCCGTCGCTTAACCGCGATGAAACTGTCCGGACTCACCGACATGGAATCGATGCCGCACTCAACAAGGAATTCGGCAAATTCTGGATGGTCGCTTGGCGCCTGACCGCACAAGCCGACCTTCGCACCGTCCTTATGCGCCTGCTCAATGACGCTTTGAATCATCCATTTAACCGCGTCGTCCTGTTCGTTGAAAAGTTCGGCCAGATCTGCCGAATCGCGATCCACACCGAGGGTTAGCTGCGTCAAGTCATTGCTGCCGATCGAAAAGCCATCGAAGCGTTGCGCGAAAGCCTTCGCCAGAATCACGTTCGAAGGAATCTCACACATGACGTAGATTTCAAGACCCGCTTCGCCCCGCCGGATACCATTTTCTGCCATCACCTCGAGCACCCGGTCGGCTTCCTTCGTCGAGCGGCAGAACGGAATCATGACAATCACGTTCCTGAAACCCATCTCGTCGCGCAGGCGACGAATCGCCCGGCATTCGAGCGCAAAACCTTCGCGATACCGCGGCGAGTAATACCGTGAGGCGCCGCGGAAGCCAAGCATGGGGTTTTCCTCCTTCGGCTCATATTCGGCCCCGCCGATCAGGTTCGCGTATTCGTTGGTCTTGAAGTCACTCATGCGCACAATGACCGGATGTGGAAATTGCACGGCAGCGATACGCCCCAACCCTCGCGCGAGCCGATCTACGAAGTACTCGGTCCGGTCGCCGTAACCTGCCGTCAATTCCGCAATGGTCCGTTTCGCCTCCGCGTCCTTGAGAGCTTCGTAACGGACGAGAGCCATCGGATGGACCTTGATATGGTTACTGACCACAAATTCCATCCGTGCCAGTCCGACGCCGTCGGCCGGGATCCGCCACCAGCGGAATGCTGCAGCAGGATTGGCAAGGTTCAACATGAGCTTGACGCGCGTCGCCGGGATACTCTGGAAATCGATCTCCTCGACTTCGTAGTCGGCGGTGCCTTCATAGACGAATCCCTCGCGGCCTTCCGCGCAGGACACGGTCACCTCCTGCTCGTCGTGCAATATGTGAGTCGCATTGCCTGCTCCCACGATGGCCGGAAGGCCGAGTTCGCGACTCACAATGGCCGCGTGCGACGTACGCCCCCCGGCGTCGGTGACAATGGCAGAGGCACGTCTCATGACGGGCAACCAGTCCGGATCGGTCGTCCGAGTCACAAGAATGCCGCCGTCGACGAAGCGCGCCATTTCACGCGGACTGTCAATAACACAGACCGTGCCAGTTGCTACCGCTTCGCCGATGCTCACACCGGAAACGAGCTTGCGGCCCGCCTTCTTGATGCGATAGGTCTTCACCGCACTGGCTTCGCGTCTCGACTGGACAGTCTCAGGCCGAGCCTGAACGATGAACATTTCGTTGGTCTCGCCGTCTTTCGCCCATTCGATGTCCATCGGCTGGCCATAATGTTCCTCTATTACACACGCCCAACGCGACAACGCAAGGATTTCCTCGTCGCTCAAGACGAAGGCTGCGCGCTCCGCCTTCGACGTCGGAACATTCTTCGTTGATCGCCCAACGTCCCTCGTGTAGATCAGCTTGCGGTCCTTCTCGCCTCGTTTCTTGCCGATAATCGGCGAGAATGACCCGTCTGAAAGAAGCGGCTTGAACACTTCATACTCGTCAGGGTCAACGGAACCCTGGACCACGTTCTCGCCCAGCCCCCAAGCGGCGTTGATGAGTACCACCTTGTCGAAACCGGTCTCTGTATCTATTGAAAACATTACACCCGCCCCGCTCAGGTCCGACCGCACCATGCGTTGCACACCCACCGACAGCGCGACTTTGAGATGATCGAAGCCCTTTGCCTGCCGATAGCTGATCGCTCGGTCGGTAAAGAGCGACGCGTAGCACCGGCGGCAGGCATCGAGCAACGCACGCTCGCCCCTGATGTTGAGATAGGTCTCCTGTTGTCCGGCGAAGCTCGCGTCGGGCAGGTCCTCGGCTGTCGCGCTTGATCGAACTGCAACATCCGCGTCCGCCTCCCCGGTCCGGCGGTTCAATTCATCGTACGCGAGCCGAATCGACTGAGCCGTCTCCTCCGGCCATTCGCCTCGAAGAATCGCGCGACGAATGGCTTCGCCGGCTTCGGCCAGAGACCGCCGACCATCCCCAAGTTCTTTAAGTACCGAAGACATCGTGTCTCGCAATTCATTTGCATCAAGGAAGCGCCAATACGCGCCGGCCGTGACGGCAAACCCAGGCGGAACCTTCACGCCCCTGGCGCCGAGGTTGGCGACCATCTCGCCCAACGAGGCGTTCTTTCCGCCGACAAGCGCCACGTCTGTGCGCCGAAGGTCCTCGAACCATACAAGCTGCGATGTGTCGTTGGTCATGTGTGGCTCCTTTGCGCCAGTCAAATCGGGATTCGGAAGGCTGTCGATTGTCGCGTTGCTCGTCGCAAGCACTTCCGAGGAGGACTGTCGGCGGCTGGTTAACGTCCGCTAGTCATTTCGCAGGCCGGCTGAACGGGCCACGACGATTAGAGGTTGCGTTGCTTCGTTCGATGCTGGTCATGCCCCACCAATTGCACTTTGGCTCTATGTAGGCTCGATATACATACCCTCACGAGCCGGTCCCGTCGGGATCGCTCAAATGCTGATATAGCCTTGGAACGTCCAGGGGAGCTTTAATTGAGACGGGGAAGTAGCCGTCTCCTTACTGTCAATGCTCGAGCCAGCAAACCCCGGACTGCCCTCCGCCGAAAAAATTGGCGTGAACGCCAACGTATCGTTAATCCTGATCAGAAAATCTGAGTTGAAGCGCGACGGCGGATAGATTGAAACGTCAGTGAAGAATTGCGAAACATACTCATCAGGGGCTGCCCCGAACGCAAACGTCTTTACTGGTTCAACCGCGTCGTAGTGGGCGGGCAGCTCATATTGGCGATCCCCCTGTTTGACGACTAGTGCGGGAACGTAGACAAGTTGCACTCCCGTATGAGACAGGTGGTACGCCGGTCGAGCGATCGGCCCGTCGGGCCCGAGCGCGAGCGGTGGGTGAGCCCATAGAGCAAGGTTCAAGGGACTCGTTCGTTGCGCGAAGTACTCTGTCAGCCAGTTCATTCCAACCTCCACTAAACGTAAGATGTGCAACATGCCCGGCTGCCGATCGTGAACAACCGAACCGCATCCCCTTCCATCGCCATCACCTCGACGGAAGTCACACGCATCCAGACATTCCGTTAGTTCCCGATGCTGGATCATGTGGCATACGGCCGCTCGGAAAACGGTCGGCATCCTAGCGGGAGCGCACCCCCTTCCTATCGCGTCGGCCGCCTTCATTCGCAAAGCGTGTTCGCTCCACCCTTGTAAGGCTATGCACTAAACTTTTTGGCATGTTGACTTGGGTCAATCCGAGGGCGGTACTCCGGGTCTGGCTCGCTGATACAGCGGGAAGACGCTCCTATCGGCACGTGACGCCGCACTCGTGCGCGTCCATGCCGAAGTACGTATCGGGTTTCTCTCGCACCAGCAGCCGATCGAAAGGCCTCGTCGAAATCAATTCGGTCACGGCGAGGCGCTCGAAGCCCCCTCGGAACGTCCTCGCAGTTCGGAACCAACGATTCCCTGACTGCAGGTTGCTTCGAGCAAGGTGTTCGAGGAGCTGTGCGCCACCTGTAAAAGGCAGCCTTGACACCTGCGTCGATGCTCGGTCTCATGGCGGTGGGCCAACCTTTGACGGTCTACCTCAAGCGTCGCGCATCAGACGATTTCGAATTTGTACTTCTTGACGGCTCCGACACTTGACCTGAATCAAGGCAGCAGACCTGTGCGCGACCACACTATGCCGAGAACGTGGCTTTCTTGGAGTGTCATCGTGAATCGCCCAAACATGAGGCATCTGCTCCACGTGCTTGGCATCGTTACAACGCTGCTCGGTGGAGTTGGCTGCGCGTTCGCCGAGGGCGAACCCACGGCTCTCTTAGACCGGTATCGCTGCATGTTTTGCCACACCGTCGATACCCCGTTTCGCGCCCCCTCCTTTCGAGAGATCGCCGCGCACTACCACCGCGTGCCCGATGCCAGCGCCATGCTCGAAGGCAAGCTGCGACTGGGAGGCCGGGCGCACTGGGGAGACATGGCGATGCCGTCGGCCGCGGGACGCGGCGCCGGTGCACTCTCGCGCGAAGACGCACATGTTCTCGTTCAGTGGGTACTTCGCCAGTGAGAAAAGGCTCGCGAGCCCGTGGACTGATGCAAGCATGCGAACGCCGACCGCGTCCAAACAGCGGGTCGACAATCGCGTATCCACGGCTAGTTGCGATGGAATGGCGACCCTCGGCGCCATGTGGACATCAGGACATTTTCGGAGCAAGCGTTATATGACTCAGGCTCAGATTCGTATGTTTGTCAGCGTGTTGGCTGCGCTCACGACCCTAACCTATAGCTTGAGCGCGAGACCCGCGATGCCGGAACAGGAAGGCGCCGACCGGAACGTGGCCGACGTATCGGCGCTCAATCTTCCGAACGATCAGGCTTCTTCCGACGGCGTTACGACGCCCGCGCAGGGACAACCCGTGGCGCAGGTTCCCACCGACCCCTTCGTGCAACGGCGCAATGCGAACGCCCAGGCGAACGCCGAATATCGCGCATCAAAGAAAACCTCCAAACAGCAGATGGAGGCTGTCGTCGACGATGCGAAGGCCCTCTACGATGAAGAAGTCGCCAACGCGAAGATCAACCGCAAGGCCGACAGGAACGCTGCCATGAACGAGTTGAAGGCGTCCGAACCCGAGCGCCCGAAGGACACCGAAGTGCGGCACTGACGCTCGCGTGGCCGTTTGCCACCATCGAAGAGGGCAAACACAGGGGCGTCGATAACGGACTGGCATCGTTATCGATGCCCGCTCATCCAGCATGGAGAAATTTCGATGCGTTTCGACTATAAGTCTTGCACTATCGATGCCACGGCACGGGAGGCCGGCGGCACGTTTTTCCCGACCGCAGCCCTTTGTCGATTGCGGACCGAAGGAGAAGCATCGAGCGAGGATCGTAAGAATTTGTCCGGGGGCGTCGCATCGTTCCGTACGCCCGACGAGGCCGTGGTCTTTGCGCTTAACTGGGCGATCGGGTGGATCGACGAGAACTGGGCTTCTGATGTCCGCGCTGGCTCCCGCAGGCCGGCTCAAGGCCGCAAGTCGCAATGCACGGCCAGATCGACAGGCAGCAAGTCGATCGTTCTGCCATAGTCCGAGCACTTGTCACATGGTCGGCCCTCGTGGCGTCGAGGATCGTCACCGGTGTTAGCATTAGCGCGGTGCGAGGAAAATTGAGAACCAGTCCCTCGCGAGCCGGGCAACCTGCTCGAGCGTACCTGGTTCTTCGAACAGGTGGGTGGCGCCGGGAATGAGCACGATCCGACGCTCGCATGTCAGTCGGCGGGCAGCCATTTCATTCAGCCGGATGACCGACGTATCCAACTCGCCGACAATCAGCAGCGTAGGTGCCCGCACGTGCTCGAGCGCATCGTCGGCGAGATGCGGGCGGCCGCCACGAGACACGACCGCGTGCACCCGTGCCGGACGCCCGGCCGCTGCGATCAGGGCAGCGCCCGCTCCGGTACTGGCGCCAAACAAGCCGACAGGCAACGTTGCCGTCGCCGGGAAATGCCCCAGCCAGTCGACGGCATCGGTCAGTCGTCGGGCAAGCAGCGGAATGTTGAAGCGGTAGAGGCCCGTTTCCAAGTCCTGGTCGCTCTCGTCGGCTGTGAGCAGGTCGAACGACAGGGTTGTCAGCCCAGCCTGCTGCAGCACGGCGGCGACGTCCCGATTACGCGGGCTGAAGCGACTGCTGCCGCTGCCGTGTGCGAATGCAACCACACCGTGGGCCCGCTGGGGAACAGCGAGCACGCCCTCCAGTACCATTCCGCCGGCCGATATCATTACCTCTTCGACTTGAATATCGTGCATTGCGTTGCTCCGCTGTATCTGATCTCACGTGAGGCCGCTCAGGCCGTCTGTTCTGGCTCCTCCCGATGGTGCCAGTGATGCGGCGTGTCAAGCGGCTCGACGGCGCTCGTCTCGTCGAGATGAAACAATGCGTCGAACTGGTTTGCCAGCGAAGCCCCAAAATAGTGACTTTCCCGCTCGCTCTGCGGTAGGTAAATGACGCCAATGGCACGTTCGAGCATGGGTTCGCGCAACGGTTCGGCCCCGGGTCCAACGAGCGGCAAAAAGAAACGATCCAGGCCCGTGCTATGGAAGAGGTATTCATAACTGTCGTGCAGCGCTGGCCGCACCCACTTGTGTTCAACGTCGCCATCCCACTGAGAAGCGGCGGATACGTGCCCCGTAAACGTGGTAAAGCCGACCAGCAGTGCCTTGCTGCCGACGGATTCGCGCATCAGTTCTCCGAGGTTCCATTCTCCACGCAGATTCGACTCGGTCGAACGCGCGTCACCGATGTGCGAATTGTGAGCCCACACGACGATGCGTCCTTGGCCACTCCGTTGCAATCGGTAGCGGGACAACGCCAGGAGCGTGCGATGCATGTGTGCGTCGCGCAGATTCCAGGTGTTGAAGCGTCGTCCGAACATCGAGCGGTAGTAATTCTCCGCATGAACGACGACCTCGGCGTTTTGCTGTGCAAAGAACTGCGCGTCGAACGCGGCAAGGCCGTCGCGCGTCAGATAGGTGAGCGCGTCGGCTCGCAACTGCAGCAATTGGTCGACTACGCCTTCGCGCGCGTCCGGCCGCGCACCGAGCGCGGCGGCATATCCATAGGCCTGGGGTTCGCGCACATGATCAAGCGCTGCGTATCGCTGGCGGGCCATCGCGGCCTGCTCGGGGTCGACCTGCTCGAGGTAACGTATCACCGCATCCGCCGAGCGATACATGCTATATAGGTCGAGCCCGTAGACGCCGACACGCGCTTCGGAAGACAACCCAGCGTTGTGTGCACGCAACCACGTGATGAAGTCCAGCATCTCTCGGTTGCGCCACATCCAGGTGGGGAAACGCTCGAAGTCCCCGAGGGCGGCATGAGCATCATCGTCACCCTCGCCTTGCACAAAGCGATTCACACGCCACGCGTCAGGCCAGTCGCCTTCAATCCCGACAGCATCGAAGCCTCCCTCGGTGATTAGACGGCGGGTAATCTGCGCACGCATTCGATAGAAATCCTGCGTCCCGTGTGTCGCTTCGCCCAGCAGCACAAACTGGCGACCTTTGGCCATTTCAAGCAGTTCGTCAAAGTCGCCATCATTTTCGTCGAGGCGCCGCGCGAGTTCGCGCACGGCCAGGAAAGGCGTTGCGGCGGTATGCATTACAGTGTGTCCTGATGTGATCGCGAGAGAAGCGCGCGCACTTCGGCGTCGCTCGTCTGGCCAAAATCCCTGTAGAATTGGCCGACGCCGCCAAAGTCACGCGCGCTATGCGCGCAGACGAAGTGATCAGCAATTGCGGCTAGTTGACTAGCCGTGCTCTCTGGCGCGACGGGCACGGCGACAACGATGCGCGCGGGCTTACTGGCGCGCAGCGCTGCAATAGCGACGCGCATCGTGGACCCGGTCGCGACGCCATCGTCCACGACAATTACGGTCCGGCCTTTAAGGCTCAACTGCGGCCGTTGACCGCGGTACAGCGCTTCGCGCCGTAGCAACTCGCGGCGCTCATCGTTTAGTACACCCGCGACCGCTTCCTGAGAAACCCCGGCCATCCGAATCGTGTGCTCGTCGAGATATGTCGCCCCGCCGGACGCTATCGCGCCCATCGCCAATTCCGGATAGTAGGGCACGCCAAGCTTGCGCACGACCAACACGTCAAGTTCGACTCCAAGTGCTTGGGCCACTTCATGTCCAACCGGCACCACCGCGCGGCAGCGCGAGCACAATTACGTGGCGGTCGCCGGCGTAGTCGCGCAGTTGGCGTGCCAGCAGGCGCCCGGCTTCGGCACGATCGCGGAACAAAGGTACGATGCCCATCATCTCCGCGTTCATTGTGTCACCCGCGCGGGACCGTCGGTGGAGGCGCGTTTGCGCGCGGGGCGTCGGCGCTTGTTGCCAGTCGCCTTGACCAATTCGGCATCTTCGGACATCTCTGCTGCCTCGGCCGCATCATGCGCTTGAGCACTGAGTTCGAACACCACGCCGTCCTCGTGAGCGTCATAGCGACAGCAGACTCGAGAACCCTCCTTGATGCGTCCGTCGAGCATTTCCTTGGCGAGCGGATTTTCGATCACCTGACGGATACGCCGGCGCAATTCTCGCGCGCCATACTCAGGTCGATAGCCTTCAAGTGCGAGTTGTTCGACGATGCTCTCGTCGAACGCCAGTTCGATTTCCTGGCTCTTTGTCACGCGGGCGACCTGATCGAGATGTAGCCGTACGATGGCGCGAATCTGGTCGAGTTGCAGCGATTCGAAGATGATGATTTCGTCGATCCGGTTCAGAAACTCTGGCCGGAAATGCGAGCGCAGCACCTCCATCACGCCTTCGCGCACGCC
The DNA here is from genome assembly GCF_001544535.1 of Caballeronia choica. GTDB lineage: Bacteria > Pseudomonadota > Gammaproteobacteria > Burkholderiales > Burkholderiaceae > Caballeronia > Caballeronia choica. The sequence goes on along the minus strand of NZ_FCON02000003.1, from coordinate 137,125 downwards.
ATCGCTTTTGCCGCTCTTACGAGCCCTGGCGCCCTTGCCGGCGCCATTGCCGCCGGCCGGCAGAAAGCCTGGATGGCTGCGTCGTGACCCCATGATCACGTCCGACGCCAGATTGCTGGTCGCAATGATCAGTGTGTTGGCGAAGTCGATCACGCGGCCTTTGCCATCGGTCAGGCGGCCATCGTCAAAGACCTGGAGCAGCACGTTATACACGTCGGGGTGGGCTTTTTCGATCTCATCAAGGAGGATCACGCTATGCGGGCGGCGCCGTATGCGCTCGGTCAGTTGGCCGCCCTCTTCATAGCCAACGTAACCCGGCGGGGCGCCGATCAGTCGCGCGACCGCGTGCCGCTCCATATACTCGCTCATATCGACCCGCACGATTGCATCCTCATCGCCGAAGACCACTTCGGCTAGCGCCTTCGCAAGTTCGGTCTTGCCGACGCCGGTGGGCCCGAGAAACAGGAACACTGCGACGGGCCGGTGCCCGCCCTGCAGGCCGGCCCGGCTGCGTCGCACGGCGTCGCTGACCGCGCCGATCGCTTCATCCTGACCAATTACCCGCTGATGCAAACGTGCTTCCATCTTCAGCAGTTTGTCTTTTTCTTCCTGGGTCAGTTCCGCGACAGGAATGCCCGTCAGCTTCGCGACGATTTCGGCGACTTGCGCAGTACTCACCTCAGCTTTGCTCGAAGTGACACGGCGCTTCCAGATCGCAGTCGCGTCGCCCAACTGAGTCTCCTTCACCCCAAGTTGGTCACCGAGTTCCTTCGCGCGCTCGAACTGCTTGCGGGATGACGCATAGTCCTGCTCGCGTCGAAGTTGCGCGATCTCGGATTCGAGTTCGAGAATGTCGGCGGGCCGAGACGTCGACGAGAGATGTTCTCGCGCGGCGGCCTGGTCGATCAGGTCGACGGCTTTGTCCGGCAAAAAGCGGCCGGTAATATAGCGATCGGACAACTCGGCTGCCGCAACGAATGCCTCGTCGAGAATCGTAACCTTGTGGTGCGCTTCGAGCCGGTCACGCAGACCGCGCAAGATGCTGATAGTCTGCTCGACAGTCGGCTCGGCGACCAGCACCGGCTGAAATCGCCGCTCGAGCGCTGCGTCCTTCTCGATGTGCTTCTGGTATTCGGACAGTGTCGTCGCACCAATTAGGTTGAGCTCGCCGCGGGCCATCGGCGGCTTGAACACGTTTGCAATATCGAGGCCGCCTTCGCCGCCGCCTTGGCCAGCGCCGATGATCGTATGCACTTCGTCGACGAACAACACCAGTTCGTCCTTGTGGGCGGCGATTTCGTCCATCACCTGCTTGACTCGCTCCTCGAACTCCCCGCGGTATTTGGAGCCCGCAACCAGTGAATTTACATTCAGTTCGACCAGCCGTTTGTCGCGCAGCGTTTCCGGCACATCGCCGCTGATCATGCGCTGCGCGAGGCCTTCAACGATCGCCGTTTTGCCGACCCCCGGTTCGCCGATCAGCACCGGGTTGTTCTTCTTGCGTCGCGCCAGCACCTCGGCGAGTGTCTCTGTTTCCTTCGCGCGGCCAATGACCGGGTCGAGCTTGCCCTCGCGTGCAAGGCGAGTAATATCCCGGCTATATTTGTCAAGTTGCGGCGTCTCGCTGGGTGGCTGGCCGGCACCTTCATCGGAGCCAGCCACCTTCAGCGCTTGCTGACGCAACGCCTGGGGTGTCAGCCCGTATTTAATCAACAAATCGCCGGCGAAACTGTCGGTGACTTCGGCCAGTCCCGCGAGCATGTGTTCGGGTCCGACGTAGCTCTGGCCGAACTCACGGGATGCGATAAAGGCACGCTCGAGTGCGCTCTTCAAACGCGGCGAAACCGCGATCTCGCCGTCGGCGCTTCTCGGGGTCGCTTCCTCCCTGAGCGCGTGCTGCTCGATATACTCCTGCAGGCAGACATTCGCACTAGGCCGCGAACATAACGGTTCACCTTGAGGGAGACAGAATATGGCGCAGCACATGTGCGATCTATGCGGCGTGAGGCCGGCAACGGTCCGGGTTGCGGTGGTACAAGACAGGCAACGCAAGCAAATAAACGTCTGCGACTATCACTACGCGCAACTCACGCGACATCAGCGTCAGGTATCCCCGCTTGAGTCGCTTTTCCGAGGCGGACTGTTCGACAACTTCTTCACCGGCCCGATATCGGCCGGTCATCCGCCCATGGGCACTATGCCGTCCGGCGCGGTTTCCGAACCCGACGGAGTGAACCTGCAACAGCATTTCAGCGACCAGTCAAAAGAAATTTTGCAGCGCGCTGCTGAACGGACGGTGCAATTTGGCAGGCGGGAACACAGTAGTACTAGCAGATCGGATGCCGCCCGGTTTCCCGAATGGGTGATGACGCCCGTCCATTCGGCGTATAGCTCATCACTTCGCCGGCCTGCAGTGATGCGAACTCGCATCCGGGGCGGCCGGTCCTCGTTGGTACGAGAGTGGCCGCAACTTACGAAGCCATGCCCGATTAAAGATTAAGGATGCAGCATCCAATGCTCCTACCGATGCCAGTAGGCGCGCAGTAAGTTTTCTGCCTTGCTGAATTTCAACTCCAGGCAGCCATGGAACGCTCTCTCAAGCGCGGCGCCCAGCTCTCGAGCGAGATGGATGCCTGTCGTCGTTACGACCGTGCGCTCGAAACGCTCGTCAATAGTGATGATGCGTTCCATAGGATGTTCCGAGCGCGCCCGCGTTTCGTGATGGCGTAGGAGCTGAAGCAACTCGACTCGATCGTGAGAATCAAACGCCCCCTCGATATACAAATACCCTGCGGGCATTCCGTCGGCGATGCGATGGCAGGCCGAGCAGACCACCTCCTCAGCGCCCGACACACGCGCGGCCCATTGCCAGCGGCCCTCGCGATAGACAGCACCACACACGGGACAGACTGTCGGCTCGCGTAGTTTGGCCTGCCGCTTGTACGGGTCATGTCCCTGCTCAGGAAAAAGCTTTTCACGACTATCAGGTTTAAACGGTCTGGCGCCAGCTTTCACGTTACTCTCCGTTTCCGGTCCCGTCGTCTCGGACGGGTGGCCCCCCGCGTCAGAATACTTGTCGCTCCAATAGAATCAATGAACCGGGGGCGATGATGAGAAAACGAATTGGCAAAATACGGACAAGCATTCAAGGACAGAGCTGTTGCGCGGTTGCTGCCGCCGGAGAGCGCGGCGTTGGAAGACGTTGCACGTGAGGTTGGCGTGGGAGTGGGGACGCTGGAGCGCTGGCGCAGTGATGCGCTGTCCAGGCCCGCTCGCGAGCGGGCCTGGACAGCGGCGGCCCGATTTGACGCCGTGCTGACGACCGCTGCGATGGACGAGGCTGCCAAGAGCGCATGGTGCCGCGCCAACGGTGTGTATCCGCACGAGCTCGCTTCCTGGCGGCAAAGCGCCACGCAGGCGCTGGCCGGGCCCGAGGAGGCGCATGCCAGCCCGCAGCAGACCCAGCAGGACCGGCGTCGCATCAAGGACCTCGAGCGCGAGTTGCGGCGCAAGGACCGTGCGTTAGCTGAGACGGCCGCGCTGCTGGTCCTATCAAAAAAAGTCGCGGCGATCTTCAGCACGGGCGAGGACGAATGATCGGCCTCGAAGATCGCCAGTCGCTGGCTCATGATATCCACACCGCGCACAAGGCCGGCGCACGGCTGCGCCTGGCCTGCGACACGGCCGGCATCGACGTGCGCACGCTGCAGCGCTGGAATACCGGCACGGGCCTCGTATCGGGCGATGGCAGGCTCCATGCGGTACGCCCGCAACCGGCACATGCGCTAAGCGCCGCCGAGCGTGCCGAGGTGCTGCGCGTGGCCAACGAGTCGCGCTTCGCCGATATGCCTCCTGCGCGCATCGTGCCCATGCTGGCTGATGAAGGCGTGTACATCGCCAGCGAATCCACCTTCGCCCGCGTGCTGCGCGAGCACGGGCAAACCACACATCGGGGCCGGGCCAAAGCACCCAGGGCTGGCCGACCGCCGACCACGCACATCGCTGGCGCACCACGGGAAGTCTGGTGTTGGGATATGACCTATTTACCCGCTGAGGTCGCCGGTCAATGGTTTTACCTGTACCTGATCCTGGACCTGTACAGCCGGAAGATCGTCGGATGGGAGGTGCACGAGCGCGACGATGCCAGCCATGCGGCCCATCTGGTGCGGCGCACAGCGCTGGCCGAGGGCATCGCCACTCTGGCGGACAAGCCGGTGCTGCACGGAGACAACGGCTCCACGCTCAAGGCCACGACCGTGTTGGCCATGCTTCACTGGCTTGGCGTGAAGCCCTCGTACTCGCGCCCACGCGTCAGTGACGACAACGCCTTTGCCGAGGCGCTGTTCCGCACGGCCAAGTACCGCCCGGAGTTCCCTAACACGGGCTTCGCCGATCTCAATGCTGCACGCGACTGGGCGAGCGACTTCGTGCATTGGTACAACTTCGACCATCGCCACAGCAGCATCCGCTACGTGAGCCCGGCGCAGCGCCATGACGGCGACGACCACGTGATCCTCGCGGCGCGTCACGAGGTGTATGTGCAGGCGCGGGAACGCAACCCGGCCCGCTGGTCACGCTGCACGCGAGACTGGACACCAATCGGCGCCGTCACCCTTAATCCGGAGCGCGAGTCAGTCGTCACGGTAGCCTCGCACGCCACACTTAAACAGCCTTTGGCTGCATGACTGAGGCGACAAGTACCTTGACACGCGCCGTCACATAGGCGCCCTTCTTGGCGAGCATCTCGGACACAGCGTTATTGAGCACCGGCGGCCCGTTTTTCGGACGTTTGGCGACTTCGTCGAAAACCGCCGATTCAGTTAGATTTTGCGCTTTCGATTGAAAGATGGAAAATCTGGAAGGGAAAAAGTCGGTCGAGTTCACACCTCCGGCCCATTCAACCCGCCCGTCCTCACCACCGTCACCGATGGTAATCTGCAACGGTACCGTTGCAGCGCGAAGAGGGATGTCGACCAACCGACATTCTGCCAATAGCAGTCTCTTCATGAGTTGGACCAATTCGATGCTCGTGAGTCGACTTATTTGCTCCGGAGTAGGTTCGAAAATCATCTATTTTTCCTGTGAAATGTTGTTTTCGACTGGCCCACTCGCAGGCAGCGCATCTGACCTCCGAGCCCCAAGCCAAGCAGATTTTCGTCTGCACGAGTCGCTGATTAAGCGCTGTCGCGGCGGACATCGTTGTGAGAACTCGACGCCGCCTCGCGTCAAGTCATCGGTCGCATAGTGTAGCCTCGCTGAAAGAATCAGGGACCTACGCTTCTCTCAGACAGCAACTGTTGAGTCTCGGAAGCATTCGCTGAGATCGCGCGGTGTCAAATGATAGACATAAGTCGCCCTTATCCTAAGCGTCGCTTGAAAGCTGCCATCCGCTGATACCTGGCGCGAAGCGTTACAAACGTCCGCGGCTCAATGTGACGAGGCGCTCGCCTGTCATTCCAATCCAAAAGGGTGAGCGCAGCGGGCCGGCCGCGAAGTCCGAAAAGCCGCGAACTGTTAGCACATGGTTCGAAGTCGGCGGCCAATGGCCGCACCGCGCCGCGATGTGGCATCCTCTCGTCGAACTAGATGCCATGGAGAGGGACGTGACGCAAAACATTTTCGTTTTCACTGCAGGTGACCCGGAGGCCAGGAAGCATCTCGACGTCTCAATCACGCGGCCGATAAATGCCGCGACGGTGCGTGAAAACGTCGGGACCGAACACTTGCCGGCGCTTGAGCAAATCAATCTGGACGGGGGCCTATATGCCTGGGGGGCGGTTCCCGGCAAGATGAATGACAGTTATTACCCTGCGCTGGAGATCGGAGACTGGATGTTCTGCGTGTTCGGGGCCAAATACCGCTTTGTGGCAAAAGTCTTATACAAGGTGGATAGCATAAATCTAGCTCGAGCGTTGTGGGGTCAAACAGACGACGGCAAGACTTGGCAATACATCTTCTTCCTTTCGAAACCGACGCCGGTCGAAATCCCTCTTTCTGCACTTACCGCATATCTACCTAAACAGTTTTTTGGTTTTGCTCGCGTTGGAGATGACAACCACTCCAAAATATTGTCCGCCTTTGACTCACTTGACGAATTCGTACGTGAGATGCTTTTGAACCCACCAGCAGCCTCAATCGAAACCGCGCTTCCTCAGTCCGATCCATCCGTATCCGCGCCTAACAACTACCTCCTTATTCGCTCAAACACCAATAGTCTCTGGGGCGACTTGGAGGGACAGATCTATCGATATGGGTCGAATGTACCCAATCACAAAAAGTTGATCGGCGGGGGTTGGGTAATCGTTGATCGCAAATCACAAAATGGCGTTGAAATTTTCGGCTTTGGACGACTCGGTCCTGCGATAAGGCGCGTTCCCAGCCCCGAGGAGTCGCCGGAGTACACATACTTCGAAGCCAGATTCATAGACTGGTCGGAAGTGTCCCCGGCGCGGCCACTGCCCGCTGATCTCGGCTTGCGCCTGAAGAACCAAGAAGGTTACAACGTTCAACACGCGATAAGACCACTATCGGCGGCATTATATGAGGCGATCCTTGAAGCCATGAAGGACGCGCGGCAAGAGTTCCAAGTTGGAAATTTGACGCTTCGATTGAACCCATCCGACGTCAGAGACGCGTATGAGAGAAGTACGACAGAGGTCCCGACATCGGCCGGTAGTGACGGGCATTGGATGATCCGCATTGGTGATACGCGGAAGCCCGTTGGTGCGGTATTCAGCAAGCTTCCAGGGGTAGCGGACTACGCGCTCTATACGGATGTACAAGCGAAGCACGTGTTCGAGAAACTCGGTTTCGACTGCGTGCTCGAAGGCCATTGGCCCCCCTCACAAGCTGATCAACTGTGTCTAATTGGAACGTCAAAAGAGCATCAGTGGCTGTCTGACGCTCAAAAGTTAATCGAAGAAACGGGAGCGTTCGCATCGTGGTGGAGTTTTCTAATTCCCGAGCCCGCGGGCCGAGAGTTGGGCGCCTCGTTCTTCCTGTACATCAATTCTGGATATGGACGGATTACACATCGACTGCAATGCGATCGATACATCAGTTCCCGTGGACTTGACGGACTTGTCAGTCCCTGGACCGAACACACGCCGCCTGCGCAGCAAGGAATCCGTTGCGCAGGTCCTAAACAAAGTGAAATATTCAAAACCTGGCTTCTAGTCCGAAAAATCGACGAGTTGGAGCCGCCCCTTGCTATCACCGCATTCTCAGCCGTTGAGCCGTGGTCGAAGCCATCAAACTTGTTGAATCAAAACGCCTTCGGATTCGCTCGCCTCGAGCACGAGGAAATTGAAGCTCCACTCGTTGAACCGTATGCAATTGATGACGCGCTCGCGAATTTATTTATCGAGAGATCGGTTTTCGAGAGAGCGCAGCGGCTCCTTTCAATTAAGAAAAACATAATCCTGCAGGGGCCACCTGGAGTCGGGAAAACGTTCGTTGCAAAGCGGCTCGCATATGCAACAATCGGATTCAGGGCCGCGGATCGGATAGAAACGGTTCAGTTCCATCAAGCCTACTCCTACGAGGATTTCATTCAGGGGTTCCGGCCGAAGCGCGACGGCAGTGGCTTTGCGATACGCGACGGAGTTTTTTATCGATTCTGTGAAAAAGCGCGGGACAATCCAGATGAAAAATTCGTTTTCGTCATCGATGAAATAAATCGTGGAAATCTGGGGAAAATTTTTGGTGAGCTTCTCATGCTGATTGAGGCTGATAAGCGTAGCCCCGAGTGGGCTCTGCAGCTTGCCTATTCCGACGAACACGATGGAAAATTCTACGTACCGGAAAATCTTTTGATAATTGGACTAATGAACACGGCTGATCGCTCACTGACGTCTATCGATTACGCTCTACGTCGGCGATTCGCTTTTGTTCCAATAATCCCAGGCTTTGGGCATCAGAAATTCTCAGAATTTTTGCAAGAACTCGGATGGTCCGAGGCATATGCGAATCATATCGTCGATCGCTTTGAAATTTTAAATCAGAAGATAGCCGACGATCTGGAACTTCGCGACGGGTTTTGTATCGGCCACAGCTATTTTTGCACGTCAAAACCTTCGTCGCTGTCGGATGAAGACTATTATTACCAAATCATCGATACAGAAATCAGGCCGCTGCTGCACGAATATTGGTTTGATAAAAATCCGTCAGATATAGAATTAATTGTTGACGAGCTTTTCCAATGATCCCGATTCAAAACCTATATCTCATGCTTTGCTACGCGTGGGACAGATTGGATTCGTTAAAGATTATTGAAACGGGTGGCCTGGAAGTCGAGAATTTGGAGAATCTGCTAAGTCTCATGCTAGCTGACGGCGTCGCATCGCTTCTCAAGCGGGGCCTACACAAGGAATATGTGGAGCGCGCAGACGACATGGCAACACTTCGGGGTAGGGTCGAGTGTGGGCAGTCCATACAGCGAATGCTTTTTGAGCGCGGAATTGCGCGGTGTACTTACGACGAATTGTCCGAGGACACGCTACACAATCGAATAATAAAAGCTACGGTCGATCGTTTCGCACGCTGCGAATCTGTAGACGAGAAGCTTCGCAACAGACTGTCGAAATTGCGGCCTATGCTGGCATCGGTTTCATCCATCATGCTCGATCGTGAGATTTTCGACCGAGCCCGGCGAATCCGCCTATTCGGCATCTACGCGTTAATGTTGGAAGTTTGTCAACTGGCGTTTGATTATTTGGTGCCTGAGGCAGCAGGCAGTGGATATCGCGCTACCGAATTTTTTCGAGACGAGAAAAAGATGTGGCGTGTCTTCCAAGATTTCGTACTAAATTACTTCCGAATCGAGGCGAAGCAATACAAGGTAACAAGCTCTCATATCAAATGGGATGCCGCCCCAAATGCGGACGCGCATTTACTGCCTCGCATGCGAACCGACGTGACGCTTGTAAGCGACACGCGTCATATAATTCTTGATACAAAATATACACCTGACTTATTTAAACCGTATTTTAGAAAGAATTCGTTGCGATCTGAGCACCTGTACCAAATATTAACCTATGTGGACCAGCAGGCGGGGCCCAATGCCGCCTCGGGTCGACCGGTTCCGGAGGGCATCCTCTTATATCCAGCAGCGTCGCATCATTTCGACGTGAGTTATCAGATCAAAGGACGAGACCTTAGGATAGCAACGATCGATTTACAAGAGTCTTGGCAGAAAATAAAAGGCACTCTCAATGCGCTTATCGTCTGAGTTTGTTGACACCGACGCTAAATTGACCCACATGCCCAGGTCGGGCCGACCCGTCGTCTCGATCAGGAAAGTATCAAGCCGCGAGAAATCGCGACTGACTCCGTGAAATCACCCGACTTTCGGCATACGGGGCGAACTGACGTCTGCGACAACCGTTCCCGATTTAATGAGGGTGGTGGAATTCCGGCCGACGACGATGAACATGAGCCGTGCATGAAGGTCCGTAGGTTGGTGCGGAGCCGACGTTTTAATATCCGTGTGAAAGCACGGGCAACGGCCGCAAATGGCCGAACCCGTAAGCACGGGGTCGGTACTGCAACGCGCGGCCACCGACCAGGCTGAGCTTCCGCAGCCGACCCTGAACTGCCCTTCGCCGCGGGCCGACCTCTACGGCAGTTTCCAAAGTTCAACGGCCATTCGCTGATACAGCACCACCTGTCGCTCGAAGGTCGATTTCCGAAATTTGTATCAGGGCAGCGCCAACGACAACTCCTGCTGCAAGCGTATCTAAAGTTCCGACCTATGTGTCTGTCGATGCGATATAAAGATTGTACGGGGGTGTTCGGGTACCGTTGGGGCGATTTTGGTCGTCGCAATAGACGATCTTGGTGATATGTTAGGTAGGCAACAAATCGACAGGCATAAGATGTCCACACTTTGAATTAGACGGACAAACCGAGTTGGCGGGCTTAGGGGAGGAGACGCACATGTGGCGAACGACAAGAATGAAGCACAGGCGTAGGACACTTGTAGTTCTGAATGGCCAGAAGCCGCGTCTTGTCGAACACGGAACTTCGGCGAGTAAAACGTTCGACTTAGATCGTCCCGCTCTAGTGAGTTCGATTAATGAAGCGGGCAAGGTCCTGGGGACATGGTTTATTACCTATGTCATCATCGCTCTCTACTTGAGCGTCGTTATCTGGCAGACCACAGACCTTGATCTCCTGTTAGGTCAATCACTAAAATTGCCAGTGGCAGATATTTCTGTACCACTGCAAGCGTTCTTCTTGTTCGCACCACTTCTGTTGACTACGCTACATATTGGTATTCTCGCTCAGCTAGGACTACTTGGCGACAAATTAGGGATATTAAATAATTCTCTGGCCGAAGCAAAGGATATCGAATGGACGCAGACTATAATTTCTCTAAGTGCTTTTCCGCTAAATCATTTGGTAATCCGTCGCGGCAATGATGGCCTTCGATTTTGGTTCTCTTTCGTAACATGGTTGTCGTTTGTCATTTTGCCACTCGGGTCATTGATTGGGGCACAAATCCGCTTCCTTGCATACCATAGTGAGTTTGCCACAAATTTCCATCGATTTTTGATCGTGCTTGATGTGATGGCACTGGTTTATTTGTGGCCTAGAATTTTTGGTCGTACAACGAGAACATTCCGCCAATGGGCCCGCTCAATGAGCCCTATTTCCGCAAAAATGGGCTACTTGATTTTCTGTCGCTTGATCCGCCTTAGATCGACCAATCTTCGAGCGTCTGTTCGCTTGTTTAGGAAAGACAGAACTCAAGGACAACATCGACTCATGTTCATTGGATTTGCTTCTGTCCTTACCTCTATTTATATCGCGACGATTCCCGGCGACACGTTCGAACGACAACTGATCAAAATGCTGCCCGAGCATCTACTTGTTGCTAAAGGTGTTCGCCTGCGGGGTGGCGAGACGTTTATCGTGACTTGCTGGCTCTTCGAAAATGAAAAATGTGGTGACAACCTCGTCGATAGAAAAGCACTTATTGTTAATCGAAATATTGTACTTTCCCATCAAAGAATTATCGGACACACTTTGGGATCTACGTCTGATGGATTCTCGCAAACGTTGGCCGACGAGATCCTCAAATTGCCTACTGTGGACATTACCGACCGCGACTTAAGATTCGCCGATTTCTCATTTTCAGTAATCCCAAGATTGCTCGCGGATGAAACTACTCATCTTGAAGGCGCTAATCTTGACTATGCAACCATTTATGACGCTGACTTGCATCATGCGAACATGCGAGGGGTTTCTGCAATCGGAAGTAGCTTAGTCGCCGCGAACCTATCGGTGGCTTCCGCCGACGGAGCGAGTTTTGAGGGCGCGAATTTAACGGGCGCGAATCTGGCGGGGGCATCCTTCGTCGGCGCAAATCTAACGGACGCCAAGATGGCTGGAGCCATTCTGACTTCCGCCAACTTCCGTGCGGCATGTCTCTATCGTACAGAAATGCAGGCGACGGCGTTGCAGTATGCTACATTTGTAGGCGCAGTCCTCGTCAAAGCTGATCTGAGTGGCACGATTGACGTTGGCGCTTTGAATCCAAACCGCGAGCCTTTGGATCCTGATTTTGGGCGACCACCCGATGGCTTTGACTTCGCCAATTTGGATAGGATTGTCACCGGCCATATCAGTGCAAACGTCGCAGATACGATAGCAAATGCGAATCTTTTTGCAGATACGCCATCCTTGGCTTCGCTTTCTCCATCTTTGCCCCGAGCGCGACAAGCGATGTCTCGCATCCTGGCAATGGTTGGCATAGATACGTCTATTCGGAAAACGACTCCGCCATATGAGTGCGTTGGTCCTGCGGAGTTATGCGCAAAAAACAAATACGATTCTCGATTTGCAGTCAAGGCGGGACGCGCCGCTTATACCGCAGGTATTTCTTTTCAACGAAAAGAAAATGATATTAAGTGGCCCATGAGAGGCATTATTTTGTGGACGCTAGGAGTATATTTATCGGATCCGAATGGAGAGCAAGATACGGACACTACACGCGATGAGATTCGAAAATCGCTTCAAAGATCATTTATAGTTCAATCCTGTCAAGGAGAAATGATGAGGCTTTCTAATTTTTCAACCTGGTCCGTACCTTCGTTAATAATTTCATCGGCGCGTGTCTCGCCCATGCACGAAACAGTCACCGAAGACCCAAATGAGGTTTCACAATATTATGGCCGGGTGGACGTATTTTTACGGCAACTTTTGGATGCCTGCAACAAAAAGCGGCCGGAGAGCGCATCATAGCCGCGCTCTCGAGCACCGGTAACGGCAGGGTCCGCAATGGCAAAGAATGGAAGATCGACATCGGCGATCGAACGGCCGTTTGCTGAGTGAATCGGCCGCTTGAATGTCCGAATGGTGGCATCGGCGAACTGCAGCAACTGGCCGAGGGTGTGTCAAAACTCAAAAGCTCTCGGTTTTCGGGTGTCACTTTACCCCTCCCGAAGGGCTGCGAAGCCAACACAGGGCGTCCTGATGAGTTGGCATTTTCGCGGAACATTCACGGCGCACGTTTTGACACGGCCTGAGCCGAATCCGGTCCGACGTTGAATAGGCGGAGTGCTTCGCCGTCGATCGGTCCGCGTAGGACAGAAGTCCACCCACAAGAGACAGTCATCTTTCTCCTCAGCGGTCGTTCAAAAACCGCTGCAACAATCGGACCAACAGGCGAAGTGTCCGCACTTCGCGCTAACAACGTCTCGACGGCGGACAGCATATTTTTCGGCACAGATCATTTCCAGCTCGGCGCAGTCTCCGATCTATCTCGAAAGCGACAGCGGGACTAATGCGGCGGAGGTATTCTCCGTGAAATTATCGGTGTGCAACTGAAACTCAATCTCGCCGGCCAAAGAGTTATGCCCCGTTAAGATCTTTCAGAGGCTCAATCGCTCGTAGAATTGCATCTATTTCTTCTCGATCTTGAATCCTTCCACCGTGCTCAATTCGTTCAGATGCGGCAATTTCGTATTGTTCTATGGCGGGCGCCAGCCACTGTAGTCGTCGTTTGTACTTGTCTCGAACTGAGCGCTTAATGTCTTTAGTCATATCCTCTCCAGCTAATCGTCGCGGCTTGCAAGACCGCTGTACTCTGATTGTGACGGATTTGCATGCCGCTGTCGAAGGGCCGGATCCGGCCGAGTCCTGAAGTTCCTCGGCGGCCCGAAGGCCGGCGGACTTCTGTCAGTCACGAGTTTCCATAGCCGACCCGAAGCAGCCAATTGACCGGCCTCAAGGCGAACCTTCTCGGAAGGGCAACCCAACGATTACGCATGACGCATCGAACGCTCCGGCAGAGCTAAATTGATAGACGGAATTGTTCAATCTTCTTTTCAACCATCTCTTCAGGCACTCTGCCGTCCTCCTTGGCACTCAACATTGACTCAACTTCCATGTCGTTAAACACGAGGATCATCTTCTCATGAATTAGCCATTGCTCTCGCAGTGTATGGGCGCATCCCGCGGCGTCGCCACCGTTACGCGAGAAGATCAGTCCAACGAGCCCAGCTCCCTGCGGCTTAAGGTAATTGGCTACTTGCAGGATTTCGGTTTTCCGTATTTTACGGCTGTAATTCTTCGCATCCACGACCAGATAGTCGGCCATGTATCGATTTCGCAAAAATGACCAAAAACCTGATTCCGCATAGTTGGGTATGATGAAATCACGTCTATTCGTCTTCGTGCCGTCGGCGTGCTCAGATAGAGGCTTCGTGAGGGTTGGACAGAACAAGTATTCGAGGATGTTTCCAACAAGACTTTGATAGATGCTCCAGTCCTGCTTGCCGGGTTGGCACGCCTTCAGTGAAGCGCTCAGCTCACTTGCGCGCGTTGTCGCAGAACCTCGTCGCGCCCTCATTAGAAGAATGTTTTTGAAGTAGCCGATAGGCGCATCTTCCAACTGCTTCGCGAAAGTCTTTGCCAAGAAATCTAGATCCCATAATTCAACTCCCTCAACCTTTAACGCTTGAGCCTCGCTTTCACTGAGTGTTGCTGGAATTGCAAACACAGGCTGGCATTCGCCGTAGGCTTCTTTATATTTTTTAAGCTGACTGACTACGTCATTGATCCTATCGAACGAAACAAAACGTGAAGATTTGCATTCGATTAGGAGCCTCGTGCGCTGCAAATTTCGCACGCGAGTGGCAACGATGTCGGCTATATAGCGTTCCTCTTGGCCAAATATAGATTCCTGAACAATATCGGTATATCCGGGAGTCTTCCCCATCAGATAAACAAGGAGCGCAGTGAACTCTATCTCGGTCGGCCGCATATTCATGGCAGCGTTGCAGTTGCGACACACTAAGACAACATTATTCTTAGCGGTTTTTCCCATAAGGAATTTTGGGAATACATGTTCGCGCACCATACTAGAAGTGGGGAACGAAAAACCGCACACTGAGCAAACAGAGGTGTTTTCCGACAATTTTCGTCTCCATGGATTCAAGCGGTTCGGTTACGCCTCTTGCAGCGCCGGCCGCCCAAATTGTCGCGGATTAAGAAGCTTTGGTCGAGCGGCCGAAACTGGCCGCCTTCGGAAGTTCGGCGTCTATGTGCTCCCCGGATGCCCGGCATCCCCACGAACTTCCCTTGTCGTAACCGCAGGGTTGGCTTCTGAACTTTAGCGGACATACTTCCACCTGGGGTCGACTTTTCGAATCAACTAATTGCCGTAGCCTGACGAGTCGACAGTGCCGCAGTGTTCATCGGCGCCAGAACACAAGGATGGCTAGGATTACGATCAGCCCCCAGACAAGCACTTTTGACAGGCCGGCGATCTGCGTTTTCAGATCCGTCATCTGGCTAGCCAGGGCGCGTAGTTCGGGATTCTCCTGCACAGCAGATTCGGCAGCGCCAGTATCGGCGATCTCCAGCAATTCGCTCACTGGTCGCGGATCGAACCAGTCGTGCTCCGCCTGCAACTGCTTATAACGCTTTTTGCGCAGCCAGTCGGTGTCCCGCGTAAGGTGTGCTTCAAGTTCCGCACGGCATGCCGGCTCAAGCATCACGCTGTTGTTGAACAGCGCACCGAACGTGAAAATGTCACCGTCTTTTTCGTACGCCGCCTTCATCTCCTCCACTGTCTTTGCCGAGTTACCGTAGTACGCACAACGCAGCGCGACGTCGTCAGAGTCAGGTTTTCCCACAGACACCAACTTTTTGTCGACGAGCACGCTTCCGTACAAGGCCGCGACAAGGCAGCGGAACTCTTCGGCGATCGGCTGGGGCGTAAAGTAGCCCTCATGTTCCCGGTCGCCGAATTCGCTCTTCACAGTTATGCCTTTCCACCGTTCAAGGATGTCAATCACGGCCTGTTCGCTGTCGAATCCCCAAACACGTGGCGGGCTCAGTTCGAGCAGCAACTGGTGCAGCGTGAGGACCCAATCTGGTTGCGCCGGCGCGCTGCCCAGTAGCCCGCGCAGGGCTTTCCGGAGGTCCCAGGCTAACAGGTCGGGGTTCCTGCTGTCTGTGTCGTCCCGGTTAATCGCGGGGTTGCCCACCGATTTCAGCACCAGCAGCCGCCATCGCTCATCCGGAATATCCTGCAACCAGTCTTTCCGGGTATAGACCGCAGCAAGAAAGCCGCGAATACCCGGATTGCTCATCAGGATTGCCAGCTCTTCCTCATCGCCCTCCAGAGCCAGCCGGTGACCCTCATTCACTGCCGGCGACTGGGGATCGATCAGTTCTTTCGAGTACAGCGCGCCCATGACACCCCGGTTCGACAGACAGTTCAAGCGTATCGCCCTGTCGTAGTCAGCGTCGCCGCTGCCGGCCAGCGCGCGCTTGTAAAGTTGCGCCACCAGACTGTGAGAACGCGCGTTTTTCGCAAGCGCCAGGTCTATCAGGGGAGCGTTACGTCCGGCTAATGCCTGCTCGAGGTCTTCATCGCCCAACCGGAACTGGTTTTCCCGCAAGTAGGCCCCGTATTGCTCCAGGGCCTCATAGACGGCGTCCGGGGACGAAAAGCGCAGCCGGTTACGTGTAATCACCGGATTCGTGGTGTGATCCCAGGCCATTGGCGACTTCTCCTTTGCTATCGCGGCGGAGTCTCGCGGGTACCCGGAGGCTCCGATGCGTCAAGCAGGCGGCACGTCGGCTGCGGCACGGCTATGTGAGGGGCGCTGCAAGTCGATGTTGCCCGGCACGCTGACGCTGCGCGGACATTGGTCAGCGCCGAAGGAACCAGTCGGGGTCAGTGTAGAGCGCGTCGCTTAGGTGCTCTTGTGCTGAGCGCATCGCAAGTACGCTCGCCCACTCGTTGAAGGGCCTTCCCGGCTGTGGCGTCGACTCTGGAATGAACGCAAAAAGCCCAGCCTGACTGAGCTCGCTGACGGTCTGCGCCTCTCTGAGCGATGCCAGGAAATAGCGTCGGTCCTGCTCCTTCGCCGCGAGCTGCGCTTTCGTATCAAACGTGGAGCAAATTGCATAAATGGCAACAAATACCACGAATGCGCCGAACGATTCGTACCAGCGCCATGTGTGACCGTCAAAGAAAACGACAGCGACAGTTGCGGCACATAGCGCCAAAAGAATGGCGCATGCCTTTGCCGCGAACAAACTCCATTTGACCTTCGATAACAGTCCAGTTTGCATCTCGCTGGCCTTCAACCAATTCAGACGCCGTGCAAACTGGCTCTCGAACGTCGACTCGTTGTATTTTCGCGGGATATCACACAGTTTCCAGGTCTTGAGCCATCCAATCACCTGCTCGTGCTGGTCCGCTGTGAGATATCTGGCGCTCTCGTGGATAGCCGCGGCGATTTTCGCCATCGGCACCGCCTGCCCCGGTATCTCATCCGCGACGGCGCCCCTGTAGTCAAGGAGACGCAGGGTGCTGTCATGTACGGGGTCATCCCACGAATAATCGTCAACCTCTACGGCATCTCGTTGAGTGTCCATATGAAGTCCCTCTTTCCGCCCCGGTCGGAGAAAATCTTACGTAGTGCGGTTCATTGTGGAGGGGGAGGCCTCTTTTTGGGGACGCAAGCCCGCTTATAGCTGCCCTTTCTTCCACGCGATCCGCTCCATGATATCGTCAGTTTCGTTGTAAAGCTTTCCCTTTTCCCTATCCATATTCCCCGTACCCTGAAGGCGTACTCATATCTCCACCATACGATATTCGAGTGGCAGAGAAAATTGTTCGCACAGCGTGTACAAGTACGCCTGATCCATTGGCGACAGTTGTCGACGACCAACCACTACCAAGCGGGTTGCGTATCGAGTTTGCTTTCTCGGATAAAACGCATACTCCAGAAGTTGCCCGACGGCTTGCCGTAGAACTGTACGCGGCGCAAGGTCAGATTTGATCTCATAGAAAATTAGCTCGTTGTCGGTCTCAACTGTGACGTCGACAAAATTCTCTTCGCAAACGATTCGCGCCGTTGCATATTCTTGTTTGAGTTCCGACATGAGGCGGTGTTGCATTCGAGCGTGCTCCGGCGAGCACTTCACCGGACCGATTGCCTTACGCATGTACGACAGCGCGTCTAGAGAAGACTCGCGACCGGTACGAATTGAGCCGCCAAGATTATCGTTGTTGTCTTGTTGGTCTGGAAGATTGTAGCGGTTGAGCCTGAAGACTGGATCTCCGTCGACAGCATACGCATCTGGGGCATATCGTTCCGTGTTTTCGATACGGAACCGAAGGTTGAGGATGTAGGGTGCCCAACTGTGGTCGGTCAGCGCTCCTAGATTGCCGCCGACGTTCCCGATCTCCAGTTTCATTTGACTAAGCCACCCATTCTGCTCAAATGCCTTGATAGCATCAGCCGCCTGCGTGTCGTCAAGACATTCCGCATCGCGTAGTGTCGCCACATATCTGCGGCGCTTGTCCGGCTCGATAGTAAAAAGCGTGACATCGAACGGTCTACCCTCCTTCAACAGAGGATTTCTACTGTCGTTTACGCCCTGCAGGAACGAATAGCGCCAACCGTCTAGCAGCCATTCCTCTCTGAATAGCCAGTCCTCGAAGCCAAAACCGTTCTCCGTATTAAAGCTATCTTTTTCCAGACGACGGGCTTCGCCGGTTGGGCGATTCCAGCCTGACGAATTAAAGGAAATTCTGGCCAACTTTTTCATAGATGGACGTTCACCTATATGGATGAGACCTTTCTCGATCTCCCCCCACAAACAAATACAATTTTCGCGAGCCGCCTATTTAGTTGAGCGCGGGTGCTTGTTAACAGCTATAGCGCCTCAAGAGGACTGGATAGCATCAATATTTACGCACGGCTACTCCATGGCGCGACGCATCGCCTCGAAAATGTCAGCAGGGAGGGACTGGCGGTTCCAGTACACGACGCGCGGACTTGGATGTTCGAATAGCGCTCCTTTTGGGAGTCCCAGCGCGGGGAGCCAGTGCCATGCGCCGCGTCCGATCATCACGAGTGCACCACGGTGTATTGCATTGCGCGCGTGTTCGAGGGCAAGTGTCATAGACGGTAATGCCAACCGCTTCGGGTCATCCAGCGCAGCGCTCGCCCAAGGGTGAATTTGCAGCATTGCAAGCCGCTGCGATACTTGTTGCGCACCGAACTCCGCGATCAGGTCGCGAAAACGCGGGATGCTATAGTCGCGCATTCCAGCGGGGGCGTCAGGATGGAAAGAGGCGTAAGGCCAGCCGTCGCGCGTAAAGCGATGGTCGTCGAGCGTGCTTGTCGCGTCGAAGCCGGGATTGTTCATCAGGACGACAATACGAGCGTTCTCGATGTCACCTTCGTAGGGCTGGGGTCCGAGTTCCGTGTGCAACCTGTAGTCGGCGCGCAGGCCGGTGATCGCGTGATAGCGGGCGATTGCTCTTGCGTCGAGTGCAGTAAGGTAGTCGGCATCGAAATAAGACATAGTTGCACGCTTGCGAAGCATCCGTTTCGTCGCCCCGCGCTGAGTGATACTTATTTCGTTCGCTCGCTGCGTGCTGTCACGTGGAGCCTGACCTCGGCTCGTCGGAGCTTTGAGTGCGCGAGACGCGACGAGCTTTTGTTTACGCTGCGTATCTTACCTATCGTAATACAGCACATGGTAAACATCTGAATTTTTGGGCCCCCAAAAGAGCGCGCGGTGAAGGTCGGGTACCTCCGGTCGATGGCTCGGGGTCCGCTCCCCCGGTCGGGGTGGGGGGTTGTCGAGGAAAAAGGATTCATACACCAGGTCGGTCGACCGTCGTCAATGTGTGCGCACGTGCCCGAGGGGGCGATACTGATCGCACCGTCGGCCTATACCGCTTGATAACGCCCTGGGAGACGCCGGGGGTATCACGATCGTATTTGCCCGACGGTTCAGGGCAATTGGCTGCTGGTGTAGCGGTTCCAAGCTATACGGAAAGGGATCATGCATAGCCCGAACCTGCTTTGCGAACATTGCGTCCGCTTGCGTGGCGCCGCTGCACCGAATAGCACGCGGCGCAAGCAGAGCGAGCCGGTTGTGGGAAAGTTGTGGAAATTCGCCACCATCTCCCAAAACGGAAAAGGGGTTAGCAGTCAATGACGGCTAACCCCTTGATTTCATTGGTCGGAGCGAAAGGATTCGAACCTTCGACCCTCTGATCCCAAATCAGATGCGCTACCAGGCTGCGCTACGCTCCGACAAGCCGCAGATGATAGCGTTTTCCCGAACCATGCGCAATGAAAAGCATCGACAGAGATTGCAGGCTCCGAGCAGCACGCGCGATGCGTTTGGCGGTCCAACGGAGTCAACGCGAATTCAGAGCGCAGACTCAGGAAGCATTCAGTCCCACGGAGACAATCGATGAACCTCATTCTCTGGCGCCATGCCGAAGCCGAAGACCAGGCGGCGAGCGACCTCGTCCGCCAGCTCACGCCGCGCGGACGCAAGCAGGCGCAGGCGGTCGCCAAGTGGCTCAGGAACCGTATCGACGGTGACGCCCTGTTCCTCGCCAGCCCCGCCACGCGCACGATCCAGACGGCCGAAGCGTTCGGCGACCGCTATCGCGTCGTCGAGGAACTCGCGCCCGGCGGCAGCGCGCAGGCCGTGCTCGATGCCGTCCGCTGGCCGGAAGGCGTCGCGGAAACGGTGGTCGTGGTCGGTCATCAGCCGACGCTCGGCCACGTCGCGTCGTTGTTGCTCACCGGAGACGTTGCGGACTGGTCGGTCAAGAAAGCCGGCATCTGGTGGTTCCAGCAACGCGCGCGCGGCGGCGACGGCCAGATCGTCCTGCGCGCGGTGGCGAACCCCGATCTGCTTTGAGCGCCTGAATACGGCGTTTCATCGAATCGTCATTGGCACGCCATGCGAGCGTCATGCGCGGTTACTACATTGGCGGGGACTCAAGCCTCCCATCGAGGAACGCCAATGCAAGATTCACCGTTCAAAACGCTCGCCCCGCTTACGCAGGACTCGCGACGCCGTCTTCCGCGCGCCGCCGTTGCCGTTGCCGGACAACATCGCCTCCAGGTCGCCTGGGCCCGCACCGACGACGCGCTGCGCGAAGCGCAGCGCCTGCGCTATCGCGTGTTCTCCGAGGAAATGGGCGCACGCCTGTCGGGCCCCGAGGGCCTCGACGTCGATGCATTCGACGCCTTCTGTGACCACCTGCTGGTGCGCGATCTCGATACATTGAAAGTGGTCGGCACGTATCGCGTGCTGCCGCCGCATCAGGCTTCGCGCATCGGGCGTCTTTATGCCGAAAGCGAATTCGACGTGTCGCGCCTGACGCACCTGAGGCCGAAGCTCGTCGAGGTCGGCCGCTCGTGCGTGCATCCCGACTATCGCAGCGGCGCGGTCATCATGTCGCTGTGGGGCGGTCTCGCGACGTACATGATGCAAAACGGCTACGAGACAATGCTCGGTTGCGCGAGCGTCGGCATGATCGATGGCGGGCACTATGCGGCGAACCTGTATTGCTCGCTCGCCGGCGACGCGCTGACTGCCCCCGAATACCGCGCGTTCCCGCATACGCCGCTGCCGGTCGAGGAGTTGCGCACGGGCGTCGAGGTGAGCCCGCCACCGCTCGTCAAAGGTTACTTGCGGCTGGGCGCGAAGATTTGCGGCGCGCCCGCGTGGGACCCGGACTTCAACACGGCGGACTTCCTGACGCTGTTCCGCCTCTCCGACATCAACGCACGCTACGCACGCCACTTCATGGGCGACGCGCACGCACGCTGATCGACGGATCGACGCATCGCCGGGTCAAAAAACAGGCCCTACCGCGCTTGTCACCCGGCAGGGCCTCCGATCCGAAGCACGCAACGCGCAACGCACACTCAGTCCGTATACACGACGCGATACGGCCGCCCCATCTTCTCCCATTCGGTCGCTTCCTGAACGAGGCTGTAGTCGGTGAGCGGATTGTTCGCGACCCACTCGTTCGGCAGGCGCACGTCGAAGCCGCTGCCCGCCTGCTTCACCTCGATGCGCGGCAGGCCGGCATCGGTGCGTCGCCGGCAGAGAAGCGCTGCGAGCCGCAGACAGAACAGCAGGGTCCAGTCGACGTCGCGTGCATGCGCGAGCTTGCCCAGCTTGCCCGCATGACCGAGCACGAGCGCCGCGAGCCGCGCCTGGTCGGTGCGCGAGAAGCCGGGCATGTCGGCGTGGCTCGCGATATACGCCGAGTGCTTGTGATACGCGCTGTGCGCAATCGACAAGCCGATCTCATGCAGCGCCGCCGACCACGCGAGAAACATGCGATTCTCCTGGCGGCGCTCCTCGTCGGGTTCGTCGAGCTGGTCGTAGAAGCTGATCGCCAGTTCGGCGATGCGGCCGGATTGCGCGGCGTCGACGCCGTAGCGGCGCTTGAAGCCTTCCACCGTCACCGTGCGCATGTCCTGATGCTGCGAACGCCCGAGCAGGTCATAGAGCACGCCGAGCCTCAGCGCACCATCGGTCGTATCGACGTAATCGATGCCCAGTTCCTCGAACACGCCGAGCATGATCGAGAGGCCGCCGGCCAGCACCGGAACGCGGTCGGGTTTCAGCGCGATCAGCTTCAGCCGGTTCACGTTCTCCGCCTTGATGAGCGCGCGCTTCAGGCGCTCCAGCCCGCCGCGCGAGATGCCGTGCGTGACGTGCGGATCGTTGAAGCCGTTCGCCTCGACGAGTTCGGCGAGCGCGCGTGCCGTGCCCGACGAGCCGATCGCCTGGTCCCAGCCCGTGTGCTTGTATTCTGCGGAGATGATCTGGATCTCGCGCTTGGCGGCGAGTTCGGCCTGGCGCATCGTGTACTCGTCGACGTTGCCTGCCGCGAAGAACTGCCGGCTGTGGCTCACGCAGCCGATATAAAGGCTTTCCATGTGGATCGGCGTGTAGTGCGAGCCGATGATGAATTCCGTCGAGCCGCCGCCGATATCCACCACGAGGCGCTTGCCCGCGCTCGCCGGCACCGAGTGCGCGGCGCCCGCATAAATGAGCCGCGCTTCCTCGCGGCCCGCGATCACTTCGATCGGAAAACCGAGCGCCACTTCCGCCTCGGCCATGAACTCGTTGGCGTTTTTCGCGACGCGCAGCGTATTGGTGGCAACCGCGCGCACATGGTCCGGATGGAAATCGCGCAGGCGTTCGCCGAAGCGCTTCAACGCATCCCAGCCGCGCAACTGCGAGGCGCGATCGAGATATTTGTCGCGCGAGAGCCCCGCGCCGAGCCGCACCGGCTCGCGCAGCGCGTCGACCTGATAAATCTGGCTGCCGGCCGCCGTTTCCTCGACGCGTCCGACGATCAGCCGGAAGCTGTTCGAACCCAGGTCTACGGCGGCGAGAAGATGCGGTTGAGTGACCATCGAATGTCCAGATTCATGTGAAGGGGCGCTTCGCGGCGGCGCACCAATTCTAATCCAAGCGTGTCGGAAGTCGGCGGACGATGACGGGCGCGCCTCACGCGACGCTATTCCCAATCCGCGTAGAATTTGTGACACTTGCAGTGTCACGAAAACTTAATCTTACTGTGAGACCTTCCGAACGTCCTTTCGTCCTGTCCATCGACCCCCTCTTCTCCTCACCGATGTCCACACGCTACCCGCTTTTCAACCGCGAACTGGGCATTCTGGGATTCAACGAACGCGTGCTCGCGCAAGCCGCCGACACCGCCGTACCGCTTCTCGAACGACTCCGCTTCATCTGCATCACCAGCAGCAATCTCGACGAATTCTTCGAGGTCCGCATGGCGGGCCTGCAGGAACAGATGCGCGACAACCCCGGGTCGCTCTCGCCCGACGGCATGTCGTTGCAGCACGTGTACGACCTCGTCGTCGAGCGCACGCACCGGCTCGTGCGCCAGCAATACGCGATGCTGCATGAGACCGTCTTGCCCGCGCTCGAAAGCGAAGGCATCTTCTTTCATGGCGTCGAGGCATGGAGCGCCCAGCAAACCGCGTGGGCGCGCGAATACTTCCAGAACGAGCTGTTGCCCGTCCTCACGCCGATCGGCCTCGACCCCGCGCATCCGTTTCCGCGCGTGCTCAACAAGAGCCTGAACTTCGTGGTCGAACTGGAGGGCAAGGACGCTTTCGGACGTCAGGCGGTGATGGGCATCGTGCAGGCGCCGCGCGCGCTGCCGCGCCTCGTGCGCATGCCGGAAGCGCTCTCGGGGTATCCGCACGGCTTCGTGCTGCTCAGCTCGCTGATGCAGCATTTCGTCAACGAGCTGTTTCCGCACCTGAACGTGCGAAGCTGCAACCAGTTTCGCATCACGCGCAACAGCGAACTCTTCGTCGACGAAGACGAAATCACCAACCTGCGCGTCGCGCTGCAGGGCGAATTGCCGGCGCGGCATCTCGGCAATGCGGTGCGGCTCGAAGTATCGGCGGAGACGCCGCCGCACATGATCCGGCGCCTGCTCGATGAAAGCCAGTTGAACGAGCGCGACTGCTATCGCGTGAACGGGCCGGTCAATCTCGTGCGGCTGATGCAGTTGCCCGAGATGGTCGACCGGCCGGATCTCAAGTTCGTGCCGCACATTCCGTCGGTGCCGAAGAGCATCGCGAATGCGGCGAATCTCTTCGATGCCATCGATCAGGGCGACATCCTGCTGCATCATCCGTACGAGAGCTTCCAGCCGGTGCTCGAACTGCTCCTGCAGGCCGCGAAGGACCCGCAGGTCGTCGCGATCAAGCAGACCATCTATCGCACCGGCACCGATTCGCCGCTGATGGACGCGCTGATGCAGGCCGCGCGCAACGGCAAGGAAGTGACGGTGGTCGTGGAACTGCTCGCGCGCTTCGACGAGGAGACGAACATCAACTGGGCCTCGCAGCTCGAAGCGGTGGGCGCGCATGTCGTATACGGCGTGGTCGGCCACAAGTGCCACGCGAAGATGATGTTGATCGTGCGGCGCGTATCGCAGGGCGGCAAGATGATGCTCAAGCGCTACGTGCATCTCGGCACGGGCAACTACCATCCGCGGACGGCGCGTCTTTATACCGATTTCGGCATGATGACCTCCGACCAGGAGCTTTGCGAAGACGTGCACCACGTGTTCCAGCAACTGACGGGGATCGGCGGCGAGATTCCTCTGCATCAGATCTGGCAGTCGCCGTTCACGCTGCACGCGAAGCTGCTCGACGCGATCCGCACCGAAGCCGATCACGCGCGCGCCGGGAGGCGCGCGCGCATCGTCGCGAAGATGAACGCGCTTCTGGAGCCTTCGGTGATTGCCGCGCTTTATGAGGCATCGCAGGCCGGTGTGAAGATCGATCTGCTCGTGCGGGGCGTCTGTTCGCTGAAGCCGGGGGTCGAGGATTTGTCGGAGAACATTACGGTGCGATCGATCGTCGGGCGTTTTCTCGAACATCATCGCATCTTCTATTTTTATGCGAATGGACAGGAGAACGTTTATTTGTCCAGCGCCGACTGGATGGACCGCAACTTCTTCCGCCGTGTCGAGGTGGCGTTTCCGATTCGCGACCGGCGGTTGAAGCGGCGCGTGATCGCGGAGGGTTTGTCGGTGTTTCTTGGCGACAACCAGGCGGCGTGGCTCATGCAGAGTGATGGGCACTACCGGCGGCGTCGGCCGGGGAAGTCGATGCGCAATGCGCAGTTGGGGTTGCTGGCGAAGTTTTGCTCATAGGGGGTGGGGGTCGCTGGCGCTTGGGGTGGGGTTGGTTTTGGGGTTGGGTTACACCGTTTGATGCGCTTGTGCTTCTATGGAACTTGTTTTGTTTGTGGTTTATTTGCTCTGCCCCTGTCCGGGGCGGGACTCACTTTCTTTGCTGCTGCAAAGAAAGTAAGCAAAGAAAGCAGCTTTCCACCGCCAATCCTTGCCAGGCGCCGCCAGACCGCTGCCTCGGAGTGGTCCAACCGGGGGAGTGTCGTTAGCGGGGTTTTAGCGTTGTTGGCATGTAGAAGAGGCACGAGCATCGCACCGCTATACGGAGTGGACCAGCAGTCATACATCCGGCCTCGCGCTACGCGCTCACCCGTCAGGCAAAGCCGAAAACCAATCTCCATTCACTCTCACTCGCTACGCTTCTGCTTGCTGCATGCCCTAGTTCGCCCCCCTTGGCAGACCTTTCGTCGGGCACGAAGTGCCAGGACGGATGAATGACTGCTGTTCCACTTCGTATAGCGGTGCGATGCCCGTACCTCTTCTACATGCCAACAACGCCAAAACCCCGCTAACGACACTCCCCCGGTTGGACCACTTCGAGGGAGCGGTCTGGAGGCACATGGCAAGCATTGGCGGTGGGAAGCTGCTTTCTTTGCTTACTTTCTTTGCAGCAGCAAAGAAAGTGAGTCCCGCCCCGGACAGGGGCAGAGCAAATAAACCAAAAACAATACAAGTTCCATCGAAGCCCAAGCGCATCAAACGGTGTAACCCAACCCCACCCCCACCCCAAGCGCCAGCGAAATCAAACCAGAACCGATTTCCTCAACGCCGTCCGCGTCACCGGGAACTTTACGCTAAACGTACTCCCGCGCCCCTCTTCGCTCTTCACATCGAGCTCCGCGTGATGCCGTTGCAGTACATGCTTCACGATGGCGAGCCCCAGGCCCGTTCCACCCGTATCCCGCGAACGGCTGCGATCCACGCGATAGAAACGCTCCGTCAAGCGCGGAATCTGTTCCGCCGGAATACCCAACCCGCTGTCACGCACCGAAAACACCGCGCGATCCTGCACGCGCTGCCAAGTGACCTCGATCATGCCGCCATCCGGCGTGTAGCGGATCGCGTTCATCACCAGGTTGCCAAGCGCGCTCACGATCTCCGTCTCCGCGCCCGCCACCGTCAACGCTTCGTCGGTATGAAACGTGATCCGGTGCCGGCCGCCCGAAATGCTCGCGGCATCGTCCTCGAGATGACGCAGGACCGCGCGCATGTCGAGCAGGTCGTCGCCCGGCGGACGCATGTCGCCTTCGAGATTCGCCAGCACCAGCAGGTCGCGCACGATGTTCTGCATCCGCGATGCCTGCTGCTCCATCATCTCCAGATAGCGCGCGCGGTCGGCCTCGTCGAGCGGCAACTCGCGCATCGTTTCGAGGAAACCCGAGAGCACCGTGAGCGGCGTCTTCAGTTCGTGCGACACGTTGGCGACGAAATCGCGTCGCATCGAATCGGTACGTTCGAGCTCGGTGATGTCCTGCGTGAGGATCAGCTTGCGGTTCTCGCCGTAAGGAAACACCTGCACCGACAACGTATGCCGCCGGTTCGCGCCCATCGCGCGCATCACCAGCATCTCTTCGTAATGGTGCGAGTTCAGGTAGCGTACGAACTCCGGCTGACGCACGAGATGCGTGACGTGTTGGCGCAAATCACGTTTCGCATCAAGCCCGAAATGCGTCTCGGCGATCGCGTTGCACCATTCGATCTGATCGCGGTCGTCGAGCATCGCGACGCCGTTCGGCGACGCCTGGATCGCCTGGATGAAGCGCGAATGCTGCTGCTCGACCTGACGCACCTGGGCGTGCCAGCGCTTCGCGAGCTTATGCAGCCGGTAATAGATTTCGCCCCAGACGCCGAGCGCGCTCGGGACTTCGCCGTAGACGGGCGCATCGAGCAGACGCCACAGGCGCTGCGTGTGAAAGATACTGAAGAAGTTCTGCACGACGAGCATCACCACCGCGAACGCAAGCGCCACGCGCACGCCGAAGAACGCGCCAACCAGCGCGCTCAGCGCTGCAAGCAGCGCGAGGGACACGAGCGACCGCGTCCAGATGATGTTCATTTGCCGACGGCTCGAAGAGTGGGGACGTCTGTGGTTCAGGCGCTTCGGGCAAGCCGGTAGCCGCTGCCGCGCACCGTTTCGATCATAGCATCGCACCCCGCTGGCTTGAGTGCGGCACGCAGGCGCTTGATATGCACGTCGACGGTCCGCTCTTCCACGAACACATGATCGCCCCACACCTGGTCGAGCAATTGCGTGCGGCTGTGCACGCGCTCCGGATGCGTCATGAAAAAGTGCAGCAGCCGGAACTCGGTCGGGCCGAGGTCGAGTTTGATGTCGTTGCCCGAGTGGCTCGCGGCCACGCGATGCGTCGCCGGATCGAGTCTCAGGCCGTTGATCGCGACCACGTCCTCGGTCAACTGCGGCGCGCGCCGGCGCAGTACCGCCTTGATGCGCGCCATCAGCTCCTTCGGCGAGAACGGCTTGGTGACGTAGTCGTCGGCGCCGATCTCGAGGCCGAGCACCTTGTCCTGCTCGTCGCCGCGCGCGGTCAGCATGATGATCGGAATGTGCTTCGTGCGTTCGTTGTTGCGCAGTTCACGCGCAAACGTGATGCCGGACTTGCCCGGCAGCATCCAGTCGAGCAGCACGAGATCGGGCAGGACGTCGCTGATCAGGTTCTGCGCCTGCTCCGCGTTGTATGCGCGGATCGGGCAGTGTCCCGCGTGTTGCAGATTCACCGAGATCAGCTCGGAAATCGCGGGTTCGTCCTCGATGACGAGAATACTGCTGGGCATCGGCACCTCTGTGACCTTTTTGCGAGAAGTAAGATTAACTGAGCGCTTCGCGTTCGAGCTGGTCGCGCGGTACGTGCCGCACATCCGTGCCCTTGACGATGTAGATGATGAACTCGGCGATGTTCTTCGCATGGTCGCCGATCCGCTCGACCGCCTTAGCGATGAACAGATAGTCGAGACCCGCCGTGATCGTGCGCGGGTCTTCCATCATGTACGTGATGAGCTTCCTCACGAACGCGCGGAATTCCTCGTCGATGGCCTTGTCGTCGCGCACGATCTGCGCGGCCGCGACCGTGTCGAGGCGCGCGAACGCATCGAGCGCACGGCGCAGGATCGTTACCGCCATCTCGCCCGAGACCTTGATCTCGGCGATGTTCACCGTGCGACCCGCGCCATCTTCGTTGATGCGCTTCACGCGCTTTGCGATCTTCTCGGCTTCGTCGCCGGCACGTTCGAGGTTCGTGATCGTCTTCGAGATCGCCATCAGGAGGCGCAGGTCGCGCGCGGCCGGCTGGCGGCGCGCGATGATGTTGCTGCACTCCTCGTCGATCTCGACTTCCATCGTGTTCAAACGCGTTTCGGCCGCGATCACCTGGTCGGCGATGGCGATGTCGAACGTGTTGAGCGCCTGCATCGCGTTGATGATCTGCGACTCGACGAGCCCGCCCATTTCCAGCACTTTCGACGACACCGCGTTGAGATCGGCGTCGAACTGGCTCGACAGATGTTTATCGGACATGTATTGCTCCTTGAGTCCCTTTCTCCCACCGGAGGCTTAGCCGAACCGACCGGTGATGTAGTCTTCCGTTTCCTTGCGGGCGGGCTTGATGAAGATCTTTTCGGTATCGCCGAATTCGATCAGCTCGCCGAGGTACATATAGGCAGTGTAGTCCGAACAACGCGCCGCCTGCTGCATGTTGTGCGTGACGATCACGACCGTATAGTCGTTCTTCAATTCGGCGATGAGTTCTTCGATCCGGCCAGTGGAAATCGGATCGAGCGCCGAGCACGGTTCGTCGAGCAGCAGCACTTCGGGCCGGATCGCGATGCCGCGCGCGATGCACAGACGCTGCTGCTGTCCGCCGGACAACCCATAGCCGCTCTGCTGCAGCTTGTCCTTCACTTCATTCCAGAGCGCGGCCTTGGTGAGCGCCCATTCGACGCGATCGTCCATCTCCGAACGCGACAGTTGCTCGAACATCTTCACGCCGAACGCGATGTTGTCGTAGATCGACATCGGGAACGGCGTCGGCTTCTGGAACACCATGCCAACGCGTGCACGCAACAGCGAGATGTCGCGGCGCGTGTCGAGCAGGTTCTCGCCGTCCATCATGATTTCGCCTTCGGCGCGCTGCTCCGGATAGAGCGCGTACATCTTGTTGAACGTGCGCAGGAGCGTGGACTTGCCGCATCCCGACGGGCCGATGAACGCCGTCACTTTTTTCTCGGGAATGCGCAGGTTGATGTTCTTCAGCGCGTGATACTTGCCGTAGAAGAAGTTGAGATCGTTGACTTCGATCTTCGGCTTCATCGAGTCAGCGGGCGCAGCGCCATGCGTCGGCTTGAAGCTGCCGGGCACCGGGCCGCGTTCGACCGGAGCATCGTGCTTGGGCTCGACCGCGCTTGCGTTTGCATTCAGGTGGCTGACACCACTTGCGACCGTATTCATGGAATCACTCCACCTTATTTTTTCGAGAGGATCGCGCGTGCGAGGATATTCAGACCCAGCACGCCGAGCGTAATCAGGAACACGCCGGCCCACGCGAGTGATTGCCACTGCGGGAACGGGCTCATCGCGAACTTGTAGATCGTGACCGGCAGGTTCGCAACCGGCTGGCTCATGTCCCAGGAGAAGAACTGGTTCGACAGCGCCGTGAAGAGGAGCGGTGCGGTCTCGCCGGCGATGCGCGCCACTGCGAGCAGCACGCCCGTCACGATCCCGCCGACCGACGCCTTCAGCGTGATCGACAGCACCATCTTCCACTTCGGCGTGCCAAGCGCGAAGGCCGCCTCGCGCAGCGCGTTCGGCACGAGCTTCAACATGTTCTCGGTCGTGCGGATCACGATCGGGATCTGCAGCAGCGCGAGTGCGATCACCCCGGCCCACCCGGAAAAGCGCCCGACCTTCGCCACGACGAGCGCGTAGACGAACAGGCCGATCACGATCGACGGCGCGGACAGCAGGATGTCGTTGATGAAGCGCGTGACGCTTGCGAGCCAGCGCTTCTGGCCGTATTCCGCGAGATACACGCCCGCGAGAATGCCGAGCGGGGTGCCGATGAACGTCGCGAGGATCACCAGCATCAGGCTGCCGACGATCGCGTTCGCGAGACCGCCGCCGTCGGTGTTGGGCGGCGGCGTCGACTGCGTGAAGAGTTCGATCGACAGTCCGCCGATGCCGAGCTTCAGCGTCGTGAAGAGAATCCACACGAGCCACAGCAGGCCGAAGGCCATCGCCGCGAGCGACATGGCAAGCGCGAGTGCGTTCTTGCCGCGCCGGCGGCGTTGCAACATGATGCGCGTGGCTTCGGTCGCGTCGTTTTCGATGAAAGTAGGCTGGCTCATTTCGCGCCCTCTCCTTTTTCGAGGCGCAGCAGCATCAGCTTCGAGAGCGCCAGCACGAAGAAGGTGATCACGAAGAGGATCAGGCCGAGTTCCATCAATGCCGATGTGTGAAGTCCGGGGCTCGCTTCAGCGAATTCGTTGGCGAGCGCGGAGGTAATGCTGTTGCCCGGCGAAAAAAGCGACACGTTGTCGAGCAGGTTCGTGTTGCCGATCACGAAGGTCACCGCCATCGTCTCGCCGAGCGCGCGGCCGAGGCCGAGCATCACGCCGCCGATCACGCCGGTGCGCGTGAACGGCAGCACGATCTTCCACATCACTTCCCAGGTCGTGCAGCCGATGCCATACGCCGATTCCTTCAGCAGCACCGGCGTGACTTCGAACACATCGCGCATCACGGCCGCGATGTACGGGATGATCATGATCGCGAGAATGACGCCGGCGCACAGGATGCCGATGCCGATCGGCGGGCCCTGGAAGAAGCGGCCGATCAGCCAGACATCGCCGAGCAGATGCCCAAGCGGCTTTTCGAAGTACGTCGCGAAGATCGGCGCGAACACGAGCAGACCCCACATGCCGTAGACGATCGACGGAATCGCCGCCAGCAGTTCGATGGCGACGCCGAGCGGCCGGCGCAGCCACGCCGGAGAAAGCTCGGTGAGAAAGAGCGCGATGCCGAAGCTGACCGGCACGGCGATGATCAACGCGATCAGCGACGTGGCAATCGTGCCGTAGATCGGCACGAGGGCGCCGAAGGTATCGCTGGGCGGATCCCACTCGCTGCGCCAAAGGAAGCTGAAGCCGAATTTCTGGAGCGTCGGCAGCGATGCGACGAGCAGCGAAACGATGATGCCGCCAAGCAGCAGCAGCGTGACGACGGCGGCGAGCCGCGTCACGCCGCCGAAAATGATGTCGCCAAGACGGCCCGGGGCACGTTGTGTGCGGCTTGCGGGCGGTGCCGACGCGAGATTGATGTCCGACATGGGAACCTTGGGTCAAGCCGCGCGGCACCTGCCGCGCGGCGAAACTTCCGCTACTGTCCTGCCTCACCAGCTTAGGACAGTTTCGGACCTGCGTTACTGCACCTTACTGCGCCTTGTTTCGCTTACTGGGCGATTGCCTTGCCCGACGCGTCCTTCACCTTCGCCTTCCATTGCGTGCGGATTTCCGCGACAACCGAATCCGGCAGCGAGATGTAGTCGAGGTCGGTAGCCGCCTGGTTGCCGTTCTTGAACGCCCAGTCGAAGAACTTCAGGGTTTCGGCGCCTTGCGGGGCCTTGTCTTGCGTCGCGTGCAGCACCACGAAGGTCGCGCCGACGACCGGCCATGCGTCCTTGCCCGGCTCGTTCGTCAGGATCTGGTAGAACGACTTCGACCAGTCGGCGCCGGCAGCCGCGGCCTTGAACGTCTCCGTCTTCGGCTCGACGACCGTGCCGGCCGCATTTTTCAGGTCGACGTAAGTCATCTTGTTCTGCTTCGCGTACGCCCACTCCACATAGCCGATCGCGCCCGGCAGACGCTGCACGAACGCAGCGACGCCGTCGTTGCCCTTGCCGCCCGTGCCCGTCGGCCAGTTGACGGTCGAACCTTCACCGACCTTCGACTTCCACTCCGGGTTCACCTTCGACAGGTAGTTCGTCCAGATGAAGCTCGTGCCCGAACCATCGGCGCGGCGCACCACGGCGATGTCGGTATCCGGCAGCTTGACCTTCGGATTGAGCGCAACGATCGCCGGATCATTCCACTTCTTGATCTTGCCGAGATAGATGTCGCCGAGCAGCTGGCCCGACAGCGTCACGTCGCCTGCCTTCACACCCGGCACGTTGATCACCGGCACGACGCCGCCGACCACCGTCGGGAACTGGAAAAGCCCCTGCTTCGCGAGTTCGTCGTCCTTCAGCGGCGCGTCCGAACCTGCGAAATCCACCGTCTTCGCGATGATCTGCTTGATGCCGCCCGATGAGCCGATGCCCTGATAGTTGACCTTGCCGCCACCCGTCTTCTGGTAGGCGTCGGCCCACTTCGTATAGATCGGTGCTGCGAAGGTGCTGCCCGCGCCGGTAATATCGGCTGCTTGCGCGGAGACGGCGACGAGTGCGCCGATTACGCCAGCCAGCGCGGTTTGCATCAATTTCATGAGACCTCCAGGTTGTAAGCGGATGACGTGACAACGCGAAGGATAGGCAGTATCTGTGACAGTAATGTGACTCTCCGTGAAGCAAACGTGACAGTGCGCTTACGTCAATGAAAGCCGATGGTTCGGCTTTGGAAGCGTCTCGCCGTAACGCAAAAAAGCCGCTGCGGATCGCTCCGCAGCGGCTTTTTTGCGCTTACGTCAGTGGCTCAGGAAGTTGCTTGCTTTACGACCTGCGCAATCGTTTCCGCGTGACGAACCGCGTCCTTCTCTACCGCGGCTTCCACCATCACGCGCAGCACCGGTTCTGTCCCGGAAGCACGGATCAGGACGCGTCCGTGCGATTCGAGTGAACGCTCGGCGGTCGCGATCGCCTTCCTGATCAAATCGCTGCTTTTCCAGTCGGCGCCCGCGCTCATGCGGACATTGATCAGTTTCTGCGGAAACAGCGTTACGCCTTCGAGTTGCTCGGCGAGCGTCTTGCCGCTGCGCTGGATCGCGGCCAGCACGAGCAGCGCGGAGACGATGCCGTCGCCGGTCGAATGGCGATCCAGCGACAGAATGTGGCCAGAGCCTTCCGCACCGAGTTGCCAGCCGTTCTCGCGCAGCTTTTCCAGCACGTAGCGGTCGCCGACGTTCGCGCGGACGAATTGCACGCCGACGTCCTGCAAGGCCACTTCGACGGCCATGTTCGTCATCAGCGTGCCGACCGCGCCCGCCACCTTGCCATCGGTCGCGATGCGATCCTTGACCAGCACGTAGAGCAGTTCGTCGCCGTTGTAGAGGCGTCCCGCCGCATC
Source organism: Caballeronia choica (assembly GCF_001544535.1). Classification (GTDB taxonomy): domain Bacteria; phylum Pseudomonadota; class Gammaproteobacteria; order Burkholderiales; family Burkholderiaceae; genus Caballeronia; species Caballeronia choica. Next base: position 103,785 of record NZ_FCON02000003.1, on the reverse strand, counting down.
GACGATCTGCAGACGGTCGGCGTCGCCATCGAGCGCGATACCCAGGTCCGCCTGATGCTCGAGCACGGCGCGCACGAGCGCATCGGGCGCGGTTGCGCCGACGCCATCGTTGATATTGAAGCCGTTCGGCGAGATGCCGATCGAGATCACCTCGGCGCCGAGTTCGTGGAACACGCTCGGCGCGACGTCGTACGCGGCACCATGCGCGCAATCGAGAACGATTTTCAGGCCACGCAAGTCGAAGCTCGCCGGGAACGTGCTCTTGCAGAACTCGATGTAGCGGCCGCCAGCGTCATCGAGACGCCGCGCCTTTCCGAGCAGCTCCGACGGCGCACAGGCGAGCGGCTGTTCGAGCTGCGCCTCGATCTGGAGCTCCACGTCGTCGGGCAGCTTGTTGCCGTCGGCGGAGAAGAACTTGATGCCGTTGTCGTAGTACGGATTGTGCGAGGCGCTGATCACGACGCCAGCAGCGAGCCGCAGCGCGCGCGTCAGATAAGCGATGCCGGGCGTCGGCATCGGGCCGGCCAGCATCACGTCGACGCCCGCCGCCGAAAATCCCGATTCCAGCGCGGCTTCGAGCATGTAGCCCGACACCCGCGTGTCCTTGCCGATCAGCACCGTCGGACGGCTGCCCTTTTTTTGCCAGCGGTCCGCGCCGGCGAGCACCTTGCCCGCCGCGTAGCCGAGCCGCAACACGAAATCCGGCGTGATCGGCGCCTCGCCGACCTTGCCGCGAATACCATCGGTTCCAAAATATCGACGTGCCATTGTTGGGTAATCCTCCCTCTTTCGGACGCGGATGCGTTTGTCGCACGTCCGTTGTGTACTTGTGAAAACGATCTCTCGCGCAGATCCCTGCCGCGATCCGGCGATCTGTCTGGTCAATGATGCCTGATGCGGCCCGCGTCCTCGGTGGCCTTCCATACTTTCAGACCATCAAGGATTGGCGCGACATCGTGGACCCGGATGATCACCGCGCCCCGCTGTGCCGCGCATACCGCCGCCGCGACGCCCGCGGCGACGCGCTCGCCCGTCTTGCGTCCGGTGACGGCACCGAGCATCGACTTGCGCGACATCCCGACCAGCAACGGAAAGCGCGTTCCGGCAGGCTGCGTTTCCGCGAGACAAGCGAGCAATGCGTAGTTGTGTTGCTCGGTCTTGCCGAATCCATACCCGGGATCGAGGCAGATCCGGTCGGACGAAATCCCGGCCTTCGTCAGCGCATCGACGCGCTCTTCAAAAAACTCGCGCACGTCTCCCACGACGTCCCGATAAACCGGCTCGCGAGCCTGCATCGTCTGCGGCTCGCCCAGCATGTGCATCACGCACAAACCGCACTGGCTGTCCGCAACGGCCTCGATCGCGCCTTCGCGACGCAGGCCCCAGACGTCGTTGATCATGTCGGCGCCGGCGTCGAGCGCCGCGCGCATCACGGCGGGCTTGTAGGTATCGACCGATAGCGGCACGTTCATCGACCGCAGCGCCTCGACGATCGGAATCACCCGTTCCAGTTCCTCGTCGAGAGACACCGGCTGCGACCCCGGCCGCGTCGATTCGCCGCCGATGTCGATCATGTCGGCACCGTCGGCCAGCATTTGTTCGGCGCGTGCCAAAGCGTCGCCGCGCGACAGGAAGCGGCCGCCATCGGAAAATGAATCCGGCGTGACGTTCAGGATGCCCATCACGAGCGGACGCTCGAAGTTCAGTTTGAAACGCCCGCACTGAAGCGGCTGCGGCGCCGAAGATTGCAAATTGGAAGGTGTCAAACGATTCGACTGGAGAATGAATTGAGAAGTTCGACGGCCGAAACCGCGATGGCCGGCAATCAATGAAAAAGGGCCGGTGTGTCGAACACACCAGCCCTTATGCGGATCGAGTGAAACTCAGGCCGGCGCGGTGGCGCTGCCCGGTTTGACTTCCGTGCCGCTGTTCCCGCTGCTCGGCGTATCGCCCGACGGCGGCGGCAAATTCTTCGGCGGCCGCGGCGGACGGCCTGCCATGATGTCGCTGATCTGGTCGGCGTCGATGGTTTCCCATTCGAGCAACGCCTTCGTCATGGCTTCGACCTTGTCGCGATTGTCTTCGAGCAGCTTGCGGGCCAGCCCATACTGCTCGTCGAGAATCCGGCGGATTTCGGCATCGACCTTCTGCTGCGTCGCTTCCGAGACCGTCTTCGAGGCCAGCTTGCCGAACATGCCGTCCTGCTCCGTATCGACGTACACCATCGTGCCGAGCACGTCCGACATGCCGTAGCGAGTGACCATGTCGCGCGCCATCTTGGTTGCGCGCTCGAAGTCGTTCGACGCACCCGTCGACATCGAATTCAGGAACACTTCTTCCGACGCACGGCCGCCAAACAGGATCGCGATTTCCTCGAGCATCTTGTCGCGATACAGGTTCACGCGATCATGCTCCGGCAACTGCCAGGTCACGCCCAGCGCCCAGCCACGCGGCATGATCGTCACCTTGTGAACCGGATCGGCGTGCGGCAGCAACTTCGCCACCACCGCGTGACCCGACTCGTGAAACGCCGTATTGCGGCGCTCTTCCTCGCGCATTACGGCCGACTTGCGCTCCGGACCCATGAAGATCTTGTCCTTCGCGTCCTCGAAGTCCTGCATTTCGACGATGCGCTTGCCACGACGCGCCGCGAAAAGCGCCGCCTCGTTCACGAGATTGGCCAGGTCGGCGCCCGAAAAGCCCGGCGTGCCACGCGCAATCACCGAAGCGTCGACGTCGTTCGAGATCGGCACCTTGCGCAGGTGCACCTTCATGATGTGCTCGCGGCCACGGATGTCTGGCAGACCGACATACACCTGACGGTCGAAACGGCCCGGACGCAGCAGCGCCTTGTCGAGCACGTCGGAACGGTTCGTCGCGGCGATCACGATCACGCCGGAATTCGCCTCGAAGCCGTCCATTTCGACGAGCATCTGGTTCAGCGTCTGTTCGCGTTCGTCGTTGCCGCCGCCCATACCGGCGCCGCGATGACGACCCACCGCGTCGATTTCGTCGATGAAGACGATACACGGCGCATGCTTCTTCGCCTGTTCGAACATGTCGCGCACGCGAGCCGCGCCCACGCCGACAAACATTTCGACGAAGTCAGAACCCGAGATGCTGAAAAACGGGACCTTCGCTTCACCGGCGATCGCACGCGCAAGCAGCGTCTTGCCGGTACCCGGAGGGCCGACCAGCAGCACGCCCCGCGGGATGCGCCCGCCAAGCTTCTGGAACTTCTGCGGATCGCGCAGGAAGTCGACGAGTTCGGACACTTCCTCTTTCGCTTCGTCACAGCCCGCGACATCGGTGAAATTGATCGCGTTATTGTTCTCGTCGATCAGCCGCGCTCGCGACTTGCCAAACGAAAACGCCCCGCCTTTGCCACCCCCCTGCATCTGCCGCATCATGTAGAACCAGAAGCCGATGATCAGGATCGTCGGTCCGAGGTAATACAGCGCCGACACGAGCGCATTGGGTTCGTCATCGGCCTTGCCGCTGACCTGGACGCCATACTTCATCAGATCGCCGACCATCCAGATGTCCCCCGGGGACACGATCTGGTACTTCTGACCATCTGCCGGAGTGACCGTCAAGTTCCGGCCCTGAACGGTCACGGTCTTGACCTTGCCGTTCTTCGCGTCATCCATGAACTGCGAATACGAGACACCTTCCTGGACGCGGGGCTTATCGAACTGCTTGAACACCGTGAACAGCACCAGTGCGATCACTAGCCACACTGCTGCCTTAGAGAACATATTGTTGTTCAAAGCACCACTCCTCACTCATAGACGGGTGCCTACATACACCTTGCGGCACCACAAAAGCATTCTAATCCAGTCCGCTAGCCCCTGCCATAAGCATTCTCTACCGCGCAAATAGCGATGGAGGCCCTTTTTCCGGCACATTCGACGGAATTCGGCGGTTTTTTGCCAATTCCGTTGTACGCGTAGCTCAAGCGGGACGCTTCAACTGCCTGCCCAAAATAAACGTTTCAGACGATTTGTCGCGCGACGCCTTCGGCTTGCGGGGCGCGACGATTTTGAACTGTTGCTTGAATTTCTCGACAATCTGGCTGTAGCCGCTGCCGTGAAAGCACTTCACCAGCAAGGCGCCATCCGGTTTCAGGTGGTTTTGTGAGAATTCCAGCGCGAGATCGCATAAATGCTCCATCCGCGCGGCGTCGGCACTCGCCACGCCAGACAGGTTGGGGGCCATGTCCGAGATTACAAGGTCGACTTGTCGCTCGCCGACCATTTCGTTGAGTTGTCCCAGCACCGTATCTTCGCGGAAATCGCCCTGGATGAACGTGACGTCCGCGATTGGCTCCATCGGCAGAAGGTCGAGCGCGATGATCGTGCCGTCGATGCCGCCTGCGCGCTCTGCGTCGCGCTTCGCGCCCTGCGCGAGCTTGTTGCGCGCGTACTGGCTCCAGCTGCCGGGCGTCGATCCAAGATCGACGATCACCTGCCCCGGGCGGATCAGCTTGTCCTGCTCGTCGATTTCCTTCAGCTTGTAGGCGGCGCGCGCGCGATAGCCCTCGCGCTGCGCGAGTTTCACGTAAGGATCGTTGATGTGGTCGTGCAACCACGAATGATTGAAGCGGTTTTTTGCCATTAAGAATGAACCCGTGCTGCGTAATCTTGCTGCATTAAGCAATGCTTTTAGCGGATAATACGCGTCTTATTCGGCCGGTCGGCGCTTTGCGCGCCGTGGCCGGTGTGGGTGAAGCCAGTGATTCGGGCCATTTTTGCTCGCGAGTTGCTGCAGATTGCTCGTGGCTCGCCCGCTGTTCGTTGCGCCGTTGGCCCCGTCGTAGATGGTTTGCGCCGTTCGGCATTTCCGGCGTCAAGCCCTGAGTGCTCTTGCTGTGAATGGCTTTTCTAGCCTGCGGCACCCGATTGTGCTCTGTCGCGTCCTGCATTGCGTCGCGCCCGGACATTTCGCCTTCGCCCTTTTTTGCGCTTCAGCATCCCTCATTTTAGTCGAGTCCGTTACTTCTCATGCCCGCCATCAAACTCTCTCCCGCCCAACGTGCCGACCTGCGCTCGCAGGCCCACGCGCTCAAGCCCGTCGTTCTCGTCGGCGCTGAAGGGCTGACCGAAGCCGTGCTGGCCGAAATCGAAGTCCACCTCGACGCCCATCAGCTCATCAAGATCCGCGTGTTCGGCGACGAGCGCGAAGCGCGCGTCGCGATGTACGAAGAAATCTGCGATCGCCTGAATGCCGGTCCTGTTCAACATATCGGCAAGCTGCTGGTGATCTGGAGGCCGGAAAACACGGCGCCGGTGAAAGCTTCGGGCCGACGCTCCACCATGCCGAGCGCTCGCGAAGCCGCCGCCGAACCGCCGGCCAAGGGCCGCGCGCCGCGCATCGTCAAGGCGGTGAAAATCACTCGCGACGCGCCCGTCTCGCGCAAACCCAAGAAAGAGAAGCTGCTGGTGCGCGGCAACGAACGCGTCACGGCGGGCGGCAACGTCAAGCGCGCGAAGAAGCGTCAGACGAGCGCGAAGCGCCAGCACCAAACCTCGAAATAAAGCGAAGGGCGAGTTCGGGCGCCGCCCAAAACGACATGGCGCCCGGGATGCCCGAGCGCCGCGACATCATCTCCGCACGCGGCGCGCCGCCACCGCAGCGGACTGACCCCGCGCCACGACCGGCCCCGACGAGAAACGTCCGGGCAGGCGCCAGACCAGCAAAACGCCCAGCAGGCTTTCGACGACATAAAACGCGCTCGACACGCCATGCAGCATGCCGAACTGCTTCGCGTAGGCCGAATGCGCGAGATCGGTTCCCGCTTCCTGCGCGGCGACGCGCAGCGAATTCATGAACGGCTGCAGCCCGAAATAGCCGATCAGCACGCACAGCAGCATCACCGCGACGATCCAGCGGACGCGCTTGTAATCGGCGAAACCGCTCCGCACCAGCCGGTTGCCGATCAACAGCAGAAGCAGCGCGCAAACCACGCCCAGCATCCCTTCGATGCGGAACAACTGCGCCGCCACCGATCCCGCCGACGTGCGCTCGAGCATCGAAAAGATAACCGGCGCGGCGATATAGCCGAGGGTCAGCAGGCTGCCGACCCACGCCATCGCCACGATCCGGAAGAGTCGATGTGCCATCTCAGACGTATCGAACGGAGATGATTTCGTATTCGCGCGCGCCGCTCGGCGCCTGCACCGACGCGACATCGCCTTCCGACTTGCCGATCAGCGCCCGCGCGATCGGCGAACTGATCGAGACGAGGCCGTGATCGATGTCGGCTTCGTCGTCACCGACGATCTGGTACTTCACCGGCTTGCCCGAATCCAGGTCCTCCAGTTCGACCGTCGCGCCGAACACGACGCGGCCATCCGCCTCGACGGTGGTCGGATCGATGACTTGCGCGGCGGCCAGCTTCGATTCGAGCTCGGCGATGCGGCCCTCGATGAAGCCCTGCTTTTCCTTGGCGGCGTCGTACTCGGCGTTTTCCGACAGGTCGCCCTGAGCCCGCGCTTCCGCAATCGAATTAACGACCGCCGGGCGCTCGACCGACTTCAGGCGTTGTAATTCCGCGCGCAGGAGTTCTGCGCCGCGCTTCGTCAATGGAACTGTGCTCATAAACAACTCGGAGAACAAAAAACAGCCGTAAAAAAATTACCGCGGTTAAGTGCATCTCCCGGTAAGAAGGGAGACGCCGCTTAACCGCGGCCCTTGAAGCCAAAACCGATAATCGAGGCCTTAGTTTAGGCGAGCATGCAGACCTTGTAAATCATAGACTTCCAGGTCCTTGAGGTACCGCAGTCCCTCGACCGCCGCGCGCGCGCCCGACATGGTCGTGTAGTACGTGACCTTGTTGGCCTGCGCGCTCATGCGGATCGAGCGCGAATCGGCGATCGCGGCACGCGTTTCGTCGACCGTCGTGAAGACGAGCGCGATTTCGCCGTTCTTGATCATGTCGACGATGTGCGGACGGCCGTCCTTCACCTTGTTGACCACCTTCACCGGGATGCCGGCCGCTTGGATGGCCGCCGCCGTGCCCTTGGTCGCGGCGATCGGGTAGCCGAGTTCGTGCAGCATGCCCGCGACTTCGACCGCCTTCGGCTTGTCGGCGTCCATCACGGTCAGGAGCACCGTGCCCGACTCCGGCAGACGCGAGCCCGCCGCCAGTTGCGACTTGAAGAGCGCTTCGCCGAACGTGCGGCCGACGCCCATCACTTCGCCCGTCGAGCGCATTTCGGGTCCGAGCACCGGATCGACCGCCGGGAACTTCACGAACGGGAACACGGCTTCCTTCACGCTGAAGTACGGCGGAATCACTTCTTTCGTCACGCCCTGGTCCACGAGCTTCTGGCCGACCATCGCGCGCGCGGCGATCTTGGCGAGCGGCAGGCCCGTCGCCTTCGAGACGTAAGGCACCGTACGCGACGCACGCGGATTCACTTCCAGCACGTAGATGACGTCCTTCTTCGAGCCGTCGTCCTGCGGAACTTGCTGGATCGCGAACTGCACGTTCATCAGTCCGATCACGTTCAAGGCGCGCGCCATTGCGCCGGTCTGGCGCTTCAACTCGTCGACGGTTTCTTGCGACAGCGAGTACGGCGGCAGCGAGCAGGCCGAATCGCCTGAGTGCACGCCCGCCTGCTCGATGTGCTCCATCACGCCGCCGATGAACACGGCGTCGCCGTCGGAGATGCAGTCGACGTCGCATTCGATCGCGTCGTTCAGGAAGCGGTCGAGCAGCACCGGCGAATCGTTCGACACCTTCACGGCCTCGCGCATGTAGCGCTCCAGGTCGCGCGGCTCGTGGACGATTTCCATCGCCCGCCCGCCCAGCACGTACGACGGACGCACGACGAGCGGATAGCCGATTTCCTCGGCAAGCTTGAGCGCTTCGCCTTCGGCGCGCGCCGTGCGGTTCGGCGGCTGGCGCAGATTCAGGTCCTGCAAGAGCTTCTGGAAACGCTCGCGGTCTTCGGCGGCGTCGATCATGTCCGGCGACGTGCCGATGATCGGCACGCCGTTCGCTTCGAGATCGAGCGCAAGCTTGAGCGGCGTCTGGCCGCCGTACTGCACGATCACGCCGACCGGCTTCTCCAAATCGACGATTTCGAGCACGTCTTCGAGCGTCAGCGATTCGAAGTAGAGACGGTCGGACGTGTCGTAGTCGGTCGAAACCGTTTCGGGGTTGCAGTTGACCATGATGGTTTCATAGCCGTCCTCGCGCATCGCGAGCGCCGCGTGCACGCAGCAGTAGTCGAACTCGATGCCCTGCCCGATCCGGTTCGGGCCGCCGCCGAGCACCATGATCTTCTTCTTGTCCGTGGGGTTCGCTTCGCACTCTTCCTCGTAGGTCGAGTACATGTAGGCGGTTTTCGTCGCGAATTCGGCCGCGCACGTGTCCACGCGCTTGTAGACCGGGCGCACCTTCAGTTCGTGGCGACGGCGGCGCACGGCGGTTTGATCGGAGCCGGTGAGCTTCGCGAGACGCCGGTCCGAGAATCCGCTCTGCTTCAGATACAGCAACTCTTCGCGCGACAGGCTTTCAAGCGTGCGGCCGGCAAGTGCCTTTTCCTTCAGGACGATCTGTTCGATCTGCGCGAGGAACCACGGATCGATCGAGGTTTCCTCGAAAATTTCCTGCGGCGTCAGACCGAGGCGGAATGCGTCGCCGAGGAACCAGATGCGGTCCGGGCCAGGTTCGCCGATCTCGCGAATCGCTTCGTCGCGGCTCGTGGTTTTTTCGTCGAGCCCGTCGACACCGACTTCCAATCCGCGCAGCGCCTTCTGGAACGATTCCTGGAACGTGCGGCCGATCGCCATCACTTCGCCGACCGACTTCATCTGCGTGGTCAGGCGTGAATCGGCTTCGCGGAACTTCTCGAACGCGAAGCGCGGAATCTTCGTGACAACGTAGTCGATCGTCGGCTCGAACGAGGCCGGCGTCTGGCCGCCGGTGATTTCGTTCCGAAGTTCATCGAGCGTATAGCCGACGGCCAGCTTCGCCGCGACCTTCGCAATCGGGAAGCCGGTTGCCTTCGATGCCAGCGCCGACGAGCGCGACACGCGCGGGTTCATCTCGATCACGACCATGCGGCCGTCCTTCGGGTTGATCGCGAACTGCACGTTCGAGCCGCCCGTATCGACACCGATCTCGCGCAGCACCGCAAGCGATGCGTTGCGCAGGATCTGGTATTCCTTGTCGGTGAGCGTCTGCGCCGGGGCGACGGTGATCGAGTCGCCGGTATGCACGCCCATCGGGTCGAGGTTTTCGATCGAGCAGACGATGATGCAGTTGTCCTTCGTGTCGCGGACCACTTCCATCTCGTACTCTTTCCAGCCGAGCAGCGACTCTTCGATCAGCAATTCGCGCGTCGGCGAAAGATCGAGCCCGCGACGGCAGATTTCCTCGAACTCTTCCTTGTTGTACGCGATGCCGCCGCCCGAGCCGCCCAGCGTGAACGACGGACGGATCACGGTCGGATAGCCGCCGCTGCCGGTTTGCGCGGCGATCTCGGCCTGCACCTGCAGCGCTTCTTCCATCGAATGTGCGATGCCGGACTTGGCCGAACCGAGACCGATCTTCGTCATCGCTTCCTTGAACTTCTGGCGGTCTTCGGCCTTGTCGATCGCTTCCGGCGATGCGCCGATCAGTTCCACCTTGTATTTTTCCAGCACGCCGTGATGGAAAAGATCGAGCGCGCAATTGAGCGCGGTCTGGCCGCCCATCGTCGGCAGGATCGCGTCCGGGCGTTCCTTCGCGATGATGCGCTCGACCACTTCCCACGAAATCGGTTCGATGTAGGTGACGTCGGCCGTGTTCGGGTCGGTCATGATCGTCGCGGGATTGCTGTTGACGAGAATGACCTTGTAGCCCTCTTCGCGCAGCGCCTTGCACGCCTGCGCGCCCGAATAGTCGAACTCGCACGCCTGGCCGATGATGATCGGTCCCGCGCCGATGATGAGGATGCTTTTGATGTCTGTCCGCTTCGGCATAACTGCTCTCGGTAATGTAGTGCTGTGTTCTGTGCTTTCTTCTACGCGCTTATGCTGCGACCTTCGACGATTCCATCAGCTTGACGAAGCGGTCGAACAGATAGGCGATGTCGTTCGGTCCCGGCGACGCTTCCGGGTGACCCTGGAAGCAGAACGCCGGCTTGTCGGTGAGCGCGAAGCCTTGCAGCGTGCCGTCGAAGAGGGAGACGTGCGTGACCTTCGCGTTCGCGGGAAGCGTCGACGCATCGACCGCGAAACCGTGGTTCTGCGACGTGATCACGACGCGTCCGTCTTCCATGTCCTTGACCGGATGGTTCGCGCCGTGGTGGCCCGTCTTCATCTTCAGCGTTTTCGCGCCGACGGCGAGGCCCATGATCTGATGGCCAAGGCAGATGCCGAAGGTCGGAATGCCGCGCTCGATGAATTCGCGCGTGGCGGCAATCGCGTAGTCGCACGGTTCCGGGTCGCCGGGACCGTTCGACAGGAAGATGCCGTCCGGGTTGAGCGCGAGCGCGTCGGCGGCCGTGGCTTGTGCCGGCAGCACGGTGACGTGGCAGCCGCGCTCGGCGAGCATGCGCAGGATGTTGTACTTCACGCCGTAGTCGAACGCGACCACGCGATGCTTCGGCGCTTCCTGCTTGCCATAGCCGGACTCGAGACGCCATTCAGTCTGCGTCCAGTCGTAGGTTTCCTTCGTCGACACGACTTTCGCGAGGTCCATGCCTGCGAGACCCGGGAAAGAGCGCGCGAGTTCAAGCGCCTTCGCTTCATCGGTGCCGGCGAGGATGCAGCCGTTCTGCGCGCCCTTGTCGCGCAGGATGCGCGTGAGCTTGCGCGTGTCGATGCCCGCGATCGCGACGACGCCTTGCGCCTTGAGGTAATCCGCAAGCGACTGCTCCGAGCGGAAGTTGGAAGCGAGCACCGGCAGGTCACGGATGATCAGTCCGGCGGCATGGACTTTGGTGGCTTCGACATCTTCGGCATTCACGCCGACGTTGCCGATATGCGGGTAGGTCAGCGTAACGATCTGGCGGGCGTAGCTCGGATCGGTGAGGATCTCTTGATAGCCGGTGATCGCGGTGTTGAACACCACTTCGCCGATCGTCGAACCGGAGGCGCCGATCGAATGACCACGAAAGACCGTGCCGTCGGCGAGTGCGAGAATTGCGGGGGAAAATGACGGCAACACGGGAGGCTCCTTGGGGAACACCCTGTTGCCGACCTGTCTATCCGGTTGCCGGGGTTGCGCGCAGCCGGTTCTGGCGCGCGCAGACCGCATCGCGTGAGTGGAGACGGGCGCATGGATCGCGGCGGTCGCTGGCCCCGACTGTTTTCCGCAGGGTGCGGGACGGTTGGCTCAGGCGGTCGGCGGCATGCGGCGCGTGCTACAAGGCGCGGCGGATGAACGGTGTGTGGGAGGTAGGCGCCAGGGTGCGGGTTGATGTGCTCAAACCTTCGAATTATAGCTGGGATCGGCCTTCGACGCCAAATTTTGAGACTTGCGAGACGCACAGGACGTTCCAGGAGCGCCCGCCAAAGCGTCCAGGCAGCACATCGGTTCGATTACGAGACGGCGCGCTCGGTCTTGTGCAGCACGCGGCTCGGCAGGACATACCAGATCGCGCTTGCGACCTGCAGCGCGACCAGCACGCCCCAGGCGGTCAGGTGCGCGGCCGCGGGGTAATGTCCATCCTCGATCGGCCAGAGCGAAAGCACGCCGCCGATCCCAACCTGAAACCCGAAGATCAACACGAAGATGACGAGCGTCAGCGTCGTGTTCGTGCGCCCGATCATGTGCGAGGGGAAGTACTCGGCCAGCACCGCGTAGCTCAGGATGCCCGTGCCGCCGAAGATGCCGTAGGCGGCGAGCAGGATGGCGGGCGGCAGCGGCGCGCGAAACAGCATCAACACTTGCACGAGCACGTAAAGCGCCATGCCGATGCCACAGAACGCATACACCGATACACCGCGGCGTTCCAGGCTGCGCGCCGCCGCGCCGAAACCGATGCAGCCGGCCATCATCGCGAATCCGAGGACCGAAACCAGCGCCGCCGTGTGGCTCGCGGTGAGGCCCATCACATCGAGCAGGTACGGCCGGATCCAGAGCGACTGCATCGCGTAGAACACACCCTGCGTCACGACGGAAAACGATGCGATCTTCCAGAACGCCGCGCTCTTGAGAATGTGCCAGGTGCCTTTGAACTGCGTGACGATGTCCGCTTGATGATGGGCGTCGCGCTTTTCCGGTGCGAAAATCACGATCGCGGCAGCAACGAGAACCGTGAACACGCCGAGCCCGGCGCACACGCTGCGCCAGGTCGCGAACGAGAGCAGCGCTGCCAGCGGCGATCCGACGACCACGCCGCCCAGCCCGCCCATCGCCATCGTCAAGCCATTGATGAGCGGGAGCCGCGCGACCGGGAAATACTGCGCGGAAGCCTTGAACGCCGCGCTCAGGCACACCGACACGCCGGCGCCGATCAGCAACCGCCCCGCCATCATGCCGGCGAGCCCATGCGCCATACCGAACACCCAGATGCCAAGCGCCGCGAACAGCAGCATGCCGGCCGTGACCCGGCGCGGCCCGAAGTGATCGAGCAGCACCCCGACGGGAATCTGCGCGGCCGCGAAGCCGATGAAGTAAAGCGACGTCAGCAAACCGAGGTCAGCGGCGGACAAGCCGAGATCGTGCGTGATGAGCGGCGCGAAACCGAGATTGACGCCCCGGAATACGTACGAGACGAAGTAACCGGCGGCGAACAGGAAGAAGACACGCAGACGAACGGAGGACTTCATTCGATGCAGGCGCTTTTGGTTTTTAAAGCAGGAGTTTAACCGCGGCGCCCAAATGAAAACGCCGTCACCTTGGTGACGGCGTGGGATCAAATATCGAGCAAGTTACTTCTTTTTGCTCTTCGTGCTCGAGGTCTTGGTCGGCGTGGCCGCAGGCTTGACCGTCTTGGGTTCGCTCTTCTCCGACACCTTCGTGATCTTGCCGGCCGAATGTCCCGTAGATTTCGTTCCGCGCGACGCGCTGGGCGCCGGCACGTGCGTGCCGATCTTCGTCACGCCGCCGCCGGACCGGCTCGACGCCGCCACGGTCTCCACGCGCACCGGCCCGGGTTCCGCCGGCACCGCACGGCCGTACGGCACGTGCAGTACGATCACCTGCCCCGGCATGATCGAATCGCGGCGGGTACGGTTCCACGCCCTGACCTGTGCGACCGAGACGTTGTAGCGATCGGCGAAGGTCGCGATCGACTGCTGGCGGCGCACGCGAATCACCATCTTGCGCGTGTCGGGCACGTCCGGCTCGACGGCCAGCACGGCGCTCTCGGCGACGTCGGCGCTGATGTCCTCGTCGTCATCGTCGTTGCGCGGCACGACGATCGTCGAGCCCGGCTTCAGGCGCATGCCCGCCGGAATGCGGTTCACCGACATCAGCGTATCGGCGTCGACGCCAATCTTTTCGGCGATCGCGGCCGGCCGCGAGCGCTCGGTGACGGTGTAGGTGGTCCACGACGAAAGCGCGCCCGAATACGACTTCAGGTTGCGCTGGAAGGCGGTGGCGTTGTCGAACGGAAGCAGGATCTGCGGATTCGTTGCGCCGAGAATCACCGGCTTCGCAAACGACGGATTCAGCGAGCGAAACTCCTCCACCGGCATGCCGGCGAGCTTCGCGGCCATCGTCACGTCGATATCACGCGCGGTGGTCACAGTAACGAAATACGGGTGATTCGGAATGTCAGGCAGCGAGAGGCCGTACATCTGCGGGTTCGTGACGATATTCTTGACCGCCTGCAGCTTCGGCACGTAATTGCGCGTCTCGCTGGGCATGCGCAGGCTTTCGTAGTCGGTCGGCAGGCCAGCCGCCTCGTTGCGCGCGATCGCGCGCTGCACGTTGCCCTCGCCCCAGTTGTACGCGGCGAGCGCGAGATGCCAGTCGCCGAACATGTCATGCAGACGCGAGAGGTAATCGAGCGCCGCGCTGGTCGAGGCGAGCACATCGCGCCGCTCGTCCTGCCACATGTTCTGCTTCAGGTTGTAGTCGCGGCCAGTGCCCGGCACGAACTGCCACATTCCGGCGGCCTTCGCCACGGAAAGCGCCTGCGGGTTATAAGCCGATTCGATGAACGGCAGCAGCGCGAGCTCGGTCGGCATGTGCCGCTGCTCCAGCTCCTCGACGATGTGATACAGATACTTCTGCGAGCGCCCCGTCATGCGTTCGACGTAGTCGGGACGCTGCGCATACCAGCTCGCCTGCATGTCGACGAGGTCGCTCTGCAAATCGGGGATCTGGAAACCGCGGCGAATCCGGCCCCACAGATCGGCGTCGCCGCTCGCAAGCGAATCGACCGACGTCTTGTCGACGTTGATCGTTTCCTTGGCGGCGGCGGTTCGGCGGATCGTGTCGGCTACGGCTTGCTGTCTGGACGCAGAAGGGAGTGAGGAAAGGGAATTGGGCGCTGTCGGTCCCTGGCTGGCACAAGCTGCCAGCGTGAGGACGAGTAGCGCGCTAAGAATCTGTCGCATGAACGTCTCGGATTCCAAAAAATATGCTTGGAAATTTGGAGCCGATAGTACGGAACCGCACTGCGGACGTCAATATAAAAGACGGAAATGCGAGCAAAATCCGATATCTGGCGACGTTTCCTACGTTTCGGATGAAGTTCGTCGCCACTTCGTGCGCATTAGCGAAACTTGTCTTTCCAGCTGCGCAGCAATCGAAACGCTTCGAGGCGATCCGGGATCGCGTGGTTGTAGTGGGCAGCGAGCGCCGCCTGGACGTCCACTTCATCGACGCGCAAAAACGGGTTCACTGCCTTTTCATGGCCGATCGTGGTCGGCAAGGTCGGCTGGTCGGCCGCGCGCATGGCCTGCGCGTCCTCCTGCCAGCGCGCGAGCGCGTCGTTCGCGGGTTCGCAGGCGCGCGCGAAACGGATGTTCGAGAGCGTATATTCGTGGGCGCAATGAACCTGCGTGTTCTCGGGCAGCGCGGCGAGCGCGTCGAGCGACGCGAGCATCTGTTGTGGCGTGCCTTCGAAGAGCCGCCCGCAACCGCTCGCAAAGAGCGTGTCGCCGCAAAAGAGATGCGGCGTGCCGGTCGGGTCGGCGTGCTGGAAGTAGGCGATGTGGCCGGCGGTGTGCCCGGGAACGTCGATCACCGAGACGCCGAGCGCCGGGCTCGCGATGCTCACGCGGTCGCCGTCTTTCAGGCGCTGCGTCAGATGCTCGATTCGCTCGCCAGCCGGGCCATAGACGGGGATCGCGCCGCCCGTGCCATCGTCCGAACGGCTAGCGAGCAAGTCTTCGACGCCGCCGACGTGGTCGTGATGATGGTGCGTGAGTAAAATAGCGGTCAGCCGCCAGCCGCGTTTCGCGAGACAGGCTTCCACCGGCGCGGCGTCGCCGGGATCGACCACGACGGCGTCGCTGCCGTCGGACACGAGCCAGATGTAGTTGTCTTCGAATGCCGGCACCGGCACATATTCAAGCGTTTTCATAGCGAGCTCTTCAAGGCGGCAATGCCGAACATGTCTGACCGATCGATTATAGACTGGCCCGCCTGGACTGGCTCAGCGCCTGGACGTTACGTGCTCGACTGGGAGCAGGCGCAGCTCGATCGCGTGGTGTCCGACATCTTCGGCTACCACGCGCTGCAACTCGGCATGCCGCAACTCGACGCATTGCGGGAGAACCGCATGACGGGTCGCGCGCTCGTGCTCGATGCCGCGAGCGGCGCGAGCGCGCCCTATACGTATCCGCCGGCCAATCCCCGGCCGGGTGTCGCGTCGCTGCCGTCGGCGAATCGCGGGTTGCACGCGCCCGAGGGCCGCAGCACTGTCTGGTGCGACCTGCTCGACCTGCCGTTCGAAGCACAGAGCGTGGATCTGCTCGTGATGCCGCACACGCTCGAATTCACCAGTGACCCGCACCGCCTGCTGCGCGAAGCCGAACGCGTGCTGATGCCCGAAGGCCAGTTGATCATCCTCGGCTTCAATTCGCTGAGTCTCTGGGGCGCGCGGCAATCGCTCGGGAAGGTGGCCGGACGGCCGTTCGTGCCGGACGCGCACGACATGATCGCGTTCACGCGAATCAAGGACTGGATCAAGCTGCTCGGATTCGACCTTGAACGCGGGCGCTTCGGCTGCTATCGTCCGCCGCTCGTCGCTGAAAAATGGCTGCAGCGCTATCAGTTCATGGAAGCGGCCGGCGACCGCTGGTGGCCGATCTTCGGCGCCGCCTACATGATCACGGCGATCAAGCGCGTGCCGGGCATGCGCCTGATCGGCCCGCGCAAGCAGAAAAAACCCGCACTCGCGCCGGGGCTCGCCCCGGTTGCGGCTCCGCACACTCGCAACGAGCATTGATGACTTCAGACTCCGCACAGAAGGTAATCGACATCTACACCGACGGCGCCTGCAAGGGCAACCCCGGCCCCGGTGGCTGGGGCGCCCTCCTGCGCTTCGGCTCGCAGGAAAAGGAACTGTTCGGCGGCGAGGCCGCCACCACCAACAACCGCATGGAACTGATGGCCGTGATTGCCGCGCTCGAAGCGCTCAAGCGGCCGTGCCATGCCGTCGTCCACACCGATTCGCAATATGTGCAGAAAGGCATCAGCGAGTGGATTCACGGCTGGAAGAAGAAAAACTGGATGACGGCCGCGAAGACGCCCGTCAAGAACGCCGACCTCTGGAAACGGCTCGACTCGCTCGTCGGCCAGCATCAGATCGAATGGCGCTGGGTCAAGGGCCACGCGGGCCATCCTGAAAACGAACGCGCCGATGCGCTCGCCAACCGCGGCGTGACATCGCTCGCCGACAGCTAATCGCCGAATCTCAAAATCAAGCCAATGCGCCAACTCGTACTCGACACCGAAACCACCGGCCTGAATGCCCGCACGGGCGACCGTATCATCGAAATCGGCTGCGTCGAGCTGATCAATCGACGGCTCACCGGCAACAACCTGCACTTCTACGTCAACCCGGAACGCGACAGCGACCCCGGCGCGCTCGCGGTGCACGGCCTGACGACCGAATTTCTCAGCGACAAGCCGAAGTTCGCGGAAGTCGCGGCCGAGTTGCGCGCGTTCATCGCGGATGCGGAGCTGGTCATCCATAACGCGCCATTCGACATCGGCTTTCTCGATGCCGAATTCGCGCTGCTCGGACTGCCGCGCGTTGCGGAATGCTGCGGCGGCGTGATCGACACGCTCGTGCAGGCGAAGCAGATGTTCCCGGGCAAGCGGAATTCGCTGGATGCGTTGTGCGACCGATTCGACATCAGCAACGCGCACCGCACGCTGCACGGCGCGCTGCTCGACTCGGAGCTGCTCGCGGAAGTCTATCTGGCGATGACACGCGGCCAGGAAAGCCTTGTCATCGACATGCTGGGCGACGTGCCGTCGGCGGGCGCGACGCTGTCTCCTCGCATCGCGCTGGACGATCTCGATCTTCTGGTGATCACCGCGAGCCCCGACGAGTTGACGGCCCACGAGAGCGTGCTCAATGAGCTCGACAAGGCGGTCAAGGGAACGAGCGTGTGGCGTACAGAAGCGGTCGTGGTGGAAAATGCCGAGGCAGCGGCATAAATGCGTGCATTGCTTTAAAGAACTGCTTTACGAATGCGGATAACTCTGACATACTTTCGCTTCTTCGGGTGGTTAGCTCAGCGGTAGAGCACTGCCTTCACACGGCAGGGGTCACTGGTTCGATCCCAGTACTACCCACCACGATAGAGGCAAGCGTTTTCAGTTCGGAACGTCTGCCAGAAAACCCCGGCGCTGAAAAGCGCCGGGGTTTTTTACTTGCAGCTCCGTTCAGTGTGATTTAGTGCGAGTCAGCGCGCCCTACCCCGCCCACACGCCCCGCGCCATCCCGCTCGCCGCGATCACCATCACGATCACCAGTCCCGCTTCCACATCGCTCATCGACGCAAAGCGCCGCGCGCGTCCGAGATCGATCGCGCCGCCGTGGGTGGCAGCCACGCGCCAGCGAATCACCGCCATCATCGGAGAGATTTCGATGAACAGGATCAGTACTAGCGCCGTCATCTTCAGATGGAATAGCGGCTCGTACAGATAGTACGCGCCGCCTTTCTCGAACCCGCCGAATGCGCGCATCACGCCGGTGATCAGCAGGGCAAGCGCGGCGAGACCCCACATGGTGTCGGCGCGAAAGACATCGCGCAGACCTACCGCGTTCGCTTGGAGAGGATTCGAGGAATCGAGCCGGCGCAATGCGCGGGCTCGCGCGAGCACGGCAGCCAGTGCGAAGCCGAACGCGAGCAGATGTATCGCCGCCAGCAACCAACGGATCAGCATGCTCTCCTCCGCGCGCTCGACAAGAAAGACGTGAACTGGCATGTGCTACGGAAATCGACCGGCATGCAACGAAGTCAGCAGCGATGGCGATCGCCGAGGGCGCCCGCGTCAGACCTGCCGCAACGTGCTATCCAACGCACGAGCGGCGCTGCGGTCGCCTTCGTTCGACAGCGGCGTGCGGAACACCGTCGTCCGGTTGTGGCCGGCCGCCGCGGGCGAATCCCACAGCAACTCCATCTTCGGACGATTCGCGAAGACGCCCAGCCAGCCACGGCGCGTCGCGGACGCGGACGCGGACGCGAGCGACGGAGCGGGCACGGCAGCGACCGAATCGGCGGCTTGCGGCCATTTCACCGACAATTCCCGCGCGTCGTATTGCCCGAGCTTGCGGCTTTCGGCCCAAACGACGGCCGTGCGCGTGATCGGATCGAGCGAAATCGCATAGCGGCCGATGGCGAAGCGCCGCGCGGCGATGTTCGTGCGCCACAACGCGCGCGGCCGGCATATCCACACGACGACGGCATACAACGCCGGCGCAACCAGAAGCCACCCGTTCGATTCGGCGAGCGCATGCACCGCGCGCCGCCAGCCCGCCTGCCACGTGAAGACGCCGACGGAAAACACCGCGAACCCGAACGTCAGCAGGGCGAGCAGGCGCAGCGCCTGGCGCAGCCACTGCGGCAATGGATGCAGCGGCCGTTCGGCCCGCGCCCGTGCGCCGGGAAGAAAGATCAGCAGGAACAGCAGGACGAGATTGACGCAGGCCCAGGGCGACGAAAACATCGCGTGCAGTGACGACATATAACCCATCTGCGACATCGACAACACCCATCGCGCGACGAGCACGAGCCCGATCGCGCGCAGCGTGAAGACGGTGCCGGCGCCCGGTGCCGGGTGCGCGCTGGGTTGCTTCGTTCTCGCCAAAACATTCGCTCCTGTCCACGGTTAACGCGTTGATGCGGGCCGCCGAAGACGACGGTCTGCCGCGCTTGGCGCGAGGCCCGGACATTATAGGGAGATTGCCGCGCTCGCCATCGATTTCATGGCCGCCGCCCGCCTTCGAGGCAAAAAAGCGTCCGATTGTGACAACGCCCCGTGCGCCTTGCGGCGCACGGGGCGTTGCTCCGGGAAACGACCTGCGTCCTACTTGGCGTTGACTTCGCGCAGCACGGTACGGCGCTTCTGGCGCAGCAGTTCCTCATACGTCTGGACATAGCGCTGGGCCATGACCTTCGACGAGAAACGCGTTTCGAACGCCTGACGCACCTTCGCGCGCGGCAGCGTATCGAGGCGCTTCACAGCGGCGATCGCGCTGAGTTCGTCTTCGACGACGAAACCCGACACGCCGTTTTCGATCACTTCCGGCACCGAACCGCGGTTGAACGCGATCACCGGCGTGCCGCAAGCCATCGCCTCGATCATCACCAGGCCGAACGGCTCCGGCCAGTCGATCGGGAACAGCAGCGCGTGCGCGTTGCCGAGGAATTCCGACTTCTGCTGCTCGTTGATCTCGCCGATGTACTCGACGTGCGGCAGCGCGAACAGCGGCTTGATGTGCTCTTCATAATAGGCGCGGTCGGCCTTGTCGAGCTTAGCCGCGATCTTGATCTTCATGCCCGCGGCCTCGGCGATGCGGATCGCCCGGTCGACGCGCTTTTCCGGGGAGATGCGGCCGAGGAACGCGAGATAGCCCGGCTTGACGTTCGGAATCGGCTTGAGCACGTTTTCCGGAAGGCCGTGATAGACCGTCGACAGCCAGTTCGCCTGCGGCAGCGGCTGGCGCTGGTTGTCGGAGATCGAGACGACCGGCACGTCGCTGAACGTGTTGAAGATCGGCTGCAGTTCCGGCAGGTCGAGACGGCCGTGGAGCGTCGTCAGGAACGGCACCGGCTGGCGCGCGAACAGCGAGAACGGGTAGTAGTCGATGTGGAAATGCAGCACGTCGAATTCGTCGGCGCGGCGGCGGACTTCTTCGAGCAGCAGCATGTGCGGCGCCATCGTGTCGCGGATGGTCGGGTCGAGGCGCAGCGCCTGCGGCCAGAACGCTTCGAGCTTGGCCGACGTTTGCGAATCACCGCTCGCGAACAGCGTGACGTCGTGCCCCGCTTCGACCAGCGCTTCGGTCAGGTTGGACACCACGCGCTCCGTGCCGCCATACAGTTTCGGCGGAACGGCTTCGTGGAGGGGCGCGATTTGAGCGATTCGCATGTCGGAAACTCCTAATAAAAATTCAGGCTAAGTACGGCGTGTCGTGTCGAAGTATCGGAAGCGAATCGCTCGGCTCGGGCGGAAGTTCCCGCTGGAAATCCAGCGGCTAGAGACTGATGCACGAGTGAAAAAGCGGGGTCGCTGATCACCAGGTTTTCGCGCGGATGGCTGACTAGAGCAATTTCGATTCCATCTCTAAAACCACCGCGCACCTGCAATAAACGCGCAAGTTGCGACTGGGTTGACGGGAACCTACAGAAACCTGTCAAAAATCCTAGGTGGAAACCCGCAGCGAATTATGGTGGTTTTTACACGGAACCCGCGTAGTCATTTCAACTTATTTACCTTGTTACAAAGGGGAAACACTTTGCAAACCCCTGTTTATTAAGGCTGTTCTACATTGGAAGACGTCTGTTCGCGCGGGCGTGGGCCATTGGCTCGCCGTCCTTCCCTTCTCTCGACGCGTGGGCTTCCGATGCCGGGTCAGCGGGCCCGCGTCGTGCTTCGCCATGCAATCGATGAGCTGAACGGCCGTCGAAAGTCCTCGCAGCGAAGCGACGCGGCAAAGCGGGAACATCCGCCGCCCGGCGCGCATTGCATACAATGCGCCGCGCCCGAGTGTCGTGCGGGGCGCGTGAGGCGCGTTTCAGAGACGTTCGCCGCGCCTCGCAGTCGAATTTGGCTTCCTTGACCCAACGCATAACTGGCTACAATTCAGCCAGGGGATCGCACGCCGGCGCCGCCTCCCGTTTTTCCATACAACGGCGGTTCCGTACTCAGGCCAATACGAGCTCAACCGATCTACGACCAAAAAACGACCAATTGGACCAACTCACCGTCTCCCAGCGTAACGCGCACAACGCCAGGCTAGCGAGCTACGCGCATCGCCCGCTCGCGTTCCTGCTTCGTTACATCCGCCGTCACCCGATCGCCCACGCCACCGTTCTCATCAGCGTGTTCGCCGCCGTCGGATGCGCCCTCGCCTCGCAGTACGCGATCAAGCACCTGATCGACGTGCTCGGCCAGGGCCGCGGACATCCGGGCGCCCTTTGGGGCGCGTTCATGATCCTGGTCGGACTGATCGCCGCCGACAACATGCTCTGGCGCGTGGGCGGCTGGGTCGGGGCGCATGCGTTCGTCACCGTGACGGGCGACTTGCGGCGCGACCTGTTCCAGTACCTGAGCGGCCACTCGCCGACCTACTTCTCCGAGAAACAGCCGGGGATGCTCGCGAGCCGGATCACCGCGACGTCGAACGCGATCTACACCTCCGAGAACGTGATAGCGTGGAACGTCCTGCCGCCGTGCATCGCGGTGCTCGGCGCGATCGTGATGATCGTGACCGTCAATCCGCTGATGGCGGGCGGCCTGATGCTGGCGTCCGCGATCCTTTCGCTCATCCTTTACCGGCTCGCCAAGCGCGGCTCGGCGCGGCACCACAATTTCGCGTCGAAGGCGGCGTCGGTCGATGGCGAACTCGTCGACGTGATCGGCAACATGGCGCTCGTGCGCGCTTTCGGCATGACATTCCGCGAGCAGAAGCGCTTCGGTTCGACGGTCAAGGCCGAGATGGTCGCGCGCCAGCAGAGCCTGCTGTATCTGGAGAAGCTGCGGCTCTTTCACGCCGTCGTGACGGCGATCCTGTCAGCCGGGCTGCTCGGCTGGGCGCTGTGGCTTTGGTCGAATGGTCGCGCTACTTCGGGCGACATCGTGCTCGTCAGCTCGCTCGGTTTCACGATCCTGCACGGCACGCGCGACCTGGCGGTGGCGCTCGTCGATGTGACGCAGCACGTCGCGCGTCTTGCCGAAGCCGTGCAGACGCTGCTCGAGCCGCACGGCATGCCGGACCGCTCGGACGCGACCGAACTCGTGCCGCAGGGCGGGCGCGTTGATTTCGAGAGCGTGACGTTCGCGTATCCGCGCCGCCGGCCGATTCTCGACAACTTCCACCTGCACATCGAGCCGGGACAGCGCGTCGGGCTGATCGGCAAGTCGGGCGCGGGCAAATCGACCGTGCTCGCACTGCTGCAGCGCTTCTACGAGCCGCAAGGCGGCAGCATCAAGGTCGACGGGCAGGATATCGGGTCGATTACGCAGGACAGCCTGCGCCAGTCGATCGCGCTCGTGCCGCAGGACATTTCCCTGTTCCACCGCACGGTGTACGAGAACATCGCGTACGGCCGGCCGGACGCGAGCCGCGAGGAAGTGCTCGCGGCCGCCCGCGAGGCGCGCTGCACGGATTTCATCGAGGCGATGCCGGAAGGGTTCGATACGATCGTCGGCGACCGGGGCGTGAAGCTCTCGGGCGGACAGCGCCAGCGGATCGCGATCGCGCGCGCGATCCTGAAGAACGCGCCGATCCTGCTGCTCGACGAGGCGACGTCGGCGCTCGACAGTTCGTCGGAAGAAGCGATCCAGCACGCGCTCGACCGGCTGATGGTCGGCCGCACGGTGGTCGCGATCGCGCACCGCTTGTCGACGCTGCAGAATTTCGACCGGATCATCGTGATGAGTTCCGGCAAGGTCATCGACGACGGCTCGCCGCAGGAGTTGCGCGACCGCCCGGGCCTGTATCGCGAACTGCTTTCGAAGCAGCACGGGAAACTGCCGGCGATCCCGGTGCCGACGCAGCAGCCTGCATGACCTCGAGCGGGGTCTTCGAAGGCCCCGCGATGAAGCCTCAGTCCCGCAGGTCCCGCATGAAGTTGTCCCGCCACACGGACACGTTGTTCTCCCGCAGCGAAGCAAACATCTCCTGATACCGCGCCTGCCGCTCGCCGAGCGGCATCGCGAGCGCGGTGGCGAGCGCATCGGCCATGTCGTCGATGTCGAGCGGATTCACGATCAGCGCTCCGTTCAACTCCCGCGCCGCGCCCGCGAACTGCGACAGCACTAGCACGCCGGGATCGTCGGGATCCTGCGCCGACACATATTCCTTCGCGACGAGATTCATCCCGTCGCGCAACGGCGTGACGAAACCGACGTGCGACTCGCGAAACAGCGCGGCGAGCACCGAGCGCTCATATTGCCGGTGGATATACCGGATCGGCGTCCAGTCGAGTTCCGCGTAGCGCCCATTGATGCGCCCCGATTCGGCTTCCAGCTGGGAACGGATATCGCGGTATGCGTCCATGTCGGCGCGCGTCGGCGGCGCGATCTGCAGGAACGAGACGTTGTTACGCTGCTGCGGCTGATGTTCGATCAGCCGCTCGAACGCGCGGAAACGCTCGACCAGCCCCTTCGAATAATCGAGCCGGTCGACGCTCATCACGAGCTTGCGCTCGTGCAGCGTCGCCTTGACGATCTGCACGTCGCGGCCGCTTTCGCCGTCCTTCGCGAGCGCCGCGATCTCGTCCGGATAGACGCCGATCGGGTAGGCCGCCGCCTTCAACGTCTTGCCGAACGCGCTGATTTCATACGGCTTTCCGGCATGGCGCAGGATCGATCCGCCGCCTTCCGTCTCGATGTAATCGCAAAACGCGCGCAGGTCGGGCGCCGTCTGGAAGCCGAGCAGATCGAAGGAACAGAGCGCGTCGGCGAGTTCGCGATGGCGCGGCACACTCAGCAGGATCTGCGCAGCGGGAAACGGAATGTGCAGGAAAAATCCGACCCGGTTCGCCACGCCGATCTCGCGCAGCGCCTGCGCGAACGGAATCAGGTGATAGTCGTGGACCCAGATGACGTCGTCGGGCTTCAGGAGCGGCGCAAGCTTCCCGGCGAGCCAGCGGTTCACGCGGCAATAGCCGTCGTACTCGTGGCGGTCGAACTGGATCAGGTCTGGACGATAGTGGAACGCAGGCCACAGCGTCGCGTTCGAAAAACCGCGGTAGTACTGGTCGTAGTCGCGGCGCACGAGACCGATGGTCGCGAAGGTCACCGGCCCGCGCTCTTCGAGTTGGATTCCGGCGGGCGGCGCGGACAGCACGTCGCCGCTCCAGCCGAACCACATGCCGCCCGTTTCCTTCAACGCATCGTAGACGCCGACCGCGAGGCCACCCGCCGCCGGTCCGCCTTCGGAAATCGGCGCGACGCGGTTCGAAACAATGATCAGACGGCTCACGCGCGCGTCCCCGCCATGCCGGCGATGTCGTGCAGCCAGTCGAGGAACGCGCCGACCGACTCGATGCGCGCATGCGCGAGCGTATCGCCCGCGCCGACCTTGATCGACAGCCCGCCGAATTCGTTGACGACGGCGAAGCCTTTCTCGTCGGTCAGGTCATCGCCGACGAACACGGGCTTGCGGCCCGTGAACGGCGGCTCGCTCATGAACGCGCGCACGGCGCGCCCCTTGTCGACGTCCTTCGGCTTGATCTCGTAGACCATCTTGCCGGGCTGGAGCACGTAGGCGTCGGCGTATTCCTGCACCAGTCGCTCGGTCGCGGCGCGCGCGGCCGGTTCGCGATCCGGCGCATTGCGATAGTGCAGCGCGAGCGCCGCGCCCTTGATTTCGAGCAGCATGCCGGCGTTGCGGCTGACCACGCCTTCGAGCACATGCTCCATGCGCAGGAGCCGCTCGTCGTTGAAGCCGACGCGCTGCACGTCGCCGTTCGAATCGCGCCGCTCCGCGCCGTGCAGACCGGCGATCGGCAGATCGGGCATCGCGAGATACGAATCGA
Source organism: Caballeronia choica (assembly GCF_001544535.1). Lineage (GTDB taxonomy): Bacteria > Pseudomonadota > Gammaproteobacteria > Burkholderiales > Burkholderiaceae > Caballeronia > Caballeronia choica. The sequence goes on along the minus strand of NZ_FCON02000003.1, from coordinate 78,663 downwards.
TGCTGTCGATGCCGCGTCCCGACACCACCGCGACCGCGCCATTGGTCGCGCGCCGCAGCGTATCGAGGAGATCGGGCACGAGACGCGGCACGACGATGCCATCGGGCGTCGGGGCGAGTTCGACGAGCGTGCCGTCGAAGTCGAAGAAGAAAGCCGTATCGGCGAGAGACAGGGTGCTGGGAAGAGCTTGCATCGGTGATTTGCCTTTCAACCGGAAACGACCGGAAAAGTCTGCGCATATTACCGCGAGCGACGCCGTTGTCGAGCAAGCAAGGCGGCGGCCTGCCGGCTCAACGGCGACGCATCCAGACGTGCGGAATATCGTCTTCGTCGTGGATGTCGGAGACCGGTTCGAAGCCGAACGCGCCATAGAACTTCTGCAAATGCGCTTGCGCGTGCAGGCGGATCGGCTGCTGCGGCCACTGCTTCAGTATGTGTTCGAGCGCGCGTTCGAGCATCGCGTTGCCCAGCTTCAGGCCGCGAAACCCGGCGGTCGTCAGCACGCGACCGATGCGGACGTCGGTCTCCGATGCATCCGGCCGACCGGGCAAGAGCACGCGCAAGTAGCCCGCGAGCGCCGGACGCTGCTCGCCTTCGCCATACGCGAACAGATGCCACGCATCGACGTCGAGCCCGTCGACGTCGCCATACACGCAGTTCTGCTCGACGATGAAGACCGCGCTGCGTGCGGCGAGCATGTCGTAGACCTCGGTGGTCGAAAGCTCGGCGAAGGGCTTCCAGCGCCAGTCGAATCGGGAAAGGTGGTCGGTCATGAGTTCGGTCGCGGGCCGGGCTGAATCGAGCGCCCGGCCGGTGGGAAGTCTCGCAATTATGCCGCGCGATGATTGCGGCGGGGAATCGTGGAGGCGATGTCGAAGCACGAAGCACAAAAAGAAAAAGCCCTGACAAGTCAGGGCTTTTTCTCTTACTGGAGGCGCGAACCGGAGTCGAACCGGTCTAAACGGCTTTGCAGGCCGCTGCATAACCGCTTTGCTATCGCGCCGTAAGCGGTGTCGGGTGTCGGCTGCATTTCAAAAGCAGTCAGCCGGGCCACCAAACAAAAAGGGAAGCTCGGCTTCCCCTTTGATTGGAGCGGGAGACGAGTCTCGAACTCGCGACCTCAACCTTGGCAAGGTTGCGCTCTACCAACTGAGCTACTCCCGCATTGTGCTGCACTTTTCTGCCTGATCCTCGATGCGCCAGACATCGAAGACTTCAAAACCTGGAGCGGGAGACGAGTCTCGAACTCGCGACCTCAACCTTGGCAAGGTTGCGCTCTACCAACTGAGCTACTCCCGCATTGTGCTGCACTTTTCTGCCTGATCCTCGATGCGCCAGACATCGAAGACTTCAAAACCTGGAGCGGGAGACGAGTCTCGAACTCGCGACCTCAACCTTGGCAAGGTTGCGCTCTACCAACTGAGCTACTCCCGCATTTCACTTCATTCTGCCCTTGCGTTCGCTGCGCATTTGCTGCTCATTTTCTGCTGCGTTTCAGCGCTCGCTCGACAGAAACGAGATTATGTAGAAGCCTCGAAGCGGTGTCAATAGATTTGTATGCGCCCTTTCACTCTTCGACGCAATTTATAGCATCCCGCCGCGTTCGCGGATTTGCGGCCACGCGAGCTTCATGTAGTAGAGCATCGACCAGACGGTCAGGAACGCCGCGACGTAGATCAGCCATAAGCCCCAGACGCGCGTATCGATGACGAACTGCGTGCCGGAGATTTTCAGCGGTCCGTAGAAAAGCAGCATCGGAATGGCGACCATCTGGCAGACGGTCTTGAACTTGCCGAGCGAGTTCACCGCCACGCTCTTCGATGCCCCGATCTGCGCCATCCATTCACGCAGCGCCGAAATCGTGATCTCGCGACCGACGATCACCAGCGCGATCACGGCATTCAAACGCATCAACTGCACGAGGACGAGCAGCGCGGCGGTCACCATCAGCTTGTCGGCGACGGGATCGAGAAACGCGCCGAACGATGACGTCTGGTTGAGCTTGCGCGCAAGGAAACCGTCGAACCAGTCGGTGAGCGCGGCGAGCACGAAGATGACCATCGCGAGCAAGTTGCGATGCTCCAGGCTCATCATCACGTCGGGCAGGTAGAAGACGCCCACGACGAGCGGAATCAGCACGATTCGCAGCCATGTCAGGAAAATCGGTAGGTTGAACGGCATCGGCTGAGGCGAGGCAACGTGTAAGGGAGGTGCCATTGTGCCGCTTGAACCCTGATGCCACAAGGCAAGCGGCAGGGCAAGCGGCAGCGGCCTCGCTCAGTGCAGTTGCCGGTAGATCTGCTCGGCAAGCGCGAGCGATATCCCTTCGACGCTCGCGAGGTCCTCGACGCTCGCCGCCTGCACGCCGCGCAAGCCCCCGAAACGCGACAGCAAGCGCTGCCGCCGCTTCGCGCCGACCCCTTCGAGTTCCTCCAGCCGCGAGGTCTGCCGCGTCTTCGCGCGCTTCGCCCGCATGCCGGTGATCGCGAAGCGGTGCGCTTCGTCGCGGATCTGCGCGACCAGCATCAGCGCGGCGCTTTCCTTGCCGAGTTCGAGCGGCGCGCGGCCATCGGCGAAAATCAGCGTCTCCAGGCCGACCTTGCGCCCCTCGCCCTTCGCGACGCCGACCAGCATGCCGTGATCGAGTCCGAGTTCCGCGAATACCTGCCGCGCGATTTCGACCTGGCCCTTGCCGCCGTCGATCAGCACGATGTTCGGCAGCAGGCCGCCCGCCGCGACCGGTTCCGCCGCGTCGGGCGTGACGTTGGGATCGGCGGCGTCTTCGGGTTGCAGCGTCGTGGCCTCGTCGGCGGCGTTGGCGGCCGCTTGCGCGAGCATCTTCTCGTAGCGGCGCGTGAGGACCTGGCGCATCGCGGCGTAGTCGTCGCCGGGCGTGATGCCGGCGATGTTGTAGCGGCGGTATTCGCCCGACTGCATCTTGTGATGGTGATAGACCACGCACGACGCCTGCGTCGCCTCGCCCATCGTGTGGCTGATGTCGAAGCACTCGATGCGCAGTTTCGCGAGGTCGTCCATCTCCAGGCTGAGCGTTTCGGCGAGCGTGCGCGTGCGCGCCTGCTGCGAGCCTTGTTCGGAGAGCAGGCGCGCGAGCGCGAGCTTCGCGTTCTGTTCGGCCATCGAGAGCCAGACGCGCTTTTGCCCTTGCGGCTGGCGCAGCAGCGTCACCTTGTGCCCGGCTTGCTCGATCAGCAGATCGACGAGTTCGCGGCTCGCCGGCGCGTGGCTCACGACCAGCACCGGTGGCACTCGATTGCCGAGGTAATGCTGCGCGATGAACGCTTCCAGCACTTCCGATTCGAGCGCACCTTCCCGAACAGCGACGAATTCGGGCTCGGGCTCGGGCTCGTCCCGGGTTGTGTCCGGCACGGCCGCTTCCTGCGCCGCCGGGTGATCCTCCGCGGCGGAAAGCACCGCGTCGGCCTGTGCCGCGGCCTGCTCCGCGCCCACTTCCTCGACGACGATCTGCGCCACGCCTTCGATCAGCTCGCCGTCCTCGTCCTCGTCGATGCCCTCGCCGATCCCCAGCGCCGCTTCGACGTGCGTCGGGAAATACGCCTTGTCGCCGAGATGGCGGCCGCCGCGCACCATCGCGAGATTCACGCACACCTTCCCGCCCAGCGCGACGACCGCGAGAATATCGACGTCGTTATCGCCGCCGACTTCGATCGCCTGCTGATGCAGCACGGTCGAAAGCGAGCTCATCTGGTTGCGCACCGCCGCGGCCTGCTCGAATTTCAGCTCGGCGGCGAAGCCATGCATCTTCTGCTCGAGTTCCTTCATCACTTCGCCCTGCCGGCCGAGCAGGAAACGCGATGCGTTCGCCACGTCGCGCGCGTAATCCTCGTCGCTGATCAAACCGACGCACGGCCCGGTGCAGCGCCCGATCTGATGCAGCAGGCACGGCCGCGTGCGGTTCGTGAACACCGAGTCCTCGCAGGTGCGCAGTTGAAAGACGCGCTGCAGGATCTGGATGCTCTCGCGCACGGCCCACGCGCTCGGGAACGGCCCGAAGTACTGGTTCTTCTTGTCGACGGCGCCGCGGTAATAAGCCATGCGCGGAAACTGATGGCCGGTCAGCTTGAGATAGGGATAGGACTTGTCGTCGCGAAAGAGGATGTTGTAGCGAGGGGTCAGCGCCTTGATGAGATTGTTCTCTAGCAAAAGCGCTTCAGCTTCCGAGCGCGTGACGGTCGTCTCGATCTTGCGGATCCGCGTGACCATCATCGCGATGCGCGGCGAATGCACCGTCTTCGTGAAATAGCTCGATACGCGCTTCTTCAGGTTGCGCGCCTTGCCGACGTACAGTACGGCGCCCTCGGCGTCGTAGTAGCGGTAGACGCCGGGCAGATGCGGCAACTGCGCGAGAATCTTCTTGGGGTCGAAAACGTCGGTGTCTGTCATGCAGCGGAGCAATGCTGAGAAAGGCGCGGAAAATGCCGCACGGCGCGTGGATGATGCATGCTGTCAAGCCATCGGCGCTGTCTTAAAATCGCCAGTTTAGATCATTACGCGGCTGTTTCGCCGCGCGAGACGCGTCCATGACCACGCCCAGCCCGCCCTCGGAAATCGCCTGCGACATTTTCTGCGAGGTCATCGACAACTTCGGCGACATCGGTGTCTGCTGGCGGCTCGCGCGCCAGCTCGCGGCCGAGCACGGCTGGGAAGTGCGGCTTTTCGTCGACGATCTCAAGGCCTTCCACGCGCTCTGCCGCGACGTCGATCCGGCGCTCGCGCGGCAGGAAGCGGCGGGCGTCGTCATCGAGCATTGGCACGAACCGTCGCGCGCTGGCCGAGGTGACTCCGTCACGCTGCAGATCGCCGATGTCGTGGTCGAGGCGTTCGGCTGCGAGTTGCCGTCCGTCTACGTCGCGGCGATGGCGGAGCGCGAGCGCAGGCCGGTGTGGCTCAACCTCGAATATCTGAGCGCGGAGGACTGGGTCGCGGATTTTCATCTGCGGCCGTCGCCGCATCCGCGCTATCCGCTCGTGAAGACGTTCTTTTTCCCCGGACTCGGTCCGGGAACCGGCGGCGTGCTGAAAGAGCGCGCACTCGATGCCGAGCGCCTCGCCTTCGATCGTGACGGCTGGTGGCGCGAACACGTCGGCGTCGCGGCGCCAGCGGCGGAAAGCACCGTCGTTTCGCTTTTCGCCTACGAGAATCCGGCCATCGACGGTCTGCTCGCGCAATGGCGAGACGCGTCGTCGCCGATCGTGCTGCTGGTGCCGGAGGGCCGCATTTCCGGCGCGGTCGCCCGCTTCCTCGGCGTGCCGGCCTTTTCGGCCGGCGCATCGGGGTCGCGTGGATCGTTGCGCGCACACGCGCTCGGCTTCGTCGAGCAGCCGCGTTTCGACGCGCTGCTCTGGGCCTCCGACGTCAACTTCGTGCGCGGCGAGGATTCATTCGTGCGCGCGCAGTGGGCGCAAAAACCGTTCGTCTGGCACATCTATCCGCAATCCGACGACGCGCACCTGCCCAAGCTCGACGCCGCCCTCGCGCACTACGCGAACGGTCTTCCCGACGCAGCGCGCGACTCCGTCGCGCGCTTCTGGCACGCCTGGAACGGGGCCGGAACGCCCGACTGGGCGGATTTCTGGCGCCATCGGCCGCTCTTGAACCAGCGCGCCGCCGACTGGGCGACGGAGCTCGCCTCCGTCGGCGACCTGGCCGGAAATCTGGTTCGCCATGTAGCCGAAATCCTAAAAACTCAGTTAAAATAAGCGGTTATGCAACGGCTCGCAGCTTCCGAATTCCGGCACGATCATCAAGGTGCCAGACCCGACGATGCCAGACAACGCCGTTCGTGACCTCCAGATTTTTCTGCTCCCGCCACTTCCGCGGGTGTTCGCAGGATTGAAACGTACAGGACAGTTTTAGACATGAAGACCGCACAAGAACTCCGCGTTGGCAACGTCGTGATGATCGGCAGCGATGCCATGGTCGTGCAGAAGGCCGAATACAACAAATCGGGCCGCAACTCGGCCGTCGTGAAGATGAAGTTCCGCAACCTGCTGTCGGCCGCGAACATGGAATCGGTGTACAAGGCCGATGACAAGTTCGACGTCGTCATGCTCGACCGCAAGGAAGTGAGCTACTCGTACTTCGCCGACCCGATGTACGTGTTCATGGACGCCGACTACAACCAGTACGAAGTCGAAGCTGAAATGATGGGCGACGCGTTGCACTACCTCGAAGACGGCATGCCGTGCGAAGTCGTGTTCTACAACGACAAGGCCATTTCGGTCGAGATGCCGACCACGCTCGTGCGCGAAATCATCTATACGGAACCGGCGGTGAAGGGCGACACGTCTTCGGGCAAGGTTCTCAAGACCGCCAAGATCAACACCGGCCTCGAATTGCAGGTGCCGCTCTTCTGCAATATCGGCGACAAGATCGAAATCGATACGCGTACCAACGAGTACCGCAGTCGCGCGTAAGCGCAGCAAGTCTTCCGGGCAGGCGCGAGGTTCGTGCCGCCGGGGCGTCGCGGACACCGTTCCGACGCATCCAAAAGAAAAGCGCCCCGAGGGGCGCTTTTCTTTTGCGTGAAATTTTTGCCGTCTTCAGGCAAACTTTACCGGCCTGTCTCGAAATAGGTCGCTTGAGTCTTCCTGCTTTCAACGCGCAGCGCGTCCTGTCTAAAGGAAGCTCGCGTTGGCATGATTACTGCTGTACGAGTGGGTCATCACTCGACAATGAACCATGCCACTTCACAATACGATTACCGTCCGGCTCCTGATCGCCGCCGCGCTTGCCGCGCCCGCGCTCGCGTTCACCGCCGGGTGCTCATCGACGCCGACGAGTGAATCCGCCGGCGAGTACACCTCCGATTCCGCGATCACCGCACGCGTGAAGGCCGCCTTGCTTGCCGATCCGGGACTCAAGTCGCTGTCGGTCAGCGTCGAGACCTATCGGGGAGCCGTGCTGTTGTCGGGATTCGTGAACTCGGATGTACAGATTCAGAAGGCAGTCGCCGTTACTCGAAGCGTCTCGGGCGTGCAATCGGTGAACAACGACCTGCACGTAAAACCGCAGTAACGGTTCGAACGGAAGGAGAAGCGCAGGACGCAGAAGACCGAAGCGGCGCCGCGCGCCCGCAGCCGGACTGGCGCAGTACCATCCGGCCACGGCACGCAGGCAGCCAGCTCGCCCGTTATGCGGACGCCCGGCCTCGAGCGAATTACAGACCATTTTCAACCGTTGTGTCCGCCATGCCACACGCCCTGATTGTCGAAGACGATCCCAATAGCCTGTCCGGCCTGTCCGCGATCCTGTCGGCGGACGGCTTTTCCGTCGACACCGCGACGACGCTCGCCGAAGCCCGCGCGGCGCTCACCCGTTTCATTCCCGATGTCGTGCTGATCGACCTGAACCTGCCCGATGGCAGCGGGCTCGACCTGCTGCCGAGCCTGCCCGCGCAACCGCCCGACGGCGCGTTGCCGGTGATCGTGATGACGGGCAACGCAACGGTCGAAAGCGCGATCGAAGGATTGCGGCACGGCATCTGGGATTATTTGCTGAAACCCGTCAACATTCCGCGTCTGCGCAGCCTGCTCGCCCGCATTCCTCGGCCTTATGAACTGACCGAGGAAGTGCAGGCGCTGCGCGCCACGCTGCGTGACCTCGGCCATTTCGGCGCGATGCTTGGCAGGAGCGGCACGATCCAGCATGTCTACGACCTGATCGAGCAAACCGCGCCGACCGAAGCCGCCGTGCTGATCTGCGGGGCACCGGGCACGGGCAAGAAGATTGCCGCGCACACGCTTCACGAACTGAGCCGGCGTCGCAAGGGTCCGTTCGTGGCGTTCGATTGCGCCGCCGCCGGAAAAGAACCCAGCCACCGTTCGATGGACAGCCTGATGTTCGGCCACGAGCGCGGTGCGTTCGCGGGGGCGGAGAACCGCGAACCCGGCCTGCTCGAACAGGCGGGCGGCGGAACGCTCTTCCTCGAGCAGATCGACGCGCTGCCCAACGCACAGCAGGAAGCGCTCTTGCGCGCGCTCGACTCGCAGACCTTCATGCGCGTCGGCGGCAGCAACCGGATCATGACCGACTTCCGGCTGATCGCCGCCACCCGCACGCCCGTGAGAGAAGCCGTCACCGATGGCGCGCTGCGCGAGGACCTGTACCTGCGGCTGAACGCGTCGTCGATCGCGCTGCCCCCGCTGCGCGACCGCGACGACGACATCGCGCTCTTCGCCGAACATTTCGTCGACGAACTCAATCGCGAGAACCACGTTGCCGGGCTGACGAGCGGGTCGCCGAAGCGCATCAGTCCGGCGTTCATCCGCGAGTGTCTCGCGAACGAATGGCCGGGCAACGTGCGGGAATTGCGCGAGCGCGTGCGGCGCGCGTATCACGCGTCGGGCGATGTCATCGAGACGCTGCGCGCCGACGAGCAAGGCGGCTCGGGCGGACGCGGACTGAACGGCAGCAGCGTGCAGGTGACGGTCGGCACGGCGCTCGCGGACGTCGAGGACATGCTGATCCGCGCGACGCTCGACGCGGTCGGCGGCACGCGGCACCGGGCGGCGACGCTGCTCGGCATCAGCCCGAAGACGCTCTACAACAAGTTGCAGCGGATGAAGCTGGAGCCGTAACGCTTCAGCGTCACAGGTCTCAAAGCAAAAACGCCACGGCATCGCTGCCGTGGCGTTTTTGCTTCGGAGATCGCCCGGCTCAGCCGAGCGCGCTTTTGAGCAGCGACTTCGCCTGCTGATAGTCCACGTGCGACTGGAGCTTGGCCCAATGCAACGCCTTGCCGCGCGGGCGCATCTGCTTCAGACGCTGAAGCGAACCCTTCGACGGCGTGAAGCGCAGTTGCTCCAGCACTTTTTCCGCTTCCTCGGGCTGATTGCAGATCAGCACCATATCGCAGCCCGCCGTCAGCGCGGCCAGCGCGGCTTCTGTCAGCGTACCGCCTGCGCGCGCTGCTTCCATCGAGAGATCGTCACTGAAGATCGCGCCGTTGAAGCCCAGCCTGCCGCGCAGAATCTCCTGCAGCCACACGCGCGAGAACCCGGCGGGCTTCTCGTCGACCTGCGTGTAGATCACATGCGCCGGAATGACCGACGCCAGCGACATCCCGAGCCAGTCGTAAGGCTTCACATCGGCGGCGAGGATGTCTTCGAGCGGACGGTCGTCGGTCGGCAGCGACACGTGCGAATCCGCCGACGCAAAGCCGTGCCCCGGGAAGTGCTTGCCGCAATTCGCCATGCCGGCGAGCAGCAGCCCGTGATTCAGGCTCTTCGCCAGCATCGCGACGACGCGCGGATCGCTGTGCAACGCGCGGTCGCCGATCACCTTCGACTGGCCGTAGTTCAGGTCCAGCACCGGCGTGAAACTCATGTCGATGCCGCACGCGCGCAGTTCGGCGGCGAGCACGTAGCCGAAGGCGGTGGCAGTTTTCGTCGCGAGCAGCACGTCGCTGTCCCACAGTTCGCCGAGCTTGCCCGGCGCGGGCAGCACGGTGAAGCCGTCGGTACGAAAGCGTTGCACGCGTCCGCCTTCATGATCGACGGCAATCAGGATGTCGTCGCGAACGTCGCGGATCGCGTCAGTCAGCGCGACAAGCTGCGCGCGGTCCGTGAAGTGGCGCGCGAACAGGATGATGCCGCCCGTCATCGGATGGGCGATGCGGCGAATGTCCGCGTCGGTCAGCGTCGTGCCGACCACGTCGAGCATGACGGGTCCGGGAGTGCGTTTCAGTGAGTTCACAGGCAGGGTTTCAAGAGGGGTCGGGGATTTCCGCGATCACGAACGACACCGCGTAGTCGCGCTCGTCGGTGACGGTGACTTTCGCCGTGATGCCGCGCGCGTCGAGCCATGCGGCCAGTTCGCCCGATGCGACGACCATCGGCTTGCCGCTCGGCTCGTTGAGCGTCTGCAGCGCGCGCCAGGTCATCGGCCAGCGCATGCCGAGTCCGATCGCTTTCGAGAACGCTTCCTTCGCGGAGAAACGCGTCGCGAGGAACGCGAGGCCGCGCACTTCCGAGCGCGCGCGGCGCGCGTGATAGATGCGCAGTTCGTCGGCGCCGAGCACTTTTTCGGCGAAGCGCCCTTTCGTGCGCTCCATGACGGCCGCGACGCGGCTCACTTGCACGAGGTCCGTGCCGATTCCATAGATCGCCATGGCGTCGTCCGGTCAGCGTGCGGCGGCGAGACGCGAGGCGACCATGATCGCCTTCATCTCGCGCACGGCATTTTCCCAGCCGGCGAAGATGGCGTGCGCAACGATCGCATGGCCGATGTTCAGTTCGACGATGCCCTCGAGCGCCGCGATCGGCTGCACGTTCGTGTAGTGCAGGCCGTGGCCGGCGTTGACCTTGAGACCGAGCGAGTTGCCGAAATCGACGCCCTTCGTCACGCGCTCGAGTTCGCGCTGCTGTTCGGCTTGGTCGTGCGCTTCGGCATAGCGTCCGGTGTGCAGCTCGATGACCGGCGCGCCCGCTTCGTGTGCGGCACGGATCTGCGTTTCGTCGGCGTCGATGAACAGCGACACCCGCGCGCCCGCATCGGCGAGTTGCCGGCAGGCCGCCTTCACCGCTTCGAACTGGCCGGCGACGTCGAGCCCGCCTTCGGTCGTCAGCTCCTGGCGCTTTTCGGGCACAAGGCAGACGTCGTGCGGCTTGATCTCGCATGCGATGTCGAGCATTTCCTTCGTGACCGCGCACTCCAGGTTCATGCGCGTTTTGAGGAGCGGCCGCAGCGTGCGCACGTCCGCATCGACGATATGGCGGCGGTCCTCGCGCAAATGCAGCGTGATGACGTCGGCACCGGCTTCCTCGGCGAGAAGCGCTGCGCGGATCGGGTCGGGATACTGCGTGCCGCGCGCATTGCGCAGCGTGGCGACGTGATCGATATTCACGCCGAGGTCGATCACATTCGACGAGGACGACAGAAAGAAGCTCATAGGTTTTGCAGGTCGATCAGGATCTGGCGAGTGGCGAGCGGCGTACCGCCCAGGTAGACGTTGAGCAAAAAGCGCATCAGCGTCTTGCTTTGCGCCGCCGTTTGCGGGCGGCTGTAGTCGTCCTGCTCCATGTCGAGGAGCGTCTGGCCGGAAACCACCGGCCATTGCGACGGCAGTTCATCCGACGCCTCGCGCACGCCGCGCTCGGGATCGAAGACGTACTTCCGGTCGGCGACGACCGGCTGGCGCGTGATGGTGCGGTTCAACGCCATCGCGTAGCCGGTTTCGCGCAGCAGCACGCGCTCGAACGAACGCAACACCTGCACGGGCGGTTCGTCGTGGGCGAGGCGCGACAGCGTCAGCACGTAGTGGTTGAAGAGCGCGGGATGCGCATCTTCACGCGCACAGAACTTGACCAGCAGTTCGTTGACGTAGAACCCGCAGAGGAGCGCATCGCCACCGAGCGGCAACATGCCGCCGACCCATTCGGCTGTGGTCAGGGTGCGGACTTCGCCCCTGCCGGACCACGAAAGCCCGAGCGGCTGGAACGTCTGCAGCACGCCGCGCAGCGCGGAATGCGGACGCTTCGCGCCCTTCGCCACCAGCGCCACGCGGCCGTAGTCACGCGAAAACACGTCGATGACGAGACTCGTCTCGCGATACGGATAGCTGTGAAGCACGAAGCCGGGCTGCTCGGCGATGCGGAAATCGGAGCGCGGCGCGGCGCGCGATCGCTTGACGGCAGGCGCCATCTCACCCGCTGTCGACGACGCACGGCGCTTCTTCGGAGCGGGAGCGGGGCCGGGCTCGGCGTCGAAGGATTCGTCGGAATCGGCTTGCGGGTTGCGGGTCATCCACGCGTCATTCGTACCCATAGGCGCGCAGTCCTGCCTCGTTGTCCGCCCAGCCGCTCTTCACCTTGATGAAGGTCTCCAGATAGATGGGGCCGTCGAAGAGCCGCTCCATGTCGAGCCGTGCTTCGGTGCTGATCTGCTTCAGCTTCGCGCCCTTCTGGCCGATGATCATCGCCTTGTGGGTATCGCGTTCGACGAGGATCGTCGCGAAAATGCGGCGCAGACGGCCTTCGGTCTCGAACTTGTCGATGAGCACCGTGCTCGTGTACGGCAGTTCATCGCCGGTCCAGCGGAACACCTTCTCGCGCAGGATTTCGGCGGCGAGAAAGCGTTCACTGCGATCGGTCAGGTCGTCCTCACCGTAGATCGGCGCGCCTTCCGGCAGGTACGGCTTCACGACGTCCATCAGGCGCTTGATGTCGTCGGGATTTTTCGCCGACATCGGCACGATCTCGCGGAACTCATGCAGCGCGCTCATCTTCTGCATGAAGGGGAACAGTGTGTCCTTGTCCTTGACGTGGTCGAGCTTGTTCGCGATCAGGAGTGTCGGCGTGCCTTTTGGAACGAGATCGAGCACCTTCTGGTCGTCGGGGCCGAAGCGGCCGGCTTCGATCACGAACAGGATCGCGTCGACCGAACTCAGCGTGGACGTCACCGCGCGGTTCAACGACCGGTTCAGCGCGCCGCTGTGCTTGGTCTGGAAGCCGGGCGTATCGACGAAGATGTACTGCGCGTCCTCGAGCGTATGAATGCCGGTAATGCGATGGCGCGTGGTCTGCGCCTTGCGCGACGTGATGCTGACCTTCTGGCCGACGAGCGCGTTCATCAGCGTCGACTTGCCGACATTCGGCCTGCCGACGATCGCGACCATGCCGCAGCGAAAACCAGTGGGAGTGGAAGCGTTCATAAGTGTGTGCGGCAAATTCGTGAGGCGCGCTCGGGCGCCGGGACTTGGGATGGCGCGTCAGCGGCCGGCATCGGCGGCGCGCGCGACCTGCTGCAACTCGTGGCTCTGGTGGCTTTCTTGATTCTCGTCGCTCGGCTGTGCTTCGGCGGCATCGGGCGCGAGTTTTTCCGCATTCGGCGGTGAAGCGGGTGCGTCAGCGCCCTTCTCCGACCGATGCATCACATGTCGCTCGGGCTTCTCAGCCCCTGCGAACGATCCCGCCGAAGGCTCGACATGCGCCGCGCGAATCACGGCGACCGGCGCCGCGTCGGCGGCACGCAGCCGCTCGCGCTCCTTCTTGTCGGGCGAGCGCAAATCGAGCGCCGTCTGCACGCCGGTCACACCGGGCACGACTTCCGGCTCGGCATGCTTCGTCGAGCGCGCGCCCTTGCGCTTCGGCTTCACGGCCAGCGCGGGCGCGGCAGCCATCACATCGTCGAGCGCCTTCTTCGCCGCCGCCTGCTCGGCCGCGCGCCGGCTCGCGCCGGAGCCGGACACCTTCACGTCGAGCTTGGGCACCGTGCATTCCACTTCGAATTGCTGATTGTGCGCGGCGCCATGCGTGGCGACGACCGTATAAGTCGGCAGCGCGATCTTGTGGCCTTGCAGGTATTCCTGGAGCAGCGTCTTCGCGTCCTTGCCGATGGTGCGCGGATCGATGTGGTCGAGGATCGGCGTATAGAGACGCTTGATGACCGTGTGCGCCGCATCGAAGCCGCCGTCGAGAAAGACCGCGCCAAGGATGGCTTCGAGCGTGTCTGCGAGTATCGATGGACGGCGAAAACCTCCGCTGCGCAGTTCGCCTTCGCCCAGCCGGAGCGCTTCCGACACGTTCAGGGCCTGGGCGATCTCGTACAGCGACTGCTGTTTGACGAGATTGGCGCGAACGCGGGAAAGATCGCCTTCGTCGAGTTTTCCGAATCGTTGGAACAAAAGCGCAGCCACCACGCAATTTAGAACGGAATCGCCAAGAAATTCGAGCCGTTCGTTGTGCGTGGCACTGTGACTGCGGTGGGTCATTGCCTGGCGCAGCAATTCCGCATTGCGAAATTCATACCGCAGCCGGCTTTCCAACGGAGTTGAGGGCATGGACAGAGTATAACGCGGGCGCCGGGAGGGGCGAATCCGGCCGGGAAACCAGGAAAACGCGTGGTGAAGCGGCGTTAGCCGCGCTTCTTCACGCCGTTTCGAAGCAAGGAGACATTCGAACGGACACGCCGCGAGTTGCGCGACGTGTCCGCGCGAATCAGAGGAGGACCGTGCGCATCAATGGAACGAACCGATGCGCTTCAGGCTGCTGAAGTTCATCCAGATGAAGAACGCGCGACCGACGATGTTGTTGTCCGGCACGAAGCCCCAGTAGCGGCTGTCGGCGCTGTTGTCGCGGTTGTCGCCCATCATGAAGTAATGGCCCGACGGCACCTTGCACGTCACGCCCTGCGCGTTGTAGACGCAATTGTCGCGGAACGGGAAGTCGTCGGCGCCGATGACGAACGGCGGCACTTGCGGATTGTTCAGGATCGCGTTCTTGCGGCCGTCGAGGTCTTCGATGAACTGCTTCGCATAGCCGATGCGTTCGTCGTCGAAGTAATCGGGCTGCGGCGTCTCGGGCACGGGCTTGCCGTTGATCGTCAGTTGCTTGTTCTCATAGGCGACCGTGTCGCCCGGCAGGCCGATCACGCGCTTGATGTAGTCGACCGACTCGTCCTTCGGATAGCGGAACACGACCACGTCGCCGCGCGAGAGCGGTTTGCCGTCGGTCAGCTTGGTGTTGCTGATCGGCAGGCGAAGCCCGTATTCGTATTTGTTGACGAGGATGAAGTCGCCGACGAGCAACGTGGGCACCATCGACCCGGACGGAATCTTGAACGGCTCGACCACGAACGAGCGCACGACGAAGACCACGAGAATGACCGGGAAGAAGCTCGCCGTGTATTCGAGCCACCACGGCTGGCGCAGCTTGTCGTCACGCAGGCGCGCGCGCGTTTGCGCCGCGTTTTCATCGGCGAAACGCTCGCCGATGCGCTCCTGCTGCCGGTCGAATTCGGCGACCGCGGCATCCGCGGCGCGCCGCCGTTGTGGCTGAAACACCAGCTTGTCCAGCACCCATGCAATACCCGTCAAGATGACGAGGATCAAAAGAATCAACGCAAAATTCATCAATCGTTTCCAGTTGTTATCGCGATTGTTATCGCGGTTGTTCTCTTTGTCTGGCTGACGGCAGTGTCTGGCGTGCCGTCAGTCATCGACGCGCAGAATGGCAAGGAACGCCTCCTGCGGAATCTCGACCGAGCCGACCTGCTTCATCCGCTTCTTGCCCGCCTTCTGCTTCTCGAGCAGCTTCTTCTTGCGCGTGATGTCGCCGCCGTAGCACTTGGCGAGCACGTTCTTGCGCAGCGCCTTGATGTTCTCGCGCGCGATGATGTTCGCGCCGATGGTCGCCTGGATCGCGACGTCGTACATCTGGCGCGGAATCAGCTCGCGCATCTTCGACGCCACTTCGCGTCCGCGATGCTGGCTCTGCGAGCGGTGCACGATCACCGACAGCGCATCGACCTTGTCGCCGTTGATCAGCATGTCGACCTTGACGACGTCGGCGGCGCGGTATTCCTTGAACTCGTAGTCCATCGACGCATAGCCGCGCGACGTGGACTTCAGGCGGTCGAAGAAGTCGAGCACGATTTCCGCCATCGGGATTTCGTAGGTGAGTTGCACCTGGCGCCCGTGATACTGCATGTTGATCTGCTGGCCGCGCTTGTTCGTGCACAGCGTGATGACCGAGCCGACATACTCTTGCGGCATGTACAGGTTCACGGTGACGATCGGCTCGCGCACTTCCTCGATCTTCGGCGGCTCCGGCATCTTCGCCGGGTTTTCGACCTGGATCACCGTGCCGTCGCGCTGCACGACCTCGTAGACCACGGTCGGCGCGGTCGTGATGAGGTCCATGTCGAATTCGCGTTCCAGCCGCTCCTGCACGATTTCCATATGCAAGAGCCCGAGGAAGCCGCAACGGAAGCCGAAGCCGAGCGCCTGCGACACTTCCGGCTCGTACTGCAGCGACGAGTCGTTCAGCTTCAGCTTTTCGAGCGATTCGCGCAGCGCGTCGTACTGATTCGCTTCGATCGGATAGAGCCCCGCGAACACCTGCGGCTTCACTTCCTTGAAGCCCGGCAGCGGTTCCGACGCGGGCCGCGCGGTGAGCGTGACCGTATCGCCGACCTTCGCCGCCGTCAGTTCCTTGATGCCCGCGATGATGAAGCCCACCTGCCCCGCCGACAGCGACGCGAGGTTGGTCGCCTTCGGCGCGAACACGCCCAAGCTTTCGACCGGATATTGCGCGCCGGTCGCCATCATCTTGATCTTGTCCTTCGGGCGCAGCGTGCCGTTCTTGATGCGCACGAGCATCACGACGCCGACGTAGTTGTCGAACCACGAATCGATGATGAGCGCCTGCAGGGGCGCTTCCGGGTCGCCCTTCGGCGGCGGCACCTTGGCGATCAGCGCTTCGAGCACGTCTTCGACGCCGAGGCCCGTCTTGGCGCTGCAATGCACGGCATCGCTGGCATGGATGCCGATCACGTCCTCGATTTCCTCGATCGCGTTTTCGGGGTTCGCCGCCGGCAGGTCGATCTTGTTCAGCACCGGCACGACTTCCACGCCAAGTTCGATCGCGGTATAGCAGTTGGCGACGGTCTGCGCCTCGACACCCTGGCTGGCATCGACGACGAGCAGCGCGCCTTCGCACGCCGACAGCGAGCGGCTGACTTCGTAGGAAAAGTCGACGTGGCCCGGGGTATCGATGAGATTGAGGTTGTAGATCTGGCCGTCGCGGGCCTTGTAGGTGAGCGCAGCGGTCTGCGCCTTGATCGTGATGCCGCGCTCGCGCTCCAGATCCATCGAGTCGAGAACCTGCGCTTCCATTTCACGGTCGGACAAGCCGCCGCACAACTGGATGATGCGGTCGGCCAGCGTCGATTTGCCGTGGTCGATGTGCGCAATGATCGAAAAGTTGCGAATATGATTCATTCAGTGCCGATCAAGCGAAAAAGGCGCGCCCTGACTAAACGCGGAGCACGCCTTGAAAATAGGGGGAGTAGGGTAGCCCCTCTTCCTTGCGGAAGAAGGGCCCCCTAAGAACTGTACGTGCGAGTTTCCCCGCATACAGCTCAAGCCTACATCTAAGCCCCGCCTACCCGGGGACCGGCTTAGTTACCACCAGATTCCCAGCGTGCACTTGCTGGTGACAGTACGGATGGAGCAACACTCTGTTGGACAGCGCGTCGGTACCGCCATGCATCCGGTACACCAGATGGTGGTCGTGCCAACCTGTTTCCAAGGTCAGAGCGCAGCCGCAAAAGGCACAAAGTCCGCTCTGCGACATGAACAACTTGCCCAACTGCTTCCGATGGCGCACGCGTTCCCACATGCGCTTCTGTCGCAATTGTTCACCATACTGCTCCCACTGCGGGTCAAAGGGGTTGTATTCCCCTTTAATCTTCGTCGGATACTTGATTGCCGTCCCGCTGAGCGAGTACAGCTCAAGCAGCCGCCGACTGCCATCTTCGTTGACTACGGGAACACCGAACACCCAATTCCGTTCGCCAACCGAGTGAAAATACTTCTTTCGAACCCAGTCCGCGCCCTTCTGCGGGTGCCGGCGCTTGGCCCACCGCCAGAGCCTCTGATGAACTAGATGCTCCAATCGGCTGAACGTCCGCTTGGCAGATACGCGGTGATGATACTCCGCCCACCCACGTAACATCGGATTCAGCAGACGGATCAGGTCCTCCTGCTTCACCGTCTTGTTCCCGCTAATCGCTTCCGCCACCTTGCGATAGAACGTTTTCACGCTCTTCTTGCTCGGTTTCATGAGCATCTTTCCCGAGTACTTCCGGAAATTCCACCCAAGGAAGTCAAAGCCTTGGTCAATGTGGGTTATGTGCGTTTTCTCCTCCGATAGCTGCAATCCCCGGACTGCAAGGAATGCTTCAACCCAAGGTCGGACCTCGTTCTCTAGGACCTCTTTCGAGACGCCCGTGATCACAAAGTCGTCCGCGTATCGCACCACATTGACTTTCAACTTCTTGGCCTTCACGATCCCGAATTTGGCACCGAGGTGCTTCTCCAGTTCTCGTTCCAGCCCGTTCAGCGTCACATTTGCCAGCGTCGGGGAAATGATGCCCCCTTGCGGCGCTCCGGCCTCGGTCGCCTGCAGCTCGCCTTTGTAAATCAGGCCAGCTTTTAGCCATTTCCGGAGGATCACCGTGTCCATCGGGACATTGCGTTCCATCCAAGTGTGGCTGAGGTAATCGAAGCAGCCTTTGATATCCGCTTCCAGCACCCATTGGGACGAATCCTTTTGGGACATGCAAACGCGTATCTGGGCCATGGCATCGGCCGTCGAGCGGTTTTGTCTGAATCCATAGGAGTTCGGATCGCTCGCCGACTCTGCCACGGGCTCCAAGGCCAGCAAGTACAGAGCTTGCATCGCCCTGTCCAACATGGTCGGAATGCCCAGCGGGCGTTCCTTTCCATTGGCCTTGGGGATAAAAACCCTCCGTAAAGGCAAAGGCTTGTATCCGCGCCGCTTCAACCTGCCGACGGCAAGCCGTCGGCTCTCAGGCGAATCCCATAGCTCGCGATCGACTCCCGCCGTTCGCGCACCCTGGTTCTGTGTAACACGTCGTACCGCGTACAGCTTGGCGGACAACGTGCGAGTCAACATCCGTTGCAGGGCTTTCACCCTGCGCCATTTGCCTTCTCGCGTCGCCTTCGCAATTCGAATCTGCATTCCCCTCACGTTCCGTTCAACCCGACGCCAATCGACGGCGTACCAGTTTTCCGGCGCGTGGGAAAGCGCAGATCCAGTCTTTCGACCAGATACTTTCATGCTGCTCTCCTACTTGGAAAAGTCCCCAAGCAGAAGACGCATCTCCCCCAGCGGGGCAGATACGCCCCGCTGGGGAACAACAATTGCACTCAGTACGGACGCATGCATCCGTACCTCACCAAGTTACCAAGGGTCAGTCAGCCATCTTGCGACGGTAGACCAGACGGAAGTCTGCCCGCTTTCGCGTGGGGTGATGTCCCAACCCCTATCCGGACCATTAACGCCCGGCGTTCGCTTTTTCCGTCGTCCCATACCCGCACAATCAACAGCGTTCCTTACGGTCCGCCTGCCAGCCAATCAGCACCGGCGAAAATACGGGCTTACCACGTTCCCAGCATGTCACATGACTGACTTAGGTTCTGCCTTTTCACCGGCGGCGCTTCGACGACGTGTCCCGAGGGTCCAACGGGAGAACCGGCCGCTTACCATTTTGGTCAGTGCCCAGTAGCTTTGGCACTACAATGCTAACGATGTTTATCAGCAGTTCACTTACATTAACCATATCAGCCAGCCTAGCGCCTAGGTCCCACGCTACTAGGGACCGCTGGACGAAAACCTCACGATTCTCGTCCACCCGACCTTCCGGGGGCTACATTGTCAGAAGAGCTTCACACCCCACCGTTACCAGTGACGCATGTCCTCCTAGGCTACTGCTAGTCGCATAGCAGGTTCACTATCCGCGCCCAGACAGCAGGAGCGGGTCGAACAATGACACACCGAGCTTTCGCTCGTATCGCGTAGCGAATCCGTTGCATGACGCGCGGGACTTGCAAACATCAATCCGCCTAGTCGGCGGGGATGAAGCCGCTGACTGGGCGGTACCTGACGGTAATCAGGTAATTACAATGCGATTCTCGGCACTGAACGACATACCGAAGTTTCGCCTGTGGCGAAACCCAATATGCCCAACCGGGTTTCGCTTCTCTACAAGTTGTTGGCCACAAGGTGCCAACCAATGGTCAGCTTTCGCCGACGAGGTCGATGCCCGTAACGAGGGCTGACGGACACGAGCGTGCGTGTCGCACAAACCCCAGCATTTTAGCCGAAACGGGGTTCGGCCGGCGTTTTTTGCGGCTGGGGCCAGTGCGGACAAGCTTTTCAGGATGACGCGCCGCGTGCTTCGAGCGCCGCGCGCACGCGTGATGCGTCGAGATGGTAGTGGCACAATTCGACGCCATCCAGGACCAGCACGGGAACGCGTTCGTCATAACGCGCTTCGAGCGCGGGATCGGTGTCGATGTCGATCCACTCGATGCCTACGCCGAACTCCGACGCTATCGGTTCGAGTCCGGCGCGCAGATCATCGCACAGATGGCACCATGCGCGCCCGTAGAGCGTGAATGATGCCATCGCCGCCGCTTATTTCTGCGCCTGCGCGCGTGGGCGCAACGGCACGAACTGCGTATTGTCGCCGCGACGCACGAGGACGGCGACCATCTTGCCCGGATCGACGTTTTGCGCGACGGCTTCGAACTGCTTCGCGCTCGTGATGTCCGTATCGCCGATGCGCAGGATGATGTCGCCCTTCTGGAAGCCCGCGCGCGCGGCCGGCCCTTCCACCGCATCGACCAGCACACCGTTCGTCAGTTGCAACGCCTTCTTCTGGTCGGCGGGAATGTCGCTGACGGCCATGCCGAGCGAATTGCTCGCGCGCTCCTTCGGCACCGGCGTTTTCTTCTGCTCGGCCTTCGCTACCTTGTCCGGCTGCATTTCGGCAATGGTGATCGGCAGGTCGCGCGTCTGGCCTTTCCGCCACACGGTGATGGTCGCCTTCGAGCCCGGCTTGGTGTCGCCGACCATGCGCGGCAGGTCCGTCGCCGTCTCGACGTTGTGGCCGTTGTATTTCAGGATGATGTCGCCCGGCTGGATGCCCGCCTTGTCGGCCGGACCGCCCGCCTCGACGCTGGAGACGAGCGCGCCCTGCGCCTTCGGCAACCCGAGCGAATCGGCGACGTCCTTCGTCACCTCGCCGATCGCCACCGCGATCCGGCCGCGCACGACCTTGCCGACCGTCTTCAGTTGATCCGCGACGCGCATCGCTTCGTCGATCGGAATCGCGAACGAGATGCCCATGAAGCCGCCGGTCCGGCTGTAGATCTGCGAATTGATGCCGATCACCTCGCCCGCCATGTTGATGAGCGGGCCGCCCGAGTTGCCCGGATTCACCGCGACGTCGGTCTGGATGAACGGCAGGTAGTCGCCCGTGTCGCGCCCCTTCGCGCTGACGATGCCGGCCGTCACCGTGTTGTCGAGACCGAACGGCGAGCCGATCGCGAGCACCCATTCGCCGACCCTCACCTTGTTCGAGTCGCCGATGGTGATCGCCGGCAGGTTCGTGGCGCTGATCTTCACGACTGCGACGTCCGTGCGTTCGTCGACGCCGACGAGACGCGCCTTGAACTCGCGTTTGTCGGTGAGCGTGACGTAGATGGTGTCGGCGTCGTCCACAACGTGGGCGTTTGTCATCACGTAGCCGTCCGTCGAGAGGATGAAACCGGAGCCGACGCCGCTGCTTTGCTCGGAGTTGTCCTGGCTGTCGTCGGGGAGCGCGCCCCGGCCGCCGCCGCCTTTGCCGCCGTCGCTTCCACCACCGCCACCGCCGCCTCCCCCACCGCCGCCGCGCGGCGCGCCCGGTTGCCCGGGCATCGGAATGCCGAAGAAGCGCCGGAAGAAGTCGGACATGTCGCCTTCGTCCATGCCCGGAGGAAGTCCGCGCAGATCGCTACTCGTCCCGACGCGCGAAGTCGTCCGGATATTGACGACCGACGGCCCCACCTTGTCGACGAGGGTCGTGAAATCGGGCAAGGTCACTGTCGGGGTTGCCGAGGCTGCCGCGCACGAAACAAACGGCAGGCACACGGCAAGCGCCGCGGCCGCGAAAAACTTGCGCAGCGAGGAGATGCTCATATCGAGGGCCGAGGGATTACTTGGAAGGCTTGTATTCTATGGTAGAAGCAAATTGCTGCAACGTGGCCTGCGGCACTTCCCCAAGTAAAGTAATCCAGAAATCCCCGCGGCGCTTGACGAGCACGTGCGTCGCGCCGGTATTTCCCGCACCTTCCTTGCGGGAATTCTTTTCCACCGGCTCGACGAAAATCGAGATCGCGGCAAGGCCGTCCGAGAACACGGCCTGATCGACCGGGATCGGCGGCTGGCCTTCCTCACGCGACGCCATCGGACGGCGCAGTTCGCGAATCTTGCGGAAGCCGGCGACATTCGGCGTCAATTGCCAGCCTTGCGCTTCCATGTCGACCGGTTCCACCGGCGGACGCACGATCGTCCAGCCCGCCGTATTGCGGATGCCATTCGCAATCGCCGCCTTGTCGACCGGACCGCCGATGCGCACTTGCGAAAACGAAAGCTGCTCCAGCACCTGGCCGTCCGGGTCGAGCGTCTGCGCACGCAGCAACAGCCCCGTCCTGGCATCGGCCCAGAGCTTGTAGGCGAAACGATAGGAATCTTTGGGATCGAGTTCGATGACCTGGCTGTCGACGCCCGCCACGCGGTCGGTGCCGAGCATTTTCGGGTCGTACACCGAGAGCACCTGATCGCCGCTCGTTGCGAGCAGCGCGGGGAACGAATCCTTGTTCTGCCGTTTCTCGACCACGCATAAATGGCGTTCGGGCACGAAGGTGAACATGTCGTCGTCGTGGCGAAGCATCTTGCGCGGCTTGCCATCGAGGCTTTCGAGCGATTCGTACTCGCCGTCGCCGCGCGCGGCCGCGTGTGTGATCCGCGACGATTGAACCAACGCCCCGCGCTGGTAGACGAACGTGCCTTCGTAATTCTGCTGCTGAGCCGCCTCGTGAATCCGGTTGAGCAATTCGGCGGCGGCACGGCGCGTGGCGGCGGGATCGTCGCCTTGCGCGAAAGCACCTGATGCTGCGGCAAACAATGCGGCTGCACAGAACATCAATGCCAGCAGCCGCCCCCAATATGTCGTTTTGTTCAACCGCAATCCTTGCATCAGTTTATTGGCCTTGCGTGGTGACGGCTGCGCGAATCAGGGGCATCGCGCCGGGCACCGGCTGTTGCGAGAACTGCTGATGCGCTTCGAGATACTGGTCGAGACTGGCATCGCGGATGATGTTCGCCTCGACCACGGCGGGACGCGCCGTGACAGCCGGGAGCGACGCCATCGCCACACGCTGCATGGAATCCGCCGGCGCAATGCTCGCCACCTGCGCGCCCCCCAGACGGCTATCGACGCCCTGCAGTTGCGGCACGACGATCCACGTCAGCGTGGCGGCCGCCGCGGCAACGGCGAATGCCGGCATGACGCGCCGGCGCAGCATGCCGGAGCGCGCTTTTTGAGCCAGCGCCGGAAGCGCGGCGGGCGCGAACACGTGCGCCTCTGCTTCGAAGCGCTGCGAGAACGCCGCCATGAACGCACTACTGGTTGCGGGACTGATCGCGAGATCGTCTGAACGCAGCGCGTCGCCGATCAGGTGGTAGTCCGACCACGCCGCGCGGTCCTGATTCTTCAAATCCGCCAGAAACTGGCTGATGTTCCCAAGCTCGTCGAGCGATTCCCCGTCAACGAACGCCGACATACGCTCGCCACGCGAGCCCGCTTGCGATTGCATCGAGACCGACCCCATGATGCTCCCCATCTTTTGACAACACCCGTAGTGACACCAACTAACCCAGATATTGCGTCCCTGTCCCGCGCGATATTCGCTGCTTACCAGCGCTTGCCTTCAGGAGTGTCCAACAACGGACGCAATTTTGCCGCAATGGCTTCGCGAGCACGGAAAATTCTTGATCTGACGGTCCCGATCGGGCAGCCCATCATTTCGGCGATTTCCTCGTAGCTCAATCCTTCAATTTCACGAAGAGTAATGGCGGTACGCAGCTCTTCCGGTAAAACCGCCATCGCAGCATTGACCGTCTGTGCGATCTGCTTGCTCATCAACATCGACTCAGGCGTGTTGATATCCCTTAGTTGGTCTGCGTCGGAGAAAGTTTCCGCTTCTTCTGCGTCTGCTTCGGTAGAAGTTGGAGCGCGCCGGCCTTGGGTCGCAAGGTAGTTCTTTGCCGTGTTCACCGCAATCCGGTAAAGCCACGTATAAAACGCCGATTCGCCGCGAAATTGCGGCAACGCCCGGTAAGCCTTGATAAAGGCGTCCTGGGCGACGTCCTCGACCTCGGCGGGGTCCCGCACGAGGCGTGAGATCAGTCGAATGATCTTGCGGTGGTACTTGGAGACCAGTAGCTCGAACGCTGCCTTGTCGCCTTTCTGCACGCGTTCGACCAGAACCTGGTCGATTTCTTTTTCGCTCACTCGGGAAATCCGTTAACTTTTGGGGTGCTTCGCGGACCGCTATTGTAGCCTTTGGGGCCGACGCACTACGCCGGGTGCTCATGAGCCGTTACAGTCGTTACAGATAGGCCTGGGCGCCGCGGCGGGCCCGCACGGCGAGTTCGCGGAAGATTTCGCTCGGGACGGCATCGGCGGCGATCAGAAGGTGCGCCGGGCGTCCGCTGGCGGAAAGCAGGGTTAGCGCAAGCAGCCGGTCGCTCCACTGCGCGCAACCCGTGATCCGCCGATACTGCGCCGCGCCCGTTCGATCCCACGTGGTGATGCCATCCGGCCCGAGGCGCAACGCGACTGGCAGCCGGCGTTCCCACGCGTGCGCGGCAGCGGCGAGCGCAACGAGGCACGTAGCTGCGGCAACGCCGCCATTGAACCATCCCGATCGCACGGCGACGCACTGAAAAACCGACGCCACCGCGACGCCGACAAATCCGAGCGTCGCGCCGCGCAGCATCCACGAGACGCGAAGCGCATGGCGGAGCGGCGTGTCGTGTTGGTCAGATATGCCCGGCACCGATTTTCCCCGACGATGCCGAGCGCCAGCCGCTCAGTGACGCCTGAAAACGAGCGTGCCGTTCGTTCCGCCGAAGCCGAACGAGTTCTTCAGCGCCACGTCGATCTTCATTTCACGCGCGGTGTTCGCGCAGTAGTCCAGGTCGCATTGCGGGTCCTGGTTGAAGATGTTGATGGTCGGCGGCGACACCTGATGGTGGATCGCCAGCACCGTGAACACCGATTCCAGCCCGCCCGCGCCGCCGAGCAGGTGCCCGGTCATCGATTTGGTCGAATTCACGACCATGCTCTTCGCGTGGTCACCGAAAGCGCGCTTGATGCCGCTGGTCTCGGCGAGGTCGCCGAGCGGCGTGGACGTGCCATGCGCGTTCAGGTAGTTCACTTCGTCCGGGTTGATCTTCGCGTTCTTCATCGCGTTGACCATGCTGCGGCGGCCGCCGTCGCCGTCTTCGGGCGGCGCGGTCATGTGGTACGCGTCGCCGCTCATGCCGTAGCCCGACACTTCCGCGTAGATCTTCGCGCCGCGCGCCTTCGCGTGCTCGTACTCTTCGAGCACCATCACGCCAGCACCCTCGCCGAGCACGAAGCCGTCGCGATCCTTGTCCCACGGGCGGCTCGCCGTCGCCGGATCGTCATTGCGCTGCGAAAGCGCACGCGCCGCCGCGAATCCGCCGACGCCGAGCGGCGACACGGTCGCCTCGGAACCGCCGGCGATCATCACGTCGGCGTCGCCGTATTCGATCAGCCGCGACGCCTCGCCGATGCAATGCAGGCCCGTCGTACAGGCCGTGACGATGGCGAGATTCGGCCCCTTGAGTCCGAAACGGATCGACAGGTGGCCGGAGATCATGTTGATGATCGACGCCGGCACGAAGAACGGCGAAATCCGGCGCGGACCGCGGTTGAGCAGCTCGGTCTGCGTGATTTCGATCAACGGCAGGCCGCCGATGCCCGAGCCCACGACCACGCCGACGCGCTCCGAATTTTCCTCGGTGATCTCGAGGCCGCTGTCCTGCATGGCCTGCACGCCCGCTGCAATGCCGTAATGGATGAAGGTATCCATATGACGCGCTTCCTTGCCGGGCATGTAGTCCTCGACATTGAAGCCCTTCACCTCGCCGGCGAAGCGGGTCGAAAAGTTCGACGCGTCGAACTTCGTGATCTCGGCGATGCCAGACTTGCCCGCCACCAGATTGGCCCAGCCGTCGGCAACGGTATTGCCGACAGGCGAAATCAGCCCAAGGCCTGTAACAACAACACGACGACGGCTCACGGTAACCCCTTATCCATAGATGACATAAAAGCAAAAGCCACAGCGGCCACAGGAACCTGCCCTGTTAGCCCTGTGGCTGTTATATCGGTCTCGGTCGCGACAGAGCGTCAAGCTCGAGGGCGATGAGTGGCTTGCGCGTCCTGGCCTCAGGCCTTGACGTTCGCGCGAGCGTAGTCGATCGCCTGCTGAACGGTCGTGATCTTCTCGGCTTCTTCATCGGGAATTTCCATGCCGAATTCGTCTTCCAGTGCCATCACCAGTTCGACGGTGTCGAGCGAGTCAGCGCCCAGATCGTTGACGAACGAAGCTTCGTTCTTGATTTCGGCTTCGGCGACGCCCAGTTGTTCGGCGACGATCTTCTTCACGCGCTGTTCGATATTGTCCATGCAGCCCTCCGAGGGAAATTAGGTTCAAAGTTGCGAGTGCGCGCATTTTATCAGGTTTGCACCCGCAAAAACGCCACTTCGATTTCATGCTTTCGCCGTACGTGACGCGGGGTTGCGGCCGGTCACGCGCGATCGATCGACTGCTTCATTACAGCGCATTTCAGGCGGGCGCGCGATGCTTCGAAGCATTTTGCGCACCCGCCAAGGCGCGGATATTAAACGAAATGCCTATTACATGTACATGCCGCCGTTCACGTGCAGCGTCGTGCCGGTGATGTAGCCCGCAAACGGCGATGCGAGGAAAGCCACAGCATGCGCGATATCGTCGGGGCTGCCCAGTCGGCCGAGTGGTATTTGCGCGGTCAGCGCCGTGCGCTGCTCTTCGGGCAAGACCTTGGTCATGTCGGTATCGATGAATCCCGGCGCGACGCAGTTCACCGTGATGCCGCGGCTGCCGATTTCACGCGCCAGCGCGCGCGTCATGCCGGCGACGCCCGCTTTCGCGGCGGCGTAGTTCGCCTGCCCCGGATTCCCCGACGACCCGACCACCGACGTGATGTTGATGATCCGTCCGCCGCGCGCCTTCATCATCGGACGCAGCACGGCGCGCGAGAGGCGGAACACGGCGCGCAGGTTCGTATCGATGACGGCATCGAATTCGTCGTCCTTCATGCGCATCGCGAGCTGGTCCTTCGTGATGCCGGCGTTGTTCACCAGCACGTTGAGGCCGCCGAATTCCTTCACGGTGGCGTCGATGAAGGCGTCGGCCGCGGCCGCGTCGTTCACGTTCAGCACTGCGCCGCGGCCTTTGACGCCCGCTTCTTCGAACGCCTGCGTGATGCCCGCCGCGCCGCTTTCGCTCGTCGCCGTGCCGATCACGGTCGCGCCCTGGCGCGCGAGTTCGAGGGCGATCGCGCGTCCGATGCCGCGCGACGCGCCGGTAACGATGGCTATCTGCTTGTCCAAGTTCATGTCGAGTGGTCCAGAATCGTGGTCGATAAACTACTTCGATTTATCCGGCGATCAGCTTGCGCGTTTCCTCGAGCGACGCCGGATCGAAGATCGACGCGCCGACGAGCGAGCCGTCGATTCGCTTCGTCAATCCCGCGAGCACCTTGCCCGGGCCGCATTCGATGACGTGCGTCACGCCATCGCGCGCCATCGCCCGCACGCATTCGACCCAGCGCACGGGGCCGGCCGCCTGGCGAACCAGCGCGTCCTTGATCGCAGCGGGGTCGGAGACGATCGCCACGTCGACGTTATTGATCAGCGGAATCTGCGGCGCCTTGATCTCGACGCTCGCGAGGTAGTCACGCAACTGGTCGGACGCGGGCTTGAGCAGCGACGAGTGAAACGGCGCCGACACCGGCAGCGGCAGCGCGCGCTTCGCGCCCTTCGCCTTGGCGATCTCGCAAGCCTTCTCGACGCCCGCCTTCGCACCCGCGATCACCACTTGCGCCGGCGCATTGAAATTGACCGCCTCGACGACACCCGCCGCCGACGCTTCCGCGCACACGGCGCGCACCGCGTCGTCATCGAGGCCCAGGATCGCCGCCATGCCGCCCTCGCCGACCGGCACCGCGCTTTGCATCGCCTGCGCGCGAAAGCGCACGAGCGGTACGGCGTCGGAGAACGCGAGCGCGCCGGCCGCGACCAGCGCCGTGTATTCGCCGAGGCTGTGGCCCGCGACGATTGCCGGCTTCACGCCGGCTTCCTGTTCCCACACGCGATAGATCGCAT
The DNA here is from genome assembly GCF_001544535.1 of Caballeronia choica. GTDB lineage: Bacteria > Pseudomonadota > Gammaproteobacteria > Burkholderiales > Burkholderiaceae > Caballeronia > Caballeronia choica. Next base: position 50,811 of record NZ_FCON02000003.1, on the reverse strand, counting down.
AGGCCGCCGTCAGCATGACGGGCTGGGTGTTCGTCGTGAGGTTGAGTTCTTCGGCCGGGCCCTCGGCGATCAGCTTCGCCATGTCCTGACCGAGCGCGTCGGACGCCTGCTGGACGGTTTCGCGCACCACGGCGTGATCGGCGAAAGCGTTGAGCATGCCGACCGACTGCGAACCCTGTCCGGGAAAAACGAACGCAAATTTCATATCGTCCTCGATGAATTGGGATGGCCGAGGTGATCGGCGATGATCGACGCGGCGCGGCGCGCCAAATCAGGCGGCGCGAGCACGCGCGCGGCTAAGCCCGATCAGTAACGGAAGACCGACGCGCCCCACGTGAAGCCGCCACCGACACCCTCGATCAGCACGTTCTGGCCGCGCTTGATGCGTCCGTCGCGCACGGCGACGTCGAGCGCGAGCGGAATCGACGCAGCCGACGTATTCCCGTGCTCGCCAACCGTCACGACCATGCGCTCCTGCGGCAAGCGCAGCTTGCGGCAGGTGCTCTGCATGATGCGGATGTTGGCCTGATGGGGAATCAGCCAGTCGACGTCGTCTGCGGAAAGTTGCGCCTTCTCCAGCGCTTCGACCGCGACCTTTTCCAGCACGTTGACCGCGAGCTTGAACACCGCCTGGCCGTCCATATGGAGGAACGCGCTGCCCGCGACCACGCCGCCGTTCACGTTACCCGGCGTGCACAGAATGTCGGAATAGCTGCCGTCGGCGTGAAGCGCGCTCGCGAGCACGCCCGGTTCATCGGATGCCTGAAGAATGATTGCGCCCGCGCCGTCGCCAAACAGCACACAGGTCGTGCGGTCGTTGAAGTCGAGGATGCGCGAGAAGGTTTCCGCGCCGACGATCAGCGCCGTGCGATGCGCGCCGCTGCGAATGAGGCTGTCGGCGACTGCTACCGCGTAGGCAAAGCCCGAGCAGACGGCCTGGACATCGAACGCGGCGCCATTGTTCTTGATGCCGAGTTTGTTCTGCAACAGGCAGGCGGTGCTCGGAAACACGAAATCGGGCGTGGAGGTCGCCACAATGATCAGATCGATCGAATGGGCGTCGATACCCGCCGCTTCGATCGCCTGCTTCGACGCTTCGAGCGCGAGATCGCTCGTGGTCTCATCGGGCGCGGCGAAGTGCCGGGCGTGGATGCCGGTGCGCGCCACGATCCATTCGTCGCTCGTCTCGACGCCTTGCTTCGCGAGACGGTCTGCCAGATCCTGATTCGTGACGCGATCCGCCGGCAGGTAGCTGCCCGTGCCGAGCACGCGTGAGTAGAGATTGGATTGAGCCATTATGCCTTCGAGGGTAGCGCGGCGCCGGGCTCGCCCGGCGCAGGCGGATTGGGCCGACTTGCGGCGACGCCATCCGGCAACGGTCCGGCCGGGTTCGCCGGGTTCGATTCGGTGGCACCGTTCGCGCGCCCGGCATCGAGAGCCGCCTGCTGGATGGGCGCGGCGTTTTCTTCCATCGCGCGCACGAGGCGTTCGAGCACGCCATTTTTGACGGCATCATACCCGCGTTTGATGGCCCACTCAAACCCGTAGGCTTCGGCCGATCCGTGGCTCTTGATGACGAGGCCACGCAAGCCGAGCAACGCGGCGCCGTTGTACTGCGCCGGGTCGACGCGACGTTTGAAGCGCTTGAGCACCGGCATCGCGACGAGCGCCATCAGCTTCGTGAGCAGCGACCGGCCGAATTCTTCCTTGATCATGTCGGTGAGCATCTTCGCGAGACCTTCGGAGGTCTTCAGCGCGACGTTGCCGACGAAACCATCGCAGACGACGACATCCGTGGTGCCCTTATAGATGTCGTTGCCTTCCACGTTGCCGTAGAAGTTGAGCGTGCTCGCGCGCAGCAGTTCGCCCGCGCGCTTGATGGTTTCGTTGCCCTTGATGACTTCTTCGCCGATGTTGAGCAGCCCGATGGTCGGGCGGTCGCGGCCTTCGATTGCGGACACCAGCGCGTGGCCCATCTCGGCGAATTGCAGCAGGTGTTGCGGTTCGCAGTCGACGTTCGCGCCGAGGTCGAGCACGGTGGTGTAGCCGCGCTGGCTCGGCATCGCGAAGGCGATCGCCGGCCGCTCGATGCCCGCGAGCGTCTTGAGAACGTAGCGGGAAACGGCCATCAGGGCGCCGGTGTTGCCAGCGGAGATGCAGGTTTGAGCCTCGCCTTCCTTGACGAGGTTCAGCGCGACGCGCATCGATGAATCTTTTTTCTTGCGCAGCGCGACTTCGACGGGATCGTCCATGGCGACGACTTCGGTCGCCGGCACGACGGTCAGGCGTGCTTCGTCGACAGCCTTGCACTTCTTGAGTTGCGCGCGGATCGCGGGTTCGATGCCCACGAGCAGCAGGTGTGCGTCGGGATGCGAACGCACGAAACTGACGGCAGCGGGAACCGTCACGGCCGGGCCGTGGTCGCCTCCCATGCAGTCGATGGTGATCTTTACAGTCATGGAGTGCGACGAATTTCAGGCACAAAAAAGCGGCAGTGAAATGCCGCCTTCTTGTCGTACCGAGGAAATGTCAAGCGCGAGCGACCGTAATTCAAGACGGTGACGCGAGACGCGATAAGCGTCGTACGCTTAGTCGTTCTTCGTCTTGATGACTTTCTTGCCACGGTAGTAGCCGTTCGGGCTCACGTGGTGACGCAGATGCACTTCACCCGTGCTCGGCTCAACTGCCAGCGGCGCTGCGTTGAGAAAGTCGTGCGAACGGTGCATGCCGCGCTTCGACGGCGATTTCTTGTTTTGCTGAACTGCCATGATAACTCCAGAAAAATTTTGCGAATTCTAACACAGCTCGACCTGCCGGCGGCCTCTGGCCGAAAGGCCAGCAAAGGCAACCAGCGTGTGTCGCGCCAATTGATTAATGCTTCTTGTCGCCGGGGCCGCCCTGCTTGAGCTTTTCGAGTGCGGCGAACGGGTTGGGCTTCGCGGGTTCGTCACCCGCCGGCGCGCCTTCACCATCCTCGTCGGGCTCGCCTTCGGTGCCTTCGGCGCCCGTCACCAGGCTCTCGTGCACTTCCGGACACACATCGTGCTTGGGCACGAGCGGCAAGGACAACAACAACTCCTCTTCGATCAAGTCGACGAGATCGAACTGGCGCGAGCCAACAATCACTTCGACTTCATCGTCGTCGAGCGGATACTCGTCGGCTTCTTCCTCCGTCGCCACGATGCGATAGGTTGCATCGACATCGAGATGCTGCGAATACGGCGAAAGACAGCGCTGACATTCGATCCACGCCGAACCGTGCACCGCGAGCCGCAGATACGGCTGCGGCGCCTCGACACCGTTGTCCTGCAGTTCGGGCTGGGTCGAACCTTCGGCTTGCCAGGTGAACGCGGTGTCGCGGTCTGGCGCATCCGACGGGACTTCGTTTAACATGCGCGGCAGTTGCGAGACGCGCACGGCGCCGGCCGCTTGCCTGCCGCTTTGTGCGAATTCGAAGATGTCGAGCGCGCGCAGATCGGCGGGGCTCGCAGGTTTGCCAGGATTCTGAGTCATGTGCGTTCCTGCATGTGCCAAGGATTCGTCAGTATGCACTGCGCGCCGGGCGCCGGCTGGTGTGGTTTGCCCGAATCAGCTTGATTGGGCCCGATTCTTGGGCCTGATCCGCGCCGGTTGCGGGGTACTACCACAAGCCCCGACAGCCAAGACATACCGATGAAAAGCCCAAAACTATATCGGTTTTGTGTTTACGCGTCAAATACTTAAGGGGCGGTTCGTGCAGCGCCCGCTCCCGCCTTCCTTTCCACCGTTTTCCAGCCGATTTCATCCATGCCCGTCGCCTCAACCACGCCGCCGCGCCTCGTCCTTGCGTCGAGTTCGCGTTATCGCCGCGAATTGCTCGAACGGTTGCGCGTTCCCTTCGACGTCATCGCGCCCAACATCGACGAAACACCGTTCGACGGCGAAACGCCCGAAACCACGGCCGTGCGGCTGTCGATTGCAAAGGCGCGCGCCGCGGCCGCCCAGGCGCGGGGCGCGCTCGTGATCGGCTCGGATCAGGTCGCGACCTTCGACGGCCGGCAGATCGGCAAGCCCGGCTCGCACGAGAACGCCTTCGAGCAACTGCGGGCGATGCGCGGGCGCAGCGTCGAGTTTCACAGCGCGCTGTGCCTGTTCGACAGCCGTTCGGACGACGTCCAGTCGGCCGATATCGTTACGCGCGTCCAGTTCCGCGACGTGTCGGACGCTGAAATCGAAGCGTATCTGCGCGCCGAAACACCTTACGACGTCGCCGGAAGCGCCAAATCCGAGGGCCTGGGCATCGCGTTGCTCGATGCAATCGATTCGACCGATCCGACTGCGCTCGTCGGCCTGCCGCTGATCGCGCTGTCGCGGATGCTGCGCGCGGCCGGCTTTCCCTTGCTGGAGGCGCGATGAGCGGCGTTCTGTACCTGATCCCGAACACGCTCGGCGACGGCGACGCCGCCGCGCTCGCGCAAGTCCTGCCCGAGCCGGTTCGCGCGCAAGCCGCGGCGCTCTCCTATTACATCGGCGAAAACGCGAAGACGACGCGCGCGTTCCTGAAGAAGGTCGGCACCGAGCGGCCGATCCAGGAAATCGAGGTGCGCGAGCTCAACGTGAACACGCCGCCCGGCGAAGTCGAAAAGCTGCTCGCGCCGATTCTCGCGGGCACCGATGCCGGCCTCGTTTCCGAAGCGGGCTGCCCCGCCGTCGCCGATCCGGGCGCGCTGCTCGTACGGCGTGCGCACGAACGCGGCGTGAAAGTCGTGCCGTTCGTCGGACCGAGTTCGATCCTGCTCGCGCTGATGGCTTCGGGCATGAACGGCCAGAGTTTCGCGTTCAACGGCTACCTCCCCGTCGATCCGAACGAGCGTGCCAAGCGCCTGCGCGAACTGGAACAGCTATCGCGCAAGGCGAACCAGACGCAAATCTTCATCGAGACGCCGTACCGGAACCGTGCGCTGCTCGACACGGTGATCGCGACGTGCGCGCCGTCGACGCTTGTCTGCGTGGCTGTGGACCTGACGCTGCCCGCTGAAACCATCGTCACGCGGACGGTCGCGGAGTGGAAAAAAAAGCCGGCGCCCGATTTGCACAAGCGGCCGGCGATTTTCCTGCTGCTGGGCGCGTAAAGCGCTCGCCACAAAGGCAAAACGCCACGAACAACTCGTTCGTGGCGTTCTCCGGTTACATGGCATTCAGTCGCAAAGCGCGGAATCTCACCGCAACTGCATCTTTCCGCCGACCATCAGCGTGTGCACGGCGGCACTGCCCACCGCCGCGCCGAACTTGCGCACGACCCGCTCGCTGATGCTCTCCTTCTGCGTGTAATCGACGATATCCGGCTGCTTGATCACCTCGCGCGCGACGTAATCGGCGTCGCCGAAACCGTCGGCGAGGCCCAGCGCGACGCTCTTTTCGCCCGTCCAGAACATGCCGGAGAAAAGTTGCGGATCGTCCTTGAGACGCTTGCCGCGCCCCTCTTTGACGGCATCGATGAACTGCGTGTGGATCTGATCGAGCATTTCCTGCGCGTGCGCCGTCATTTCGGGCGTTTCCGGCGAAAACGGGTCGAAAGCGCCCTTGTTTTCGCCCGACGTATGAATCCGGCGCTGGATGCCCAGCTTGTCCATCAGGCCGGTGAAGCCGAAACCATCCATCAGCACGCCGATCGAGCCGACGATGCTCGCCTTGTCGACGTAGATCTTGTCCGCCGCCGCCGCGACGTAATAGCCACCCGACGCGCACATGTCGTCGACGACCACATACAGCGGCTTCGACGGATATTTCGCGCGCAGGCGCCGGATTTCGCGATACATGATGCCCGCCTGCACCGGCGAACCGCCCGGGCTGTTGATGCGCAGGATCACGCCGGCCGTGCCGTCATCCTCGAACGCACTCTGCAGCGCGGAATCGATGTTGTCGGCGCTGGCGTTGCTGTTCGCGGCGATTTCGCCTTCCATGTCGACGAGCGCGGTATGGCGCGCCGTCTTCGAGACCTTGTCGCCGGTGAAGTCGAACACGCCCCAGGCAATCAGCGCGGCAACGCCCAGCAACACGAAACGGAAGAAGATTTTCCAGCGGCGCGCGGCGCGCTGTTCGTTGATCGCCGCGAGCGCGATGCGCTCAAGCGCAGCGCGCTCCCAGTTTTCGCCGGCTGGCGGCGGCACGCGGTTCGAAGCGGCGGGATCGGTCGGGAATTGATCGGACATGCGGCGTCTGGTTGGTCTTTAAGTAAGAGGGGATGAATCAGGCGGGACGGAGCGCGTCGTCCGGGATCCAGAAGACGGCGCGGCCCTCCGGCGTGTCACGCTCTTCGACCTGCAAGGCCCGCAGACGCGCGCCGCGGCACGGACCGCCCACGCATTTGCCCGTATCCGGTTCGTAGATCGCGCCGTGCGTCGCGCACATCAAGTATAGGCCCGAGCTTTCGAAGAACTGGCCCTCGGACCAGTCGAGCTCCATCGCCACGTGGGCGCAGCGGTTGAGGTAACCGTACGGCTTGCCGTCGTAGCGCACGAAAAATACGACCGATTCACCGCCGGACTTCTCGACGGCATCGCGACGGACGCCCATGCCGCCGTCGACGAGATCCTCGGCCGCGCAGACTCTGACCGCCTCGCTCATGCATTCTCCCGCAGCCAACGGCCCAGCGACTCGACACTGTCGGCGCAGAATTTCGGCTTTAGCGCCACGAGCGAATTCGCCGGATGCGCGCCGTAACCCACGCCGATGCCCGCCGCGCCGGCATTGATCGCCATCTGCAAATCGTGGGTCGTGTCGCCAACCATCACCGTGCGCGCGAGGTCCTGGCCGAGTTCGCGCGTGAGTTCGTGCAGCATCGCGGGATGCGGCTTCGAGAAGGTTTCGTCGGCGCAGCGGGTGCCGTCGAAAAGGCTCGTCAGCCGCGACTGGTCGAGCGCACGATTCAGGCCGACGCGGCTTTTGCCCGTCGCCACGCCGAGCAGGTAGCCCTCGTTGCGCAAATCCTGAAGCAGATCGCGCACGCCGTCGAAAAGCTCGGTCTCCTGATCCTTCACCAGATAATGGAAGCGGTAGCGCTCGACGAGTCGCGGATAGTCGGATGGGTCGAGCGTGGGCGCCGCGATCTGCAGCGCGTCGCGCAGACCGAGGCCGATCACGTAGCTCGCCGCTTCGTCGGCGGGCACGGGCAACGCCAGGTCGCGGCACGCCGCCTGGATGCTGCGCGTGATGTGCGCCGTGGAATCCATCAGGGTACCGTCCCAGTCGAAGACGATCAGATCGAATTGCTGCCGCGCCATTTATTGAGTCTCGCTGGAAAGCTGCTTGAGTTGTTCGATGAAGCGCCTGCACTCGGCGGGCAGCGGCGCCTCCAACTGGAGGACGTCGCCGGTTGCCGGATGCGTGAGCTTGAGCCGATATGCGTGCAAAAACATGCGTTTGAGCGACGGTTTCGCGTTGGGCCGCGCCAAATCCTTGTTCAGCGCGAAGTCGCCGTACTTGGCGTCGCCGGCGATCGGCAGGCCGATGCTCGCCATATGCACGCGAATCTGATGCGTGCGCCCGGTCTTCAGTTCCGCCTCGACCCACGCGTAATCCGTCCAGCGTTCGATCAGGTTGAACACGGTATGCGACGGCAGGCCGTCTTCCTGGATGCGCACGCGCCGCTCGCCGTCGCCGGCCACGTATTTGTGCAGCGGCGCCTTCACGATGCGCCGGCGGCCCCAGTCACTCGCCCAATCGCCGTGCCCGACCGCGTAGTAACGCTTGTCGACGCGATTCTCGCGAATCTGCTCGTGCAGGTCGATGAGCGCGGAGCGCTTCTTGGCGAGCATCAGCACGCCGGACGTCTCGCGGTCCAGCCGATGCACCAGTTCCAGGAATTTCGCGTGCGGCCGCGCGTTGCGCAACTGCTCGATCACGCCGAACGCCACGCCGCTGCCGCCGTGCACGGCGACGCCGGACGGTTTGTCTATGACGATCAGGTGGTCGTCTTCGAAAATGATCGGGAATTCGGCGGCGGGCGCGTTCGACGAAACCGGCGTTTCATCGGGTTGCGCGGTGCGGATCGGCGGCACGCGCACGAGATCACCCAGTTCGAGCCGGTACGCGGCGTCGATCCGGCCCTTGTTCACGCGCACTTCGCCGCTGCGCAGGATGCGATAGATATGGCTCTTCGGCACGCCTTTGCAGACGCGCAAGAGGAAATTGTCGATGCGCTGCCCGACTGCGTTTTCGTCGATCTCGATCATCGAGACCTGCTCGCTTGCGACCTTTTTATGGGATGTTTTGCCTAACTCATTCATTATGAATATAATTTGCGAGCAATCTGAAAAGGCGAAAAATCTCGCCGGGATTTATCAGACTGTACAGGTGCAAGCGATAAACCATCATTTTACTTGCGCCCAGGGTCCGTTGCTCACCCGGAAAACCGAGTAACGAGTTGCACGCACGGCGATATCGCGCGGCAGGGACGACGCCCACAGGCGCGTTCGGTCGGGTCGATCGCTGATCGGTAACGGATTTTTGGTAGACAAGAATTTAAACGGCGAGATGCGAGGATGTCCGGTTCAAACCCGGATGTCATCCGCGCCCGGCTCGGGTATCAAGAGGTATCGAGCGGGACCGGATATCGAAGCTCGCCGATTGCGAACAAACGTCGACGGGAAACGCTGCTGCGCTGGAATGTGCGAAGCGCGAGGAACGTCGCAAATGAGGCGAGACACCCAAGGCAGGTCGCCGGGAGCATTCGACGCCCACGATCTGCCACCGCGGCCTGGCCGCAGCTTCGACGTCGTCGGTCACCGATGATTCGCGCGGATTTCGCGCGGACCGCCAACGGCTAAGCAGCATCAGGAGGAACGCGGCTCTTTTCGCGCACGGCTGCCCGGCGCGTCTGATCGTCATTGGACGCATGCCGGGGGTTTCCCGTGCCGTCCGGGCCGCGCGCCGCGTCTGATTCACGGCGTGTCTAGGCCGTTTTCGCATGTGCCCCCAGGGCTGGGCCGCCGCGGCGCGTTTCGTCGCGAGAGGCGGCCGAAGTCCCTCTTCAGGCAATTCTCCCCGCCAGAACTCCTGCTCCCGCGTGCTTTGTGACAACACACAATAAAGCGCGGCATGCCCGCCCTCCCGCTTCGCGCGCCTGACAAGCGCGCGAATTCGCCAGACGAGGGACGGCATAGCCGCTCTGGAGCCGTTCAATGAAACGCATGCTGTTTAACGCGACGCAGCAAGAAGAATTGCGCGTCGCCATCGTCGATGGGCAAAAACTCATCGACATCGACATCGAAACCGCCGGGCGCGAACAGCGCAAAGGCAATATCTACAAGGGAGTCGTCACCCGCATCGAGCCCTCGCTCGAAGCCTGCTTCGTCAACTACGGAGAAGACCGCCACGGTTTTCTGCCATTCAAGGAAGTCGCCCGCCAGTATTTCCGTGACGGCGTCGACATGCGCTCCGCCCGCATCCAGGACGCGCTGCGCGAAGGCCAGGAACTCATCGTCCAGGTCGAAAAGGAAGAGCGCGGCAACAAGGGCGCGGCGCTCACCACCTTCATCTCGCTCGCCGGACGCTATCTCGTCCTGATGCCGAACAACCCGCGCGGCGGCGGCGTCTCGCGCCGGATCGAAGGCGACGAGCGGCAGGAACTGCGCGAAACGATGGCGCAGCTCGAACTGCCCGACGGCATGAGCATCATCGCGCGCACGGCAGGCATCGGCCGCTCGGCCGAAGAACTGCAGTGGGACCTGAACTACCTGATGCAACTGTGGCGCGCGATCGAAGCGGCGTCGCAGAGCGGCGTCGCCGGCACGCCGATGCTGATCTATCTCGAATCGAGCCTCGTCATCCGCGCGATTCGCGACTACTTCCAGCCGGACATCGGCGAAATCCTCATCGACACGACCGAAATCCATGACCAGGCGCGCGCCTTCATGGACATCGTGATGCCCGACAACCTCTCGAAGGTGAAGCGCTATCACGACGACGTGCCGCTTTTCTCGCGCTTCCAGATCGAGCACCAGATCGAAACCGCGTACTCGCGCACGGTTCCGCTGCCGTCGGGCGGCGCGATCGTGATCGACCACACGGAAGCGCTGGTCGCGATCGACGTGAACTCGGCGCGCTCGACCAAGGGCGCGGACATCGAGGAAACGGCCACGCGCACGAACCTCGAAGCCGCCGACGAAGTCGCGCGCCAGTTGCGTCTGCGCGACCTGGGCGGTTTGATCGTGATCGACTTCATCGACATGGAGTCGGCGAAGAGCCAGCGCGAAGTCGAGCAGCGCCTGAAGGATGCACTCAAGCACGACCGTGCGCGCGTGCAGATGGGCAAGATCTCGCGCTTCGGGCTGATGGAACTGTCGCGTCAGCGGCTGCGTCCGGCGCTTTCCGAAGGCAGCCACGTGACCTGCCCGCGCTGCAACGGCACGGGCCACATCCGCGATACCGAATCGTCCGCGCTGCAAGTGCTGCGGATCATTCAGGAAGAAGCGATGAAGGAAAACACCGCGGCGATCCATTGCCAGGTGCCGGTCGAGGTGACCGCCTTCCTGCTGAACGAGAAGCGCTCGGAGATCAACAAGATCGAGTCGCGCTTCAAGGTCAACGTCGTGCTGATCCCGAACAAGCATCTGGAGACGCCGCATTACAAGCTGGAGCGCCTGCGTCACGACGACGCCCGCCTCGACGAGCCGCGCGCCTCGTGGAAGATGGCCGTGGAAGCCGCGACCGAGATGGAATCGGAGACCGGCTACAGCAAGCGAGTCGAAGAAGTGAAGCCGAAGCAGGAAGCGGCGGTGAAGGGCATCACGCCGGCATCGCCGGCGCCGAGCGCGCCTGTCAAGCCGGCGCCGGTCGAAGTTGCGCCGGCGCCTGTTGCCGTGGCACCGGCCGCGGGCGGATTCATCGGCTGGCTGAAAAACCTGTTCGGCATGAAGCCGGAAGTGAAGCCGGCGCCCGCGCCCGTCGAAGCGACGCCGCCTGCTCGGCCCACGCGCGATCGCGGAGAACGCACGGAGCGCGGCGAGCGTCCGGGCGGCGATCGCAATCGCAATCGCCGTGGCGGTGCTACGGCGCGCGATGGCGCGCCTGCGGCCGCGAACGGTGCAGCCGGCGGCGCGGGTGGCCGTCAGGGCGGCCGTCGCGAGGAACGCGAGCCGCGTGACGCACGCGCGGGACGCGAAGGACGCGAACCGCGTGAAGGCCGCGAACCGCGCGAGGCTCGGGAACCGCGTGAACTCCGCGAACCGCGTGAGGCCCGTGAGCCGCGCGAAGCCCGTGAACCGCGCGAGAGCCGCGAACGTGGCGAACGCGTCGAGCGGAGTCAGGAACGTGGCGTCGAGCGCGCGGAGCGTCCGGAAACCGCGGAACGCCAGGAGCGTCGCGAACGGCCCGAGCGCGGCGAGCGCAAGAAGCCGCAGCAGGAATCCGCTGTCGAGGCGTTGAACCAGGGCGAAACCGTTGAAACCGATGTGAACGAAAACGCGCAAGCGGAAACGCAACTGGCGGGCATCGATTCGACACAAGCCGATCAGGCAGCCGCGGCGCGTGACGGTGAAGAACGCCGTCGCCGTCGCCGGGGCCGTCGTGGCGGACGTCGCGAGCGCGAAGATGAAGGCGTCGGCGTGAACCATGCGGCCGATGTCGCGGAGAGCGAAGGTGCCTCGGAAAGCATGTCGGCGCAGGCAGGCGTGTTCGATACGGGATCGTCGCAGGAAGCGGGCGAGCGGCGCGAAACGCGTCCGGTCGCGCCGGTGGAAGCCGCTGCTGTTGCCGTGCCGGTCGTGGCGGCCGCTGTGTCCGTGACGGAGTTGCGCGAGGAAGTGCGTGCTGAAGCGGCACAGCCCGTCGCGGCCGCCCATGCCGAAGCACCGGTCGAGTCGAAGCCGGAAACCGCCGCGCCGACGCCAGACTTGTTCGCGAAGCCTGCTCCGGCACAACCGGTCGAGAATCCGTTCGGCCCGGAACCGAAGCTTGCGGAAACGAAGCCAGTCGACCCGTTCGTGCACGTCGCGGAAGCGCCGAAGGCTCCGGAATCGGTGGAAGCCGTCGAAACGCCGGCTGTGGAAACCGAGCCGGCAGCCTCTGCGGTTGAAGCGGTTGAAGCGGTTGAAACGGTTGAAACGCAGAAACCGGTGGAAGCACCGCAGGCCGTCGAGGCCGAGCCGGTGAAGACCGCCCCTGTCGCCGCGACGCCCGAGTCGGAAGTCATCGAACCGGTAGCCGCTCCGGAACCGGTCGCGGTTCAAACGCCCGCCCCTGTCGAATCGGAGCCGGTCAAGGCATTCGAACCGGTTGCGGTCGAGCAACCCGTAGCGGTTGCCGCGCCCGCTCCGGCGCCGATTCAGGTGACCGCGCTGAAGGAAGACGCCCTGAAGCCGATGCTGGAAACAGCCGGCCTCGTATGGGTGAACACCGATGCCGACAAGCTGCGCGCGGCCAGCGCCGCCGCGGCAGAAGCGGAAGCGCCGAAGCGCGTGCCGCGCGAGCGCAAGCCGCTGCCGGCGCTCGACACGGCTCCGATGCAGCAAGTCGAAACGGGCAAGGACGCTCACTGAGCAGCATGACCTGCGGGCACCGTCGTAGAAGGTGCCCGCAACGACAAGCAAGCGCCACCGGCAAATGCCGCGTGGCGCTTTTTCTTTGCGTCCGGCGAAACGCTGCATCGTAAAAGGTCTGAGCGTCGCGCACCCTCGCATCCGCTAAAATGGTGGATACAGCCTTGTAAATACAAAGTACCGTCGCCACCCGAGCCGCCATGTCCCGACGCATCATTCCCGTTGCCGATGTCAGCACGATCCCGGATTTCTCCGGCATCGCGACGGCGCCGTCGGGCCTCCTCACCGACGCACTCGCACGACCGCTCCGCGACCTGCGCATTTCGGTGACGGATCGCTGCAACTTCCGCTGCGTCTACTGCATGCCGCGCGAAGTCTTCGACAAGGACTACCAGTTCCTGCCGCACGCCGCGTTGCTGTCGTTCGAGGAAATCGAGCGGCTCGCGAGGATTTTCGTCGCGCATGGCGTCGAAAAAATCCGGTTGACGGGCGGCGAACCGCTTCTGCGCAAGAACATCGAATTCCTGATCGAGCGGCTCGCGCTCCTGCGCACGCCCGAAGGCCGGCCGCTCGACATCACCCTCACCACCAACGGCTCGATCCTCGCGCGCAAGGCGCAGTCGCTGAAAGACGCGGGCTTGTCGCGCGTGACGGTGAGTCTCGATGCGCTGGACGACGCCCTGTTTCGCCGCATGAACGACGCCGATTTCGCGGTCGCCGACGTTCTCGACGGCATCGAAGCCGCGCACGCCGCCGGGCTCGCGCCGCTCAAGGTCAACATGGTGGTGAAGCGCGGCACGAACGACGCGGAAATCGTCCCGATGGCGCGCCACTTCAAGGGCAGCGGCACGGTGCTGCGGTTCATCGAATACATGGACGTGGGCGCGTCGAACGGCTGGAACATGAGCGAAGTGCTGCCTTCCGCCGAGGTCATTTCGCGCATCGCCGAGCATTTCCCGCTCGCCCCGCTCGAAGCGCACACCCCTGCCGAAACCGCCCAGCGCTGGGCTTTCGCGGACGGCGGCGGCGAAATCGGCGTGATTTCGAGCGTGACGCGCGCGTTTTGCGGCGAATGCACGAGAGCGCGGCTGTCGACCGAAGGCAAGCTGTACCTCTGCCTCTTCGCAAGCTACGGACACGACCTGCGCGGCCTGATGCGCAACGGCGCGAGCGACGAAACCATCGAGACCGCCATCGCCCGCATCTGGGCGCAGCGCACCGACCGCTATTCGCTGCTGCGCGGCAGCAACGCGTTGCCGTTGCCGGACCCCGACGCGCCGCGTGTCGAGATGTCGTATATCGGCGGCTGACGTGGCGCAACCGCACGTTGCGCGCAACGAGATCACCGGCGTCGTGCTCGCCGGCGGACGCGGTTCGCGGATGGGCGGCGTCGACAAGGGCATGCAGCCGTTCGACGGCATTCCGCTTGCACTGCACGTTCTGCGGCGTCTCGCGCCCCAGGTCGGCGCGACGCTGATCAGCGCGAATCGCAGCATCGAGGACTACGCGCGGATCGGCGAGGCGTTCGGCGCGAAGGTCGTCTGCGATGCGCTTCCCGATTATCCCGGCCCGCTCGCCGGGATCGCCGCGGCGATGCGGGCGGCGCAAACGCCGTTCGTGCTGACCGCACCGTGCGACGCGCCCTACGTCGACGCGCAACTTGCCCAAAAACTCGCCGATGCACTCGACGCACAACACGCCGACATCGCGACCGCCGTGGCCATCGACGCGAATGGCCGGCGCGACCTGCATCCCGTCTTCGCGCTGCTCCGGACGTCACTCGCCGATGACCTGGAAGCCAGTCTGCGTGCGGGCGAGCGCAAGGTGCGCGCGTGGTACGCGCGCCACAAGACGGTCGAAGTGCCATTCGCCGATGTGCACGCGTTTTACAATATCAACGATTTGCAGCAGCTGGCCGAGCTGGAGCGCCCGCAACCGCCGGTCTCCGACGGTTTCAAGTGACATCCAATCCGGTCGAGCGCCTTCTTCTCCCGACCCACCCGCGTTCAGCGCACCCGGCGTCGCGAGACTCCTGATTCAATCGCCCGACTCCAGTCGCGACTCTCCCGATTCATGACCACATCCAGGCAATTCCCCGATTGCGTCGCGTACTACGACCCGAACGCCCTGCCCGTCAACGCGGCGCAGGATATCGTGCGTCAGTGGGCCGCGCCGCGCGGGCATGCGCCGAGCGAACGCGTGAGCCTGTTCGATGCGCTCGACCGCGTGCTGGCCGAAGACGTGATATCGCCGATCGACGTGCCGTCGCACGACAACTCCGCGATGGACGGCTATGCGTTCGCGGGCGCGTCGCTGGGCGGCGTGCGGGAGCTGAGCCTGACCGTCGCCGGCACGGCACTCGCCGGGCGACCGTTTCTCGACACGCCGGGCGCGACGCAGTGCGTGCGCATCATGACCGGCGCGCTGATCCCGCCGGGCTGCGACACCGTCGTGCCGCAGGAAAGTGTCTCGCGCGAAGGCGACACGATCCTCTTTGCCACGGACGCATTGCAGCCGGGCCAGAACCGCCGGCTCGCTGGCGAAGATCTTGCCCGGGGCCGTCCGGCACTGCGCGCGGGACGCATCGTGCGCGCATCGGACCTCGGTTTGCTCGCGTCGCTCGGGATTGCGGAAGTCGCGGTTCGCCGGCGTCTGCGAGTCGCGTTTTTCTCAACCGGTGACGAACTGCGCTCGGTCGGCGAAGAACTGACCGCCGGCAGCGTCTACGACAGCAACCGCTACACGCTCTTCGCGATGTTGCGGCGCCTGAACGTCGAGCCGATCGATCTCGGCATCGTCCGCGACGATCGCGCGTCGCTCGAAAAGGCGCTGCGCCACGCAACCGAAACCGCCGATGTCGTGATCAGCTCGGGCGGCGTATCGGTGGGCGATGCGGATTTCACGCGCGAACTGATGAATTCGCTCGGCGACGTCGCGTTCTGGAAGATCGCGATGCGTCCGGGCCGCCCGCTCGCGTTCGGGCGACTGTGGTCGGGTCCGCGCGCGGGCGAAGGCGAATCGGCGTTGTTCTTCGGCTTGCCCGGCAATCCGGTCGCGGTGATGGCGACGTTCTATTTCATCGTGCGCGAGGCCTTGCTCGCCCTGTCGGGCGCGACGCGCGAGGCGCTCTGCACGATCCGCGCGACGAGCACCGAGCCGATCAGGAAGCGCGCCGGCCGCACCGAATTCCAGCGCGGCATCGCGAGCCGCGACGACGACGGACATTTCCACGTCGTGACGACGGGCCCGCAAGGTTCCGGCGTGCTGAGTTCGATGAGCGAGGCGAACTGTTTCATCGTGCTCGAACACGAACGTGGCGACATCGATGTGGGCGATTCCGTCGATATCCTGCCGTTCGACGGGCTCATCTGAAAACCGCAGCAAACGCTTGAATCATCGACAGACGGGGATTTTCCTTCAATGAAAAAGCAGATTTCCTTCATCG
This sequence comes from Caballeronia choica, assembly GCF_001544535.1. Lineage (GTDB taxonomy): Bacteria > Pseudomonadota > Gammaproteobacteria > Burkholderiales > Burkholderiaceae > Caballeronia > Caballeronia choica. The sequence continues at coordinate 34,848 of NZ_FCON02000003.1, read as the reverse complement.
CACCAGGTCAGACCGCCAAGGCGCTGATCCTCGTGTACCTGACGTTCAGCGTGCCGATCGTGCTGATCGGCGTGCTGGTCGCGTTCTTCCGCTTCGGTTCGGTCGAAGTCAGCACGATCACGACCGCGCTGCTGCTCAACGCGATCCTCGGCTTCATCCTGTTGTGGATTGCATGCCACGCGTACAACTGGGTGGCGTCGCGCTTCGGCGGCATCGAGATCGTGTTGTCCGATGCGCCGGAGGAGGCGTGATGAGCGCCCCGATCCGCACCCCGATCCGCACCTTGATCCGCGCCGCCGCTCCCGCCGATGTCAGCGCCATCTTCGCGCTGATGATGGAACTCGCCGAGTTCGAGAAGCTCACGCATCTGTTCGTCGCGACCCAGGATGGCGTGCACGATGCGCTGTTCGGCCCGCGCCCCGCCGCCGAAGCGCTCGTCGCGGAAGAAAGCGGGCAGATCGTCGGCTACGCGCTTTTCTTCCACAATTTCTCGACGTTTCTGGGCAAGCGCGGCCTGTATCTCGAAGACCTCTATGTGCGCCCGGCCCTGCGTGGCAGCGGGCTCGGCACGAAGATGCTGCGCGCGCTCGCGGCGCTGGCGGTCGAGCGCCAGTGTGGCCGTTTCGAGTGGTCGGTGCTCGACTGGAACCAGCAGGCCATCGACTTCTACGAAAAAATGGGCGCCACCGTGCTGCCGGACTGGCGCATCGTGCGCATCACCGGCGAGTCGCTCGACCAGCTCGCTCACGCAGGCTGACGCTCAAGGCCCTTCGGCGTCATCATCCGGCAAAGCGCCGAGCAGACCCGCCGCCTGTTCACCCGGCAACGCTTCCACGTCGCGCAGCTTCTTGCTCATTTGCCGCGTGCGCGTCTCGGCCGCTTCGATCGAACGCGTCACGGTTTCGAGTTGCCGCTTCGTGTTCGCGAGCACATCGCCGAACTTGCGGAACTCCGTCTTCACCGCGCCGAGCACCTGCCAGACCTCGCTCGAACGCTTCTCGATCGCGAGCGTCCTGAAGCCCATTTGCAGGCTGTTGAGCAGCGCGGTCAGCGTCGTCGGACCCGCGACGCTCACGCGATACTCTCGTTGCAGCAAGTCGGTCAGCCCAGGACGCCGCAGGATTTCCGCGTATAGCCCTTCGGTCGGGAGGAAAAGCAGCGCGAAGTCCGTCGTGTGCGGCGGCGCGACGTACTTCTCTGCAATCGCCTTCGCTTCCGCGCGCACCCGCCCTTCGAGCGCGCGCGATGCTTCTTCCACCGCGACGACATCGGCGCGTTCCTGCGCATCGATCAGACGCTCGTAGTCCTCGCGCGGAAACTTCGCGTCGATCGGCAGCCACACGGGCGTCGCGATGCTACCGGTCGTGCCTGGCACGTCGTGACGTCCCGGCAGTTTGATCGCGAACTCCACACGCTCGTTGCTATTCGGAATCGTCGCGACGTTCTTCGCGTACTGGTCGGGCGTGAGCACCTGTTCGAGCAGAGATTCGAGCTGCACTTCGCCCCACGTGCCGCGCGTCTTGACGTTGGTCAACACCTTCTTCAGATCGCCGACGCCGGCCGCGAGCGTCTGCATCTCGCCAAGCCCGCGATGCACCTGCTCCAGCCGGTCCGAGACAAGCTTGAAGGATTCGCCGAGCCGCTGTTCGAGCGTGGCGTGCAGCTTTTCGTCGACGGTGCGCCGCATCTCTTCGAGCTTCGCCGCGTTGTTCGCCTCGATATCTTTCAATCGCGCTTCGAGCGTCGCGCGCACTTCACCGAGGCGCCGGTCGTTCGTCTCCGACAGTTGCGCCAGTTGCGCCGTCAGCGTGTCGCCGAAGCGCTTGAGCGCCGTGCTTTGCTCGTCGCGCGCATGCTGGCTTTGCAGCGCGTTGCTCTCGGTGAGCTTCACGAGTTGCTGCGCGAAGCCTTCGATCTGCGCGTTCTGCACCGTCGCCATGCTGGCGAGCTGCGTGGCGAGCGTCTGCTGGAATTGCGCGAATCCGCTGCTCGCTTCGGTGCGCGACGCCCGCGCCGTTTCGGTGATATCGCCGCGCAGACCGCGTTCGAGCCGCTCCTGCGCGCGCGCCTGCGCCTCGCCCATATCGTTGATGCGGTCGGTCAGCGCGGCGAATTCTTCCTCGGTGTCCGTGTGCGCATTGCGGCGCGCGAAGACCACGAGCACGATCAGGGCGATCACGAGCGCGATCGCGAGCAGCGCGACCGCGCCCGGCAACAGCATCGTCATTTCTTGAGCACGTCCGGATTGATCGGGTTCGGTGGATTGCCGGCGCGCGGACCTTCGCCCAGGCCCGCGATGAGATTGTCGGCGGCGAGGTTCGCCATCGCGCGGCGCGTCGCCTCGCTCGCGCTCGCGATGTGCGGCGTCAGCACGACGTTCGAGAGCGTCAGGAAATTGCGATTGAAGTTCGGCTCGCCTTCGAACACGTCGAGACCGGCAGCCGCGATCTGCTTGCGGCGCAAGGCGTCGATCAGCGCTGCATCGTCGACGATTCCGCCGCGCGCGATGTTGGTCAGCGTCGCGCTCGGTTTCATCAGCGCGAGTTCGGCCTCGCCGATCGTGTGATGACTCTCGGCGCTGTAGGGAACCACGAGCACGACGTGATCTGCGCGCTTCAGCAAATCTTCTTTCGACGCGTATTCCGCATTCAGTTCGGCCTCGATCTCGGGCGCGACGCGCGAGCGGTTGTGATAGATCACGCGCATGCTGAAGCCGCGCGCGCGCCGCGCGAGCGCTTGGCCGATGCGCCCCATGCCGATCACACCCAGCGTCGAGCCGTAGATATCGGAGCCAGTGAACGCGTCGTACGACCATTCCTTCCACTTGCCTAAGCGCAAGAAATGCTCCGACTCCGTGATGCGGCGCGCGGTCGCCATCATCAGCGCCCAGCCGAAGTCCGCCGTGGTTTCGTTCAGCACGTCGGGCGTGTTGGTGCCGAGCACGCCGTGCGCGTTGAACGCCTGCATGTCGAAGTTGTTGTAGCCGACCGCCATGTTCGACACGACCTTCAGATTCGGCGCGCCTTCGATCGCCTTCGCGCCGACCGGGTCGCCTGCGATGAACGCGCCGTCCTTGTCGGCGAGGCGCGCAGCGATTTCATCGGCGGGCAACGCCAGGCCGTCGTGAGCGTCGACTTCGAAATACCGCCTGAGGCGGTCGATCACGTCGGGGAAGATGGGACGCGAGACAAAAACTTTTTTCATCGAATGCTCCTAGAAAAATAGCCAGCCGGTGACGATGAAAATCGGCAGCAGCACGACCGCGGACCAGCCAAGGTACGCGAAGAAGCCCGGCATCCGGATGCCGCGCGACTCCGCGATCGCCTTGACCATGAAATTCGGCGCATTGCCGATATAGCTGTTCGCGCCCATGAAGACGGCGCCCGCGGAGATCGCGGCGAGCGTCGATGCGCCCGTCGTCATCAGCGTCTGTGCATCGCCGCCCGCGAGGTTGAAGAACACGAGATAGGTCGGTGCGTTGTCGAGGAACGAGGACAAGATCCCGGTCGCCCAGAAATAGGCGATGTCGATCGGCTTGCCTTCGGCGTCGGTGACGAGATGCACGATGCCGGCGAACGCGCCCGACTCGCCCGCGCGCAGGATCGTGATGACGGGCACGATCGTGACGAAGATCGCGGCAAAGAGCTTCGCGACTTCCTCGATCGGCGCCCAGTTGAACGCGTTGCCCGCCCGCGCGCGCTTCGGCGTGAGCGCAAGCGACGCGAGCGCCACGGCCACGAGCAGTATGTCGCGCAGCGCGTTCTGCAACGCGACGTGCGTGCCGTACACGTCGAATGTGATGCCCGGTTTCCAGAGGCCGCTCATCAGCACGAGGCCGATCACGGCGGCGAGCAGCAGAAAGTTGATCTTGCCGTCGATGCCGAGCGGCGGAGTATCGGGCGTCGGATCGAGAAACGGACTGCGCGCCTCTTCCCTGGCGTGAAAGTAGTAACTGTCGAGCGCGTAGAAAAGGACGAGCAGCACTGCGCAAATGAAGAGCATCGGCAGGGCGAGATGGACCGTCGTCCAGAAGAAGCTCACGCCGTTCAGGAAGCCGAGGAACAACGGCGGATCGCCGAGCGGCGACAGCGAACCGCCCGCGTTCGCCACCAGGAAGATGAAGAACACGACCACGTGAACGACATGCTTGCGGTTATCGTTGGCGCGCAGGAGCGGCCGGATCAGCAGCATGGCGGCGCCGGTCGTGCCCATGATGCTCGCAAGCAGGGTGCCGAGCGCGAGCAGTCCCGTGTTCAGCCGCGGCGAGCCGTGCAGGTTGCCGCGCACGCAGATGCCGCCCGCCACGGTATAGAGCGCCGTCAGCAGGATGATGAACGGCAGATATTCTTCGAGCATCGCATGCACGAACGCGCCGAACGCCGCGCCGGCGCCGAACGTGAACGCGAACGGCGCGAGGAACGCGACCGCCCACGCCATCGATACCTTGCCGAAATGGTGATGCCAGAAGGTCGGCGCGACGAGCGGAAAGACCGCGATCGACAGCAGGACGCCGACGAACGGAATGCCCCACAACGCGGAGAGCGTGGCACCGTCGAGCGTCGCCGCCGACGCGCCGAGCGGCAACGCGGCGAGCGCGCCGCCGGTAATAAGACGCCGCATCGCGCTCATGCCCCGCGCACGATGATCACATGCACTGCGTCCACTTCGGCGACGGTCGTCGAGAGCCGTCCGGCCTCCAGCGCGAAGCGCGCGACGCGTTCGTCCGCCGTCGACGGCAGTTCGGGCCGTGGTCCGGAAGGATGACGCGCGAGGTAGTCGTGGGCGGCTGCGCGTTCGGCATCCGTCGGCGTGAGCGTTCGGCCCTGAGCGCTGCGAATCCTCGCGAAAATGTTTCGGCGAGCAGCCGATGTATCCATGGTGCTTTCCTCGTTGGCCTGCGTCGATGTTCGACACGATTATAGCGAGGGGCTTTCCGTGCGACCCCTCGGCCGAATGGCCAACGAAGCGCGCGCACGGCCCCGAACCGTGCGGCAGCGCTTAAGCTTCTTCCACCGGCTGCTCGATGCCGAACACTTGCCGCAGGTACGCGAGATAAGCCTTGTCGTCGCACATGTTCTTGCCGGGTGAATCGGAGAGCTTCGCGACAGGCTGCCCGTTGCAGCGAACCATCTTGATGACGATCTGCAGCGGCTGGTAGCCGAGGTCGTTCGTCAGGTTCGTGCCGACGCCAAACGCCAGCTGGCAGCGGCCGCGAAAGCGTGCGTAGAGTTGCAGGACCTTCGGGATGTCGAGCGCGTCCGAGAACACGAGCACCTTCGTGCGCGGGTCGCAACGGTTCTCTTCATAGTGCTTGATGAGACGCTCGCCCCAGTCGAACGGATCGCCGGAGTCGTGGCGGGCGCCGTCGAAGAGCTTGCAGAAGTACATGTCGAAGTCGCGCAGGAATGCCTTCATGCCGTAGACGTCGGAGAGCGCGATGCCGAGGTCGCCGCGATATTCCTTCGCCCACATCTCGAAGCCGAAGATCTGCGAATCGCGCAGGCGCGGCCCGAGTGCCTGGCACGCCTGCAGGTATTCGTGCGCCATCGTGCCGAGCGGACGCAGGCCGTGCTTCATTGCATAGAGCACATTGCTCGTGCCCGCGAATTGCGCGCCGAGGCCCTCTTTCAGCGTGAGCGTGACTTCCTCGTGCCATTGCTTCGAGAAGCGGCGGCGCGTGCCGTAGTCGGCGATCTTGCAGTCGGAGAATTCGGGCGGCGTGGCGAGCAGCTTGATTTTCTCGCGCAGGCGCTCGCGGCCGATCGCGTAGTCGGGCTTGCCCTGCGTATTGCGAAAATAGACCTCGTTGACGATCGCGAGCACCGGGATCTCGAAGAGAATCGTATGAAGCCACGGCCCGTCGATCACGATGTCGATCTCGCCGTTCTTCTTCGGCGACGGCGCGATCGTGATGGACTTTTCATTCAGGTGAAAGAGCGCGAGGAAGTCGATGAAGTCGCTCTTGATGAAGCGCATGTGCCGCAGGTACTCGAGTTCTTCTTCCTGAAAGCGGAGGTTGCAGAGTTGGCGCACCTCGTCGCGGATCTCGTCGATGTAGGGCACGAGATCGACGTTCGGCGTGCGGCAGCGAAAGCGGTACTCGACGTGCGCCGCCGGGAAGTGATGCAGCACGACCTGCATCATCGTGAACTTGTAGAGATCGGTATCGAGCAGCGAATTGATGATCATGGTGGGGTTCGAAACTTCGATGAAGAGCGGGCTCGCGCTTGAGTCGTGCCGCGTGGCCTTCTGCGTCCCATGTTACCCGAATGCGCGCTCCATCACGGGGCGCGCAAAGCGGGCGCCGTGTCCCATAAACAAATCACGAAACGATCTAAAGCCCGCCCTGCGGGGCTCGCGCTGAAATTGACCGGTACGCTACAATATCGGTTTTGGCGCGCGATACGTGCCCGCGACAGGCACATCAGTGTGCATGAACGCGCATGAGTCCATGCGCGACGCGGTGCAAGGCCCAAGTAGCCGCACCGGCCGCCGCCCCCACGAATTCCGCATGCAGGAGCCTGAATGACTCACGTTGTGACCGAAAGCTGCATCAAGTGCCGCTATACCGATTGCGTCGACGTGTGCCCGGTGGATTGCTTCCGTGAAGGTCCCAACTTTCTCGCGATCGATCCGGACGAGTGCATCGACTGCGCCGTCTGCGTGGCCGAATGTCCGGTGAACGCAATCTACGCAGAAGAAGACGTTCCCGGCGACCAGCAGCATTTCACCGAACTGAACGCCGAACTCGCACGCAACTGGCCGAGCATCACGAAGACGAAAGCGCCGCTTCCCGAAGCGGACGACTTCAAGGACGTGAAGGAAAAGCTCGATCTGCTCGAACGTTGATTCGAGCCGTCAGCGCCGCGTCCAGCTTGATGGAAATAAATTTATCGAGATGAATGCAGGGTGTTGACAGGGTAGAAAACGCTCCATATAATTTCATTTCTGTGCTGCAGATGTTCCCCGATAGCTCAGTTGGTAGAGCGCCGGACTGTTAATCCGTAGGTCCCTGGTTCGAGCCCAGGTCGGGGAGCCAAAAAGTTTCAAAGCAAAAAGCCCAATCGAAAGATTGGGCTTTTTGCTTTTCCGGGGCGCTTCAGGTTGCGCTCGCCGTGGAGAAACCGCCGCTATCCCCACCACACCACCGTCAGCGACCTAACGCCCTGGGCGCCGCGAATCAGCACGCCTTCGATATCGGCCGTCGCCGACGGCCCGGTCACGAGCACCGCATAGCGCGCCGACTGAAAATCCGCTCGGCGATAAACCTCCTGCAAACCATCGACGATTTGCGCCGGATCGAGCAGCACGACGAGATGCTGCACGAGATAGCCGATCGAATTGACGATGTATTCGGCTTCGCTGAACCACACGGAGCCCGTTTCGGCGACCCCGAATCGCCCGCGCACCACGCCGACGTCGACATCCTGCAGCGACGCCGGCGGCGTGTCGGGCGTGAGCGTCCGGTTGCCGTCGATGCCGTCCACTGCCGACGCGACCACCGCATCGGCGCCGAAGCGCGCGGCGATGAGCGCGCGCACGTCGTCGATACTTTGCGCCTCGACGCACGTACCGCCCATCAGCGCGAGCGCGGCCGTGAAGCGCGCGCGCCGCTCGCCTTCCGGCACGCTGAAAAGCGGCACTTCAGGACGCGGCCGTGGCGCAGGTTGGGCCGCGCGGATCTTCGCCAGAAAGGCGTCGCGAGTGGTCATTTCGGTTGCTTCCGGTTTTTCCGATACCACTCGTGGAAGGTTTCGGCGGGTGCGTCCGGCAGGTCGCGCTGACGACCCCAGATGTTCAGCGGGTTGTACAGCACGAAGTTCGGCAGGCGCTTCAGCGCGCCGCCAAGCGAAGCGACCGTCGCACGATAGAGCGTCGGGCTCGCCAGCAGCCGCCCCGCCATCTTCAGCACTTCCTGCTTCACGAACGGCACTTCGTGGCGCTCGGCGATCACCTCGCGCCACTTGTAGATCTGCTCGTGGATGTTCACGCGCACCGGGCACACGCTCGTGCAACTGCCGTTCATCGTCGAGGCGAATGGCAAGCTGCTGTAGCGCTTAAGATCGAAGGTCGGGTTGATGATCGCGCCGATCGGCCCCGAATACGTCCCGCCATATGACAACCCGCCACTTCTCCGGTACACCGGACACGTATTCATGCACGCGCCGCAGCGGATGCACTTGAGCGAGTACCAGAAGTCGTCCATCGCGAGGCGCTCGGAGCGGCCGTGATCGACGAGGATGTAGTGCATCTCCGTGCCCGGACGCGGCGCGCGGAAGTGCGACGTGTACTGCGTGATCGGCGAGCCGAGCGCGCTGCGCGAAAGCATCCGCACGAACACGCCGAGGTCGGCGATGGTCGGAATCAGCTTCTCGATGCCGATCGACGCGATGTGCAGCGGCGGCACGTTCGCCGACAGGTCCGCGTTGCCCTCGTTCGTGCAGACGACCACCGTCCCCGTCTCCGCCACCGCGAAGTTGCAGCCGGTCATGCCGGCCGTGTTCTCGCGCACGAAGTACGGCCGCGTATTCATGCGCTGGCTTTCCGCGAGATAGTGGATGTCGCTGTTGGCGGGATCGGTGCCGATCGTGCGGCCGAAGAGTTCCGCGACGTCCGCGCGCAGCTTGTGGACCGCCGGCACGACCATGTGGCTCGGGTCCTGGTGATCGAGCTGCTGGATGCGCTCGCCGAGATCGGTTTCCATCACCGAGATGCCGCGCGGCTCCAGGAACTCGCGCATCTTGCATTCGTCGGTGAGCATCGACTTGCTCTTGACGAGCGTCCACATGCCGCGCTCGCTCATCAGCTTGTGGACGATCGCGTTGTGCTCCTCCGCGTCCGCCGCGAAATGCACGACGACGCCATTCTTCTCCGCCTGCGTCACGAACTGTCCGATGTAGTCGGCGAGATGCGAGAGGGTGTGCTCCTTGATGCCCGACGCCAGGTCGCGCAGCGTCTCCCACTCCGCGATGCCATGCGCCTGCGCATCGCGCTTGCTGCGCAGGTCCCAGAGGCGCTTGTCGTGAAACGCGACGTGATCCGCCTTCTGCAGGAACGCGCCCGCCGCTTTCGCGTGATCGATCCGGATCGTCTTGCTCATCCGCGTGCTCCGTTCAGGATCTGCGCGATATGGATAAAGCGCGCGTCGAGTTTCAGTCGTTCGGCGCAGCCTTGCTGGTGCATCAGGCACGACATGTCGCCGGACACGATGTACTGCGCGCCCGCATCGACGTGGTCGCGCACCTTGTCCTGCCCCATTCTCACCGACACCGCTTCCTCGGTCACCGAGAACGTGCCGCCGAAGCCGCAGCATTCGTCGGGGCGCGCGGGCGTGACGAACTCGATGCCCTTCACGCCTTCCAGCAAGGCGCGCGGCTTGGAGAACGCCGGCCCGGCGATCTCCGAACGCGACACCTCGTTCAGATGCCGGATCGCGCTGCAACTATTGTGCAGCCCCACGCGATGCGGGAATTCGGCCCACGGAAATTCCCGCACCTTCAGGACGTCGTGCAGGAATTCGGTGAGGTCGAACGCGCTCGCGCGCACCTTGCGCACGGCGGCGGTCTGCTCGATCGCCGTGAAATGCTCGCGCACGTGATGCACGCAACTCGCCGACGGCCCGACCACGTAGTCGTAGTCGGCAAAATTGCGCGCGAACACGCCCTCGGCGCCGGCCGCTTCCTTTTGCGCGCCGCTGTTCGCCATCGGCTGGCCGCAGCAGGTTTGTTCGCCGGGATAGTCGACATCGAGCCCGAGTCGTTCGAGCAATTCCAGCGTGGCGATGCCGACTTCAGGGTAGAAGGCATCGATGAAACAAGGGACGAACAGGGCAACTTTCATGAGATAAGGAAGCGCATGCAACGCCTTTGGTCAGCTTGGTCTGACCAAGACTTTAAAGTTTGTGTTCTTTCATGTCAAACTAGGGAAATCCGCCAGCTTTGCTAAATCGATGACCTTCGAGCCCGTCCATTCCTACGCGCGCGTGCGCCTGTCCGATGTCGTGTCGGGCCAGATCCGGTCGCTGATCTCGAGCGGCTCACTGCTGCCGGGCCAGCGCCTGCCGGCCGAGCGCGAGCTTGCCGAACAGTTGAACGTGTCACGGCCGTCTCTGCGCGAGGCGCTGATCCGGCTCGAATCGGATGGCTTCATCCGGGCCGTGGCGCGCGGCGGGTTCATCGTGTCGGATGTGACCGCGCCGCTCGTCTCCGATCCCCTCGCCGCGCTCCTCGCCCAGCATCCGGACGCGAGCGCCGATGTGCTCGAACTGCGGCGCGGACTCGAATCGCTGTCGACGGCCTATGCCGCCGAGCGCGCCACCGAAGCCGATTTGCAACGCATTTCCGCCGCCTTCGATGCGCTGCAGTCCGCCGCCGCCGAACCGAAGCGCACGCGCATCGCGGAAAAGGACGCAGCATTTCATCTCGCCATCGCCGATGCCACGCACAACGTCGCGCTCGCACACGTGATGCATGGGCTGCACGCACTGATCCGCGAATCGATGCTGACGTCGCACCGCCTGGTCGATTACGACGACGAGGTCGAAGCGAACCTCCTCGCGCAGCATCGCGCGATCTTCGATGCGATCGTCGCGCGCGATGCCGAGCGCGCCCGCGACGCGGCAGGCGCGCATCTCGACTATGTGCAGACGCTTTATCGCGAGCGGCTGGTGAAGCATTCGCAAGAGCCTTCCGTATGAGCAAAGTCGCACTTTGACCATGCGCATCAAGCATCGAGTAAGGTTCGCATAGGACAACGCCTACACACGTTTCGGACGGGCCCGGCTACACGCAGACATCCTCTCCATCGATACTGAAGCCGTCTAACCAGAAAACGAATGGAGGAACCAAAAATGCCTTATCTACTCGGCTGGCTGCTCGGCGTACCGGTTGTCGTCCTCGTCATCCTGTACCTGATTTTTCACTGATCACGCGGCAAGCGCGCGTCATCGCAAAAGGCGTCGTTACAATACGACGCCTTTTCTTTTTTCCGAAGGATTCCGATGAAACGCGCTCTCAGTCTCGCCGCCCGCTCCCTCGGCGTGCTCGCCGCCGTTGCCACCATCGCCACGCCGTTCGCGCGGGCCGAGGAAATCGCGAGCGTGAACACCAACTTTCGCTTCACCGGCTCGGATCGCGTGAGCGTCGAAGCGTATGACGATCCGCTCGTCACGGGCGTGACGTGCTACGTGTCGCGCGCTCGGACGGGCGGCGTGAAGGGCACGCTCGGCATCGCCGAAGATCCGACCGAAGCGTCGCTCGCGTGCCGCCAGGTCGGGCCGATCAAGATCGCCGAACCGCTCAAGCAGAAGGCGGATGTGTTCACCGACCGCATGTCGTTCATCTTCAAGACGCTGCACGTCGTGCGAATCGTCGACGCGAAGCGCAACACGCTCGTTTATCTGACTTATAGCGACCGGATCGCGACCGGCAGCGCGAAGAACAGCGTGACGGCCGTGCCGATGCCGCAAGGCACGACGATTCCAGTGAAGTGACTCTGCGCGTTGCACGCAAGCCGCTGAAAAGCGCATGACGTGTAAGATCACTGGCTCGATCCAGAAATCCGCAGTCATGACCCTCAACCGATTCAGCGATTCCGCACGCTATTGGCGCTCGCCGCTTGCGCCCGGCGCAGACATGCTGACCGCCGAATATCACGACCACTCGTTCACGCCGCACTGGCACGACGCGTACACGGTGCCCGTGATCGAAGCGGGCGCGGAGTGCTACGACTATCGCGGCTCGCACTATGTCGCGGAGGCGGGCTCGGTGCCGGTCATCAATCCGGGCGAACTGCATACGGGCGCGCGGGCAGTCGATGCGGGCTGGCGGTACCGCGTGTTTTATTTGCCGGTGGAGTTCGTGCAATCGGTCGCAAGCGAAGTGTCGGGGCGCGCCGAGCCGCTGCCCTGGTTTCCGGCCGACATCATCCGCGACGGCGATCTCGCGCGACGGCTCGCGCTGGCGCATCGGGCGCTCGAAGCCGGCGCCGATCCGCTCGCCGCCGAAACCGCGCTGCTCGATGCGCTTTCGAGCCTGCTTGCACGTCACGCGGGCCAGCGTCCTTCCGTCGTACGGCTTGGCAGCGACGCCGTGCGCGTCGAAGCGATGAAGGCCCGTCTCACCGACGATCTCACCGCGCCCGTCACGCTCGCGGAACTCGCGGCGAGCGTGGGGTTGTCGACGTTTCATGCGGCGCGCCTCTTTACCCGCGAAACCGGCCTCGCGCCGCATGCCTGGCGCAACCAGATGCGGCTCGCGCGCTCGCTCGGGGCGTTGCGCGCGGGGGTGTCGGTAACGGAGGTCGCGGCGGGTAGCGGCTTCACCGATCAAAGCCATTTCACGCGGCATTTCAAGCGCGCTTTCGGCGTGCCGCCAGGGCGCTGGCGATAGGCGGCAGGCAGGCTGTGCGCGCCAGAAAGCGCGAGGATCGCCGCGACCCACCGCAAGAACGTACAAGCGCACCATCACCCTCCCGCCCTATCCTCGCTGCCACAGGAGGACACCTTGAAAGCACTGCCCCGCAACACCTTCAGCGAACTCGCCGCCGGCGCGCGCGACACCATCCCGATGATGGTCGGCGCCGCGCCCTTCGGCGTCATTTTCGGCACGCTCGTGACCGCGAGCCCGCTCAGCCTCTGGCACGGTCAACTGATGTCGCTCGCGGTCTTCGCGGGCTCGGCGCAGTTCATCGCGGTCGGCTTGATCGCGGGGCAAGCGAGCTTCGCCGTGATCTGGGCCACGACGCTGATCGTCAACCTGCGCCACCTCCTCTACTCCGCGACGCTCGCGCCGTACGTCGCGCACCTGCCCGCGCGCTGGCGCTGGACGCTCGGCGCGCTGATGACCGACGAAGTGTTCGCCGTCGCCTACGCGCACTACCAGAAGCGCGCGCCCGGCGAGACCGGGCCGCACTACTTCCTCGGCTCGGGCCTCGCCATGTACCTCAACTGGCAGTTGTGGACGCTCGTCGGTCTCGTCTTCGGCGCGGCGTTTCCGGGTTTGCAAGCGCTCGGACTGGACTTCGCGATGGTCGCGACGTTCATCGCGATCATCGTGCCGCAACTGGTCGCCGCGCGGTTCGTGGCGGCGGCGCTGGCGGCGGGCGTGCTGTCGTTCGCGTGGCAGGGCTGGCCGTACAAGCTCGGGCTGCTGGCCGCGGTATTCGTCGGCGTCGCGGTGGGCATGGTTCTGACGGCGATCGAGAGCCGTCCGCGCACTCAGGAGCACACGCAATGAATTCTCTGATCGATAACGTTTCCTCGAGCTACGTCCTGCTGATCCTCGGCATGGCGCTCGTGACCTACCTGATTCGCGCGGCTGTCTTCGTGTTCGGCGACAAGATCGCGTTCCCGCCGCTCGTGCGCACCGCGCTCTCCTTCGTGCCCGTGACGGTGCTGACCGCGATCATCGTGCCGATGACCGTCTCGCCGCACGGCAACGGCGCCGAATTGACCTGGCGCAACGCCCAACTGGTCGCGGCGATCGTCGCGATCGGCGTATGCGTCGCGACGCGCCGGCCGCTCCTGACGATCGCCGTGTCGCTGGCGGTATTTTTCTTCTGGCAACTCGTCGTGCTCGCCTGAGCGCGGCTTTCGAAAAACCTCAAGTTCCCGGCCGGCGCGCCGTTAAAAGAGACGAATGGTCTTCGCCCAATGGCGCCGGCCGACTGCACTCCCGCCATCAGCGACGCTCATGCGCGGAACCGGGAACCATCATGCGTCAAATCACCCTTTCGTTTCGCGACGAAACCATCGTTTCGCTGCATCGCGACTTCGAGGCGTTCGTTCGCCTGTCGCTCAAGTTCGACCCGCACTTCATCACGCCGTCGTTCGAGGACTTCCTGCGCGCGAAGCTCCTCGACAACCCGACGCCGCTCACCGAACAGGCCGTGCAGCACATGTTGCAGAACGGCCAGTATGCGTGGGCGAAGCGCGCGCTGGACAAGGAGTTTCCGGATGTCGTCGAGATCCTGATCCGGCAGGCGGCCGAGCACGGCTTCAGTTTCGCGATCCGTTCGGACTGGACGCCCGAGGATCTGATCAACGCATCGCGCGAATGGGCGACGGCGATCGTCACGGAGGCGAAGGGCGATGCGTCGCAGGTCGACGTGCTGGCCTCGCAGATCAAGGCGGCGGCGATGGACATCCGTGAGGTCGAGGAGAAAATGCAGACGCCGGCCTGGCGTCTGGCAGATTCGCTGCGCCAGCGGGTGTACGAGACGAAGATCGCGGTCGAGCACAGCGTGGGGTCGACCGCGCGGGAGAAGCTCGGCGAATTGCGGTGCCTGCTGCGACTCGGCATCTTCCACGGTTCGATCCAAAAGCAGGAAGCCCAGCAGGTGCTGGAATATTTGCGCTCGACGCGGCCCGAGCTTTTCATCGAGGAGCCTTACGACGGCTTCACGCGCCTCGCCTCGTGGCTGCGCAGCATCTTTGCGCCGGCGCCGAAGGTGCCGGACGCGTCGCGGGCGCCGCGCTGAGCCGAGTTTGCGCGCCTAGTCCCACATTCCCTTGAGCCGCGCGGCAATGTCGATCTTCGCTTTCGCCGCCGCAGCCAGCCCGGCCGCCGTCGGCGCGGCGGCAACCGGCACCGGCGGCCACGCCGCCGCTTCGAACCGGTCCATCAACTGCGCGGGAATGAAGCGCGTGCGCGACGCCCAGACGTGGCGGTCGCCGAGGTGCGTCTGGTTATGCACGTAGAACCGCTGCGGCGTGACGATGTGAAGATCTTCCTTCGCCCGCGTCATCGCCACATAGAGCAGCCGCCGCTCCTCGTCGATTTCCTCGTCGCTGCCGGTGCCGAGATCGGACGGAATGCAGCCGTCGACGCCATTCAGCACGAAGACATTGCGCCACTCCTGCCCTTTCGCGGAATGAATGGTCGAGAGGATCAGGTAGTCCTCGTCGAGGAGCGGGACGCCTGATTCGTCGCTGGTCGCGTCGGGCGGATCGAGCGTCAGTTCGGTGAGGAAACGCTCGCGCGTCGGATACGTCGACGCGATGCTTTCCATCTGCAGCACGTCGCCGTGACGAATCGCGGCGTCTTCGTGATTGCGCTCCAGATGCGGCTCGTACCAGCGCCGGATCATTTCGAATTCGGCGGGCCAGCCGGTCTCGCGAGCGCAGACCTTCGCCATCAGCGCGACGAACTGCGGCCAGTCTTCGCTCGCGCGGGGCGGCGCCGCGAACGACGCCAGCGCGCGCGGCGTGTTGGGTGCGTCGCCATTCGACACCTGATCGAGCACGCGCCCGGCAATCGCCGGCCCGATGCCCGGCAGCAATTGCACGACCCGGAAGCCCGCGACCCGGTCGCGCGGATTCTCCGCCCAGCGCAGCACGGCGAGCACGTCCTTGACGTGCACGGAATCGAGAAACTTCAGCCCGCCGAACTTCACGAACGGGATATTGCGTCGCGTGAGTTCGATCTCGAGCGCCGCGCTGTGATGCGCCGCGCGAAACAGCACCGCCTGCGACTTGAGCGTCATGCCCGCCTCGCGCGCCTCCAGCACCTTTTCGACGACATAGCGCGCCTGATTGGCCTCGTCCGCGACCGACACGATGCGCGGCTTCTGCTCGCACGCCCGGTCGGTCCAGAGGTTCTTCGTGTAGCGTTCCGACGCGAGCCCGATCACCGCGTTCGATGCCGCGAGAATCGGCTGCGTCGAGCGGTAATTGCGCTCGAGCGTCACGCAGCGCGCGGGCGGATCGAAGTGGTTCGGGAAGTCGAGGATGTTGCGCACGGTCGCGCCGCGAAACGAATAGATCGACTGCGCATCGTCGCCGACGACCGTCAGGCCGCGCCCGTCCGGTTTCATCGACAGGAGAATCGACGCCTGCAAGCGGTTGGTGTCCTGGTATTCGTCGACGAGGACGTGATCGAAGCGGCGCGACAAATCGGCGGCGAGGCTCGGCTCGGCGGCGAGATGCGACCAGTAGAGCAGCAGGTCGTCGTAGTCGAGCACGCTCTGCGACTGCTTGGCGTTCACGTACGCGGCGAAGAGGCGGCGCAAATCCAGCTCCCATTCGCGGCACCACGGAAACGCCTGGTCGAGCACGGTGGCGAGCGACGCGCCCGTGTTCACGACGCGCGAGTAAATCGCAAAGCAGGTGGATTTCGCGGGAAAGCGCTTCTCCTTCGCCGACAAGCCGAGTTCATGGCGCACGAGGTTCATCAGATCGGCGGAATCCTCGCGATCGTTGATCGTGAACGACGGCGACAAGCCGACGAGATCCGCGTAATCGCGCAGGAGCCGCGCGCCGATGCCGTGGAACGTGCCCGACCAGGTGAGACCTTGCGCGATCGCGCTCTTGCTGCCGAGCGCGCCGATCGCAATGCGCGTCACGCGCCGTGTCATTTCGAGCGCCGCGCGCCGCGAAAATGTGAGCAGCAGGATTCGATGCGGATCGGCGCCTTTTACCAGCAGATGCGCGACGCGATGCGCCAGCGTATTGGTCTTGCCCGACCCCGCGCCCGCGATCACGAGCAACGGCCCGGCAGGGGCATCCGGTGTGTCGGCGCCGAATTCGACGGCCTCGCGCTGCGCGTCATTGAGCTTCGCGAGGTAGGAAGCAACCTGGGTCGCGACGGTATCGGCGGCGGGAGTGTCGGTAGCGATGAGCACGGGATAAAGTCAGCGGGCGAAGTGACGCACACTGTATATCCATACAACCCGTGCATGCAAGCGCTTGGGGTGCGTGAAACAACTGGCGGGAAACGGAATTCTTTGGAGTGAGGTGAAATTAGCTGGGCTCGGAAGCAAGAAATTGATTGGACTGCCGAAAGCGAGGAAATCAGAGATCCCGCGTTCATTTTTACGTTGCATCGCTCCGTGAACAGCCAGCCGGTTTGAACACTTATCTGACGTTGTTCAATATTTATCACCGTTCACGCATCGTGTACACTAGAGAAAATTGAACGGAGTTGAGATGCGCGCACCAGTCGCCGCCCCCGATCCACTCATCACATCCGCCACGCAGGCTTTCAGCGTCAGCGCGGGGGTTGCGACGTCGGTCATCCCGACGCCGCCCGGTACCGGCTACAACAGCACGGTCGAGTTTGAGCTAGATCCACCGGTGCGCCGCGTGGCCGTCGTAGTGCCCTCAATCGACCGCCAGGAGCGGCTCTCCGCCCTGGCCGCCACCAGCGGCCTGCTCAACGCTCAGCATGTTCTCCTCGTGACTTCGTATCTTTCACCCGCGCTAGTCAACGCCTGCCGCAGCCTTGGCGTGAACGCGATCGACGAGTCCGGCAACGCATTCGTGAAAGACGGTAGCACTCTGGTCCTGATTTCGGGTCGTCCGCGCGCCACCGAGCGCCGTCGACCCAGCCTCTGGTCCAAGCGATCACTTCAGGTCATCCTCGCGCTGCTCGTCAGGCCAGCGCTACTCCACGAAAGCAGACGCACGATCGCAATGTTCGCCGGCGTGAGCACCGGCACCGCACACACCACTGTGCAAACTCTACTGCAGCGTAAAGACCTGATCGAGCGCGGGGACGGGCTGGCTTTCACCAACTTCGATCGGTTGCTCGATGAATGGGTCACCCTTTATCCCTCGCTCCTGAGGGAATCACTCAAACTCGGACGATACCGCGCGACGGAGCCGAACTGGTGGACCGACATGCTGGCGCCGAACAACGAATGGATGTTGGGTGGTGAGTCCGCCGCTGCGCTCATGACGAGTTATCTGAAGCCGGCGGTCGTGACGGTGTACTGCACCAACGGGATCCCTACCCAGATGATCAGTCGCGGGCGGCTGCGGCCGGAGCCTACGGGAAACGTTGAGTTTCTCAAGGCGCCCTTCGAGTTGAACCGCACCCCGGGGTTGGTCGACAACGTCGTCTATCCCGTGCTCGTCTACGCCGATCTTGTCGCGAGCGGTGACTCGCGCAACCTCGAAACCGCGCAGATGATTCGTGACCAGTACATCCAACATGGCAATTAAGCTGCACGAGGCCCATCCTATCTGCGAGATGTCCGTCGCCGTCCTGCGTGACGTCTCGAACGCGGCGAATCAAGTTGGCGCAGCATGGTTTGTGGGCGGGGCGACGGCCCGCGACATCCTGACCACGCATCGTTTCGGGATCGAGCAGTCGCGAGCGACCGCCGACGTCGACATTGGTGTGTGCATCGAAAGCTGGCAAGGCGACAGGGAACTGCGCGACGCGCTCATTGGGACAGGAAGGTTCGAGCCCAGTGCGGAGGCTCAGCGGCTCGATTACACGGCGCCCGACTCAGGCGAAAGGATGTGGCTGGATATCGTTCCCTTCGGGGGACTCGAGCGCGAGGGCGACCGCGAGATTGAATGGCCAGGCGGCGCATTCCGGATGAATGTCGCAGGCTTTGGCGAAGCGCTGGAGGCGGCCGTCGAGGTTGAACTGGCACACGACGTCGTTGTCCTCGTTGCGTCCCTTCCGGCTCTCGCGATGCTCAAGATCCTCGCGTGGCGAGACAGGCACACCGCGCATGCAAGGGACGCGACAGATCTGCGGTTCCTGATGTCGAGATATGCAGACGCGGGTAACTACGATCGACTCTACGACGGCGACGCTCTGGACCTTCTCGAAGCCCACGGATTCGATCCGGACGTCGCTGGGGCTGCACTGCTCGCGCGGGACATGGCGGCTCTCGTCGCACCAGCGATCCGGCCGCTGATTCTGGAGGCGTTGGCACCAGGCGAAGCCTACCCCCGGTTGCTTAACCAGATGCTGGGCGGGGGACACCGTACGCTACAGATCGAAGGAGAAAGACCTGGTGCGAACGAGGACTTGTTCAACGCATTTCGAACGACGCTCGATCGAGTATTCGCCGCCGATACCTGAGTGGATGCGACGTGTGCAATTTCACCCTCCTGCGAATCCAGCAAATTAGCGTCTCAAATCGGGTGAGTCCAACTTATTCGGTTCCGCGTCATGAGCAGGGTGAGCGAATTCGTTAATAAGCATTTGATTTTTAATGGCGTTCGGTCGAACCAATTCCGTTCTCCTGCAAAACGCCGAGGCCCCGCAAGCGGGGCCTCGGCGTTCCTACGAAAGATCGCTGCCGTTACTGCGCTTTCTTCGCGTCCTTCAAATTCGCATCGGCGGCGGCTTCATTCGCCTTCGATTGCGATTCGGTCTTCTTCTTGTCGGCCTTCGCCTGCGCGACGGTCGCGTCCTTGTCCGCTTCGGCCTGCTTCTTCGCGGCCTTCTTGTCGGCGTGGGTCGCCGGCGCGTCGGTGGTCGTCTGCGCGAACGACACTGTCGCACCCGTCGCGACAACGCCCGCCACAAGCGCGGCGCACAGTTTATGCATCGTCATGCGTCCTCCTTGTCCTCATGGCGGCCGCCGACGGACGGCGGCCGCTCCACGGCCCAGCTTAATGCTGCAGGCCGCTGTCCTTCGGCGTCGACGGTTCGGCCGCGTTCAGTTCATCTTTGGCGGTCTGCTTGTCGGCCTTCTGGTTGATCTTGGCGTTGCGCACTTCTTCCTTGTATTGCGCCTTCGCTTCCTTGTTGGTCGCCTTCAGTTGCTCCTTCGACGCGTTCTTCGACGCGCGGTATTCCGCGTTCGCCTGCGCGTTGGCGTTGCGCTTCTGGACGAGCGGATCGGTCGAGGCCGGCGCGACGAGGTTCTGCGGCGGCGGCGTGACGCCCGGTGCGCCCTGTACCTGAGCCGACATCTGCGCGCCGGCATCGGCGGGTTGCGCGGTCTGCGCGAACGCAGCGGACGAAGCGATTGCAGCGAAAGCGGAGCCGATCAGCAGCGTTTGAATCTTCTTCATGAGTTTTTCCTCTCTTGTTCAGCCTCGGGCGAAGCGATGAAACCGGCTTGCCCGACTTCTTCGATTGACGAATGACCTTTGCGAACCATACATAACGCATCGATCACGAGTACAGACCCGGCGCCCGTGCGGCGAGTTCGCCAAAACGAGTCATTGTTACCGACCGTTTCACTCGGCTACATTTGCCAACATCCTGCGCCGGGCCACTGCGGTTCCAGTTCAGCACGGCGCGTGCCCGCGTGGTTTATCATGGGCGCCCTTTCCTGTCCTCAAGCGCCGCCCACCATGCCGCAACTCGAATTCACACTCACGGGCGAGTTCGTCGAACTGCACAACCTGCTCAAGCTGATGGGCCTCGCCGACAGCGGCGGCGCCGCGAAGGCGCGCGTCGCGATGGGCGACGTGAAGGTCGACGGCAAGGTCGAACTGCGCAAGACCTGCAAAATCCGCGCGGGACAGACGGTTTCGCTCGACGGGTCGAAGATCAGGGTTCTGAAGGCCGTCTGACGCAGGCGGATAGCGCGAATAACCGCGCCGCCATCGACATGCGGTCGTTCTGGCAATAAGCTAGTCGTCTTTCGTTCAGGTTTCAGCAGCATGAACGAGCGGGGCACGGACCTGAAACGGTAGCGGCGCCCGGCAGCTTTTCCGAATCCGCTGTTCAAATCCGGCGGCGCCCGCTCTGGGCCGTCCTCTCTTCGATCCGACATGCAACCCGGCTTCACACGCGCGGCCACGCCGCCGCCCAGTCTTTCCCGCCACGCCGCCGATACCGCCCGGCTTGCCGCGCCGCTCGCCATCTCGCAGTTGTCGCAAATGGCGATGGGCGTGACCGATACCATCCTGCTCGGCTCGCTCGGCCCCGATGCGCTCGCGGCCGGCGGCCTCGGTGCGAACCTGTTTTTCGTCGTGGTGACGCTGCTGCAGGGCGTGCTGACGTCGGTGAGCGTGTCGGTCGCGCATGCACGCGGTGCAAACGACGATGACCGCGTGCCGCATATCTACTGGACCGGCCTCGTGCTCGCGGTGCTGCTCTCGATTCCCGCGTTCGTGCTGCTGAGCTACGCGGAGCCGCTGCTGCTGGCGTTCAACGAGCCGGCCACGCTCGCGAAAAACGTCGGCGAATACTGCGCGGTCTTGCGCTGGGGGACGCCGGCCAGCCTGATCGGCGTCGGCATGATGCGCGCGTTCCTGCCGGCGATCGGCGCGGCGCGAAGGCTTCTGTGGGTGTCGATCGGCGGCGTGTTCGTCAATGGCTTCCTGAACTACGGGCTGATCCACGGCGCTTACGGCCTGCCGAAGCTCGGCTTCCTCGGCTCGGCGACGGCGACCTCGATCACCGTCTGGGCGATCGCGTTCGCGCTCGTCGCGTTCCTGCATTTGCGTCCGCGCTACCGGCATTTCGTCGTCGCCGCGCGCCCGCGACTGCCGCTGATGGGCGAACTGTTCGGCATCGGCTGGCCGGTCGCGATCACGTATGGCGTCGAATCGACGCTCTTTCTCGCCACCGGCATGATGGTCGGCATCCTCGGCGAAGCGCCGCTCGCCGCGCACCAGATCGCGCTGAACGTGGCGTCGGTGGCGTTCATGGTGCCGCTCGCGATCGGCCAGGCGGCGAATGTGCGCGTCGGCTACTGGATCGGCGCGGGCGTGCCGGTGGCCGCTCGCCACGCGGGATTTGTCGCGATCGCGCTGGGCGTCGGGTTCATGATGATGTCGGGGCTCGTGCTGGTCGCGGCGCCGCACGCGATCGTCGGCCTGTACCTGAATCTCGACGATCCCGCGAACGCCAGAACCGTCGCGCTTGCGACGTCGCTGTTGGGCGTGGCGGCGGTGTTCCAGATCGTCGACGGGATGCAGACAGTCGGCTCCGGCTGCCTGCGCGGACTGAAGGACACGCGCGTGCCGATGCTCGCCGCCGCGTTCGGCTACTGGGGCATCGGCTTTCCGACGGGATATGTGCTCGCCTTCCACTTCGAAGCGGGCACCAAGGGGCTGTGGTGGGGACTCGCCGCCGGTCTCGCGAGCGTCGCCGCGCTGATGACCTTGCGGTTTCACCGGATGAGCCGGCGCATCGTCGAGCGGGGCATCGCGGATAACGCGGCGCACGGCGCGAGCGGTATCCGTCGTAACGCATAAGCGATGCACGCGTGTCGCGATAAGCAAAGCACGCTTATTTGGTTGGAATCGCTGGAGTCGGGCGCTACGATCGAATCGTCTCCTCCTTGAGACTCCAGTGACAGGGGTATTGGGCCCGCCCCCATGGCGGGCTTTTTTTCGTCCGTGCGATGGCGTGTTGCGTTTCGCGGAGAGCGGCTTGTCAGAATTTCTAGGGCTTAAAAGTCGCTTCGGTTGTACGGTCGGATTGCACTGACAACGACCTCCTTACAAGTCAGGCGAATATCGAGCCCGATATTGGGTTCAAGGTCGAATCGGATCAAATCATCGGGCGTATCGGATAAGGAAATTTCCATAACCGACGCTTCTTCGAGCATGGCGTTTACATCGATCTCGGAACCTCGAATATCCAGCAGATCCAGCACGACCAGATAGTCGGGACCTCCATCAGCGGGAGGAGCCGCGTAGCGGTTGTGCAGCACCTCGAGTTGGAGATCGACCAAATAACGCACGCGTCCGGCCGGTAGCGGTTTCGAATCTAGGCCGTTGAATGAACGCCGCTTTCTCTGCAAAGAGAACTTCGTCACGGCCGAGTCGTGAAACGAGGGGTAATCTCCAAAAATCTTGACGAGCAAGCCACTGTTTCTCGCCATTTCCCAGCCCCATGTCCTGTTTCCGGTGCTCATTGGTTTCCACCTCGCGATGCGCTCTACCTGCAATTGATCGGGGACATTGGGAGATGAGTGTCATCTCGCAATCCAGCGTCAAAATTATGGCCGTGCGCTTCTCCGTGACTCTCGTGGTATTGGGCGCAAAGATTGCCCTTCGAATCGAAGTAATCCGCGTCAAGGCCATTCGGATTGATGCGGTATCCGCCCGGTTCGTTGCCTGTCATGCGAACCCCGCGTGCGGCGACCTCTTCTGTATCGCCATCGAGCATGTCGGGCGTGTACTCGAACGGCTGCGCGTCGCCGAGAGGGGTCGAAGCGTCGCCTTCGGCTGAGTCGCTGGATACACTCGCGTCGGACGTATCGCTGTCACCGCCCGTATCGGTTTCCTGCCCCCAGGTCGAAAGGTCGGGCGAACCATATTTGCTGATCCAGCCCGCGCGGGCGAACGTGGGCAACATACCTAGAGGATCGATCAGAACCGCAGCGTGCATGAACTTCTGGTTGATGACGTCGTTCATCGCCTCGATTTCGGCCCACGGCGTTTCGGTCGCCTGCAACTCTGCGATCTGTGCAAGATACCGTTCCTGCACGCTCGCGTAGCGTGGCGGATCATAATTTTCGACGCCCCAGAACGGCGACGATGCGGGCTTCTTCGGTGGCCACGCAATGCCGCCGCCGCTGAATACCGGCTTCTCGGGAATCACGACAACGCTCCCGCCGCGCACCATGTCCATCAGCGTCTGCACAACGTGCAAATCGGCGCCGCTTTTGGCAAGCCGGTCATGCCAGTGGAAATTCTCGCCGAGGAAGGCACGCACGCGCTTAACCAACTCCGCATCCTTGGCCCACACGTCGGCATAGGCCGACGCCGTGAATTTCTTGCCCGCATCGACTGCTTCCCTTCGCTTCTCTTCGGGTTCGAACGCCATATATCTCTCGTTGCTTCGATACAGCGTGTACCGGTACCAAGAGTCGGTTTTCAGTTCTACTGCCATTCATTTCCGTCCAGTAAGCGATGGTTTGATGGATGCAGATCACTTCTATCCTGATAGCGTATGGAAATTGCATGACGGGCGATAGCCACGCGCTCCCACCTTTGCGGTGAAACTATACTAAGTTTGTTCATACGATTCGAAATTCGCGTGCTAACAGGCCTGTTCAGCCATACCTTCGCGCGCACGAACCTTGCTACGCGATCAATTAGCCCGCGCATTGGTCGCCATGTTTGGCAGCGAATAACAATGAGGAAAAAGCACGTGTCGGAATGCAGGGAATCATCAGCGACAATCGCAGTACCCGCAGCGCACGCCGTATCGCGTGACCTCCAGCACACCATCACTCGCCCCGCGCGCTATCGAAAACTCGGCGCAGCCACCGTGGCCGCGCTCATGCTCACCGCATGCGCGACCCGTCCGCCCGCCACCGCTTTCGACCGCCCCGTCACGCACGCCCTGCCCGCCGCCACCGCGACCCCGCTCTCCACCGCTCTCGCGCCGCTCGAAGCGGCGCATCCGGACGAGTCGGCGGTGCGCCTGCTGCCGCGCGGCACCGATGCGCTGCAGGCCCGCATCGCACTCGCCCGCGCGGCGACGAAGACGCTCGACATGCAGTACTACATCGCGGAGGAGGACAACACCGGCAAGCTGCTGCTCGGCGCCGCGCTCTACGCGGCCGATCGCGGGGTGCGGGTGCGCATGCTGGTCGACGACCTGAATTTCAAGGACATCGACCAGATCATGGCGGCGCTCGATTCCCACGACAACATCGAGATTCGCGTGTTCAATCCGTTCGGCAGCGCGCAGCAGAGTTTCGCCCGGCGCACGCAGAACCTCTTCACGCAGATCGGCCATTTCACGCGCCGGATGCACAACAAGTCGATGATCGCGGACAACCAGATCGCGATCGTCGGCGGCCGCAATCTCGGCGACGAATACTTCAGCGCCAGCCCGACGCTGCAATTCCGCGATCTCGACGTGTTCACCGCGGGTCCCGTCGCCCAAAGGATCTCCGCGAGCTTCGACGACTACTGGAACAGCACGCTCGCGTATCCGCTGCGGGCGCTGAACAAGCAGAAGTTCGATCCCTCCGACCTCGACAAGACCCGCGACGACCTGCGCACGCACTGGCGCACGCAGGCCGATCCGCTCAACGCGAAGCCGCTGAACGCGACGCCGATCGCGCAGCAGATCGCGCGCGGAGAAATGGGACTCGTCTGGGCGCGCACGGAATTCGAGGTGGATTCGCCGTCGAAGATCGAGCACCCGAGCGACGACTACAAGAGCCCGCCGATGGAGCGCCTAGGCGAACTCATCAAGGAAGCCCACAGCGAATTTCTGATCCTGTCGCCGTACTTCGTGCCGCACGATGCCGGCGTCAAGGCGCTCGGCGCGCTCACGCAGCGCGGCGTGCGGGTCGCGGTGCTGACCAATTCGCTCTCCGCGACCGATGCCGTCGCCGTGCAGGCGGGCTATGCGCCGTATCGCGTGCCGCTGCTCAGGAATCACGTCGAACTGTACGAATTCAAGGCGACCCAGGGCGAAGGCGAAGCGAAGCCCACCGCCGGCCTCTTCGGTTCGCAATCGCGCGCGAGCCTGCATGCGAAGGCATACGTGATCGATCGGAGTATTCTCGTGATCGGCTCGATGAATCTCGATCCGCGCTCGGCGCTGCTGAATACCGAGCTGGCGCTCGTGATCCACAGCAAGCCGATCGCCGACGAAGCCGCGCAGTTGTTCCAGCGCGGCGTCCGGCCCGCGGCGAGCTATCGCGTCGAGCTGGCGTCGCCGGACGAGCTTGCCCGCCTGAAATCGACCGGCTCGCCGCTTTCGCCGCTCATCTGGACGACCGAGGAACACGACGGCACGGTCACCTACAACTTCGATCCGCAAGCGGGCCTGTACCGTAACGCGATGACGGGTCTTTTCACGTTGCTGCCCATCGACGAGCAGCTTTGAAGGAGCGTTGAAGCCATGACAGACGATGCAAAGAGCGATGTACGGCTGGAAAAGGACACGTTCGGCGAAATCGCCGTGCCGAACGCGAAGCTGTGGGGCGCGCAAACGCAGCGCTCGCTGCAAAACTTCAAGATATCGAGCGAGAAACAGTCGCCGGAACTGATCACGGCGCTCGCGATCGTCAAGCGCGCGGCCGCCGAAGTGAATCTCGACCTGAAGGTGCTCGACGCCGCCAAGGCGCGCGCGATCATCGAGGCCGCCGACGAGATCATCGACGGCAAGCATCCCGACGAATTCCCGCTCGCCGTGTGGCAGACGGGCTCGGGCACGCAGACCAACATGAACCTGAACGAGGTGATCGCCAACCGCGCGAGCGAGTTGATGGGCGGCCAGCGCGGCGAGGAGCGCCTCGTGCACCCGAACGACGACGTGAACCGCGGGCAGTCGTCGAACGACGTGTTTCCGACCGCGATGCACATCGCGGCGGCGTATGCGATCGTCAAGCATCTGGTGCCGTCGCTGAAGACCTTGCGCGATACGCTCGACAAGAAAGCGAAGGCGTTCGACCACATCGTGAAGATCGGCCGCACGCACCTGCAGGACGCGACGCCGCTCACGCTGGGCCAGGAATTCTCGGGCTACGTCGCGCAAATCGACCACGGCATCCGGCATGTCGAGGCGACGCTGCCGCATCTGTATCAACTGGCACAGGGCGGCACGGCGGTTGGCACCGGTCTGAACGCGCATCCCGAATTCGCGGTGAAGGTGGCGGGCGCGATCGCCAAGCTGACGGGCTTGCCCTTCGAGACCGCGCCGAACAAGTTCGAAGTGATGGCCGCCGCCGACGCGCTCGTCGCGGCGCATGGCGCGCTGAAGACCGTCGCGGCGGGCATGATGAAGATCGCCAACGACATCCGCTGGCTGGCGAGCGGTCCGCGCTGCGGGCTCGGCGAACTATCGATCCCGGAAAACGAGCCGGGCAGTTCGATCATGCCGGGCAAGGTCAATCCGACCCAGTCGGAAGCCGTCACGATGCTCTGCTGCCAAGTGTTCGGCAACGACGTCGCGGTGAATTTCGGCGGCGCGAGCGGCAACTTCGAATTGAACGTGTTCCGTCCGATGATCGCGCACAACGTGCTGCAATCGGTCCGTCTTCTGGCCGACGGCGCGCAGAGCTTCAACGACAACTGCGCGGTCGGCATCGAGCCGAACGGGAAGCGCATCGAGAGCCTGCTGAACGAATCGCTGATGCTGGTGACGGCGCTGAATCCTCACATCGGCTACGACAAGGCCGCGAAGATCGCGAAGAAGGCGCACAAGGAAGGAACGACGCTGAAGGAATCGGCGCTGGCGCTCGGCTTTGTGACGGAGCAGCAGTTCGATGAGTGGGTGAAGCCGGAGGAGATGGTCGGCAAGCGCTGAGCGTTGCAAAAAAAAAGCGCAGCGGCGTTGAAGCCGCTGCGCTTTGGGCACTTCATCAGGGGATTATTTGGCGGATTTGGCGGGCCAGAAGTCGTTTTCATCGCACAAGGCGATGAGCGCGGCGCCCGAGTCGTCGAGGATCTTGCGGATCGCCGCCGGCATTTCCTCACGCGGCGTGACGCGCTCGCCGACGTTCAGGTTGAGCCCGGTGTTCAACAGCGAGCGCTCGACATGCACGACGAGTTCGTCGATATCGCTCGTCAGCGCGCGCTTCGGATCGCTTTTGGCCCTGAGCGGCGCGATCAGCAACTGGTCGAGCAGTCCGACCGGCACGCCGCCGGCGAATTTCGGCGATGCGAGCGCATCCCACTTCTCGCCGCGCTCCGCGTGGCTCAGCAGCACGGTGTTCAGGCGGTCGGCGGCCGCACGCGGCTGCACGTCGCCATAACGGATCGCGGTCTCGCCGGCCGCCAGCGAAAAGCGCACGATCTGCATGATCGTGTCGATGCCGTGGCCCGCCAGTTCGGGCGCGTCGAACAGCTGGTCGAGCGTCATATCCGACTTGCGCAGCAGGTCGAAGAGCGGCCTGTGCGCCGCGTCGGTGCGATTAACTTGCGCGTGCTCGATCTTGACCGTCTGCTGGTATTGCGCCTTCGGATTGGCCCACAGATGAATGCGTTTCGCGTGTTCACGCAGGCGGATATCGTTGAGCGTCGCCTTGCCGCGCACGAAGACATCGGAACGGAACGACCGGTTGCAGAAATAATCGCGGACTTCTTCGGCGAACAGCGGGTCCTTGATCGAACCGACGATTGCGGCCTGCTCGTCGGTGAGCCATGCCACCGGCGACATCTGACCGTAGCGCGCGCTGCCCGCGAACACGAGCTTGGCGTCGGCCAGTTCCTTCGCCATGTCGGTGAAGTGGAACGGCGTCCACTGCTCGTGCATGTATTCGTGCACCAGATAGCGCGTGTCCGACGAAGCGAACGATGTGACGCGGGCGGCCGCATCGGGATTGCGCTGGAAGTGCAGCGCGTTCGTGTCGGCCAGTTGCCGCGCGAACGTGGCGGCGCCCGCCCAGTTTTCGCCCTGGTTGTTCGCGTGCAGGGTCAAGAGACGCTGGAGCGGCTGGACCTGCGCGCAGGCGGTCATCGCGTTGTAGCTGATCTGCACGACGCCGCCCGGCTTCAGGTAACGCGCGAGAAAACGCACGATTTGCGCGCGCGTTTCATGCGACACCCACGAGACGATACCGTGCAGCGTCACGAAATCGAACATCGGCAAGTCGACCTTGCCGTCGGCCAGTTCGCCGAAGCTGTTTTCGAGCAGCGTGAGGTTGGGAAGCCGGGCGTCGTCGCGAATGGACGACGCGGCGATCACGTGCAGCGGGTTGAAGTCGCAGGCGTAGAAGTCGCCGTCCGGATGCGTCGCCGCAAGGATCAGCGACGTCAGGCCCTGGCCGAAACCGAGCTCGCAGTAGGTGAACTTGCCGTCGGCGAGGGGCGCGACGCGCTGCATCACGAGCGCCGCCTTCAGCCACGTCGGGCTCTGTTCCTGATAGTAGCCGGTCGTATACGCGACCGAATTGTTGTAACCCGCAGCCCAGCTCATGCTTGCTCCTTCATCGATATCCAAGTGGTGGCTTCCGCGCGGCACGGCCTGGAGCACGCGTCGCGCGAGTGCGCTGCACTATGCCCGTCAAGGGCGGATCGATGAATGAGAAGCGTCTTATTTGTTACTGAAACCGAATGAATCGGGGCATTTTATTTGCTGAAAACCCGGTTTTCGGGCGATTCAAACCTTTCCCGCCGCCACTTCCTCCGGCTTCAGTTCGACGATGGCGTCGAGCGCGTCCTTCACGTCCATCGCGTATTTGGCGAGCCGTTTCTGCTCCTCGGTGACCGGCACAAACGCGGGCACCGGCACGGGCTTGCCCTGCTCGTCGACGGCGACGAACACGACGAGGCAATCCGTCGTCTGCTGGAGGTCGCCGCCTTTCGGGTCGCCCGCGTGGACCGCGATGTGCAGGTGCATGCTCGTGCGGCCGGTCGCGACCACGCGTGCGCGCAACTCGACGAGATTGCCGACCAGGATCGGCCGGCGAAAGCGGATGTTGCCGACGCTCACTGTCACGCAATAACGGCCCGACCACATCGCCGCGCACGCGTAGCCCGTTTCGTCGATCCACTTCATCAGCGCGCCGCCGTGCACCTTGCCGCCGAAGTTTACCGAGGTCGGCTCGGCGAGAAAGCGGAAGGTGGTTTCGGAGCGGTCGGGCGTGGAGGCGTCGGCTTGCAGCGACGTGATCGGCGTGTTCATGGCGGCTCGCGGTGCGGGGCGGACCCCGCGACAGGAAAAAGGTAAAAAATGATTATAGAGGCAGCAAGAAGGCCCAGCGCCGGGAACCGCTCGGGCGCATTCGATCGGGCTCGCCGCCGCGCTATTTGCGGATCGACACGCCTTCGTCGATCGTGCCGTACATCGTAATGCTGCTCGAACCGCCGGATGCCGACGACGACGATCCCGCCATCCCCGAACAGCCCGCGCACAGCAGCGACGCGACGAAACCCGCCGCCAGAATGATCTTGATCATGGGTATTTCCTTGCAACGACTTCGGGACACGGACTGTCATTCTAGCCCCGTGGCCGAAGCCGGCACGCATCGACGATTCAGTCCGCGCTGAAACATCGGATGCCGAGAGCGTTTAAAGTGGTCTTATCCGCCTATCTCGAAATCGCAGGAGACGCCATGACCCTCGCCCACGACGACACCGATCCCCGCGCACGCCACTTTCCGGGCCTGTCGCGGATCGGCGCACTGCTCGCCGATCCGGGCCGCGCCGCGATGCTGTGGTCGCTGATGGACGGCACCGCGCGTCCGGCCGGCGAGCTGACGATGATCGCGGGGCTGTCACCATCGGCGGCGAGCGGCCATCTCGCGCGGCTGACCGAGGGCGGGCTGCTCGCGATGGAAGTGAGCGGCCGGCATCGGTACTACCGGATCGCGACGCCCGACATCGCGGCGGCGATCGAGGCGCTCGCCACCCTCGCGCAGGCGAGCGCACCGCAGCGCGCGCCCGAGCGGCTGCCGAGCGCGGTGCCGCTCGAAATGCGCTATGCCCGCACCTGCTACGACCACCTGGCGGGCGAACTCGCCGTGCAGATCTTCGACCGGATGATCACGCGCAACTGGCTCGCCGTCGAGCGCCGGGCGGAGAACGGGCCGACCGAACTGGAGCCAACGCCTGAAGGCGCGCGCGAGTTTGCGCAACTCGGGATCGACTTGAAAAGCCAGCGCGCGCGCCGGCGACGTTTCGCGTGCACGTGCATCGACTGGAGCGAGCGGCGGCCGCATTTGGGCGGCGCGCTCGGCGCAGCGTTTCTCGAAAGCTGTGGCGCGCACGGGTGGCTCGAAAAGACGACGAAGCGTCGCGTGCTGCGCGTGACGCCCGCCGGGCGCAGCCATTTCGAGCGTTTTCTGTCGGACAGGTAGATCCTTCGGTCCGCTGCAAAGCTTTGTTACGCGGGGTCGTCGCCGCTTACAAACGACAGCGCCCTGATACAGGCGCAGACGGTAAATTGGTTCGACAGGCTGTGTCGGCCTTCACAACAACAACTCGACGCCGCCGCTGGAGAACCACAATGCACGTCCGCCGCCTCACGAAACCCGCCGCCGCCACGCTGTTCGCCTGCGCCCTGCTCTCGGGACTCACTTTCAGCGCGTTCGCGCAGACACCCGACACCGCCTATTCCGATTCCGCCGCCGCGCCGCAAGCCGAGACCGATCCGCCCGGACGCGTTGCGCGCCTGAACTACATGGCGGGGACGGTCACGAGCGAACCGGCCGGCGCCTCCGACTGGAGCTACGCGCAGATCAACCGCCCGCTCACCACCGGCGACCAGCTCTGGAACGACGACGGCGCGCGCTCGGAGCTGCATATCGGTTCGACCGCGGTGCGCCTCGGTTCGTCAACGAGTCTCGAAGTCCTTTCCCTCGATGACGCCAGCGCCCAACTCAAGGTCGCGCAAGGCACGCTCTCGACGCGCGTTCGCTCGCTGCCGCCGGGCGGCGCGTATGAGATCGACACGCCGAACGCCGCGCTCGGGGTCACGGCGCCGGGGGATTATCGCGTCGACGTCGCGCCCGACGGCAGCCGCACGACGGTGACCGTCCGAAGCGGCAGCCTCACCGCATACGGCGACGGCGGCGCATTGCCGATTACCGCCGGCCAGCAGATCACGTTCGCCGGCACGGCCCTGCAGCAGGTCGCGGCGAACGGCGCCCCGGCGGCGGATTCGTTCGATCAGTGGGCCGCAAGCCGCGACGCGGCAGAAGACCAGTCGGTTTCCGCGCGCTACGTCTCGCGCGACATCCCCGGTTATCAGGATCTCGACGCGAATGGCACGTGGCAGACCGATCCGTCGTACGGCGAGGTGTGGGTGCCGAATGCCGTCGCGGCAGACTGGGCGCCGTATCGGCAGGGACACTGGGTCTGGCAGGCGCCGTGGGGCTGGACCTGGGTCGACGATGCGCCGTGGGGTTTCGCGCCTTATCACTATGGCCGCTGGGCTTACGCCGGATCGCGTTGGGCCTGGGTGCCGGGACCGCTCGTCGACACTGCGCCGCCCGCCTACGCGCCCGCGCTGGTGGCGTTCGTCGGCGACGGCGGCGGCGGGGTCGACTGGAATGTCGGTCTGGCGATCGGCGGTGCGGCGGCGGTGGGCGTCGCGTGGTTTCCGCTCGGGCCAGGTGAACCGTGGCGCGGCCATCGCGACGGCTGGAGCCCGCGTTACTACGATCGCGTGAACCGGAATGTGCATGTCGACCAGTCCGTGCACATTCGCAATACCTATGTGAACTATCGCGCGCCAGGCGCCGTGACGGCCGTGCCGGCGACGGCGTTCGTCCACGGGCGGCCGGTCGGGCGGGAGAACGTGCGCGTCGACCCGGCGCACTGGCGTAGTCCGCGTTTTACGGAAGGCGGTCCGGGAATCGCGCCGACGCGGGACAGCTTCACGCCGGGCCTCCGACGCGCCGATTACCGGCCGCCGCAGGGCGCGTTCGGGCGTCCGGTCGTGGCGACGCGCGCGCCGCTTGCGCCTCCCGCGTTCCACGACACGTTCGCGCAGCGTCTCGCGCTCGGCCAGGGTGCGCGCGTGGCGGGCGCGGGAAATCCGGTAGTGCGGACGGCGCCCGAAGCAAGTGCCGGGCGCAATCCGGGTTCTCGAGCGCCGCAGATGCAGGCGCCTGGGCGCGAGAACATCCATCTCGTCGCGACGCATGGTCCGGCGCGCGCGCTGGAAAACGCGGGGATTGCGTCGCGTGGTCCGAATGGGGCGACCGGCGCTTCCATCGCGACGCCGCCACAGCGCGACGGCGGACACGCTCCGCCGATCGCCACCGATTCGTCACGCAACGGCGGCGTCCCACGTCCGCCGCAAGTCGCGCAGTGGGGCAATGGGCCGGCCCAGCAGGCGGGACATTCCGCTCCGGCTCACGATATGAATCAACCGCAACCGGGGGTTTTGCAGCACTCGCCGCAGATGTCCAATGGCGCGCAGCAGCGCGGTAACCAAATCGCGACTTCGCCGGGCGGCCTGTCGCCACCTGATGCCGGCGTCGCGCCGCAGCCTTCGCGTTTTGCCGGTCAGCCAGCGCACGAACCGAATGGCGCCCCGCAGCGCGACGCCAGCGCAGTGCCGCGACCGCCCGCACACGTCGGCCAACCGCCGGTCGGCAATGCCATGCAGGCGCCCGCTGGCGGCGAGCAGCATCTTCCGCACGCGATGTCGCCGCAACAGCCACAGCAGTGGCCGCAACAGCCGCAAGTCGCTGCCGTCGCGCAGCCCCGCCAGAACTTCGATGCTGCACAGGGCCGGAGTCAGGCCCCGCGTCCGCAGCCGGTCCAGCAAGCGCAGAACGGATTCCAGCCGGCGCCGGCCCATGCGCTGCAACCTGTGAGCGTCCCGCAGCCACGGCCCGCGCCGATCCAGACGCCACGTCCCGACAATCATCCGCAGCCGGTTCAGCAGGCGCAAAACGGATTCCAGCCGACGCCACCGCAAGAGGCGCAACCCGCGAATGTCCAGCAACCCCGGCAGGACTTCCACGCGACTCAGACGCCGGCTGCGGCTCAGGCCGCGCGTCCCGAGAATCATCCGCAGCAGGTCCAGCAGGCGCCACGTCAGGAGTTTCATCCGCCGCCGCAGCAGGTCCAGCAGGCGCCGCGCCAGGAGTTTCATCCGCCGCCGCAGCAGGTCCAGCAGGCGCCGCGTCAGGAGTTTCATCCGCCGCCGCAGCAGGTCCAACAAGCGCCGCGTCAGGAGTTTCATCCGCCGCCGCAGCAACAGGCGCAGCAGGCGCCTCGACAGCAGGTTCAGCCGCATCAGGAAGTCCATCAAGCGCCACGCCCGCAGCCGCAGCCCGCTCAGCCGCAGCACCAGGAGCCGCACGCCGCAGGCAACGGCAACGATCAACACCACAGAAGCTGACTTTCAACGCCAGACTCTGCCTCACAAACGCAAAACGCGCGGCCTCGGCCGCGCGTTTTGCCTTGCTGCCCATGGAAACCAGACGCTAAACCGCCATCGGCGCCTTGAGCGCCTCATGGTGCCGATACCCTTCGAGCGCGAAATCGCTCGGCTCGATCTTCTCGAGCCATTCCGGTTCATAGCGCCCGGTGGTCGCGTAATCGGGCACGCGATCCGACAGGATCAGTTGCGGACTCGCGAAAGGCTCGCGCTTCAACTGCTCATTGAGCATGTCGAGCTGGTTCTCGTAGATATGCGCATCGCCGATGAAATACGTGAACCAGCGCGGCGCATAACCCGTCAGCCGCCCGACGAGATGCAGCAGCGCCGCGCCTTCGGTCAGGTTGAACGGCGTGCCCAGCCCGACGTCGTTACTGCGGATATAGAGGCACAGCGAGATTTCACGCTTCGCGGCGTTCGGGATGAACTGATACAGCAGATGGCACGCGGGCAGCGCGATTTCATCGAGCTTCGCCGGATTCCACGCATGAAACAGAATGCGACGGTCGGTCGGGTTCTCGATGATCGTATCGAGACACTGGCGCAACTGATCGACCGCCTTGTACAGGAGCACCTGCTCGCGGCCGCCTTCCACGAAACTCGTCACGACCTGATAGCCGCGATTGGTGGCATCGGAGATACGGTCGCCCGCGCCTGCGTCGATGACCTTGTACGCCGGCCACTTGCGCCATTGCACGCCGTACACGTCGCCGAGGTCGTCAGGGCCCTGGCGGTACGGATTCGCGAGCCACTGTGGATTCTCGTTGGCGTTGGCGTCCCAGACCTTGCAGCCGAGCGCGCGAAAATCCGCCGCGTTCTTCGACGCCCGCAGAAAACCCACCATCTCGCCGATCGCCGACTTGAACGCGAGCTTCTTCGTCGTCACGGCCGGGAAACCCTGCTGCAAGTCGAAGCGCAGCATCGCGCCGGGCATGCTGATCGTGCGGATCCCCGTGCGGTTTTCCTGCCAGGTGCCGGTATCGAGAATCGCGCGGACGAGCTCGAGATACTGTTTCATTCAATTTCCTTCGACGCGCCTGCACGGCTCGCTGTAGATGGGCGTAAAGGCGTGATTTTACCAAGCGCGCGAAGGAAGCGTCGGAGCGGGCGAGAGAAACGGAGGGTTGGAGGAGAGGCGGGCGCGCGGATGGCGCCCGCCTGGAATCGACGGCCTGTCGGTCGGTCAGACTCGGGTCGCGTGCTCGGTGGGCGCGTCGACTTCGATGTGGCGCATGCCGTGTGCGCTCAGGAGCCGGTACAGCGTCACACGCGAAATGCCGAGTTCGTGGGCCGCATCGCCCAGGCGCCCGCGATGGCGCAGCAACGCCAGTTCGATCGCCTGCCGCTCGGCCGCTTCGCGCGCCTGCGCCAGCGACACCGGCGCCACTTCCAC
>NZ_FCON02000002.1 GCF_001544535.1 Caballeronia choica | reverse complement strand
GCCTATTGCGAGCAGCATGACATCAAGCCGAAAGATCTCACGGCATTCAACTGATCTGAAATCCATGGGGACTCCCGATATCCCCCGGGGTCCTCGCGACACTCAGTGCGTCGGCCGCAAGACGCACCAGGCGGTCCGGCATATCAGCACTCCAGCACCACGCTGGGTCATCGCAGATCACAGGCAGCGAGAAGACGGCTGTGTGCACCGAGCACGCAGCCCGTGTCGCATCGCGATCTCTCCCGCCGCCAGAGCCGTTATCTGATCGCAAAAGCCTGAGAGAGGGGAAACACGGGGTCTCGGTTCGCGTCCTTGAAGCGGAACCGGACAGAGGGGTACGGCCATCTGCCCGCTCCCCAATCACAGACATTACGAACGGAACGACGCCATGAATGGCTTGATGATGCAAAAGAAGTTGTTGATCTCCTCACTCATTGTGCATGCCGACCGCCATCATGGCGATACGCAGATCGTGTCCCGGCGGGTGGAGGGCGATATCCATCGCTACACTTTCCGTGACTGCCACCGTCGCGCGCGCCAGATGGCCAACGCGCTGACCAGCCTCGGTGTCAAGCCCTCCGACCGGATCGGCACGCTGGCATGGAATGGCTACCGTCACCTGGAGTTGTACTACGGCGTTTCCGGCATGGGTGCCATTCTGCATACCATCAACCCTCGCCTGCATGAAGACCAGGTCGCTTACATCGCGAATCACGCCGAAGACCAGTACGTCTTTTTCGACCTGACCTTCCTGCCGCTGATCAAGGCCGTCGCCGGCCGCTGCAACACGGTCAAGGCGTTCATCGCCATGACCGATCAGGCCCACATGCCGACAGATGCCGGCATTGACAACCTGCTGTGCTATGAAGATCTGATCGAGCAGAGTTCGTCTGTTTACGCCTGGCCGGTTCTCGACGAGGACGCCGCCAGTACGCTCTGCTACACCTCGGGCACGACGGGCAACCCGAAGGGAGTGCTGTACAGCCATCGCTCGTCGATGCTGCACACCTATGCGGCGGCGCTGCCTGATGCGCTGAACTGTTCGGCGCGCGAAGTGATCCTGCCGGTCGTGCCGATGTTTCATGTCAATGCCTGGGGACTTCCGTACATCGCGTGCATGGTCGGGGCCAAACTTGTATTCCCGGGGCCGGCTCTGGACGGCAAGTCGCTGTATGAACTGCTCGAAGCCGAGCAGGTTACGCTCTCCGCTGGCGTTCCGACTGTCTGGCAAGGCCTGCTGAGTCATGTTGAGGAAACCGGCCAGTCATTCTCGAGCATGAGACGCACCATCATTGGTGGCGCGGCCTGTACCCCGGCCATGTTGCGCAAGTTCCAGGAAACCTACGGCGTCGCGGTATTGCACGTCTGGGGAATGACTGAACTGAGCCCTATGGGAACCATCTGCACCATGAAGGCGAGGCATGTCGAGATGCCCCAGGAAAAGCGTTATGCCGTGCAATCCAAACAGGGCCGCGCAGTGTATGGCGTCGACATGAAGATCGTCGGCGCGGACGGCATGGAGTTGCCCTGGGACGGCGCGACTTCTGGTGATCTGCTGGTGCGTGGGCATTCGGTGGTGCGCGACTACTTCAGGAGCGAGGGGGACAGTCCACTGCAGATCGATCACGAGGGGCAAGAGTGGTTTCCGACCGGCGACGTTGCGACCATCGATGCCGATGGCTTCATGCAAATCACCGATCGCAGCAAAGACGTCATCAAGTCGGGTGGCGAATGGATCGGCTCAATCGACCTTGAGAATATCGCGATGGCGCACCCGGCAGTCTCTCAGGCCGCGTGCATTGCCGCGAAGCACGCGAAGTGGGACGAGCGTCCGTTGCTGATCGTCGTCAGGAAACAGCAAGCGGATTTGACGCGGGAAGAACTACTCGCTTTTTATGAAGGCAAGATCGCGAAGTGGTGGACGCCCGATGATGTGGTCTTCGTCGACGAAATCCCGCTGGGTGCAACAGGGAAGATTTTGAAGAATCAGTTGCGAGAGCGCTTCGGCGATTTCCTGATGCAGCCAGCGGAATGCCAACGCGTTGCCTGACCCGGCGCGCCATGGCCCTCGTCACGCCCGATGGCTCCGGCAACTCAATGAGTCATCCGATCGGGGGCCACGGGCGCGCTAATTACCGTCAAGGCCGTGCACGAGTTGCGTCGCGCCCAGCGTCGGTATGCGCTGGTCACGATGTGCATTGGAGGCGGCCAGCGAATCGCGGCCGTCTTCGAGCGCACCTGATTGGCTGAGTACAGGCTTGGCAGCCATCATCGGCACGGGGTCCAATGAATGAACGATGTCTGGCTGCGCGTTATGCGCATCTGAAGGACGTCGTCACTCCCCCATTACCCCCATCACTCATGCAATCCAAATCCGACAGAAGGCCACCCCTGAGCCCCGCGCAAGCACTGCCTTTGCTTGGGGTTCTGGGCATTCTGGTATCCCTGTGGTCTGACATCCTGTTGCCTACCCTCACGGCGATTCAGCAGGACCTGCACATATCGGCTACCTCCGTGCAGCAAACGGTGTCGCTCTTTTTTATAGCCAATGCCTTTATGTGCCTGTGGCATGGCGTCATTTCAGACGCCTACGGAAGGCGAAGGCCTCTGCGTTTCGTGTTGGTGGTGCTGCTGCTGTCTTCTTTACTGTGTTTAAAAGTGACGCGCATTGAGGAACTCTGGGTGCTGCGAACCGTGCAAGGCCTGGCAGCCGGCATAGGAACGATTCTGTGCCGTGCCATCATTCGCGACCTGTATTCAGGCGCCGACGCACAAAAAATGATTGCGCGTACGAGCATGATTCAGTGCTTGGGCCCCACCTTGGTACCCATGCTAGGCGGATGGCTGACGTTCGTGTGGGGGTGGCGCGCAGTGTTTGCCTTCCTTTCGCTGGCGGCGGTGCTGATGTTGATGGTCTACAGTCGGCTGCTGCCGGAAACTCTGCCGCCTATCCGCCGTCAGCCTATCCGCGCCAACACTCTGTGGCGCACCTACCGCATTGTGCTGGGGTCGGCCTGGTTTATGCGCCTGACCGTGGCCCATGCCTGCAACTGGATGGCGATGTTCCTATATGTCGCAGCCGCTCCACAGTATGTAATTCATCTTTTGGGGCGCCCTGCGACCGAGGTCTACGTGGCATATGTGCCAATGGTGCTGGGGCTGATTGCGGGCCTGATCTGTCTGCCACTCCTGCTTCAGCGATGGGGCACGCAGCGCACTGTGCGCCTGGCCTACCTGGGCTTTCTGGTTGTCAATCTTCTTAATGTGGCATTGGCCCTGCTGGTGGCTCCCGGGCTGATTCACCTGGTGCCGTTGGGTGCTTATGCCTTTATGGTGGCCCTGTCCATGCCGCTGCTCATAGGCCATGCGCTGCAACCATTTCCTGAGAACGCGGGTTTAGCCGCATCCTGCCAGATGCTTTTGCAATACACAGGCATGGCCCTGATAGCCGGCGTGCTGGCCCCGCTGCTTTGGAACTCCTTCTGGCTCATGGCCGTGGGCTGTGCGGCGCTTACGCTGGCTGGTGCAGTGTTGTTGCTTTGGCAAGGCCAAGCCACTCGTCAGGCAAATCGATTGCCCGTGGCCTGAATCGGCGGCCGGCTACTTCGCTTCTTGACTTGAAGACACGGCCCGCCTGCTCCCTCGCTGTTGACGGCGTTCAACGGCCTTGATGAGCGACGGCACAAGACATGGATAACTGCGCTTTCGGCGCGGTGCCATTGATGAACACTCACATCGGCGTGCCAGCCAAGCGCGAATCGCGCTCCCGTCAGCGTCAGTACGAACATAGTCTTTGTCCAAGGGTCCGCATTCGGCCATTCTGCCGCGGTAGGGATCAATGCCGTGAAGCAGCCTTGAAGTCAGCGCCTATAGACGTGGGCACGGTCGCTGGCCCAACGCAGTCTCCTCGATGATGCGCGACAACGCGCGGGACGGAACCCAGTGGCCTCCTTGCGCGTCGAATCGAGCACTCGCATTGACGACAGTCGGGCTGCGGGTAAAGTGGGACCCGGCTATGACCGGTGCCACGAGCGACTCCACGAGAGCACTTTGCTGATCTTCGAATCGGCCTGGATCGAGGCGACCGTCGGCATCAAACGTGAGGATGGAAAACGTGCTTCGAACGATGCGCATAGGCTCTCGGTCCATCAACTCGGCAATCACATCGGCCATGCGTACTCGTTGACCAGCTAAGACGGGCAGACAGTGCTTTGCCGGATCTTGCAACATCCGCTCGAACTTGGTGGTCGACAATCGCCAGAGGGTATTGCCTCGAGTCGGAAGCACAGAAAATCAATACGCTTGGAGCATGACGTTCAAAATTGGCAAGCAGAAGGTCTCGCTCGATACGCGATCTGGATTGCACCGAGCGTCGTCAAGATCAAAGTTGATGCAAGGATTACCACCATGGGACTTGCTTGCCGAAGGTTCCTCTCGATCGAGCGGTGATTCGTCGAAGCCGCGGAAGATGGCGTTCGGGTGGTCGCGATCGAATAGACGCCTGGACGGCGCACGAGGATATCGTCAGCCCTGGCAAGCAATCGACGCTCACCAATCGTCTCACTTCCGACCTCTTTGATCGGCGTCTACTCGACGACGTAGACGGTGGATCGGCGACATGTACGGCATGTTCGAAGCGTCCTTTGCCGCTGCCGGTCTTGCATTGATCGTTGTCAACGTGATGCAGTGCCCCGAGCGAGCACCGCTGGGTCGACCAGCCGATCGTACTCGTCGCCATTAAGAAAGCCGAGCGCGATTGCTGCCGCACGCGGTGTGATCCGGTCCTGCAAAGCGGTTGCCGTGATCTGCGCAACTCGGTCATATCCGAGTATTGGATTTAGGGCCGTCACCGCGAGCAGTGCCTGGTCCACGTTGGTGGCAAGACGTTCACGGTCAACTTCAATCCCGCAAACCAGTCGCCGTGAAAATACGCGGGAAGAGTCAGCCAGAACACGCAGCGACTGCAGCAGACTGTAGATCAACACCGGCTTTGCGACATTCAGTTCGAAGTTGCCGGATGCTCCCGCGAGGGTGATCGTCTGGTGATTACCGATTACCTGAAAACACGCCTGCACAAGAACTTCCGCAATCGTCGGATTGCGCTTGCCGGGCATGATCGAGGAGGTCAGCCCGTCGTCAGGAATCAACAATTCGCCAAGCCCGCAACGGGGACCGGAACCAAGAAAGCGTATGTCGTTTGCGATCTTCAGTAGTGAGGTAGCAATTGTGTTCAACGCTCCCGAGACCTCCACCAAAGCGTCGTGTGCTGCCATCCCTTCGAATTTGTGCGGACTAGGGGCAAACGCCAGCCCGGTCGCCTCCGCGAGCGTGGCACAAAAGAGGGCGTCAAAACCACGGGGCGCGTTCAATCCCGTGCCGGCTGCCGTGCCGCCCTGAGGGAGGATCAAGAGTCGCGGCAACGTATCGTCGATGCGCGCAAGCGCATTGGCGATCTGGTACTCGAACGTCGCGAACGTTTGGCCCATGGTCATTGGCACCGCGTCCATCAGGTGCGTACGGGCGATTTTCACTACCTCGGCAAACATATGGCTACGCTGGGCGAGTGCCGACCGAAGTTCTTCTAGCGCGGGTCGCAAACGTCCCATCATCTCGGTCGCGGCCGCTACGTGCATCACTGTCGGGAAGCTGTCGTTCGACGATTGCGACGCGTTGACGTGATCGTTGGGATGGACTGGCGTCTTGGTCCCAAGCGGCTGTCCGAGTAGCTCGTTCGCCCGGTTCGCAATGACCTCGTTCGCGTTCATATTGGTCTGCGTACCCGACCCTGTCTGCCATATCGTGAGCGGGAAATGCTCATCCCATAGCCCTTTATGCAGTTCAAGAGCGGCCGTCTCGATCGCCGAGGCAAGCGCCGGGGCGAGCGCACCGGACTTTAAGTTGGCGCGTGCCGCAGCAAACTTATGCAGACCGAACGTGCGCACCAATACCGCAGGAAAGCGCTCTTCGCCTATATCAAAGATGCCAAGTGCGCGCTGAGTCTGTGCTCCCCAGTATCGATCCGATGGAATTTCGACAGGGCCAAATGCATCCTGCTCAATTCGAGTTCCTGCTGTCATGGTGAAACTCCCTAACGGACACGATGGTGCCAGATGTGATGCGATTTGGTTCGATCGGCCGCGATGGCGACACGAGTTCTCAAGAACTTAAAGTAAATCGTTGGCGCCACCGTAAGACTTGGCACGACGCGCCCCGCTGCACGCTCCAGTGGCGATCAACGATTAGCCGAGCGCCTCTCGTGAGATTGACCGAACGAGTATCGTCCCAGTCCCGCTTTTTCCGGACGCTCAGTCATCTGCGCACCCGGCGCTCACGGATTGATAACTTCGGCCGTGACTCAACGGGAAAATGCGGCCTGTTGCTATCCGAATGCCGCCAGCGCATGCTGGCGGTCCGTCAATCGAATCACGGCGTGTTGCCAACGCTTTTCAAAGGAATTCCAGCGGGGTGCGCATTTGCGTCGTTCATGTCCTCGGGCAATAAGTTACCGTCGGCGAGACTCTCGTCGGCCCGTGCGGTGGCCGGATAACGCTCCGGATAGAGATGCCGCTCGGCGACTTGCGCATCAAAGGTACGCGACCACTTTGCAATCACGACCGTCGCGAGGCTGTTGCCGATCGTGTTGCAGGTTGCGATCGCCATCGACATGAAGCGGTACACACCGAAGATGATCGCCACACCTTCCACAGGCAGGATGCCGGTCGATGCCACCGTCGCGGCGAACACGACGAACGATCCACCCGAAACCGTGGCCGCGCCTTTGGATGTCAGCAGCATCAGTAACAGCAAGCCGATCTGATGCTCCAGCGTAATCGGTACGCCGTACGCGTGAGCAATGAACAGCACGCCCATCGACATGAAGAGCGACGTTCCGTCCAGATTGAACGCATACCCCGTGGGCAGTACAAGTCCGACCGTCTGCTTGGCGCAGCCGAGCCGTTCGAGTTTGATCAAGAGGCGCGGCAGTGCACTCTCGGATGAAGCCGTACCGAGCACGATGAGGATCTCGTCCTTGATGTAGCGCAGGAAGCGCCACAGGCTGAAGCCGGCAAGCTTCGCGATGATCCCCATCACCACGACGATGAACACCACCACGACCGCATAGAAGCTGAGGACGAGCTGAGCGAGCGCGATCAGCACGGCGGTTCCGTTGCTGCCGACCGAGTAAGCGACCGCGCCGAAAGTACCGAGCGGCGCCAGCTTCATCACCAGGTTGATGAACGAGAACAGTACTTCCGACACCAGGTCGAGCCCTTCGTTGATCCTGACACGGCGACCTTCCGGAATCGCGAGGATGCCGATGCCGACCATCACCGCAAGCACGACCACCTGAAGCAGTTCTCCCTTCACGAACGCGCCGATGAAGTTGTCGGGCACGATATGCATGATGAAGTCGACAAAGCCATGCGGCGCCATCTTCCCTACCGCCGGTGGTGCCGATCCGACAGCGACGGCCGTCATCCCCTTGCCGATTTGCAGCAGGTTGCCGGCCAGCAGGCCGACCATCAAGGCAATGGTCGATACCACCTCGAAATAGACGATGGAGCGCCAACCGACCCGGCCCGCACTTTTGATGTCGCCGGCCGATGCGATGCCATGCACGATGGTGAGGAACACCAGCGGCGCGACACCGGCCTTGATGAGCGACAGGAAGATGTCGCCCAGCACTTTGAGCTGTCCGCCAAACTTGGGGAAGATCAGACCGACGGCAATGCCGAGAACCAGTCCTACCAGAACCTGCATGCCCAGTTTGCGGTACCACGGCAGCCTTTTGGGCGGCGGAATGTTCGATCCTTCGTTTGATGCAATATCGTTGTTCATGCTGTGTGCTCCTCCACGCCTTTCGCTCAGATACCGCTGGACAATTCAACCGCGCGATCAACCATCTGCGGCGCGAGGCCGAGATAGTTCGCGGGATCGGTCATGCGGTCGATCGCGTCGCGCTTGAAGTGGGTGGTGAC
Organism: Caballeronia choica; assembly: GCF_001544535.1. GTDB lineage: Bacteria > Pseudomonadota > Gammaproteobacteria > Burkholderiales > Burkholderiaceae > Caballeronia > Caballeronia choica. Next base: position 172,731 of record NZ_FCON02000002.1, on the reverse strand, counting down.
TTCCGGCAGCGCCGCCAGCGCTTCGGCGAGCGTGCCGCCCTTTTCGTTTACGGTGCGGCAGGCGTCGTACACGATGTCGTGCGCCTGCTGGCGGCCAGTGAACGGCGCCAGGCCCATCATCACGGCCTCGGCCACGATCAGCCCCTTGGTGATGCCGAGGTTGTGTTTCATGCGCTCGGTGTCGACGATCAGCCCCCCGAGCGCGAACTTCGCCTGATGCAAGGCGCCTGCCGACAGGATGAAGCTCTCCGGAATCGCGATCCATTCCGCGTGCCACGGGCCGGTGGCGCGCTCGAAATCCTGGATCATCGCGTCGACCATCAGGCCAGCGTGCTGACGTACCGCTTTGGCCGCGGCGAGCATCAGTTCGCTGGAGATCGGATTGCGCTTTTGCGGCATCGTGCTGCTCGCTCCACGTCCCTTGACGAACGGCTCGTAGACTTCGGCGAATTCCGTCGATGCCATGATCATGATGTCGAGTGCAATCTTGCCGAGCGAGCCGGTCACCAGCGCGAGCAGGTTCACCGCTTCGGCGAAACCATCGCGTGCCACGTGCCACGTGGTGGCGGGCACGCCGAGTTTCAGTTCGTCGGCCATCGCCTTTTGCACTTCAAAGCCCTTGTCGCCGAGCGATGCCAGCGTGCCCGCGGCACCCGCGAATTCGACGACGGCCACGCGCGGGCGCAGTTCCGCGAGTCGTTGCTGGTGGCGGTCAAACATCGCCAGCCAGATCGCGACCTTGTAGCCGAACGTGACGGGAAGCGCTTGTTGCAAGTGCGTGCGGCCGGCCATGGGTGTGTCGCGATGCTTCTTCGACAGGTCGACCAGAATCGCGCGAAGTTCGCGGATGTCGCCGTCGATCACGTCGAGCGCATCGCGCACCTGCAGCGAGACCGCCGTGTCCATGATGTCCTGCGTCGTTGCGCCCCAATGGACATAGCGGCCTGCGTCGCCGCACATACCGACGAGTTGATGCACGAGCGGCAGGATCGGATAACCAACGATGTCGGTTTCCTCGCGCATGTGATCGAAATCGATCCGGTCGATCGTCGATTCACGTGCGATGACGTCCGCAGCGTCGGCCGGAATCACGCCGACGCGCGCTTCAGCCTTCGCCAGCGCGACTTCGACGTCGATGTATCGCTGCACGAGGGCGTAATCCGAAAACAGTTCGCGCATTTTCGCGGTGCCGAAGGCATCGCGGAACAGGATTGAATCGACCACTGTGCTGGCCATGGGGATAGTGCGACTCGTCATGACGACCTCTTGAATGTGCGGAAATGCGGACTGGATAGGGGCCGGAATCAGCTTCGGATAAGTGAATATGTCCGGACATACGTAAATTAATATGTCCGGACATGATAGACAAGCTATGATTTACCCTAGCCATGCAAATTGACTGCTTCGCCACAAAAAATGAACAGACCGCACTTCGCCGAGATCGCTCGCGAACTGACCGAGAGCATCGCGTCCGGCCGTTATCCGGTGGGATCGTATTTGCCGACCGAGCTGGAACTGCGTGACCACTATCAGACGAGCCGGCATACGGTTCGCGCGGCATTGCACGAGTTGCAGCAACTGGGGCTCGTCTCGCGGCGTAAGAACGCGGGAACGCGCGTCGAGTCGGCGCAGCCGCGAAACGACTTCAGGCCTTCGCTGGCATCGCTGGACGATCTGGTGCAATTCGGCTCGCAGCACCTGCGTCTCGTCCAATCGACGGCGGAAGTCGTGGCGACGGGCAAGCTCGCGAAGGCCTTGCGATGCACCGATGGCACGCGCTGGCTGCGCATATCGAGCCTTCGCGTCGATGGAGACCGGGAAAGTCCGCCGGTTGGCTGGACCGACGTGTATATCGATTCGGCGTACACCGACGTCGCGGAGACGGCACGCTCGCAACCGGGCACGCTGATCAGTTCGTTGATCGAGGCAAGCCATGGCCGCCGGATTGCGGAGATCCAGCAGGGCGTTCAGGCGATCATCGTTTCGGACGAGATGGCTCGGCGGCTGCGCGTGGAGACGGGGACGGCAGCGCTCGAAATCGTACGCCGGTATCTCGACGCTGCAGGTGACACGTTCGAGGTGACGATCAGCGTCCACCCGGCTGAGCGCTTCTCGATGTCAATGCGGCTGCTGCGCTCGGACAGCTGACGCCTTTTGACCGTACGGGGGTTGCTGCCGACGATCGACATACTTCTAATGGGCCAAATCACTCGCACCATGCCCCTGGCCTGTGATCCGGAGAATCGGCTTGCTAGCGAGGAAAGCGGTGATCGAGCGAGCTATCACCGGCTCGCTGGTGCGCAGTCTGGAGAAAAAGCACGTGTGCGTTACTGCGATCCAGCGGAAGTCACCCTTGCGTCAGTTTCGAAATAGGCCAGCGAGTCGGATGGAAAGGTGCGAGTGTTAGCAGCGGGATCGGCCCCGACGCGAATGGTCGTTGTTTGAGTGTAGGAGTGTAGGTGACGCTCGAACGTCTGCATTCACGCGCGGGCGAATGACCGTAGATGGCCGACTGCATCCGGTCCCGACAGGTCGAGACTGGCTTGCATTGAACTGTCAGCAAATATCTGGCATGTGCGAACTGATGTCGCCCGTTCAAATACTGTGCACCTGAGAGTAACCCGGTGCGTTCGGATCATTCGTGGATGCGGGAATAAGCCGTTCCTGATGCATGGCTACCGCCTCGTCAAGCGTCTTGCAGAGCTGATCCGCGTTCCTGATGGCCGGCAAACGCCTCACGGGATGAGCTACATCGTTGGTCGTCAGGATGATCGAGCCGGCGCCGAATAGGCGTTGCCACCATGGGTGGATCGAGGTGATGCGCTGAATCCGGGAAAGCTCGAGAGTCGACACACGGCGATGCAGAATGCCCTGCGTCCAGGTAATTCGTGCGGTATCGATGACGATTCGGGTGAACGCGGTCTTGAGGAACGGCAAACCGACACCGATCAAAACCGCGCCGGCTTGTGCAAGCAGCACATTCCACTGAAGCGGGAAAGAGTTCGACGTGCAGGCATGTATACCGCCAATCATTGCCATGACAACGCCCCCCTTCAGGAGCGCTGGAAGGTTGCAGGCCTGCGACGGCGCGCCGCTGAAAATCACCTGATTAGCCATCGCATATATTCCTTTTTCTGACCGACGGCTCTAGTCGTTCGTCGAAAAAGGCAGCGCCGCCTGATTCGGCTGCGCGTCGGCGAACTGACTGCTGACCGGCGACGATGCCGTGACCGTTACGCCAGGCACAGTTAGATGGGGCGATTGTAGCGCAGTGATCGTTGCAGACGGCCCACTGCCTCTTTCGGCCCGAGGAACTGTTTCGGCGCAGGCCAGCAAGCGCGGCTTGCCACCTGAGGAGAGTTGACGCGGGACCAGACCCAACCACGCGGCGACTTCGGGGCCATCCCGAAAGGCTCGCGGGTTACCGATTTAGGCTGCAGCGCGGAAGCGGTGAGATGCCCGACCCCGGGTATTGTTTCGAGAAGTTGTCCAGCTTCATCCGTACGATGCGTCGCACGGATGGGTCCCTCCAGTTCAGCTGCCTTGTTGCCCAGTTCGTAAGCAGGTGGAGACGACCGCTGCCGGCGTTGGTGCGCACACCTACGCCCCTCGTTGAAAACGCCGGCGCGCCTGTCCGAAGAGGCGACCCGCGATGTTGCAGCGGCGCTGACCACGCTGCTCGCGGAGGTGTTCGCGCTCCTGCTACTTCGCATCGCCACACAAGCGCGCAGCAACCGCCTTGCCAAGCATGAGCTACATGGGTCAGCCGCGGCGGCAGCAACGTGAATGGCCGCTTCCAAGGTACAACTACCATTTACTATTTCCGCGCGCCAGGCGACAGTAAAGGAATGGCTGCTGGTCGATTCACTCGATTGGAAGCCCGACATAGTTTTCGGCTAGGGCCGCTGCCCCGGCACGTGAGCCGGTCACATAGTCCAGTTCGGCCAATTGCAGTCGGTGCTGAAACTCGTCAGCGCCGGGAAACGTGTGAAGCATCGAGGTCATCCACCATGAAAAGCGGGTCGCTTTCCATACGCGCCGCAGCGCGGTCGCCGAATACTGGTCGAGCAGATCACTTTGGTTCGATTTGTAGAAGGCGACGAACGCCTTCGCGAGAATCTGCGCGTCGCTGGCAGCGAGGTTAAGCCCTTTCGCGCCGGTAGGCGGCACCACGTGCGCCGCGTCGCCAGCTAGAAAGAGGCGGCCATAGCGCATCGGCTCGACGACAAGACTGCGCATGCCGATCACCGTCTTGCTGAAAATCGGACCTTCCTTCGGTACCCATCCATCGGACGTCTCGAGTCGGGCGCGAAACTCGGCCCAAATCTTTTCGTCCGACCAGTTGTCGGTCTTCTCGGTTGGCGAACACTGAAAGTACATGCGCTGGACGTCCGGCGAGCGGGTGCTCACCAGAACGAAGCCACGCTCGTGCATGGAGTTTGCGGCTGGCGACCGGCTGTTCCGCATGCCCGGCGTTACAGGCGAGCTTCCTTCGCGCTGGGGCCTGCGCGGAGTAGAGGATCTCGGCGGCGGCTACAGCGCTGTCTTCACGCTGGAAAACGGCTTCAATGTGCGCGACGGCAGCGTCGGCCAGGGCGGGCGTCTCTTCGGTCGGCAAGCGTTCGTCGGTATCAAGGCCCCTTACGGAACCGTCGCATTCGGCCGCCAGTACACGATGACCTATCTTGCGCTGATGGGCGCCGACATCATCGGACCGGACATCTATGGCCTGGGTTCGCTCGACGCCTATGTGCCGAACGCACGCGCCGACAACTCGGTGACCTACATCGGCGCGTACAACGGCGTGACGCTCGGCGCGGGCTATTCGTTCGGACGCGATGCCGCAGGTACGGGCAACTCGCCGGGACAGGGAACGTGCACGGGCTCGGTGCCGGGGCACGCCACCGAATGCCGCGACTGGTCGGTGATGCTCAAGTACGACGCGCAGTACTTCGGCGTGGCCGCGTCGTATGAAGAAGAGCGCGGCGGCGCCACTGCCGCAGCGAACTTCTTCGACGGCGTCCCGCCCACGCCGCTCATCAACGCCGCCGACAAGGACGCGCGCACCCACGTGAGCGCCTACGCCCAGTACGGCGGCGCGAAGATCGGTGCGGGCTGGCTTGGACGACGCGTCGTCACCGATTCTCCGGCGGTGCCCGATGTGCGCTCGAACTTGTTTTTCGTCGGCGCATCGTATTTCGTCACACCGGCGTTTCTCGTCGATGGCGAGGTGTATCGGATCGTCAATAGCGATCACGACTCGCGCGCCACGATGGGCACGCTGCGCACGACCTACCTGTTGACAAAACGCACGGCCGTCTACGCGCAGGCCTCTTATCTCGCCAACAGCGCGAAGGCGCGTTATTCGGTCAGTGGCGGCGGTGGCGGGACGACGCCAGCCGCGGGCATGGGACAGACGGGCGCGATGGTTGGCGTCCGGCACATGTTCTAGGAGACATGAGATGAACAAGACTGCAATCGCGATACTGGTTTCGACGACGATAGTTGCCGCATGCGGCGGCGGCTCTGACAACAATTCGTCATCGCTTCCCCAACTCAGTGCGGCAACGCCCGCGAGTCTCTCGGGAACCTGCGACGCGCTAGCCGCCAAGCTCTCGTTCGCCAATACCGCGTTCACATCCGTGCAGGATGTGCCTGCGGGCACGCTGAAAGTGGCCGGCAAACCGATCCCCGAACACTGCGTGATCGAAGGAAAAATGAACCAGCGGTTGAGTCCAGTCGATGGCAAGACCTATGCGATCGGCTTCGAAATGCGCCTGCCCGTCGCATGGAACGGCCGCTTCTTCTATCAGGCAAACGGCGGCCTCGATGGCAACGTACTGACCGCAACCGGCGAGATCGGCGGCGGCGGTCCGCTCAACGATGCGCTCAACATGGGCTTCGCCGTCATCAGTTCGGATGCGGGCCATTCATCGTCGCAGAACCCGCTCTTCGGTCTCGATCCGCAGGCGCGTATCGACTACGGCTATAACGCGGTCGCCACACTCACGCCGATGGCGAAGCAGGTCATCAAGACCGCGTACGGCAAGACGCCCGACCGGAGCTATTTCGACGGCTGCTCGAACGGCGGCCGGCACGCGATGGTGGCAGCGGCGCGCTCGTCGGTGGAATATGACGGGATCATCGCGGGCGATCCGGGTTTTCATCTGCCGAAGGCGGCGATCGGCGAGATGTGGAGCGCGCAGCAACTCGCGAAGGTCGCGACAGCCAACGCCGCAAACGGCCTTCCCGACATCAAGACCGGCTTTACTGCGGCAGAGCGCCAACTGGTTGCATCGCGAATCATCGCGAAGTGCGACTCGCTCGATGGTGTGACCGACGGCATGGTTCAGGACATCAAGGCATGTCAGGCGAACTTCAGCCTGGCCAACGACGTGCCGACCTGCTCGGGGAATGTGCGCGATGGCTCGTGCCTCACGACTGCACAGAAGGACGCGATCGGCAACGTGTTCTCCGGCGCGCACAACAGCGCGGGCACGGCGCTCTATGCGAGCTTTCCGTACGATGTGGGCGTCAACGGTGCGAACTGGTCGTTGTGGAAGCAGACCAATTCCATCACCCTCGATCCGGCCGCCGCGGCCTTCACATTCACGACGCCGCCGCAAAGCGCTTCGGTGATCTCGCAGTTGTCGTCATATGCGCTCAACTTCAGCATGGACAACGACGCGCCGAAGATCTTCGCCACGAGCGGCGTCTACGCTGAGGCATCTTGGTCGTTCATGACCCCGCCCGACGAAACCAATCTCGGCGCATTGAAAGCGCGCGGTGCGAAGCTGATGGTGTATCACGGCACGAGCGACCCGGTGTTCTCATCGAACGAAGTGGCTTCTCCAAACCGGTTCGGCGCTCCAATCACACGCCATCAACCACTGCGAAAATGCCTTTACTGCTCGAGAGTCGCATAGGCAGGATTTCCTGGTATTCGGAAGAGTTGTACCATGCAATCGCGTCCTGGCGCGTAGGGAATTCGATGATGACGAGCCGCTCGTACGGCAATTCGCCCTCCATCACTTCGAGGTTGCCGCCACGCGCGAGGAACTTGCCGCCCTATGCCTCGATCGTCGCTGGCGCCTTTGCGCGATATTGATTGAAAACAGCTTCATTTTCTATCGATTCCTGTACGACGACAAATGCTGCCATGTGTGCTCCTTAAAGTGAAGAGCGATGCTGCAGTAGAACGGTGCCCGAGCGTTTAATCCCAAATGGAGTCGAGTTCAATACGTCAAGCCGACGTGGATGCCTGTGCGCCAGGCGGCATTTTGCAGACGCGTTTGCTATCGCGGCGAACGGTCCACAATGCGCCCGCCATGATGAGGACCCCAACGGTCTGTAGTGCGGTTAGTTGGTGTCCGTATACAACCCGGTCCACGACAATGGCTGTCAGCGGATAGACGAATTGCAACAGCGCCACACGACTGGTGCGCAGCTGGCTCATCCCGGCATAGAGAACGACGTACGCGATGCCACTATGGATGCTTCCTAGCCCGGCTAACCAAAGCCATGCAGTCGTAGTTTGCGGCAATCCATGCCAGAGCGGCCACCAAGCTGTAAGCAGCACCCCGACAGCACTCTGCCACCAGGACAAGGCAAACGAACTAACTCGTTTCGCCTTGCGCGCGATGAACGGTAAGCCAGCATAGGCGACGGCACCTACGAGGCATAGGGCGACGCCGGTCTGATAAGACGATGTCGCGATCAAGCTCGTCTTGCTTCCAATGAGTCCGGTGGCGAGTACAAGTCCGGCCAGCGCTACAACGCAAGCAATGACCTGCGCTTTGGATACGCGCTCACCCAGCCACCAGGCACCCAGACCGATGACGAAAAAGGGCTGGATGTGAAACAGAACTGTCGCTATTGCAATAGACACCCGTGGAATGGCGGCAAAGAACAAAACCCAATTGAGCACGATTAGCACGCCTGCGCCCAGCGCCACCGTCAGCTCCTGCCATCGCAGTTTGAGTTCATGCAACCGTCCCGTTGCCGCGCCCCACAGCGAAAGGGCCAGCATCCCAAAGAAGCAACGAAAGAACACCGTGGTCATCGGGTCCTGGCGGGCTTCTTCGACGAAAATGCCGATGGTCCCGAGAACTAGCCCGCCCGCGACCATCAACGCAGTGCCTTGCCGTTCCGAGGTGCTTGATGGGCCTAGCACGGCAGATTCAGGCGGGGAAGGAGTTACGCTTTTCATGTCCTGGATTGTGGAAGGAGTTGACCCTCACGAAAAGCGAATTTATCATTTCGTTATTATTCGATTTTCGAATGATTGGCCACCATGTCCCAATCTCCCGATCTACAGCTTGACTGGCTGCGCGCGTTTGTCGCCGTCGCCGACACGGGGTCGCTCACGGCAGCGGCGAAGCAGGTCTATCGCTCGCAGTCCGCTGTGAGCATGCAGTTGAAGAAGCTCGAGGATGCCGTGGGCCAATCGCTGATGTTGCGCGGGCCACGTCATATGCTTTTAACTACCGCCGGCACTGAGCTTTTGAGCTATGCGCGGAGAATGCTGGATATGCACGCCGAGGCCATCACTGCGCTTCGGGGGCCAGAGGTCACAGGCCGCATTAGTTTGGGCGTGCCGGAGGACTATGCGATGGCTTATCTCACACCAGTCCTTCGCACCTTCTCGAGCCGCTACTCAGCGGTGGAAATCACTTTGGTCTGCGAGCAGTCAACCGCACTCATTCCTAAAGTAGAACGGGGCGAACTGGACCTGGCGGTCGTCACGCGGGATCGCGCTGACAGAGGGACGTTGCTGTTTCGAGAAAAGCTTGTCTGGGTCGGAAAAGAACGATATGAGGCCTGGCGTCGTAATCCATTGCCCATCGCCGTCCACGAATCAGGAAGTCGACCACGCGATGCCGTGCTCAAAGCTATTTCATCACAGAGGCGTCAGTATCGGATCGTCTATCACAGCCCAAACGTCGCTGGACAACTGGCCGCCGCAGAGAGCGGCATGGCGGTGGCGGTGCTAACGCAATGCAGTCTCCCTGCCGGCCTGAAAGTGCTCGACAGCCGCCACGGACTCCCGGATTTGCCTGAAATGGAGGTGGTCGTCATCCGTTCAAAGCAGGCCAAACAATCGGCTGCGGCAGGAGCGATGTTTGACCAACTCGTCCGAACTTTGCGCCGCGCGGAGTAAGAACCCACTACGAGTCGCTGCTGGGCTTCGCGCGAAGACAACGGCCCCGCGTTGCACGTCCGCTTTTGTTTAGATTTGTAGGATGCCTGCCCTCGACCACGGACATGAGCGCGGGCCACAAGCGCATGCGGGCAGGCGTCGTACAAATCCCGATGGAGGAAACCGCGGAGTGTTCCGGCGTGGCCGGAACCTTTAGCGTTATGGGGATTGAAGAGGTCGGGTGCGGTGTTGGACTGACGCAGGGCTGGGGCAAAGCGGGTTGATGTCGACGGGATGCACGTTGGCGAGGCTGTCCGGCGCGCGTTTGTGACGGGAGGCCGCGCGCACAGCGGCGTGGTCCCTGTGAGGGACGCAAGCGTCCGCTATCGGGTCCCGCTGCCGGAGAGCCGACGGTCGTCTTGAACGTCTCGAAACACCTGTGCTCATGCTGCGGCTCGCTGTGCGGGTGGTGCGCGGATCGGTGGGCTGCGTTGGAGGACCTCGATGACGATCATCGGCGCGCCGCAGTGCCGGCAGATGAAGGCGGGACGCACAGCGGGACCGGTGTCGTCGGGTTGCGTGCTGGCGGCGGGCACGACGTGCAACAGCCCACGCACCTTCGCAAGATTCTGCCGGCGCACGGGATTGGGCAGCAGGCCATAGTGGCGGATGCGGTGGAAGCCGCGGGGCAGCATGTGCAGCAGAAAGCGGCGCATGAACTCGTACGCGCCCAGGGTCATGGTCTTGTAGCGGGTGCGCCCCTTCGCGCGACAGTCCTTCCAGCGGAAGGTGACGCCGCGCTCATCGAGCGAAACGAGTCGCTGGTTGGAGATGGCCACGCGATGCGTGTAGCGTGACAGGTAGGCGAGCACCGCCTCGGGTCCCGCGAGCGGGCGCTTCGCATACACGACCCATTCACATGCGCGTAGCGGCACGAGCCACCGGGCGAAGACGGCAGGATCGGCGAGCGCGGCATACTCGCCGAAGAACCGCAACTCGCCACGACGATGCGCTGCTGCGAGTTCTTTGAGGAAACGGTCGCCGGAACAGCCGTGAGAGCACGCGCACGGGCAGGAAGAAACCGGGCCGGCAGGCGACCCACCGCTCACCGTCGGGTGACAGGCCACCACCGGGGACGACCGTGGAGATGCATGCCTTGACGACAAGCAGGCAATTTCATTGCGACAAGCTCGTGCGGTGTCAGCACGGTGATCCTGCTGGAATTGTGTTCTATCGGCAGTACTTCGTCCTTTTTCATGACGTTATCGAAGACTGGTTCAATGATGGGCTGGAAGCCGACTTCGCGCGGTTCGTCGGAACCGAAGGTCTCGGCGTTGCCACGGTCGACATCCACGCGGAGTTCGTCGCTCCAGGCAAACAGGGTGAAACCCTTCGATTCCATTTGCGAGTGCGCGAGATCGGCGCTGTGGGCGCGACTGACCGCGAAGAGTTATATTTACCCATCGTATCTGTTGTCCGCTCATCATCTCCGACACATCCGGCGGGAAAGAAAGCGAGCGATCGTCCGCCGCAGGCGGCGCCTAAAATGGCCCTAATCGACACTCTCCGAAGCCAATCATGCGTTCATGGCGACTCGATCGTCCCAGCCTCTCGGGACACCTGGATCTTTCTCGGGCAACGAGCCTGGTATCAGCCATCGGGCATGATGATGCCAATGCATTCGCCGCGGAAGTCCTGAAGTTGCTAGGGGATGCTGCGGGCATTTCACAGTGCACCGTCTTTGCGTACGAGTTTAACAATCGCCCCCGGACGGTCTCTGTGGCCGATCACCGCGGCGGCCGATACCTGCGCAACGTGGCAGATACGTATGCCAGGACCTTCTATGCGCTGGACGGCAATCAGACGATTATCTCGTCGGCCCGTCCCGAGAAACTCGATTCGGCCGTCCTGCTCCACCAGCAAACCATCGAAGACATCTCGCATGAGGGCTACCGAGCCGCTTGTTATCACCAGCCTGACGTGTCGGGCCGGCTCTCTCTTTTGCTGCAGCCCTCGCAGGACATCTGGCTCTCGGTCAATCTCTACCGCGACCGCAGGCGCGGAAGTTTTCAGCCGAGTGAAATCGCGCTGATCGAAGCGTTTGCCCCGCTCATCGCTCAAGCCGCCAAGCACCATTACGCGCTGTGCGGCCAGATTCAGGCCGGCATTCCGCAACTGATGCTGGCGCGCGTCCGTGGGATCTGCCCGGATTTGTCGAAGCGAGAACTCGACGTGCTCTGCGGTGTTCTGGAGGGCCGCACCGCGCAAGAAATCGGCGAACTGATGGGCGTCAAGGCGTCCAGCGTGGTGACCTATCAGAAGCGCGCTTTCCGCCGCCTCGGCATTTCGAGCCAGCGTCAGTTGTTCGCCTTATGCCTGGCACCCGGTAAAAGCTGATCCCAAACTGCCTCGTCAATCCGACGTCGGCCGCTCATGCGCTCGCGTAGCACCAGGGGTTTCCCCTAACTCGTCTCGCCCTTCACGTCGTACCCATTTTGGGGACAGCGCGCGTGGGCAGCGCTCCATACTCCACTCATCGCCATGCCTCGCCGCCCTGACGAGCCTGACGCGAATGCATCGAGTGCCGTGGCGCTCGACACAGCCTTGATTCTGGAGACGACCTACATGGAAACGACCCCGTTGGCCGACCGCGGCCCACTTCCTGGCGGGCCGGCGAACGATGCTGGACCGGGCGCTTCACTGCATGAGCAGCATGTCATCGCCAAGGTATCTCGGCACCTGCTCTGGTTTCTCTTCATCCTGTTCTTCTTCTCGTTCCTGGACCGGATCAATATCGGATTTGCCGGACTGACCATGATGAAGGACCTCGGCCTTTCCGGCGTCCAGTTCGGTCTGGCCACGACGTTGTTCTATATCGCGTACATCGCATTCGGCATTCCGAGCAACATCGTTTTGGCGCGCATCGGTGCGCGGAAATGGATCGGCACCATCATGATCGCCTGGGGTCTCGCATCCACGGCGACCATGTTTGCGTCGAGTCCAGGCACGCTTTACCTGCTGCGCATCTTGGTCGGCGTGACGGAGGCCGGCTTTCTGCCGGGCATCCTGCTTTACATGACCTACTGGTTTCCGAGTGCATATCGCGCGAGAGCGAATGCGATGTTCATGATCGCCATGCCGGTGACCGCTGCGATCGGCTCCGCGCTCTCGGGATACATCCTGGCACTGGATGGGACACTCGGGCTCAAAGGGTGGCAATGGCTGTTTTTTCTGGAAGGATTGCCTTCGGCGATCCTGGGTCTGGTCGTATTCGCTTATCTGCGCGACGCGCCTGAAAAGGCAAGCTGGCTCAGCGCGGATGAGAAGCGTACGCTCTCGCAGATGCTCGCGGCGGAGCACAAAGCCGATCTGGTGCCGCACACGACGGCAACCGAAGAAAAAAGCCTTTTCAGCGAAGTCGTCTCGCCGACCGTCCTCAAGTTCGCGCTCGCTTATTTCTGCCTCGTCAACACGCTCGCGATGGTGGCGGTCTGGACGCCGCTGATCGTCAAGAGCTTCAGCGCCGACGCGAGCAATCGCACCGTTGGGCTCCTCGCCGCGATCCCGCAAATCTGCACGATCGTCGCCATGATCTGGTGGGGAAGGCGCTCCGATCGCAAGCAGGAACGCAGATGGCACCTGATGCTGCCGATGCTCTTCTCTGCCGCTGGCTGGCTCTGCACGGCTTACTCGACCCATCCCGTGCTGCAGATGCTGGGCATCTGCCTGGCTTCGGCGGGATCGTACACCGCGATGTCGATCTTCTGGACGACCCCGGATCACGCGCTGAGCTTCCGGGCCCGTGCCGTTGGCATTGCGGTGATCAACGCGACCGGCAACATCGGCTCGGCCTTGAATCCACTGGTGGTGGGCTGGTTGAAAGACGTGACGCATAGCTTCGCGGCCGGATTGCTCTATGCAGCGGCATTGCTCGTGATTGGCGCCGTCGTAGTTGCAGTGCTGCCGATTCAGTCCAGGCGTCCGCGCCACGCCGAATTATCAAGCAACGCCAGTTAGTGCCTGTCGCCTTTGCGCGGCGCGACCCGGACGATGGCTGGATACCGACAACGAAGGCCAGCCCGTGCACGGTTCCCGGCACACTGATCAAAAATTAGTTCAGGAGCAAACGATGGAATTCAAACCTTATCCCTTCAGCGCAAAGAAATATGCGGCCAGGTTGCCAAGACTCGACAATGGCGTCGAGACAAAGCGACATGCGGTTACGATCGTTGGCGGGGGGCCGGTTGGTCTGGCGGTGGCCCTCGGCCTCGCCAACCACGGCGTTCCTTCCGTATTGATCGAAGCCGACGACTCCGTTTGCTACGGGAGCCGGGCTATCTGCATCTCGCGCCGGAGCCTTGAAATCATCGAGCGCCTAGGCGCGGTCGATGGGTTTCTGAAGACCGGGCTGCCGTGGGCAGGTGGGCGCAGCTTCTACCGGGACACCGAAGTGCTGCACTTCGAAATGCCTCAGGACGACAACCAGAAACTGCCGCCGATGGTGAACCTTGCGCAATATCACATCGAGCAGTTTTTGCTGGACGCTGCGCAACGCAAGTCCGACCTGATCGATATCCGCTGGCAGACGCGGGTGAGCGCCATCGATTCGCGCGTAGACGGCGCCACACTCAAGCTTGCCACCCCCGAAGGCGACTATTCGCTCAACTCGGACTGGGTCGTCGCCTGCGATGGCGGGCGCAGCACGATTCGCGAGGCGTTGGGTCTGCAACTCAAGGGCACGAGCTACGAGGGTCGTTATGTGATCGTCGATATCGAGCTCGAGAGCGACCGGCCGACCGAGCGTCTTGCCTACTTCGACGCGTCGTCGAACCCCGGTTCCACCGTGTTGGTCCACAAGCAACCTGACAATGTCTGGCGCATCGACTATCAATTGCGTGACGGCGAAGACGCCGAACAGGCAGTGAAGCCGGAAAGCGTCATCCCGCGGGTGCAGAGCTTGTTGGACATGATGGGCGAACGCGGCGCGTGGTCACCCATCTGGATCACGATCTACAAGGCCAATGCCCTGACCCTGGAAAGCTATCGTCATGACCGTGTGCTGTTTGGCGGCGATGCAGCCCATCTGGTGCCGATCTTCGGCGTGCGCGGCGCAAACTCGGGCATTGACGACGCGGATAACCTGGCATGGAAACTGGCGTTCGTGGTCCGTGGCCTTGCGTCCGAAGAATTGCTCGAGAGCTATTCGGACGAGCGCGTCTTTGCCGCCAACGAAAATCTCAGTTACGGCACAAAGAGTACCGAGTTCATGGCGCCGCCGTCATTCGCCTTCGAGTTGATGCGACAAGCCGTGTTGAGTCTCGCGGTCAAGCATGAGCGGGTGCGCTCCCTGATCAACCCGCGGCAGACTTCGGCCATCACCTATACCGCGTCGTCGCTCAATACGCCGGACGCAGAGCCGGGCGCATTCGCGGCAGGTCCGGTGCCGGGGGCCGTGCTTGGCGAGTGTCCGTTGACGATCGTCGAAGGTGGCAACGCAACGGAAGCTCACCTGACAGACCTTGTCGCTCCCTCTTTCACGGCCTTGCATTTTAGTGAAGACGGTAAAGTGCCCGAGGAATTCGTCGCACTCGAAGCATCACTCCGACGCGAAGGGCTGCCTTTCAAGCTGATCGCCGTGACTTCGCATCTGCACCCGGAGACGAAAAGAGATCACAACTGGGACCATACGGGTCGGCTGTTTTCCATGTACGGCGCCAGACCCGGCACCGTATATCTGGTTCGCCCGGACGGTCATGTACTGGGGCGGTGGCACGCGGCAGCGGCTGCGGATATCGCGGCCGCCGTCCGCCATGTCCTGCAAAAGTGATCACGATCAATTCGATAAAGGAGAACGCCATGACCGACAGCGACCTCGACGTCATTTATACGCGGCTGTGCAAGACAATGACCCAACTGGGCGAGCCGAACACTTCGCTTTTTCTGGCGCGTTTCGCGATGCTCGCGATCAACACAATCGACGACCCGGCCGTCGCCCTGAGTCTGATTGACGATGCGCGCGAAGGGATGCCTGAGTAGGAGTATCGAAGTGCGGGCCCCGGATGCAAGCGAGGCTCGCACGCAAAAGGGCGAAACAATAACACTTACGCACTCACGTTGTCTCTGGCCCGTCAGGGCACTCGTTGTCCCAGGAAGTGGCCTACCCCGTGCTTCGTGTTCGGGACACGGGAATTACGTGGTGGCCCGGCATTGAACCGCTACCCGGCTTTCACGCTCCAGCGCGGATAGTATCTGGCCACCACCTCACCACTAGTCGACAGTGCGTGACAGCGATCCAGTTGGAACGGTTGTTTGACGTCCAGCTCCTCGCGTGCGCGCCGATTTGCCATCGTCTGAAAAGCGAGCGTAGCCAGTATTCCTATCAGGTCGCTCACGTGGGTGCATCCTTGGGTGCCGGCGAACATCGATCGCACTTGTGCGGAGAATCCGGGTGCAATCCGCAATCCTGTGAGCCGTCCGTAGTCGGGTGCGATGTTCTCGCAATGCCCTGCATATGGCACGGCATCGAACGCCGCCTCGGCGGCCGTGATGTTCAGGCTTCCGTCGATGGTAATGCGCAGCCACATCTCATGGATCGGCTCTCCCGCCATTCGATTGCCCGCCGGCGACTCCTTGGTGTGCGTCTTGGTATCGATCAGATGGGCCTCGAGATCGTAAAGCCCTCCTGGCCGGGAATAACCGTTGGCTTCGATCCTGCGAGTGTGAAGTAACTGGCGTTCGCCAGCAGGCGAGAGAGGCATGAAGGTTGGTCCGGGAGCAAACGGCTTTGGCGGCGAGTCCATCGCACAGGTCGATTCATGATGGGCCGCCAGCCGGGCAATTCTGTCAGGATAAGGTATTGAGCGGACGCACGAGTTTTCCGTCCAGGAACGCGACGATATCTTCGAGCACATCGCCATAGATCAACCGATAATTTTCTTCGGTCACGTATCCGACGTGCGGCGCCAGCACGACATTTTCAAGCGCCAGAAAGGGATGGTCAACGGGCATTGGTTCGACATCGAAGACATCGAGCGCGGCACCGCCGATTCGCTTCTCTGCAAGCGCCGCCAGGAGCGCGGTTTGATCGACAATGGGCCCACGCGCCGTGTTCA
This sequence comes from Caballeronia choica, assembly GCF_001544535.1. Lineage (GTDB taxonomy): Bacteria > Pseudomonadota > Gammaproteobacteria > Burkholderiales > Burkholderiaceae > Caballeronia > Caballeronia choica. The sequence goes on along the minus strand of NZ_FCON02000002.1, from coordinate 156,480 downwards.
CGAGATAGGCAGTCGGCCTCATCAGCGACAGTTCACGCGCGCCAAGCAAGCCGCGCGTGCGCTCCGACAACTTCGAGTGGATCGATACCACGTCCGACTCGGCCAACAGCACATCGAGATTGACGCGTTGCGCGCCCGCCGCCGCAGCGGCCTCGTTCGAAAGATTCTGGCTCCAGGCAAGCACCTTCATGCCGAGAACCTTGCCGTAGCCGGCCATCTGACGTCCCAGGTTGCCAAGGCCGATCACACCCAGCGTCTTGCCGTTCAGGCCGACGCCAAGCGTGGTCTGCCATCGCCCGGCGCGAATCGCACGCTCTTCCTGCGGGATCGCGCGGGCAAGGGCAAGCATCAGGCCGAGTGCCATTTCGGCGGCAGGTGTCGGCAGATCGTCCGTCCCGCAGACTTGTATGCCGCGCTCGGTGGCGGCGTCGATATCGACCGAAGCGTTCCACATCGCTGCCGTGATCAGCAGCTTGAGATTCGGCAGCCGTTCGAGCAGCGCGCGAGGGACGCGCGTTCGCTCGCGCATCAGCATCACCGCATCGAACGGATGCAGGCGTTCAGCGAGCGCATCGATACCGTCCAGGTGATCGGGGAAAGCGGTCACAGTCGCGCGCGGTGCCAGGCTGTTCCAGTCGGCCATCTTCATGGCAACGTTCTGGTAGTCATCGAGAAGGGCTATGTTCATCTTGATTCAGAACTCCGGTGAATGGCGGTTTCGTCAGCGCCGGTTTTCATGGACGGTCTGCCGCGCGACTGCGCACGTTTCGCACGCCAGTCCCCCAGCGACGGCAGCCGGAAAAGAATCTCGCCAAGCACGCCGCGCCGGAAAACCATCACGACGATCACAAAAGTGACGCCTAGCACGAGGCTGCCGCTGTCGGTGAGCGTACTCAGGAAGTCCCGGAGGAACACGACGATGCCTGCGCCGAGCATCGGCCCGAACACGGTGCCGGCGCCGCCGAGCAGCGTCATCATGATGGGCTCACCGGACGCGCGCCAATAGACGGATTCGAGGCTGACAAACTCATGGTTGAGCGCGAACAACGAGCCCGCGATGCTGATGAGAAACGCCGACAACGCGTAGGCGCGCAGTCGCAATCCCTGCACGTTATAGCCAACGCTCAGCATGCGTCGCTCGCTGTCGCGCGCACCGCCGAGCGACAATCCGAAGGGTGAGCGGATCACGAGGAAAACGAAGCCGATTGCAAGCGAGACGACAAACAATGCCAGGTAATAGTAGGTGATCTGGTTCTCGAGGCTCAGGCCGAACAGCGAGCCTCGCGCGATGCCGTGCAGGCCATCCTCGCCGCCCGTATATTGCGGCGTCTGGTTGATGACGAAGTAGACGATCTCGGCGAGTGCGAAGGTCACCATCGAGAAATAGATGCCCTGCTTGCGAGAGATCAGCGCGCCGAAGGCCACCGCGATCATCGTGCTGATCGACACGCCGCCAATGAAGCCGACCCACATCGGATAGTGAAGCTTCGCGATCATGATGCCCGTGATGTAGGCGCTTCCGCCCCAATACGCGGCTTGTCCGAATGACAGCAGCCCGGCGAATGCAAAGAGGATGTCGAAGCCGAGCGCACACAAGCCCCACAGCACGATATCGCATGCGAGCACCGGGTAGACCAGCCACGGCAATGCCAGCCCGACAGCAAGCGCCGCCAGCTTGAGTTTCCAACCCATTACGAGCCGGCGGGCGGCCGGTGTGATCGGCGTGTAGTGCAGTGGGAAATGCGCAACGTCGATCCCGCGGAAGATGCCGCCCGGACGCACGATCAGCACCACGATCATCAGAATGTAAGTCGCCGCGTTGGCCGCCGGCGGATACCAGATCGCTGCAACCGCCGACAGCACGCCCACGGCAAATCCCATCACGACCGAGCCGGCAATCGAGCCCAATCCGCCGGCCACCACGACGGCAAATGTCGTAGCGATCATCTCCTGGCCCATGAACGGCGAGATGTTGCGCAGCGGCGCGGCGAGCACGCCGGCGATCGCCGCGAGGCCCGCCGCGAATGCGAACGTGCCGGAAACGAGCACGGGTACGCGTACGCCGAAGCAGCGCAACAGTTCCGGGCGCTCGGTTCCGGCACGCACCAGCGCGCCAAGCCGGGTGCGCTCGAGCAACAGCCAGGTCGCGCCGCAGACCCCCATCGAAAACACGAGTACGAAGAAGCGGTACTTCGGATAGGCCATGAAGCCGAGGTCGATGGCGCCCGCAAGCGCACTTGGCACGAGAAACGGCGCGCCCTGCACGGCAAAGAAATGCCGCATCGTATCTTCGATGATCAGCGTCAGGCCGAACGTGAGCAGCAGGTTATACGAAGGATCCAGTCCATAGAGACGCCTGAGGAACAAGCGTTCGAGCACGAGACCAAAGCCGCCTATCACGATGGGCGCGACGAGCATCGCGACCCACAGCGAGAGCCCAAAGTCGGAGCCCACGCTGAACGCGATGAAGGCACCGAGCATATAAAGCGCGCCGTGAGCAAAATTGACAACCCGCATCATGCCGAAGATCACGCTCAGGCCCAGGCTCATCAAGGCGATGAAGCCACCGTTGACGAGTCCGTTGAATAACTGCGATAAATAGTATTGCGACATGGAAACCCTCCGCCGGTAGCGCTATTGCCAGTCGTGCTTACACGTGCTTTCCGACGCGGGCATGAACGCATCCTTGCCTGCAACGGTGGCGAGCACGGCAAAAACGTCATCGGGCGTCTTGACCTCGTTCGCCTTCTTGACCTGCTCGAGATACATGTCGTGAACAACGATATGATCCGCTTTCCTGAACGTCGCATTGCGGGCGAAGAAATCGTCGAAGGTGCTGCCTTCCAGTGCCGCCGCGATCTTGTCCGGATCGTCCGACCCAATCCGCTTGACCGTGTTCAAGACCTGCATGACCGAGGAGTAGTTGCCCGCGTGGAGACTGCCGGGTGCGAATCCGTAAAGCTTGCGGAAGCGCCCGCTCCACTCCCGCGTGCGGTCGTCGTAGTTCCAGTACCACGGGTCCGCCAGGATTGCGCCCGACCATGCCGAGATGCCAAGGGCCGCGACGTCGGTCAGGTTCATCTGTCCCGGGACGAGGCGCACCGAGCCGTTCATCAGCCCAAATTCACCCGCCTGCTTCACCGCGTTACGCAGGTCCTGTCCTGATTCGAGTATGCCGATCGCGTCCGCATGGGCGGCCTGCGCTTTCAGCAGGAAACTCGAGAAGTCATCGTTTGGAAACGGCACCATGTCGTTACCCACCACCGTGCCGCCCGCCGCTTTCGCGGCCCGGCTGAACTGCTCGAGCAGGGAGTGACCGAACGCATAGTCGGCGGTGATGAAATACCAGCGCTTCGCGCCAAGCTTGGTCACCTTGGTCGCGGCGAGATTTGCCAGTGCGTAGGTATCCCATGCGTAATGCCAGGCGTACTTCGTACAGAAGTCGTTTGTCAGCGCCGTCGTTCCGGGACTCACAAAGGTAGTCGTCACTTTGTATTTTTTGGCGAGCTTCGCTACCTCGATAGCTGCGGCCGATCCGGTGACGTCGGTAATCATGTTCACGCCCTGGGTCTCGATCAACTGCCGCGTCTTGTTGACCGTGATGCCAACATCAAGCTTGTTGTCGAGCACGATCAGCTTGATGGGCACGCCGTTCACGCTGCCGCCGAAATCGGCGATCGCCATCTTTGCAGCGTCGACGGAACCCTTGCCGGACGTATCCGAATAGACCGTCGACAGATCGGTGATGACCAGTATGGTGAACGCCTTTCCGGTCATCTCGCCTTGCGCCGGAGCCGCCCCTCCCACCGCCGCAGCAACTGCGGCAGTACACGCAATCGCTCTCATTGGCAAACTGCGCAGCCAGCCCGCACGCCGACATCCGCTTCCCAGTCCCATGGTTGTGTCTCCAGAATTTTTTGATGTAACTTCAACCTTGCCGCGAAAATGCATTGTATATTAGCCCAACGATTATTTTTTATTTTTTATATTTCTTGAGCACTTACCGGAGGTTCGACGATGTCAGCGAGTGCTGAATACGTGAGAAGCGGCGCTGCGACGCAGGCCCGCATTGCAGCGCGGGAACCCGTCATCGAGACGCGTGGGCTGCGCAAGGAATTCAATGGGTTCGTCGCTGTGGCGGGCGTGGATTTACGCTTCGCGGGAACGGGCGTGTTCGGCATCATTGGGCCGAACGGCGCGGGCAAGACGACTTTCTTCAATCTGCTGAGCAGCTTCCTGAAGCCTTCCGCCGGAAAAGTGCTGTTTCACGATCAGGACATCTCACGCCTCAATCCGCAGGCAGTATCACGGCTGGGTATCGTGCGCAGTTTCCAGATCAGCAGCATCTTCAGTCACATGACGGTCGCGGAAAACCTCCTCCTGCCGATGCAGCGCCGGGCGACGAGCGGATGCGAATTCTGGCGCCGCAGTCATGGGCTCGAGGTCCATCGTCAGGAAATCCACGACATCATGGATCAGGTCGGCATCGCGTCCGTCTGGCGCGATGAGCAGGCGTCAGCCCTGCCCTATGGTCTCAAACGTTCGCTGGAACTTGGCATCAGCCTCGCGACGCGGCCGCAGGTTCTGCTGCTCGACGAACCGACCGCGGGGATGTCATCGCAGGACATCGGCCGGATCATCGAACTGATCCGGTCCATTGCCGAGGACCGAATGGTCATCATGGTCGAACACAATCTGCGGGTCGTGTCAGATCTCGCGCGGCAGATTATCGTCCTGCAACAAGGCAGCGTTCTGACGGTTGGCTCTTATGACGAAGTGCACTCCGACCCGCGGGTGATCGAAGCGTATCTCGGTGGCAAACGCGGCATTGGAGGAAACGGACATGCTTGAAGTACGCAACCTGCACGCATCGTACGGCGAGACGCAAGTGCTTCACGGTGTCGACTTCGACGTCCAGCCCGGGGAAGTGGTCACGCTGATAGGCCGCAATGGCGTCGGTAAGACCACGACGTTGAAAGCGATTATCGGCGACATGCGGCGGCGCAGCGGAACAGTGCGGTTCAAGGGCGTAGACGTGCTGCCGCTGGGTCCCGAGCGGACCGCGCGCTCGGGCATTGGGTATGTCGCCGAAGACCGCGGCATCTTTGCGACGCTGAGCGTGCTGGAGAATCTTGTCATCTCGCCCGTTCGCGGTCCCGCTGCATGGTCTCTCGAACGCATCTTCGAATTGTTTCCGGTGCTGAGCGAACGCAGCCATCAAAAAGCATCGACATTGTCAGGCGGAGAGCAGCAAATGCTCGCTATCGCCCGCCCGCTTCACATGGGTTCGCAACTCATCCTCCTCGACGAACCGACGGAGGGTCTCGCGCCTGTCATCGTCGACCGGATCGGGGACGTGATCCTGCAACTCAAGGCCGATGGCCGCACTGTCCTCCTGGTGGAACAGAACCTGCGCTTCGCCATATCGGTGGCGGACCGCCATAACCTGATGGTCGACGGCAGGATCATCCAGACGCTGACCAACGAGGACGTGATCGCACGCGAAGACGAATTGCTGGAGCATCTCGGCGTTTGAAGCGCGGCGTCTGAAGCGGGCATTTTCGTCTGAAAGCGACTTGCCGAAGATGCCCGCTAGATTCGAGCGCGCGCTGAACCACGATCTCAGTCCGGAAAATCCGCACCGACCGTCGTCGTCTCCCAGGTATCGAGGTCATTCTTGAGCCTGCCGAGTTTCGCGCGGACCGCTTCCAGCCCGGGCTTGCCCAGCACGAGGTTAGACGGCGGCACGGTTGCCTCGACGGCCGCGATGATCGCCAGTGCCGCGCGTGCCGGATCGCCCGGTTGCCGGCCGCTATGAGCAGCAACGTCAGCGCGGCGCTTGCCGGCGATTGATTCGTATGCGTCGATTGAATGACTGGTCTGCTTCAGTGAGCGCCCCGCCCAGTCCGTTCGGAACGGTCCCGGTTCGACGGTCGTGACCTTGATTCCCAACTCTCTTGTCTCGCGTGCAAGCGCTTCGCCGAGGCCTTCCAGCGCGAACTTGGTCGCGGCGTAATAGCCGCTGCCTGGATTACCCACCAGGCCGCCCACCGACGTGATATTGACGATGTGTCCTGCGCCCTGCTCGCGCATCGTCGGCAACACAGCTTTGATCGCGCTGACTGCGCCAAAGAAATTGACTTCGAACATGGCGCGGACTTCGTCATCCTCCCCTTCTTCGACAGCCGACAAGTAACCATATCCGGCATTGTTGACCAGCACGTCGATGCGGCCGAACGAAGCCTTCACCTCCGCTACGGCCGCGGCCATGTCAGCGGGAGAAGTCACATCGAGTTTGAGCGGCAACGCGAGGCCGGGGTGCGCACTTGCGAGGTCTGCGACGGCGGCGGGATCGCGGGCGGTCACGATCGCACGCCAGCCGCGCGCGAGCACGGCCTGTGCGATCTCGCGACCGAATCCGGTCGAGCAGCCGGTAATGAACCAGACGGGAGAAGCGGAAGAGTCAATCGGCATGGTGGTCCCTGGTGAGCACTGACACGATGCGCGACACCTTCATTCAAGGCACGGATCGGCCAACGGAGGAAGAGATTCAAAGAGTATCGCAATACCGGAAAACGCGTGAACTGCCTTCTCAAGGGTCGTCGATGCGGAACGCTTCTCCATACACCGCGCCGCACATCAGCATGTAGCTTCCAGACAAGTTCGACATGCAGCCATGCCTTCATATCGACACAAATTGCTTGCCGACGAAATCGATGTGCGTATACATGGCGTTGAACGCTGCATCGGGCGTACGCGCACGAATGGCCTCGTAGATCGCCCTGTGCTGCTCGAGACGCATCGAGGCAAGGCGTCTCGCGTCGACGACGATGTGCGATGCGTCGAACGTGTTGCTCGTAATGTGCTCCCGCAATTCGGCAATAACGCTTGCATGAAAGTGGCCCATCATCAAATTGTGCGAAGCGCCGGCCAACGCCGTGTGGAATTCGGCATCGGCGAGTGCTTCAGCCTGCACGTCCTCGATGCGCACTGCATGCTCCATTTTCTCGAGAATGGAATCCAGGTTAGCCAGCTCGGTCTGCGTGGCGCGTTCAGCCGCAAACCGTGAAGCCGCGCATTCGAAGACGAGCCGGAACTCAAGCGTGTCAGCACGCATTGGCGGGTTCTCGGCAATCAATTGAAGCCATGGTGCGCCAAGCCTGGCCGGCGGGTGGCTACTCACATGCAGGCCGCTGCCGCGACGCGTTTCAAGCAGGCCACGCGCAACCAGACGCTGAATCGCTTCGCGCACTGTCGTGCGTGAAGCCGCAAGAGACGTGGCGAGTTCCCGCTCGGACGGAAGTCGCGTTTGCTTTCGCCACGATGCGTCGAGAATCTTGCCTTCCAGATCCGCGATGACCCTCGCCAATGTTTGACGGCCTGCGCTGGTGGATGCCATATCCGTTACTTGCCTCCTTGCCCAACCAATTTCTCTATCGACCGGGGTTATGACAGCATCCCGGCAATTCCTTCATATCGACCAGCGTTGCCTACGATCGCCATGGAAATAGTGCCTCATGAAATTCCCCCTACGATCCATGGCAAACCTTGGCCCGATGCAAAATTATATTATATAAAAATATATCGTGACGAAAACACCATCGAAGCGGCTGACTGGCAACGCGCCCCGGCTCCGGGGCCTTGTCAGCTAAAAGAAGACTTGGACCACGCCGACTGACGAGATTTTCAGCTTGACCACATCACCCAACGACCCATAAAATACATTTTATATTTCCTAGTGACAAGACTGTCCCGCCGGGGCCGCTGTGACCGATTCGGACTGAAACAGGCAGGCCCGCACTGGTCGAACAGACCATACCTGAACGTCGCGCCTGCCGCGTCCTGTTCCTGTCCTTACAGGCCGATAGATCCGCTGCAACACAGGCCATACGCTGCCTCCGGGTGAGGCGCTTCTATCCGACATTCGACGGAGAAACAGGCATGAATCCAATGCAGGACCTGAGTAATCGTGTAGCCGTTGTCGGGGTTGGCAATACCCGATACGGTGATTTCCCCGATGTCAGCGACTATGCGCTCGGCGCGCAAGCGTTCAAACTCGCGCTTGATGATTGCGGGCTGGAGAAGAACGCAGTGGACGGACTGCTCACTTGCCGCGTGCCTTTCTACGCACACATGGGCGAGATCCTCGGTCTCAATCCCCGCTGGACGATGACCTTGCCGGGTCACGGCCGCATGTCCGGCATGGCGATCACCGAGGCAATGCTCGCGCTTGAAACGGGTGCGGCCAACTACGTCGCGCTCATTTATACGAACATCGGCCGATCGCGGCGGATGAATTACGGCGGCGACGAATTTGCCACGTTCTGGGACCCGTGGGGACTCACCTCCCCGGGCGCCTCGCATGGGCTGATGTTCCGCATGCACATGGAGCGTTACGGTACGACCACGCGTCAGCTTGGCGAGGTGTCGGTCGCGTTTCGCAACAACGCAATCCTCAATCCCGATGCAGTGATGCGCAAGCCCATCACGCTCGACGATCACTCCGCGGCACGCCGGATCGTCGGACCGCTCGGGTTGCTCGACTACTGTCTCGTCAACGACGGCGCAGTCTGCATGATCCTCACGACACGCGACCGTGCCGCCGACCTGAGCAAACCCCCTGTGCTAATTTCCGGTGTAGGCGCGCGCGACGCGTTCGAGCGCAGTGCAATCGGCAACTTCGATCAGGAGTTCTGGTACGACGAGGTGCGCGAGGCCGGCACGAACGCGTATCAGATGGCCGGCGTGACGCACGACGACATCGACGCACTCATGTGCTATGACAACTTCACGCCCACAGTCCTCTTCAGTCTCGAAGGCCTGGGCTTTTGCGAGCGCGGTGAAGCAGGCGTGTTTGTGGAGAATGGTGCGCTCGGACTCAATGGCCGCCTGCCGACCAATACCGACGGAGGACATCTGTCCAACTCCTACATGCAGGGGTGGGCGCTCAATGTCGAAGCCGTCCGTCAATTGCGCGGAGAATGCGGCGCGCGACAGGTAGCGGATTGTGAAGTCGTCCAGTACGTTGCCGCCACGCCCTGCACGCGCTCCATCATCTACACGAAGGGATAGTCATGTTCAATTCCTATGACAAGCCATTGCCGATTATCGATGAAGATTCGAAAGGATATTGGGAACATGCACGCGCGCACAGGCTATCGGTTCAGGTATGCAAGGCTTGTGGCCATCGTCACTTTCCACCCACGCCGGTTTGCCCCGCTTGCCTCTCCAATACGCAAAGCTGGGAGCCGGTAAGCGGACGCGGCACGCTGGTGTCGTGGGTGACGTTCCACCGCGCTTACTGGACCGCGTTCCGTGACGACCTGCCGTATCACGTCTGTCTTGTGCAACTCGAGGACGGCCCGCTGGTCGTTGGAAACTTTGTGGGCGCCATTCCGGAAAACGCCGCAATGGGCATGCCGATGAAAGTGCAATTCGACGATGTCACGCCTGACATCTCACTCGCGAAGTTCGTGCCGGCATAGGTAGCGGTTGGCGAGCGTATGCGGCTCAGGCGGGGCTGAATAGCGCCGCCGATCACATCACGTTGACCCGATCCGATAAACCGCGGCCGCAGTATCGTGGAAGAGCGCCGCCCGTTCGGCGTCCGGGACACCCGCGGTGATACGTTTGTATGCATTCCACAACAGGCTGTAACTGAAGCAACCTTTGTCGACGGGAAAGTTGCTCTCGAACATGCAGCGCGTCGCACCGAAAGTATCGATGCACGTTTCCACGTAAGGCCGGATCGCGCTCGCGACGGTCTGCGAATCGGGCGGCAACGGAAGTTCCTGAAAATCGAAACCGAAGAGCGGCATACCGAAACCGCCGAGCTTCATGCAGACATTGTGATAACGCGAAAGCGCCGTGACGCTTGCGCGCCAGGCATCGAAGACCTCGCTGCGATGCCCACGATAAGGACCCAGCGCGAGCGGTCCGCCAACGTGGTTCAGCACGATGCGCGTATCCGGGAAGGCCGCAGCGAGCGCGCACAACTCGTCGATCTGTGTATGAACCAGCCACGCATCGAAACTCAGGCCGAGCGGAGCGAGATGCCTGAAACCATCGCGAAAGCGCCGATCCGACAGTAACCCTTGCGGTGGTGTAGCCGCCGATGCACGCACAGTCGGATCGGCATGCCACACGGCAATATTGCGGATCCCGCGCACGCGGGCATCGGAAACGTCGAGCATGCGTTCGAGGACTTGACGTGCCTTGTCGCCAAGCAACAGGTCCGCGTTTGCAACGACCGCCGCCGCCACTTTTGTATGGGCGCCCGTGGCCTGCGCCTTGCGCGCTTCATCGCAAGCGAAGCGCACCTCGCCCAGCGGCTCGAATCCGGCGGGTTCGTTCGTGTCGTAGTGGGTCTTGCACTCGATGAACACCGTCGCGCGGATATCGTGGCCACCCCTCATATCGTCGAGCAGGTCAGCCACCCGATACGTCTTGTCAGGCAGTTCCCAAAGATGATGATGCGCATCGATGATCGGGAGCGCCGGCTCAAGCGCGGGTTCCATACGCAGCGCGAGCCACTCGGGCCGGATGCCAACGTGCGGAGCCGTTGCGAGCTTAACCGGTGTGCGGGAAAGAGGCCCGTTCATGTCAACTCCCGGCAGCCCGCGGCGCGTTCGCGGTTGTGACTGCGATTCTTGCTGGACCAATAGGCGAACGTGTCAGAAACCACGTCGACAATGCGCCAACCACGAGCAGTACGCCCGCCGCCACGAACGCAGCGGCGAATTGCCCGGTCGCCTGCACAACGTAGCCCGTGACGATAGGCGCAAGAAAACCCAGTACGTTACCGCCGATCAGCAGCATTGCCGTACCGCGCCCGACGTCCGATTTCGACGGCAGCAGGTCGCCCAGCAACGCGATATTGAGGGCGTTACCGGTTGCAACGCCACCGAGTGCGAGCGTGATCAACCCGATGATGACCCACACGCTCGATATCCACGGTACAAACAGGATGGAAGCGCCGCCGATCATCACGATCCCGATCAGCGTGCGGCGGCGTCCTGCTTCCACCGCTTGCTCGGTCAGCATCCGGTCGCTCAGTACGCCGAGCGCTATCGACACGACGATCGCGCCAAGATAGGGCAATGCCATGACGGTGCCGCTCGTGAGCATCGTCATGCCGCGTTCGGTTTGCAGATAGTTCGGCAGCCACGTGAGAAACAGGTACTGGGTGTAAGAGTTGCAGCCTTGCGTGATCATCAGGCCGATCATGGTCTTGCTGCGTATCAGGCCGGCCAGTCCGACCGGCGGCGCCGTATTGCCACGCACCTGCCGCCCGGTTTCCCGATCGCGTTCGATGATGCGCCGTTCCGCTTCCGGCAACCATGTGGCCTTCTCCGGTGTGCGGAAAAACACGAGCCAGAACGCGAGCCATATGAAGCCGACCAGACCGCAGATCGCGAAGGACCAGCGCCAGCCTGCTACCGAGACGAGCCACGACAACCCCACGGCGCCCAACGCAGGACCGAAATACGCGCCCGAATTGAAGATCGTCGTGGCGGTTGCCCGCTCGCTGTTCGGCACCCATTCGCGGATGATCCGCCCCGCTGCCGGATAGCAACTGGACTCGCCCACACCCATGACGATGCGCGCCGCGATCACCGCGCCCACCGACATCGCCGCCCCCGTCAGTGCAGTAGCAGCCGACCATACCGCCATGCTGACGGCCGCGACCGAGCGCGAGCCGAAGCGGTCCACCAGCAGGCCGACTGGAATGAGAAAGAGCGTATAGCCCCACAGAAACGATGAGAACAGGTAACCGAGCTGGACCTTCGTGATGGCCAGATCGGCGGATATCCTGCCTGCGGAAATGGATAGAGCGACACGGTCCAGATAGTTGATGGTCGCGAGCGCGAACAACATCAAGAACACCCAATAGCGGGACTTCCAGGTCACTTTTGTCTCCGTTGTGACGCGGCCTGCGAATCTGCGAAGCTGCGAAGCTGCAAGGCACGCGTGCGTCTCGCAGCCGGCCGGTTTATATTGGTCTCTGCAATATAATTTATATTAAATTAAGCGACAACCGAAAGTGCCTCGTTTCAGGGTTTGCCCGGATCCACAACACAGAGGCATGGCAAAGACGGCGACGTGCTCTTCATCGAGGTTTACATCTGAGCGCCGATCATCCACGGAACGAATTCCTCGTTGCCCACGCCTAACGCCTCGCTCTTGCTCTGCGCGCCCGAGGCGATCTCGATGATCGAGCGAAAGATTTGTTCGCCCTTCTCGCGCACGCTGACCGAGCCATCCATGATGTCGCCGCAATTGATGTCCATGTCGTCGCGCATGCGGTTGTACATGAGCGTATTGGTTGCGAGCTTGATCGATGGCGCGGGTTTGGCACCAAAGCATGAACCGCGGCCCGTCGTGAACACAACGAGGTTTGCGCCGCTCGCAATCTGTCCGGTCGCGCCCATCGGATCGTATCCAGGCGCGTCCATGAAGACGAGACCATGGGTATCGATCGGCTCCGCGTACCGGTAGACGCCCATCAGCGGCGTCGAACCGCTTTTGGCGACCGCGCCCAGCGACTTCTCGAGGATCGTCGTCAGGCCCCCCGCCTTGTTGCCTGGAGTCGGGTTGTTATCGATGCTGCCCTTCTCGCGCTCCGCATAAGATTCCCACCAGCGAATGCGCTCGACGATCTTCTCCCCTACTTCAAGGGAAACCGCGCGGCGTGTCAGCAAATGCTCCGCGCCATAGATCTCCGGCGTCTCGGAGAGAATGGCGGTGCCACCGTGCTGGACCAGCAAGTCAACGGCCGCGCCGAGCGCCGGATTGGCCGTGATCCCCGAATAGCCATCCGAACCGCCGCATTGCAGGGCGATGTTCAGGTGCGAGATCGGCAAGGGTTCTCGCACCACCTGATTGGCCAGAGGCAGCATGGTGTCTATCGCCTTGATCGCGGCATCGACTGTCTTTTGCGTACCGCCCTGCTCCTGCATGACGAGCGGCACCATCGTTGGACCGGGGGCGATGCCACCCGTCATGAAGATCGCGCCCATCTGATTGGCCTCGCAACCCAGGCCGATCACAAGCACGCCCGCAAAGTTCGCGTGTTTGACGAAACCGCCAATCGTGCGCCGCAATTGCTGGATGCCTTCGCCGTTATGGTCGATGCAACAGCCGAAGCTATGCGTGACAGGGACGACCCCGTCCACGTTCGGATAAGCGTCGAGCCGGCCCGGTGCGGAGAAATGTTGCGCGACCATTTTGCTGACGGTAGCCGAGCAATTGACCGTGCTGACCACGCCAATATAGTTGCGCGTCGCCACCCGGCCATCCGCGCGGCGGATGCCCTGGAAGGTGAGCGTCTCGCGTGCCTGGTCGACGGGTTTCATGTCTTCGCCGAACGCGTAGTCGCGCTCGAAATCGCCCATCGATACATTATGGATATGGACGTGCTCGCCTCGCTCGATGCGGACAGACGCGCGTCCGATCGTCTGTCCGTAGCGGCGCACAAGCTCGCCCGCTTCAACGTTGCGCAACGCGATCTTGTGCGCTGCCGGAACCTCGGTGCGCACAACGAGCCCGTCCAGATCTTCCAGCACTGTGCCGGCCGGCAAGGTATTGCGGGCAATCGCGACGTTGTCGTCTTCGTGCAGCCGGATAACCTGCGAAAGCGTGTCCATGGTGTTCTCCAATGCGGGGATATATCTGTTCGATATGCGCTGCGCAATGCAAGCGCTGCTCCCCGCCATCATGAGTAACGCGCAGGACCCGGACAAATTGGTCCGACCACGTTTCCGAACGTTTTGATCGGCTATACACTACGAATCAAGGATCAAGAGCACCCGCGACGCGGCGCGCTTGACGAAAGTCAGGGCGCCTCGCGCAACACCGGGCGGGTGATGAAACCTTGGAGATGGGATTTGAGAAACCGCGCGTGGATTGCCCACGCGCACAGACGTTGCAAGAGCGAACCGGCCGATGGAAGCAGCATGGCCGCCCTTGCTGCAGCGTTCCGTTATAACGAACTGCTTTAGCGCTACGGATGTTTTGCGGACATCACGTTGTCAGAGACACGGTTCCAACCGCTTTCAATATGATTGACCATCGCGGCAAGGGCCGTCTTCTTATCACCCGACTCGAGCGCGCGAATGATTTCGCCGTGTTCCTGCAAGAGTTGCTTGAAGCGTACCGCCTGGTCATCGTGGAAATTGAACGGATACTTCGCCCAAAGCACGCGCACAAACTGCAGCGTTTGCGGACAATCCGCAATTTCGTAAATTCGGAAATGGAAACGCACGTTGGCCGCGCGCACCGGGTATACCTCGCGCGCCTTCACGAGAGCCGTCAGTTCGCGATGCAGCGTCCGAATCTCGGCGATCTCCTCCTTGGTGATCCGCGCAAGCGCCTTTTCCGTCAGGCTCCGCTCGAGCATCACGCGCAGCTCGAAAATCTCACGCGCACGTTGCGGCTCGATCTCGGGAACCGAAAGCCCTTTATGAGGAACGCTCACCACGAACCCTTCCATCTCGAGCACCTTCAGCGCTTCGCGCACCGGCGTGATCGAGACGCCGAGTTCGGCGGCAATATCGGCCTGCTTCAGCTTGTCACCGCGCTTGTATTCGCCCGAAATGATACGTTCGCGCAATCGTTCGGCAACCTGGTCGAGTTTCGTCCAAAAAGTCATATGCATTCCAAGGGTTTCCAGTGCACGTCCCGCAAGGTCAACAAGACCAGGGCGCCGTGACGGGGCGTAATCATGTCGAGCGGGCCAGTGCCCCAGCCACTGTCCGATTCCCGACATCGCACGAGACCGCACCGTCGATGCTGACCGCTGATCATCAAGGGCGACCCTCGCGGGGTGCCTGCTTTGGTTCGCCTCGAGCGCGCCTATGCAATTGCATGGGCATACTCGACGGGAGTCGTGAGAAAAGCGGCAACGCGCCTCGCTCCCAAACACCGAACTGGCCGCATATTTTATACATATAAAATAAATTATCCTGTTGCCGGAAGCAATGCGGGATTCTACCCTAGCAGCCTGGGCGCCTCCAGCCCGCATAACTGCTGAAGCCCGAAATAGCGATTACGCAGACGGCGCACGCTTTTTCGGGCTTTTCTGCGAAGCAATCACTGGGCATCAGGTCTGTTTCAGCTCACCTTCATCGGTCGTGAAACGCGGAAGAACGAGTTCGTCCGGCATCGTTATATACGTCATACGCACGGGCTTGCCGATCCAGGTACCTGTCAAATTACCTTCAGGCAGCGGCGGTTCCAGATTGGAAATCATCACGGGGCCTTCCGCCAGTCTGACCGCAATCACGTTATAAGGCGCCGGATACGCGTCAAGATAGCCTTTGTGAAAGACCACCCACGAGATGATGCTCCCGCGCCCTGACAAAACGCGCCATTCAAGCTGCGAGGACAAGCAGTGCACGCACACCGGCGCGGGCGGATATTGAAACCCTCCGCACTCGGTGCAGCATTGCAGTTTCATCGCCCGTTCGCGAATGCTTTCCCACATGGGCCGGTCGTAGAGGCCCAGCACGGGCTGCGGCGTACGCGCCGCTTCAGAAGTGGCATGGCTCATCGCGTTTCCCTATCGGCTGTAAATGATCGACACCGCCTTGCCGGCAACATCTGACGTGTAATGCGCGTGCCGGCAGTCGGGCACCTGGCGCTCGCCGCATTCGCCGCGCAACTGGCGCACGCATTCAATCTGATGCGCCCAGCCTTGCATGTAGGTTTCGGACAGATGGCCGCCGCTCGTATTGGTCGGCAATTTTCCGCCCGGGCCGATACCGTCTTCGCGCAGGAAGCGCCCTGCGTCGCCGACATCGCAATAGCCGTAGCCTTCGAGCGCGAGCGGTACGTGAACCGAGAAGCTGTCGTACACCTGGAACAAGTCCATGTCGCGCGGCCCGAAGCCGGCCATGTCGTACGCCTGACGCGCGCAATCCTGCTGTGCGGACAGATAGAAATCGGTCAGTCTCGGTTCAAGGCTCGTTGCCCCGCGATTCAGGTCACGCCGACCCAGCGCTTCGATGTACACCGGCGGCTTGCGCAACTTTTGCGCCCGCTCGGCAGTGGTGACGATCAATGCCACGCCGCCGTCGTTGATCATGCAGTAGTCGTAAAGCCGCAATGGCTCACAGATGTATTTCGCTTCGCGATAATCGTCGAGCGTAATGCGCTTGCGCATTACCGCGTTCGGATTCATCGACGACCACGCGCGCTGCGCAACGGCAACCTGTCCCAGGTCCAGCGGATCGAAGCCGCGCTCATGGCAGTACGCGCGAAACGTCAGCGCATAGAGCGCGCCTTGCGATGTCAGGCCCCACGGCGAGTGGTACACGTAGGACAAGAACGCATCGCCGCCCATCGCCTGCGGTCCGCCATACTGGATTTCAGCGGAGCGCTGGTCATTCCCATAAACCAGGGCGATGGTCTCGGCAAGCCCGGCTTCGATCGCCGTGACGGCCTGCGCCACCGAAAGGACTGCGTCGGCCTGGTCACCCCAGCGCGGATTGATGCCAAGCACTTCCGACATGCGCTCGTAGGCCGTGGTCGGACCAACAATCAAGCCGTCGATATCGGCGCGTGTCAGCCCGACATCGGTCAACGCCTCGCGTAATGCAAGTGCACCGTAGCCGTAGCTGTCGGTAGGCTTTTCGCCGGCGCGAACGCGCTTCCAGTCGCCGACCCAATCGGTATGGCCCACGCCGACGACCGCCGCCGCCCGGCGCAAATTCGAGCTGGGCCGTTTGAAATCCTTCTCGCTCATGACAACGCTCCGAGTTCATTCAGCGCGTCGATGCGCTCGCTGGAGAGGCCAAGCAAGCCTCCCAGCACTGCGTTCGTGTGCTCGCCAAAGAGCGGTGGCCGGTCAAGCTGAACGCGCTCCCCGTCGATGGTGAACGGCAACGAACTCAGCAGGACCGGACCGACCTCGGGGTGATCGACGTGCTGCCAATACTGCCGATGCGCCAGTTGCGGATCGTTTTCGATCAGATCGCGCGACGACGACACCCGCGCCACCGCCATACCGTGAGGGCGCAACGCGGCGATGATGTCCGCTGCGTCCAGTTCCCGCGTCCAGCCCGCTACAGCGTCTTCCACACGCGCCAGTGCGGCAAGCCGGCCGGCGGCGTGGGACAGGGTTGCATCGGCTGCGAGATCCGGGCGGCCGATCGCTTCCGTGAGCGCACGCCATTGGGTATCGTCCGTGACCGCAATCGCGATCCATGTGTCGTCGCCGCGCGCCCGGAAGATGTTGTGAGGCGCGTCATTGCGGCTGCGATTGCCGATCTGCGGCGGCTCGATGCCGGTCGCCGCCGCCTCCACCATCGAGGGTCCGACAAAGTTCGTGGTGGATTCGACCTGTGACAGATCTATCTTCATGCCGCGCCCCGTCTTCTGCCGGTGTGCGAGCGCCGCAAGCACGGCAAACGCAGCGTGGTATGGGTTCGCAGCATGGTCGGGATAGTGCGTGCCCGGGCCGACCGGGTCATCCGGGCCATAAGCGGTCTGCCACATGATGCTCGTCACCGCGCTGATCGTCATGCCAACGCCCAGCAGGTCCGCTCGCGGTCCGTCCTGGCCGTACATCGGCATCGACAGGTAGATGATGTCGGGCTTGATCTCGCACAGCGCTTCGTAGCTGAAGCCGAGGCGATCCATCGCACCCGGTCCGAAGTTATTGCAGACGACGTCGGAGTGCTTCACCAGATCACGCACGATGCGCCGCGCCTCTTCGGTCTTGAGATTCAGCGAGACGCTGTGCTTGCCTGTATTGCGCGACGCGAAGTAACCGCTGCGGTTGGTGCCGACCACGCCGTCCTTGAAAGGCCCGGCAGTGCGCACCGAGTCGGGCCGCGTCATGCTTTCTATTTTCAGCACCTCGGCGCCGAAATCCGCGAATACCTTCGTGCCGAAAGGACCCGCGCCTGCCCACGTCAGGTCTGTGAAACGGATGCCCTTGAGAAAATTGGGTCGCATGAAAAATTCCTAGGATCGAGCGGAAGTCTGGTCGAGAGGCGCCGCCGGACTGACCGACCATACCGGCTCGGACAGTCGATAAGGGGCGCCGGGAAAGCGCACGGTCGGGTTCGACGCGGTGGCGTTCAAATGCTTCAACGCGACCGACTCGAAAAATTGCCGGTGCAGCAGTTGCGGGTCCTCCAGCACGTCGAGAACGGTACTGACCGGCCCCAGCACGATCTTGCGTTTGAGCGCCTCGTGCGTCAGTTCCTGCTTCGTGTACTGCCGCGTGAAAGACTCCATCGTCTCGCGCAAGGTGTGCTTTGCCTCCCTGGTCAGACGCCACACCCGGTCGCCCCAGCGCGCTTCGGACAATGCCACGCCGGCAGGATGTCCGGTCTCGCGGATCCAGTTGATCAACGCATTCCACGACACGCCCAGCGATCGCGGCGCGGCGAGAAAGATCAGGCCGTCCTTGCACGCGAACATGTCCTCGCTCGCGTCGCGCGTACCCTCTCCGCCACGCATCGACACCTTCTTCTCGAAGTCCCACATCTGGATCGAATTCTGCAGCGAGTGCGCGATGCATTCCTGCGCTGACACGTCGACGACATGGCCGCGCCCCGTCGCCCTGGTGTCATACAGCGCGAGTGATGTCGCCACCGCGGCATAGACACCGGCGATCATGGTCGCCTGGGAACCGGGCAGGCGCAGCGGCGCGTCGTCGAGCCGCCCCGACAGCCACGCGATACCGCCCGCCGCCTGCAGCGTCAGATCGGTCGCCGCCGCATCCGCCCACGGGCCGGTGCGCCCGAACGGCGACACCGAGGTCACGACCAGAGAGGGCGAGAGCGACCTCACCCAGTCAAGCTCGTCGTATAGCGGGCCGCCCCGCTCCAGCAAGATCACTTGCGCGGACGTCGCGAGCGCGGCGAACGCCGCACGTCCGTCACCCGATTTCAAGTCAAGCGTGCGGCATGCCTTTCCCGCATTCAGGAACTCGAACTCGTAGACCGCCGGCTCGCGCGCAGCCGGGTCGCTGCTGCTGGCTTGCCGCCGGTCAGGTAACCCGCCCGGCGGCTCCAGGCGCGTCACTGACGCTCCCAGGTCTGCGAACAGACGCCCGACATAGCGGCCCAGGTCGTACGTCATGTCGAGAATCCGTACATCGTCGAACGGCCTTTCCATCACCCCTCCTCGTTGCTATTTGTTCTCGATGGGAAGAATATAATTTATATTTTGCCTGCGCACAAGAGGCGGATCGAAGGGCATCAAGC
Organism: Caballeronia choica; assembly: GCF_001544535.1. Taxonomy (GTDB): domain Bacteria; phylum Pseudomonadota; class Gammaproteobacteria; order Burkholderiales; family Burkholderiaceae; genus Caballeronia; species Caballeronia choica. The sequence goes on along the minus strand of NZ_FCON02000002.1, from coordinate 137,263 downwards.
GTTGACGACGTGGGCGAATACAATGCATTATATAAACTATATTCAATATAAATAGCCAAAAGCTGTCCCATGCTGATCCGTCGGATGCCAGCCAGGCGCGCGCGGTCAGTTCACGCAACATGGAGAGACACATGCACCGTAACTACATTGATGGCCGATTCATCGAACCGGACAACAGCGAACGCATCGCGGTTCTCAACCCCGCCACCGGCGCCGTCATTTCGGAGATACCGAACTCGCCGGCTACGGTTGTCGAGCAGGCCATAGAAGCCGCGAAGCGCGCCCAGGGCGGTTGGGCGCGCCTTCCGGCAATCGAGCGGGCCGGGCATTTGCGGCGCATCGCCGGGAAGATTCGTGACAATGCCGAGGCAATTGCACGCGTGATTTCGGAGGAGCAAGGGAAGATCCTTTCACTCGCCCGCACCGAGGCCACCTTCACGGCGGACTACCTCGACTACATGGCGGAGTGGGCACGCCGCCTGGAAGGTGAAGTCATTACCAGCGATCGCGCCGACGAAAACATCTTCCTGTTCCGTCAGCCCATTGGCGTGATCGGCGGGATCCTGCCGTGGAACTTTCCGTTCTTCCTGATCGCCCGCAAGATGGCGCCGGCGCTTGTCACCGGCAACACCATCGTGATCAAGCCGAGCGAAGAGACACCGAATAACGCTGCGCTATTTACCGAACTGCTTGCGCAAACCGACCTGCCCAAAGGCGTCTTCAATCTTGTCTATGGCAACGGTGCGCAAGCCGGCAGCGCGTTGGCAGGCCATCGCGACATTGGCATGATCAGTTTCACCGGCAGCGTGGAAACCGGCTCGCGCATCATGGCCGCCGCGGCGAAGAACATCACCAAGGTCAATCTGGAACTGGGCGGCAAGGCGCCAGCGATTGTGATGGACGACGCCGATCTGGATCTGGCGGTCAACGCCATCAGGGATTCACGCGTCATCAACAGCGGCCAGGTCTGCAATTGCGCGGAGCGCATCTACGTGCATCGCAAAGTGGCGGATACCTTCAGCGAGAAACTCGTGCGCGCGATGCGTGCGACCACCTTCGGCAACCCGCTTGGCGCCGCGGATGTCAACATGGGACCGCTCATCAACGTCGCTGCCGCAGAAAAGGTGCACGGACTGGTCGAACGTGCGCTCGCCGATGGCGCTCGGCTCGCGGCCGGCGGCAAACGGGTGGAACGCGAAGGCGGCCAGTATTTCGAGCCCACGGTATTGCTGGACTGTCGCCAGGACATGGAGATCATGCGTCGCGAGATCTTCGGTCCGGTCGCGCCGGTGACCGTCTTCGATACGCTCGATCAGGCCATCGACATGGCTAACGATTCAGATTACGGATTAACGTCATCGATCTATACACGTAACCTCGGCAACACAATGCGCGCCTGCAACGAACTTCGCTTCGGCGAAACCTACGTCAACCGAGAGAACTTCGAAGCGATGCAAGGCTTTCACGCCGGCGTGCGCCGTTCCGGCATTGGCGGCGCGGACGGCAAGCACGGGCTCTACGAGTACACGCAGACTCACGTCGTCTACATCCAGAACTCGCGCTAGGCAGAGACGGCGCCACCATCGCGGCGGGCGGGGTGTCCCGCTCATGCTCGTGCCGCCCAGGAGCCCGCTCCTGGCGAGGCGCGGCGAGCCGCGGCTGTCCCGGTCAATACAAGGAAATCATGTCGCATCCCACTTCCAGCACCTCCGCTTCTCCGAACTCGCTGATGCCCGATCAGAAGACCCTGCCTGGCATGCTGGCCGGGTTGCGCGTGATCGAAGTCGCCGACGAACTGGGCGAATACTGCGGACTCGTGTTAGCCGGCCTGGGCGCCGAAGTCATCAAGGTCGAACCGCCGAAAGGCAGCCCGACGCGCAAGATCGGACCGTTCTTCGAAGACGAGCCCGGTCCGGAACGCTCGTTGTTTTACTGGGCCTATAACCGCGGGAAGAAGTCGGTTGTCGTCGATACCGCAACCGCTGACGGACGTGAGCAGTTTCTCGACCTCCTTGGTCATGCCGACATCCTGCTCGACAGCAGCTGCGGCCGCCTCGCGCGCGAGTTGCAACTCGACCAGCCGCTGACAGAACGATATCCGCATCTGATCGTCGCGCGCATTACCCCGTTCGGCGACAGCGGCCCATGGAAGGACTACCGGGCGTCCGACCTGATCCATCTCGCGCTGGGCGGCGTCATGATGAATTGCGGATACGATCCCGAACCGGACGGCAGCTATGCCAGGCCGCCCATTGCACCGCAGGTGTGGCACGCGTATCACATCGCCGGCGATCAGACGGCGGTGGCGATCGTTGCGGCGCTGCTGCATCGCAAGCAAACGGGCGAAGGACAGGACCTCTCTTGCGCCGTGCATCAGGCCGTGGCGATCAACACGGAACTGGATCTGATGTCGTGGGTGATGCGCCGCGCGCCGCTGATGCGCCAGACCGCGCGCCACGCAGCGGAAGCCACGAACAGCATGCTCAACATCAGCCCCACGGCTGATAACCGATGGAACATGACGTGGGGTGTTTCGGCGCGCGACAAGGCGCGGCTCGTGCCGTTCCTCCAGCACTATGACAAAGCGGAAGACCTGCGCCCACCCGCGTCCGATAGCGATCTTTCCGCGCGTGACACCCCCGGGTCGGCGCGGCTCGACAAGGAAGCCGAGCACATGCTGGAGGTGATCCAGCGTTTTGTTGCGTCCTACGATTATGCGCATCTGCCCTGGCGCGAAGCGCAAGACGCCGGGCTGTTGTGGGCACCGGTACGCAAGCCACACGAGAATGCGCAGGACGAACACTGGCTTATGCGCTCCACGTTTTCGGACATTGAACATCCTGAACTGGGCCGCACATTTCAATACCCGACGAGCAAATGGCTGAGCACCGCGACCGCTTGGCGACCGGGTCCCCGTGCGCCGTTGCTCGGAGAACACAACGGCGACGCAAGTCTTACCCGTCCCTTGAAAGACCCGGCAACCACGGGCCGCATACCCGCCGAACCCCGCACTCCGGTGCTCTCGAAGCACAGCAAACCATTCCCGCTGCAAGGCATTCGAATCTTCGATTTTTCATGGTTCCTGGCGTCGGCGGGCGGCACACGGTTCCTGAATTCGCTCGGCGCGGAAAGCATCAAAGTCGAGTGGAAAGAGAATCCCGATACGCGGCTCGGCGCAATGGCGCCCGTCGGGGGCCGTGAAGCGCGCATCAATGCAACCGCACCCCTGCAAGCCGTCACCGATGCCGACATGGGCGGCCAGTTCAACAACAAGAACGCCGGCAAACGCGGGATGTCTCTGAACATTCGTCACCCCAAGGGACTTGCAATCGCCAAGGACCTGATCCGCATGTCGGATATCGTCGCCGAAGGGTTTTCTCCGGGCGTGTTGCAGCGGCTAGGCTTGGGCTACGACGTACTCAAGTCGATCCGTCCGGACATCATCTATGTGCAGCAAGCGGGCATGGGCGCGATCGGCAAGTACGGACGATTTCGCACGGTCGGGCCGGTAGCGGCGTCGTTTGTCGGCAGCACGGAAATGTCCGGCCTGCCCGATCCGGCGCCACCGGCCGGCTGGGGCTATTCGTATCTCGACTGGATCGGCGCATATGGGTTCGCGCTCGCCGCGCTCGGTGCTCTTTATCACCGCGAGCAGACCGGCGAAGGACAGTGGATCGATTCATCGCAATGCGAGTCCGGTATTTTCCAGACGGCAACGGCCGTGCTGGACTGGTCCGCGAACGGCCGCGCGTGGTCGCGTTACGGCAACCGCTCGCCTTATAAGGCCGCCGCGCCGCACGGCGCATATCGGTGCGCGGGCGACGACCGATGGCTGAGCATCGCGTGCTTCGACGATACACAATGGCGCGCTTTCGCCGAAGTCACGGGGCTCTCCGCCCTGAGGTCGGATCCGCGCTTCGCGACACTTGAATCGCGGCTCGCGAACCAAGATGCGCTCGATGCACTCGTCACCGCGTGGTCATCGACGCAGGACGCCTACGCGGGCATGGAACGCTTGCAGCGCGCTGGCGTGCCCGCAGGCGTGTGCCAGACGGCAGGCGACCGGTGCGACAGCGACCCGCAACTGGTGTCGCTCGAATGGCTGACCGAAGTCACCGGCACGCGCATCGGCCGCTGGCCGGTCGCCGAGTTCCCCGTGAAGATGAGCGCGACGCCCGCCTATAGCGGCGGTGTGATCGACCGCGGTGCGCCTTGCTATGGCGAAGACAACGAACACATCCTCGAACATTGGCTGGGCTTCTCGAAAGCACAGATAGAGGGGTTGCGCGAAGAAGGCGTGATCTGAAGCGCCAAGTGCCGCCGCCACGGGCCTCAGGCCGAGACGTAGCGGGCGCTGCCCACCGTTCATTGATCAAGAGGATCGTCATGTACTTCGATTTCGCAAAGCACACCCCGCATGAGCGCTACAAGCTGCTGTCGTCGACGGTCACGCCGCGCCCCATCGCCTGGGTGTCGACGATGGACGCAAACGGTCAGCCCAATGCCGCGCCGTTTTCGTTCTTCAATGTCTTCGCCGAAGATCCGGCGACGCTCGGCTTTGCCATCAACCATCGCTCCGATACCGACCGCAAAGACACCGGCGAGAACGTGCGCTTGCAAAACGAGTTCGTCGTCAATCTCGTGACCAGCGATACGGTCGAGCGTATGAACATCACAGCGATCGAATTCGGCCCCGAGGTCGATGAATTCGTCGCGGCCGGTCTGACGCCGGCGGCTTCCACGCTGATTCGCACGCCGCGCATTGCGCAAAGCAGCGTCTCGTTCGAATGCACGCTGATGCAGATCGTCCCGCTGGGTACGCGCCGCTCACTGGTCATTGGCGAGGTCCTCGCCATGCACATCAGCGATCACGCCGTGCTCGACGCCGGGCGATGTCTGATCGATACGCCGCAGCTACAGCTTGTCGGACGCATGCATGGCCACCACTACGTGCGCACCAACGAAATTTTCAACATGCCGACGATTCCCGTCGCCACGTGGGAGTCGAAAACTGCAAGCGAATGATTGCGAGCCCGCGGGCATTCAGGCTCAAGCCATCGCCCGCATTCATTTTCAATGGAGACCCTGTGAGCCCGGAATTCGAAATCATCAACTACGCGCGTTTTCGCTCGAGCCTCGTTGCGAACGCACGCATTGAAGTGCTGCATACAGGCATGCGCTGGCCTGAAGGTCCTGTCTATTTCGCCGATGGCGATTACCTGCTGTGGAGCGACATTCCGAACGATCGCATCATGCGCTGGGTGGAAGGCGCGCCGGCGACGGTTTATCGCAGCCCGTGCAGTCATGCAAATGGCAATACCCGTGATCGTCAGGGACGACTGGTTACATGCGAGAGCGGCGGACGCCGGGTGACCCGCACCGAACCCGATGGCACGATCACCGTTCTTGCCGACAGATTCGAAGGAAAGCGGCTCAATTCACCGAACGATATTGTCGTGAAGTCCGACGACACGATCTGGTTCAGCGACCCGGACTACGGCATCCTCAGCGACTACACGGGCAACAAGGCGAAAAGCGAGATCGGGGCGAACAATGTGTATCGGCTCGATCCGCGCAACGGCGAAATGTCGGTTGCAACTGGCGCATTTGTCAAACCGAACGGCCTCGCGTTTTCGCCCGACGAGACCATTTTACATATCGCGGATTCAGGGATTTCCCACGATCCGTCAGGGCCGCACCATATTGTTGCTTACGACGTGATCGATGGCCACCGGCTCGACAATCAACGAGTGTTCGCGACTATCTCGCCGGGCGTGGCCGACGGTTTTCGCGTCGACACGGAAGGCAACATCTGGACCACAGCCGGCAACGGCGTACATTGTTATGCCGCCGATGGCGAGTTGCTTGGCAAGATCCACCTGCCTGAGGTTGCCACCAACCTGACCTTCGGCGGTCCGAAGCGAAACCGTCTGTTCGTGACTACAGCTTCGTCGCTGATGGCGGTGTATGTCGGCCAGTGCGGCGCGCAGCGCCCGTGACTTCTGATTGACTGAAGCGCACGCCCCGCTTGCATGCAACGCGGGGTTGCGTCTCTCCGTCGTGTGCGGCTATGCGCCCGCGAGACTCGCCAGCATATGGCGAAACGCGATCATCCCCGGATCATCCAGACCGATGGATTTCTCCGCGAACATCCGCGCGCGGCCAATCCGGTTTGGCTGCGTGCGGAAATGCCCGATGGCCGCATCCACCGCCGCGCTCGCTGCTGCATGCTGCGCCTGCGGGTCCAACAATCCTTCGATTGCATTCGTCGCGGCTGCCAGCGTGTCGAGCACGGTCTTGTCGCCGAGCTTCGCGCCGCCACGCTTCGACATTGCGTCGAGCGACGCCTGCAGTTCGGCGGGCAACGCATTCCACTCCAGCGTCGCACGGCCTTCGAGCCGCTTCGCGAGCGTCATGAACGTCAAGGTCAACAGTGTGCCGAAGCTCGAACCCGAGGCACGCGCGCAGCCCATCGCGCACGCCTTGAAGAGCTGTCCGAGGTCGGCGTACGGCCCGGCATCGAGTGCTGTTCGCACAGCCGTCGCGGACTTGACGAGCGTTACGCCCAGATCGCCGTCGCCAAGCTGACCGTCGAGCCGGTTCAATTCCGGCGCCGCGCGGTCCATTGCGTCGGCCCAACGATGCAGCGCCTGATCGGTTGCACCTACGGTAACCGGCATGCTCAGGACCTCCAGAATGGACAATTCGCCGGCGCGCGCAACAGTGCCTCGAGTTCGCCGTCGAGCCGTTGCAAGGTGAGCGATGCGCCCGTCATTTCCATCGATGTCGCATAGCGGCCAACCAGCGGCGCAACAATGCTCACGCCCTTGGCCGCCAGTTCCCGGGAGACCGCGCGATAGAGAATATAAAGTTCTTCATAAGGCGTTGCGCCCAGCGAGTTGACCATCACCGAAACGCGCTCGCCTGCGCCAATGCCGAGGTCGTTCAACACGCGCTGGAGCATCTCGGCGGCAAGCGCATCGGCGGACTTAAGCTCGCCACGCCAGATGCCCGGTTCGCCGTGAATGCCCATGCCCATCTCGATCTCGTGGTCGCCGATCGTGAAGCTCGGCATGCCGGCTTCAGGCACGATGCACGACGTGAGCGCCACGCCAATCGAAGCGCAGGCATCGACCGCTTTACGGGCCACCCGCGTGACTTCCTCCAGCGACGCCCCCCGCTGTTCCGCTTTCGCACCCGTGATCTTGTAGGCATAGACCACACCCGCCACGCCGCGCCGCTTCGCGCGCTCTTCGTGGCTCGCGCTGGCGACATCGTCGGCGACAAGGACGGTCGCGCTTCGCATGCCGTCGAGCTCGGTCAGCTCACCCGCCATGTCGAAGTTCATCCGGTCGCCGCCATAGTTTCCGTACAGCCGCAGCACCCCCGCGCCTTGATCGGCTGCCCGCATTGCGTCGACGCAATCGCCGATAGCCGGTCCGGCGAAGACGTTGCCGACCGCGCATGCATCGAGCAAGCCGGGGCTCACGTAGCCGGTGAACAAAGGCAGATGTCCCGAGCCGCCACCGGATACCACGCCGACCTTGCCTTCAAATCCAGGCTCGGCGCGCGCGATGACGCGCCCGCTTTCACCCGTGCGCCGATACACATCGGGATGCGCTGCACACATTCCGTCGAGCGTCTCGTCGACATAATCGTCAGGTTGATTCAGTATCTTCTTCATGGTTTCCTTGGAGGCCGTTGCGGCCCGTCGCATCGTGTGCGAAAGAGGGGTTTGATGTGCTGCACCGCGTCCCCGCGTCACACGCCGAGATAGGCGTTGCGCACGGCAGGGTCCTGCAGCAATGCCTCGGTTTGTCCGGTATTCACCGAGCGGCCCAGCTCGAAGATCGTCGCTCTCGACGCAAGGTGCATCGCCCAGTGCGCGTTCTGCTCGGCGAGGATCACCGTGAGCTTCTCTTCGCGGCGAATCTCGTCGAGCACGTCGCCGATGCGTTCGACGATGATCGGCGCAAGCCCGAGCGACGGCTCGTCGAGCAAGAACAGTTTTGGCCGCGACATCAGCGCCCGGCCGATCGCGAGCATCTGCTGTTCACCGCCGCTCAGGCTGCTCGCGTGCTGCTTCATGCGTTCCTTCAAGCGCGGAAAATAGCGGTAGATCTGTTGCATGCGCTCCTGTGCTTCATCGCGCGAACGCGTGAACGCGCCCATGCGCAGGTTCTCTTCGACTGTCAATTGCGGGAACACGCGCCGCCCCTCCGGCGACAGCGCAATACCGCGACGGACAATCTCACTCGTCTTCAGTCCAGCCAGGTTCTGGCCTTCGAACATGATCTGGCCGCTGCTGTAATGCGCCATGCCAAGGATGGCCTTGATCGCGCTGCTCTTGCCCGCGCCGTTGCTGCCGACGAGCGCAAAGATCTCGCCTTCGTCCACGGCAAACGAGACGTCCTGCGTGCCGATCACGCGGCCATAACGCACGTTCAGGTCAGATACGGTGAGCTGCGGCATGGCCCCTCCCAAGATAAGCTTCGATGACCAGCGGATTCGCGAGCACCTCAAGCGGCAAGCCTGTTGTCAGCTCGTGTCCCTGGTTCATCACCATGACGCGGTCGCATAGACCCTTCATGAAACGCATGTTGTGATCGATGACAACTACCGTGATGCCGCGCTCGCGAATTTTCAGAATGGTGTCGCGAACGTGATCGGCTTCTTCGGCACTCAGGCCGGCGACTGGCTCGTCGAGCATGATGATGCGCGGTTGCGCTGCGAGCGAGATGACCATGCCGAGCGTTTTCTGATGTCCATACGGAAGACTGCCCGCCTTGAGGTGCGCGACATCGGCGAGATTGAGCCATTCCAGCAGTTCGTTCACGCGACGCACGGATTCCTCCCGTAGCCGACGCGCACGCGCGGTGTTCAGGAAGGCCGCAACGGCGCCCGGATACATGCCGAGATACGCGCCGCGCATGGCATTCTCGCGGACCGTGCGCTCGCCGTATACCGTCGTCGACTGGAAGGTGCGCACGAGCCCCTTGCGGGCCAGCACGTGGGGCATGAGTCCGGTCACGTCCTCGCCCGCGACGCGTACGTGCCCGCTGCTCGGCCGGATCACGCCGCTTACCAGGTTGATGGCCGTCGTCTTGCCCGCGCCGTTGGGTCCGATGATGCCGAGGATTTCGTTTTCGTCGACGTGAAAGGTCAGGTCGGACACGGCGGCCAGGCCGCCGAAATGCCGGGTAAGTTTCTCGATATCGAGCAGATGCGTCATTTCGTTGCCCTCCTCGCGTCGCGCTCTTGCGAGAGCCGCCCGAACAACGTGCCGATATCGGCGATACCGCCGGAGAAAAACGCCATGACGATAATCAGCACGATGCCGAAGAACACGTGTTGAAGCTCCACATAACCGCGCAGGAACTCAGGCAACAGTACGATGAAAAGCGTGCCGACAATCGGCCCGATCAGCGTGTACATGCCGCCGACCACATTGATGACCACAAGATTGAGCGACTGGTCGACCGAGAACGATGTCGGATCGATGTAGTGAACGAAGTGCCCTTGCAGCGCACCGGCGACGCCGGCCAGTCCGCAGCCCAGCACAAAGATTGCCACCTTCGTGCGCAGGACCGGCACGCCCGAACAACGCGCAAGCGGCTCGCTTTCGCGGATCGACTCGATCGTGCGGCCAATCTCCGAACTCAGCAGCCGTCCGATGAAGGCCAGGATCAGCACCACGAACGCGAGCGCGAGGTAATAGAACGGCACCGGCTGCGCAAACAGCGGGCTCGGCGCGGGCACGCCTGATATGCCCGTCGAACCACCCGTCACGCTCGACCAGTTGACGAACACCGTCCGGACAATTTCACCGAGCAGGAACGTCACCAGCACGAAGTACTTGCCGGTCAGGCGCAGCACGACCGGGCCGATCAGCAATGCAAGCGCGGCCGGCGCGAGAAAGCCGAGCGTCAACGCAAGCGGAAACGCGAGGTTCAACTGCATGGTCGCAATCGCAGAAACGTAAGCGCCAATCCCCATGAACGCCGCATGCCCGAGCGAGACATGACCGGTTCGCACGATCAGGTGCAGTGACGCTGCGGCGATCGCGGTGATAAAGGTCGTCACCGCGACGGACAGGATGAACTTGTTCGGTGCCACCAGCGGTAACGCGATCAGCGCCAGCACAATGATTGCAAGCACAGCCGGATGCGTGAGCCAGCGGCGCACCGGCTGTTCGGCGAGCCTGCGCGGCCTGATGCTTTGATGCAACACGCCGGAGTCGATAGTCGATTGTTCGCTCATGCTTCCCTCGTTCCTAACAGCCCCCAGGGCCGCACGATCAACAACAGGATCACCGCCCCAAACGACACGAAGATCGAGGTCGCGCTGCCATAGAACGTTCCGAGGAAGCTATTGGCAAAACCGAGCAGCAAGCCGCCCAGCGCCACGCCCGGAATGCTGCCCATGCCGCCCAGGATCACGACCACGAAGGCGATCATCAATTGTGGCTCACCCGCGAACGGCGAGAGCGCGTAGGTCTGCGCATAGAAGCCGCCGGCGAGTGCCGCCATGAAGATGGCAATGAAGAACGCAAGCCGGTAAATGGTCGTGCTGTTGACACCTTGCGCCTCGGCGATGTCCACATCCTGCGATGCCGCGCGCATCGCCAGCCCATAGCGGGAATAGTGCGTGAAGAGGTAGAAGGCCAGCAGCGCCACGGCCGCGATCCCGGCAATGATCAGCTTCTGCTCGGGAAACACGAGGGTGCCCAATTGCATCAGCGCATCCGTGCTCGGCGGCACCGAACGTTCCTCGGCATTCCATGCAATGACCGCGAGATACATGATCGCCATGTCGAGCCCGAGCAGCCCGATCATGCTCTGGAACATCTTCTGATAGAAGAACCGATACACGAGCCGCTCGAGCACGAGCGCCCCCGTGGCGACAATGAGCGCGGCGAGCGGCGCCGCAACGAGGTACGGCAGTCCGGCATTGCCGTAAAGGTAATAGAGCGCGTAGCCGCCCAGCATCGCAAATGCTCCATGCGCAAAATTTACGACGCGCATGATGCCGAACAGCAAGGTGAAGCCAAGCGCGATCAGGATATAGATCGCGCTCAGGCCAATGCCGTCCACAAACACTTGCGCTAAAACAGAAAAAGAAAACATGAACGCTCCTGAATCGCCTTTCGCCGCTTACGGTTACGGTTACGGCGTGATAACCGCTTTCACCGTTGCCTTGCCGTTTTGCACTTCCTTGATCACGAACGTATGCAGAAGCTGATGGTTCACGCCGTAGTTCTTCTGTCCGGTCCACACGACCTTGCCGAAGATCGGTGCATCATAATTCCCGCCCAGCTTTTCGATCTGGTCGCGAATCCTCGTGGTATCGGTGGAATCAGCGCGCCGCATGGCTTCGAAATAGATGTTCGCGGCGTTGTAGTAGACCGGCGCCAGACCGTTCATCACACCGGTGTACTTCTTGTGATAAAGCGCCACGAACGGCTGGACACGCGGCAACGATTCGTCGATGACGTCGTACTTCAGCATGTTGTTGGCAAGCGGTCCGGCAATCGCGATCAGCTCGTCAATACCCGCCCCGCCCGACTGCACGATCAGCCCTTTGTAGCCAACCTGACGCGCCTGCTTGACGAGGAGCCCGGCTTCGCCCGGCGCGTTCGCGTTGAGATCAAAGACATCGACGTTTTGCGCCATCATGCGCAGCACCAGCGGCGTGAACTCCTTCGTTCCCCGCTCGTAGTGCTCGGTCCATACATCGAACCCTTTGTTCTTGTAGGCCGTCGCGAGGATCGGCACGCCCGCCTGCCCCGTCGCGTCGTTCGGTGCGATCATGCCGACCTTTTTCGCATTCGGATAAGTCTTCTTCAACCAGTCGACGATCGGCTCGGAGAATTCGAGCGTGCTGTTGTTGATACGAAATACGTACGCGCCCTGCCACTCGTTCTTCAGGATCGCGGGTGTATAACCGTCGACGAACTGAATTACCTTTGCCGGCTGCGTGACCGGCAGCGAGCCCATCGCGCCCGGTGAGCCAACCGGGCCAAAGATCACCTTCACTTCGTCGCGATTGACGAGCCGGTCGGCGGCCGTCTTCGCCTGTGCCGCGTTGTATTGGTCGTCGTAGGGAATGACCTCCAGCTTGTAGGTCTTGCCCGCGAGCTTCAGTCCACCCTGTTCGTTGATCTGGTCGGCCGCAATCTGTACGCCGCGCTCGAGCCCGAGACCCCAGGCAGTACCGCCGCCGGACAGCGAAGCAATCACGCCAATCTTCATCACTTCCTGCGCATGAGCCGGCAATGCGATTGCGCACATGGCACCCGCGCATAGCGCGCGTGTCGCGATCGCCCCAAACTTCCTCTTGCTCATACATGTCTCCAGTTGGAATTGTTCGGGCTGGTGTTCACTCGCCCGCGATACGATTGCTTGCACCCCGCTTCGACGGTCGATTCGACCCGCAAGGAAAGCCCCTTGCTCGATTTCGCGGCTGTTTCGAGGCGTTCAATCTTCCTTGAACGCGAAGCGGAACTGATCGCCATGACTCACGATGCGGCCCGCGGTCGGCGAAGGAAAGTGTCCGGTCATGACGAGCGTGTCAGTATCGGCGTAACGGCGCATCAGCCCGAGGCGTGTCTCCTGCGCTTGCTGCGGGTTGAAGTCGGCCAGGTTGGCGACGCCCGTATCGATGAACTGGATCGGGTGATGAATGACGTCGCCGGTGAACACGGCACGTTGATGGCCATGCTCGCCCACGTTGACGAACACGTGGCCCGGCGTATGGCCGCATGCCGGAGACAACCAGATGTTCTCGCCCAACTCGCGCTCGACCATGTGATCCATCTCGACCATGTCCGCGCGGCCGTGCTCGACGACCGGCAGCACGCTGTCGTCGAATGAACCGCGATTGACCGGAGTGTGCGGATTGGCTTCCTTCTGGTTCAACAAGTATTCGTATTCCACGCGCGCCATCAGGTAGCGGGCGTTCGGGAACGTCGGCACCCATCGGCCATCCTGAAGACGCGTGTTCCAGCCGACATGATCCGCGTGCAAATGGGTGCACAGCACGATGTCGATGTCTTCAGGCCGCACGCCAATGGCCGCCAGATTGGCGAGATACGGCGTATCGAGGTTGTTCCACGCCGGCATGGAGGGACGCTGCTTGTGGTTGCCGTTACAGGCATCGACCAGGATGGTGTGATGTCGCGTGCGGATGACATAGCTATGAAAGCTCATGTATAGCCTCGTGGACCCGGGTTCCACGAGCAGCGGGCCAAGCGTGTGCCGATGCGCCTCGACAAGCCCTTCGTCAATCGACGGAAACAGCCACTTCGCTTCCAGCGCCATCCGCGCAATTTCATCGACTTTATGGATCGCTACGTTGCCAATCTTCTGAACGTTCAAGTCAGTCTCCTGAATCTTCTCTTACAGCGGTTCTTCCAAAAATTGCGAGCGTCACCGCTCGATCGGGTTGCCGGCCTGACGACGACCAGGCGACGCTTTGCGTCAGGTCTCTCACTGCGCACTGACTACATCGTGCTGCCCCGCCGAGGCCGGCATGCACCTGTTTCAATGTGGCCCCGAGGGCGATCTCCGGAGCGTGCATCCAGTGTCGACGCGCTTGTAGTTATATCACCGGTCACAGTAGAAATATTTTTTATTTTTTATATTCTATGTCTGGCCGGTCTTTGTCAAGCAGCAGTTGGAACGCGCGGGACGTTGGTACATGGGCGAGCGCCGTCCGTAGCCGGCGCGGCACGAGACCCTTCCGGAACCGCTCAGCAAGCGTTAGCGCTACGGAAGCCGATCGTTATCGGTTCACCAGCTTCGCCGGGATGGAAAGAATCAGGAACGCGCTCAGGACCAGCCACGCGGCCAGCATCCAGACGCCATAACGCGCGTCGTGCGTCACATCGTTGAGCCGTCCAGTCAGGAACGGACTCGCGAAGCCCGCCAGACCTCCCACGGAATTGATCAACCCGATACCGGCTGCGCCCGATGCATCTTTCAGGAACGCGGTCGGGAGGCACCAGAAAAGCGGCAGCGTTGTCATCACGCCTGCAGTCGCGAGCGTCAACGCAGCGATTGCGAGCGACGGCTGATTGACCAGCAAGGTACTCAGCACGAAGCCCAGCGTACCGACCAATGCGGGGCCGGCTACGTGCCAGCGCCGCTCTCGCAGGCGGTCGCCGCTCCGGCTGACCAGCACCATCGCGACCACGGCGACCGCGTAAGGAATCGCGCTCAGGTAGCCGATCTCGAAGTTATCGTGAATGCCCATTTTCTGTACCAGCGTGGGCAGCCAGAAGCCAATGCCGTACTGCCCCATCGCATTGCAGAAATTGATCGCCACGCATATCCATACGCGCCGATCGAGCAGCATCTGCGTGAAGGACGCATCGGCCTTCCCCCGGCGTTCGTTTGCGAGTTGCGAGCGGACGTACTGCTTCTCATCCGGGCTCATCCATTTGACGTCGGACAGGCTATTGGGCAAGAAGAAGAACAGCACGAAACCAAGGACGATGGACGGCAAGGATTCGAGCAGAAACAGCCACTGCCATGAGGCCAGGCCACCCGTCCCTTTCATATGCTCCATGATCCATCCCGATACCGGACCGCCGAGCACACCGGCAATAGGTATCCCGATCATGAACAGCGTGATGACTTTGCCGCGCTGTGCCGAAGGAAACCATTGCGTCAGATACAACACCACACCCGGGAAGAAGCCGGCTTCCGCAATGCCGAGCAGGAAACGCATGCCGTAGAACATGGTTGGCGTGCGCACGAAGAGTGTCGCAGCGGATACCAATGCCCACGTAATCATGATTCGCGCCAGCCACCGGCGTGCCCCTACCCGGTACAGGATCATGTTGCTGGGCATCTCGAACGCGAGGTAGCCGATAAAGAACATCCCCGCGCCAAGACCATAGACCGAATCGCTGAAGCCCAGGTCGGCCGCCATCTGCAGCTTCGCGAATCCGACGTTCACCCGATCCAGGTAACACGCGACGTAGCAGATCAAAAGCAACGGCAACAACCGGCGTGCAATGCGTCCATAGACTTGCGCATGTTCGTCGGGAACGGAACCAGGTGACGCAAGTGACACAGGATCGGTGGGCTGCACGAATATCTCCTGAACGCTGTTGGTTTTTTAGGAAGAAGGGTCGCTCTCAGGCTGGATACCGTCTTGAGCCCTGCAGCGGATGCCAGCAAATGATCGCGACTAGTCGGATACTTGAGTAGGCGAGTCACGCAACGAATCGAGCGTACGCAAAGGTGTCGCGGTCTCAAGGAACCGGTCAGACTGCACTGCCTCGTCGCGCCCCATAAATTATATTTTATATAAATATAATGCAAACAGACAATCATTGCCGCGTTGGGGTTTGCCCTGAGCGGGTGCGTCAGGAGATCGGCAGATGGGAAAGGAAAGCGCGTGCGGTCGCGCGGCGAGCGGCCGGGCGCCGACTCCCCGGGACCGCGGCGTCGGGCATGGACGACGAGAAAGTATTCGACAGATTGCCGTGGCGGACACCGTGGGTTACGCGAACCCCGGACAAGTGCGCAAACTGATGCGGCAGGTGCTGCCGCTGACTGGCGATGTGCCCGTCCCCTGCCACTTTCACGTCACGCGTGGACATGAGACTTGCAAACGTCGTCGCCGCACTCGACGCCGGCGTGCGCTACTTCGATTCATCGCTCGGCGGCCTGAGAAACTTTGCGGGCCTGTACTGTGTCTATCGGGAAACGATGCAACTGTGATCCGGTCTTTTCCGTCAATGGCGTAACCTGACGAACATTGATTACGTTCGGAATGAGGTTGATCATTTTTATCGTCGCGTTACTCAGAACAGTATTCTGGCGTTTTCTTGGTGTGCGCAGCAGCGCCGATCATCGCGCTGATCTCGACGACATCAAAGTACCGCTAGTATTGCCTTTGATGGCCTTCGTCGTGGCCGGTATGTTCGCGGTGCTGGTGTATTCGCTTGCCGACATAGCGGTTCACGTTGCGGGTTGATTCCTGTGCCCGCTCATGAACGAGCCCGATGCAACCGATGGCGAACGTTCGAACCCATTGCATCCCGCAAAATTCGTCGAGTCGACCCTCCGTTCCTTACATCACGCTGAGCCGAACATGAACGTATCCGACCGCCTCGCCCAAGCGGGCCTCATATTGCCGCCGCCCATCAACCCGCTCGGCTCCTATCGAACGGTCTCCGTTTCAGGGAGCCAACTCTATGTCTCCGGTCTCGGTCCCTTCGAGGATGGCAAGCCAATCGTCGGAATAGTCGGCAGCGATCTGTCTCTGGAAAGGGCCCAGCACGCGGCACGCCTGACGATGCTCATGATCCTCGCCTGCGTCGATCAGGCATGCGGACTCGACAACGTCGAAAGATGCAGCCGGCTGACCGTCTACGTGCGTGCGGAACAGTCATTCACCCAGCATCCGCAAGTGGCCAATGGCGCCAGCGACCTCTTGCTGACGCTGTTTGGGCAGGACAAGCTTCCGGCTCGAAGCGCGCTGGGCGTGTACACGTTGCCGATGGGCATCCCGGTCGAGATCGACAGCATCTTCGAGTTGAAGCGGTGAAGATGAGCCAATTCACGCGGACGGAATGGTGCCCGGCAGCAGGATCGAGCGGTCGACCGTGCGGATGTCCCGGTGCCCGCAGAAGGCCATCGTGATGTCCAGTTCTTTGTGGATGATCTCCAGCGTTTTCGTGACCCCGGCCTCGCCCATGGCGCCCAGCCCGTAGAGAAAGGCGCGGCCGATCATGGTGCCCCTGGCGCCGAGCGCGATGGCCTTGAGCACGTCCTGCCCCGAGCGGATGCCGCTGTCCAGCCACACCTCGATCTCGGAGCCGACGGCCTCGACGATGCGCGGCAGCGTCTCGATGGTCGACGGCGCGCCGTCGAGCTGGCGGCCGCCGTGGTTGCTGACGATCAGCGCATCGGCGCCGCTGGCGGCCGCCAGGCGCGCATCTTCGGCGTCCATGACACCCTTGAGGATCAGCTTGCCGCCCCACAGCTTCTTGATCCACTCCACGTCGGCCCAGCTCAGCGCCGGGTCGAACTGCTCGGCCGTCCACGAACTCAGCGACGACAGGTCGCCCACGTTCTTGGCATGGCCCACGATGTTGCCGAAAGTATGGCGCTTCGTGCCCAGCATCCCCAGGCACCAGCGCGGCTTGGTCGCCAGATTGATCAGGTTGGCGATGGTGGGCTTGGGCGGCGCCGACAGGCCGTTCTTCAGATCCTTGTGGCGCTGGCCCAGCACCTGCAGATCGAGCGTGAGGATCAGCGCCGAGCACTTCGCAGCCTTGGCGCGCTCGATCAGGCGTTCGACGAAATCCCTGTCGCGCATCACGTAGAGCTGGAACCAGAAGGGTGCCTGGGTGTGCGCCGCCACGTCCTCGATCGAGCAGATGCTCATGGTCGAGAGTGAGAACGGAATGCCGAATTTCTCGGCTGCGCGCGCCGCCAGAATCTCCCCGTCGGCATGCTGCATGCCGGTGAAGCCGGTCGGCGCGATGGCCACCGGCATGGCAACGTCCTGCCCGATCATGGTGGTGCGCGTCGTGCGGCCTTCCATGTTCACGGCCACGCGCTGGCGCAGCTTGATCTTCTGGAAGTCGCTCTCGTTGGCGCGGTAGGTGCTCTCGGTCCAGGAGCCTGAATCGGCGTAGTCGTAGAACATGCGCGGCACGCGACGCTCGGCCAGAACCCGCAGGTCTTCGACGGTGGTAATGATGGTCATTGGAAAATCTCGTTCAGGGTTATTGCTTCAAACGCCGCGCTCAGTGCACGACCATCAGGGTGAAGGGCCAGACGTAGGCTTGCATCGTGACGAAGAGCCCCACCAGGCAGGCGAGCGCAATGGAGTGAAAGAATACATAGCGCAGGATATCGCCTTCGTGGTTGACCCAGCGGGTAGCGGCGGAAGCCACCACGATCGACTGCGCGTCGATCATCGTGCCCATCACACCGCCCGAGCTGTTGGCTGCGCCCATCAGGTTGACGCCCAGACCCAACTGGCCAGCCGCCGCCTTCTGCATGCCGCCGAACAGCACGTTCCGATGTCCGCAGTGGGACCGTCAACGAGCATTCAATTTACTCGATAGCGACCATTCCAGATCGACAAATTCAATCTGGGCTGAACGGCGGCCATGGGTCCTGGCACTGGCGCTCGTTGGCTCGGCGCCGCAGGCGCAGAGCACCGGCTTCGCAGGAACGCGATTCCCGCACCATCCAGGGCAATCGCCTCGGGATCGTTCGTCGGCGGCGCGGTCGTCGATCCCTCCGGCATTCCGGCAGACTTCCTGCTGGGTGGCGCACTCGCTCTGCCAGGATTTGCCGCGCTCGCAAGCATCGTTGCTCCGGCCGGACGGTTCACCACGTTGGCCGTGCCCTGCAAAACAGCATCGGATTGCCGATTGAACGTTCGCGGCTGTGTGATTCGCGCACAGTCTTGGGGTAGATAGGCGAATCAGACAGTTAGTTGCGCACGATCGAGGATGCCACGACAGAGCGCAAAGAATTTTCCCCTCCGCTTTCAACCGTGCATTTCGAAAGCCCGATTCGTTGTTGCTGCTTCCGGCATTCGCATGCTCGGGCGAGTTTCGAAACAGAGACGCCCGGTTCACATGCGGCCGCTGGCTAAACTACGGTTTCCCGGCGGTGGTGTGACAGACGCTGAATGACCTTGAGACCCGAAACATGAAAGGAAAGGAGAGAACTTCAATGCCGAGCCTCGAGCAAGCGCGACCAGCCCGGCTTGTCGACTCCGTCTGGCGCATGGTGCTTCGCCTCGGATTCCCGTTCGTTCGCGTCTGGTGGCACCTTCGACGGCCTCGCCATGAAGGCGCGCTAGTAGCGATCTACGTCGGGCGGGCACTGTTGCTTGTGAAGTCTTCGTACCGGGCCGAGTGGAACTTTCCCGGCGGGAGTCTCCGACCCGGTGAGACCCCTGATGCAGCGGCGCGGCGCGAAATGGAGGAGGAGATCGGTCTGTCGTCGGACACATTACTCCCCGCGGGCAGCGCCAGCGGCATTTGGGACGGACGAAGAGACCGGGTGCATTTCTTTGAACTGCACCTCGATTGCATACCCGCGCTGCGGCTCGATAATCGAGAGATTGTCGCCGCGCATCTGGCATCGCCGGAAGAATTGCACAGCATCGCGCTGACAAAGGCGGTCGTTGCGTATCTCGGCAAAGATCACGGCGGTTAGTTGGCCGTTATCCTTTCGGGACATCTCGACGGGTCCGGGTGACGGGAAAGACGGTCACCACCCGTACGATTTCGTCTCCAAGTCAAGAATCCGCCGGCGTTCGCATCCCATAGGCCGTGAGCAGCCGGTATAGCGTCACTCGAGAGATGCCAAGCTCGGCGGCAGTCTCGCCCAGACGTCCGCGATGGCGAAGCAAGGCGAATTCGATGGCGCGCCGTTCTGCCGCTTCGCGGGCCTGATCCAGCGAAACCGGCACGCCTTCGACATATTCGCCGAGCTCCAGGTCGCGCGCGTGGATCTGACGCCCTTCCGACATGATGATCGCGCGCCGTACGCGGTTCATCAATTCGCGCACGTTGCCAGGCCAGCCGTAGTTGTGCATCGCGGCGAGCGCGTCGGCCGCGAACCCGCGCCGCCGCCGGCTTGCATCCTTCGCAAACCGGTGAAGCATATGTTTCGCCAGCAAGTCGATGTCCTTGCCACGCGCGCGCAGCGGCGGCTCGTCAATCTGCAGGACGCACAAGCGGTGGTAGAGGTCCGCGCGAAAGCGGCCTTCAGTCATCGCGGTCGGCATATGGACGTGAGTCGCCGAAAGAATGCGCACGTCGATCGGCGTCGAGTCATGTCCGCCCAGCCGCTCGATCTTGCTTTCCTGCAGGAATCGCAACAGGCTCGCCTGGCTTTCGATCGGCAGGTCGCCGATCTCATCGAGAAACAGGGTCCCGCCGTTCGCCGCTTCTACCCGGCCAATCTTGCGCTGGTTGGCGCCGGTGAAAGCGCCGCGCTCATAGCCGAACAACTCCGATTGCAAGAGATGCGGCGGAATCGCTCCGCAGTTGATCGCGACAAACGGCTGACCGCGCCGCGTCGAGCGTTCATGGATTGCAACGGCCGTGAGCTCCTTGCCGGTTCCCGATTCGCCGGAGATGAAAACGGGCGCGTCGGTCATGGCGACCTTGCGGATCGAGCGGAACAGAGCAAGCATCGCGTCGCAGGAACCCACCATCTCGCCGTCCGCGGACCCATCATATGAATCAGCCGGCGCGCTATCGTGCAACGCGACCATGCCGTAAGCGTGCCCGACGGCATCGACGATACGATCGTTCGAAGCCGGAAGGGTTACGTAGTCGAAACAATAATCGCGAATCAGCGCGGACAACGACGCGTCTTCCAGTTGATGACCCGCGGCGGCCGCGACCCAGGCAACGTCCATCCGCGCGAGGGAAGCCGTCAACGCGACGAGTTCACGCGCCTCGAAACAGCTCGCCAGGTCGAGCAAGCCTGCCGTCGGCAAAGCGGAACGCAGCCTCTGGCTTGCCTCATGGGCGCTCGATGCGACTGCAATCGTCCATCCCCGCGCTTCGAATCGCTCGCAAAGGGAGTCGTTTGCCTTGCGTGTCACATACAGCAGTTGACGGCCATCACCGGGCATATGCGCATCCCTCTTCACCGGAGTCGACGGGCTCGTGCACTGCGACGCGAAGCGAAATCAGGAGACGGTGCGACCCCGCGTCGAGTGGCACGCGCACGGGACCATCGCCGCAATCGACGCTGACGCCATCGAGCAGCGCATGGGTCATCCGGCGCCCGGCCTCGACTTCCACGTGGATTTCATAGCACGTCGATTGCATATTGACCGTCGCTCGAAACCCCGGCCATGCATCCGGAATACACGGGTCGATCACCAGAAAGTCTCCCTCGCGACGAATCCCCAGAATGCCTTCGACACCGGCACGGTACATCCACCCCGCCGATCCCGTGTACCAGGTCCAGCCGCCGCGCCCGACATGCGGCGCCACGGAATAGACATCGGCGGCAACCACGTAAGGCTCGACCTTGTAGCGATCGACTTCCATCGGCGTGCGCGCATGGTTCACGGGATTGAGAAGCGAGAACAGCGCGGCGGCCTTGTCACCGCACCCGAGCTTCGCGAACGCGAGGATCGCCCACATCGCCGCGTGGCTATACTGCCCGCCGTTCTCGCGCAGCCCAGGCGGATAGCCCTTGATATAGCCGGGATCGTGCGATGTCTTGTCAAACGGTGGCGTGAACAGCAACGCAAGCCCGTCGTCGCGGCGGATGAGGTGCTTCTCCAGCGACGCCATCGCCAGCGCGGCACGCGCCGGATCGGCTGCACCTGACAGCACGGCCCACGACTGCGCGATCGAATCGATGCAGCACTCGTCGCTTTGCTTCGAACCGAGCCACCTGCCGTCGTCAAACGTCGCGCGACGATACCACTCGCCGTCCCACGCAGCGCGCTCCAGCGCCTCGCGCACCGACTCCGCATGAGCGCGCCAGCGGGCCGCGCGCTGACGGTCACGCACTTGCGCGAGCGGCGCAAACAAGTCGATCGTCCGCAGGAGCAGCCAGCCTAGCCAGACGCTCTCCCCTCGCCCGCCCGCGCCGACGCGGTTCATCCCGTCGTTCCAGTCGCCGGTGCCCATCAGCGGCAAGCCATGTTCGCCGGTCAGTTCGATGCATTGATCGAGTCCGCGAGCGCAATGCTCGAACAGAGACGCCGATTCGTCCGCGATCATCGGCTGGAAGAAAGCGTCGTGCTCGCCGGGCGACAGCGGAGGTCCATCGAGGAAAGGGACGATCTCGTCGAGAATCGCGGCGTCGCCCGTGCAGCCGATGTAGGTCGCACTCGCATAGGCGAGCCACACGCGGTCGTCGGAAATCCGGGTGCGCACGCCCTGCCCCGAATGCGGCAGCCACCAGTGCTGCACGTCTCCTTCGACAAACTGCCTCGACGCGGCGCGCAGCAAATGCCGCCGCGTTTCGCCGGGCTGCGCGTGGGTCAGCGCCATGCCGTCCTGCAACTGGTCGCGAAACCCGTACGCGCCGCTCGCCTGATAAAACGCGGAGCGCGCCCAGATACGGCACGCGAGCGTCTGATACAGCAGCCAGCCGTTCAACATCAGGTCCATCGCGCGGTCGGGTGTCTTGACCTGAACGGTGCCAAGCACCGTCTGCCAGTAACGCGTCACCTCGGCGAGAACAGCGTCGAGATCGGCCTTGCGATAGCGTTCGATCAGTTCCCGCGCCTCTTCCACCGAAGCGCATTGCCCGACGAAGCACACCACTTCGGCAATCTCGTCGACGCCCAGTTCGATGACGCCCTGCAGTGCCGCACACGGATCGAGGCCGGCGCCCGTCGCGCCGGACAACGGCGTCTTGCCGGTCAGTGCGGCCGGCGCCGCAGGACCGCCGTGACGGCCAAGGAATTCGGTGCGGTCCGCGGTCCACGCAGTCTGCTGGCCGCGGAGGTCGGCGAACGTCACGCGCCCGGCCATGGCGACGCTCCATGGGTTGCGCGCCAGCATCGCGCCCGTGACCCGGTCGATCTCCGTCGTGATGAACGGTCCCGACGCGCCGCGCGAGGTGCCGAGCACCCATTCCATCCACGCCGTGACCGACAGCCGGCGCGGCACACCCGACAGGTTGCGCAACGTGAGCCGGGAGATCTTCACGGAATCGGCGAGCGGCACGAATTGCAGCAAGTCGAGCGCGATGCCGTTCGCCTCGTGTTCGAAGCGGCTGTAGCCGTAGCCGTGACGCGCGATGTACGTGCCGTCGTCGCGGATCGGCTGCGCGGTGGCGCACCACAACGCGCCGCTCATTTCGTCGCGGACGTAGAAGGCTTCGCCGGCGGGGTCTTCGACCGGATCGTTCGACCATGGCGTGATCTGGTTCTCGCGACTGTTTTCAGCCCACGTGTAGCCGCTGCCTTCCGCCGAGACCTGGAAGCCGAAGCCGGGATTGGCGATCACGTTGATCCACGGCGCGGGCGTCGTCGCGCCGGGCGAAAGGACCGTGACATATTCGCG
Organism: Caballeronia choica; assembly: GCF_001544535.1. Taxonomy (GTDB): domain Bacteria; phylum Pseudomonadota; class Gammaproteobacteria; order Burkholderiales; family Burkholderiaceae; genus Caballeronia; species Caballeronia choica. The sequence continues at coordinate 114,231 of NZ_FCON02000002.1, read as the reverse complement.
GCCGTTCTTGTCGAAGCCGCCGAGGCCATTGAAGAACTCGAGCCTGACCGGAGCCGTCGAGGGCGCACCCGGCGCATAGGCCGGCGCGGTCGGAGGCGACAGCATCGCCGGCTTCGGCCTGAGCCACGCTGTGCGCCTGACCTGCGCTTGCGGCAAGCGCGCGAGCTGCTCGGCAATCGAACCACGGCGCGCAACGAGTTCGACGCGAGCCACGGATCGAAGCAGCGCCCGCGCCTCCACGCTCATCAAATCCGCGCGGAGCGTATAGACGGCACCTTGCGCGAGTTCTTCGCCGAAGCGCGGTCGCGACTGACTGCTGCGCACGGCTGCTTCGATCGCGGCCTGCAACTCCTGTAGATACGACGAGGTTCGCTCGTTGACGATCACCAGATCGACGCCAAGACGCTTCATTCGCCAGTATTCGTGCGCTCTCAGTAGCTGCAGGACCTGAGCGATATCCTCGATGTGATCGATGCGCAGCAGGAAGATCGGCAGGTCGCCGGAAATGGCGTGCTGCCACAGGCCGGATTGCATCCCCGCCCCGCGAACGATCGCGTCCGACGATGCCCTGAAACGCGGATCGGAGTAAATGAGGGGTGCCGCGAGGCGCTGAAAGTCCGCGGCCTCCTCGGCCTCGATGCCGAGATGGCGCAACTGGACCTGGGCCTGCGTCCATGCGAGCGTCTTGGCACGATCGAAGGCGTTGCGGTCATGGTGGTTGTCGATGAGATCCATGAGCTCCGCTCGCGAGGTCGCGACCACGGTCCAGAATGTTACGCGCGCCACTTTGCCCGGCGGCACCAGCACGCGATACCGGAGCGCAAAAACAGGGTCGAGCACGGTGCCCACGGTGTTTGTCAGCGGTTCATCGCCGACGATCACTTCCGCCGTGCGTGCATTGCGCGCCCGGCCCAGAAAGCGGGCACGATCCGACTCGTACTGAGGCTCGGCGGCGATGTCCCCTTCGACCACCGCGAAATGCGCGGCCCACACCTGTGGCTCATCGTGTGAACGCAAGCGGCGCGTTGCGACCAGCGCGCCGAATTCAGCAAGATGCTCGGTCTGGACGAACATCCGCGAGAACGCGGGATGTGCGTTGTCGGCGGCGGGCGTCGCAAGGACGATTTCGGCGTACGACGTCAGTTCTATTTCGCGCGTGCGGCGTCCACTGTTCGCAAGCGACACGCGGCGCACTTCGCCGTCGGCTTCCCCGGAAACCAGCACATCCATCGTGGTTGTCAGCGACCCGTCGCGGCGGATGAATTGCGCGTGGTCCTCGCCGAACACGACTTCTTCGTGATCCGCCTCGCGGCCTGCCGGCTGAGCGCCCGCCGACCACAAATGGCCGCTCTGCCTGTCGCGCAGGTAGATGAACGAGCCCCAGTCGTCGCGAGTCGGGTCTTCGCGCCAGCGCGTCACGGCGATGTCGCGCCAGCGGCTGTAGCCGGCGCCGGTCGCGGTCAGCATCACCGCGTAGCGCCCGTTCGACAACAGATGCGTGACCGGTGAACCACCCGCCGTTGCGGGCGCGTCGATGCGGCGGACTGTCGGCGTCACCGCGCCGGCCACGGCGGCGGCCGTATTCACTTCTTCGGCGCGCGGGTGAGCCACGGCGACGTCGCGCGGCATGCGTTCCTGCAACAGCAACTCGCTCGCCTGGATCATCGGTTCGCGGTGAAAACGTGCCCGCATCTGCGCGTCGAGCAACGTGTTCGCGATCGAGACGATCGTCATCCCCTGGTGATGCGCCATGAAATTGCGGACGATCGCAACGTCCTCGTCGTCGGGCAGACGCGAGCGGGTGAAGTCGAGCGCTTCGTAGAACCCATAGCGGCCAAGCGCACCCATCGCGGCAAGTTGCGCATAGTTCTCTCGCGCTGCCTGCGGATCGACCATCGCGGCCAGTCCCGTCGCATATGGCGCGATCACGCGATCCTCCGATAGACCGCGCTTGAGGCCGAGTCCCGGCACGCCGAAATTCGAGTACTGGTAGGTGAATTCGATATCGCGGGCGTTATACGCCGACTCCGAAATGCCCCACGGAATGCCAAGCGACTTTCCATACGCCGCCTGCCGTTCCACCACCAGACGGCTCGTCTGTTCGAGCAGGCTGCCGACCGGCGCGCGCATGACGAGCGACGGCATCAGGTATTCGAACATCGATCCCGACCAGGAAATCAGCGCCGAGCCGTCGCCGGCCGGTGTCGCGGAACGGCCGAGGCGGAACCAGTGGCGCGTCGTCACGTCGCCTTTCGCGATCGCGAAAAGGCTCGCAAGCCGTGCTTCCGACGCCAGCAAGTCGTAGCAGTTCGGGTCGAGGGTGTTGTCGGCCAGCGAATAGCCGATCGACAACAGCTTGCGTTCCGGATCGAGCAGGAACGCGAAGTCCATGCCGAGCGCCATTGAGCGCGACCGCTCCGCGAGCGACTTCAGGCGATCCTGCAGAAGATGGGGCGCATCGGCGAGTTGCTGGCGGTCGCGGCCATGTTCGACCACGCTCCTGCTCAATGCATCGATCCAGAACATCAGGTCGGTGGACGTGTCGTCGCCGCTTGCGGGCACGATGTCGCGCGTCGTCCTGGCGGCCTTTTCCGTCAGGCGCGCCAACGATGGCGACACCGCTTCGAGCGTCTGCGGCCCGTGCAGTTGCGCGTCGATCTCGTCGAAGATCGCGGCAAGCTGCGCGCCGCGCTCGCCGCCCGCGGCGGGCAGCGCGCCGACGGCCTCACGCGCGAGTTGCAGGTCGTCCATCATCCCGAGCCGGGCAGCGGGTGCGAGCGATGCGTGCAGCCACTCGTCGCATGCGTTGGCGAGAACGATCAGATGACCCGCCAGATTGCCGCTATCGACCGAGGACACATAGGCCGGCGCCAGCGCCTGCAGATCCAGCGTCCCATACCAGTTGTAGAAATGTCCATTGAAACGCGGGAGCTTCTGCATCGAAGCGAACGCGGCTTCGATGCGCTCGACCGTCTCCGTCGTGCCGGCCCAGCCGAAATCGCGCGAGGCAATCGCCGACAGGAAATAAAGGCCGAGATTGGTCGGCGAGGTACGATGCGCGACCACCGGTTTTGGGTCTTCCTGGAAGTTGTCGGGCGGCAGCATGTTCTCCGCTGGCGTGACGAAGGTCTCGAAGAAACGCCACGTGCGCCGCGCGATCAGACGCAGGTCGCGCGCGTCCGGGTCCGACATCGCGAGACGCCGTGCGACGGCGGGCGATCGGCTCGAATACAGCGCCAGCGCCGGAGCCGCGAGCCACAACAACGCGAATGGCACGACGAGCGGCCAGTGCCGCGGCGCGAACGCGATCGCGCCAGCAGCGAGCGCAAGCCCAAGCGCCGTGCCTCCCGCCATGCGGCGGTAAAAGCCCCGCAAGTCGAGGCGTGGACTGCCTTGCGACTGGGCGGCGGTGGTCCATTCGAGCAGACGCCGGCGGGTTACGTAAAGCCGCGTCAGCGTCCGCACGATCGCGTCGCCCATGCGCCACGCCTGGTCGGTCAGGAATGCGGCCGACAACACGGTTTGCAACCCGGCAACGCGCAGGTCGGCGGCGAGCTTGCCCAGATGATTGCGCAACTGGATGCCGGCGTGTCGCGGCAGGATCGCGAACACCGTCGGCAGGAAGGCGGGTATTGCGAGCGCAGCCAGCACGAACGCCGCGCCCGCGATACCGGCGCGCAACGGCATCAGCCAGCACAAAGCGAGCGCCGCAACCATGCACGGCGCCAGCATCGAACGGCGAAGGTTGTCGAGCATCTTGAAGCGGCCGAGCGACGGCATCGCGAGACGGTCGTGTCCCCGATGGCCGACTATCCAGGGCAGCAACTGCCAGTCGCCGCGCGTCCAGCGATGCTGCCGCTTGCCCACGACGTCGTAGCGTGACGGCATCTCCTCGACCACTTCGACATCCGACGCCAGCCCCGCCCGCGCAAACACCCCTTCGAACAGATCGTGACTAAGCAGCGCGTTGTCCGGCACGCGTCCCTGCAAGGCCGCTTCGAATGCATCGACGTCGTAGATGCCCTTGCCGGTGTACGAGCCTTCGCCGAAGAGGTCCTGATAGACGTCCGACACGGCCGCTGCATACGGGTCCATCCCGCCGGGGCCGGAGAAGACGCGTTGATGCAGCGAGCCTTCCTGCCCGACCGGCAGCGAAGGCGTGACGCGCGGTTGAAGGATCGCGTACCCGTCGACCACGCGTTGTTCGACGCCGCTGAATCTCGGCCGGTTCAGCGGATGCGCCATCTTGCCAATGAGTCGCACGGCGGCATCGCGTGGCAGGCGCGTATCGGCATCGAGCGTAATGACGTAGCGCACATCGGATGGCACCTGCGGGGCACTCCCGCCGATCGACGTGAAGGTCGTATCGGTCGCGCCGCGCAGCAGCCGGTTGAGTTCGTGCAGCTTGCCGCGCTTGCGCTCCCAGCCCATCCATGTGTTCTCGCTCGCATTGAACACGCGGCGACGGTGCAGCAGCAGGAAACGGCTGCCGCCCGGGCCTGGCTCGTAACGGCGGTTCAACGCGTCGATCGCGTCGGCGGCGACGGCGAGCAGATGCGCATCGCCCGCCACGACTTCCTGATCCGCATCGAGCCCGTCCACGAGCAGCGCGAACGAGAGGTCGCCGCCCGCGCCCGCTAGATGATGCACCTCGAGGCGTTCGATCTGCTCGCGCAGATCGGCTTCGCCGGTCAGGAGCGTCGGCACCGCGACGAGCGTGCGCAACGACGCGGGGACGCCCGCCGTCAGTTCCAGACCCGGCAAGGTGATCGCGCCGAAACTCCACGTGATCGTCCGGTTGATGAGGGCGGTCGCGATCTCGGTGGCGGGCAGCAATGCGCATACGGCAAACAGCACGAACAGAGGCGCATCGAGACCGTGCGGGGCAAGTGACCACAGCGCCCACGACGCCAGCCCCAACAACGCGCTGGCGAGCACGAGGATCGCCCCGACATAACCGTTGATACCGAGGCGCACACTGAATCGCGTAAACCGCAGCCGCGGCGGCGCATGAAATCCAATGGTCTGTTCGAGCGCGCGGCGGCCTTCCGCGATCAGGTGGTAACCCGGGTCGCCGGCTCGCTCCGCGTGCGCGGGATCGCCTGCTTGCGCCGTCGCCGCTTGCGCCGAGCGAAGCGCCAGATCCGCGATGTCGAGTTCGGTGAACGCCGAGCCGCGCGCAAGCTGCTCGACCGCGCTGCGGTACAGGTTGCGCGTAGCGAAATCCATCGCGGCGAACGCGCTTTCTGCGCGCAGTCGCGCGTCGACGAGACTGACGCTTTCGACCAGTTCCGCCCAGTCGATGTCGGAAATCAGCCGCATGCTGGTGATCACGTTGCGCACGGTGACGTTCGATGCGCCCTGCCGCTGCTGCGCGTGCTGGACGACTGCGTCGATCGACACGCCCTGCAGTTTCAGCCGCTCTTCCAGCCAGCCGAGGGCCGGCGTGGTGCGCGGGTCCTGATCGCGCAGACGCTTCGCGAGTTGCGCGGCAAAGAGCTCCGACAAAAGGTCCGACGAACGCGTGACGATATCGGCTTCGAGCGCCGAGCGCGCGCTGCCCGAGACAAGCAGGCGCTCGGTCAGCGCATCGGCGTCCGCGCGCGCGGCGCGACCCGCCGTGATCTGGTCGGTGAGACGTCTCAGGTTCTCGATCAGCACGATGCGCAGCGTGATCGCGACCGCCCACAACTCGCCGATGGTCAGCGGCTGAACGCGCTGATAGGCGTCGATGAAGCGCCGCAGCGTCTCTGGGTCGAAGTGGCTGTCCGTGTGCGCCACGAACGCCCAGGCGACACCGAACACCCGCGGGTAGCCGGCGAACGGGCCTTCCGCGAGCTTCGGCAACTGACGGTAGTAGCCAGGTGGCAAGTCCTCCCGGATTTCGCGGATCTGCTCCTCGACGAGGTGGTAGTTGTCGAGCAGCCATTCGGCGGCGGGCACTACGCCTCCGCCGCGCTCCAGTTCTTCGGCGCTCGCGCGATAGGCTTGCAGCAGGACCGCCGCGTTGTCGTTCAATCTGGTGTGCAGTGACAAAACGACCGGCGGCGCCTTCGTCACCGGCTGCGCGGCGGCGAGGCTCTGAGCGTGCTGTTCCAGCCGTTCGATACCGAACAGCTCTTCACGAACCGGCGCGGTATCGGCCCATAGGGACGGCCTCCGGCGACGCGAGGCGACATAGCGAAAGACTGCGTTCATAGGCGCGTTTCCAGTGCCGAGTCAATTGGCGGCGCGTGCGCCGGATGCAGTGGGTGCGTCGCCGTGCGGCTCGTCGAACTGGACGTGACCACGTATTCCTTCAGGACGACACGGGTTGTGCGGGTGCGTGCGTCCGCTAGAGGACGTTCCGCGTACGCGCGCCATCTGGCGGATGCGCTCGGGAACGAGAGGGGACGCCCGTGATGCTGCGCGATCGAACATTGCTCGCGAGAGTCGCGGTCGCCGCTGATCGAAGATCCGCCAGGACGATGCCGGGTGCACAGAGCGCGACGGACTGAGGCCCTTGGCGACGGGTCATCGGGAGATACAAGGGTGCGTACCGGACGTAGACCACTTCCGTGACCGGTCCAGAACTGCACGAGAGACTGGGATGGAGGCGTCGACGTATGGGTATGCCGTCGTACCGGACAGCGTGGCAGACAGATCGATCCGCTTACGCGCGTGCCGCTATTTCTTCTTTATGGGTGCGTTGGCCGCAGTGCCTTTTGGGGTCGTCGCCCAGGACAGGACTTCCGCGGGCGAGGCTACTTTTTTCGGCTGTTTCGGTTTCTTTGACTCTCGATTACCACGTGCTTGACTCTTGGCCATCATGTTGCTCCTGCATCGACGGCCGCGAAGGCGATCGCCACGTCACACAGTGTGGGCGCATTCCGGGGGACTGTCGCGATCTATTTGCAAAAAGGGTCACGCCCGGCGACTCGGCCACTGCTCGATAAGCGAACGATAAACGAAGCCCTCTCGCCCGTAACACCTGCCCTTCGAACCAGGACGCCTCGATAATGACCCTACCTGTGGAAGCAGCGCCTACTCGTACTTTGCGGCGCTGCGATCTGCAGACCGTTGAGAAGAAGTCGGCCAGCGCTCATTCGCTATGACTCGTCGACCTGCTCAAAGCGCATTGCAAGATAATCGATTAGCTTGCGCACGGACGGTAGCTGCCCTCGCCTCGAAGGAAAGACAGCATGGATGATGCCGCCCTTCGGAACCCGCTCGGGCGTCAGTCCGACCAGCGCGCCTCCCTTTGTTTCATCGCACACCATCATGACGGGTAACAGGACGACGCCCGCCCCCGCGACCGCCGCCTGCCGAAGGGCGATCATGTCGTCGGTGACAAATCTCGGCGTGTGCCGAACCGTTGCGGCAGCGCCATGAGGCCCTTCGAGTTGCCAGACGTGTTCGCCACGCGGTGGCCCGAAATCGAGACTGGGCAGCGCCGTCAGATCGGCCGGCATAAGCGGGACGCCGTACTTTTCAAGCAGCGCGGGACTCGCCACAAGACACCAGTTCCGCTCACCGAGGACCTTCATCACGAGATGCTGATGAGCAATCGCCGCGCTCACCAAAACGGTTCGCGTGGCTCCTTTTGCATGCAGTTCAACTGTTCAACTCCGCGCTCGAAAGCTGTCGTTATCGGAGCATCGAGCGTAATGGGAACCCCTCGTATGCTTCATGCGCTCGCGCATGAAGCACCCAGTTCCCTGCCGGGACCTGCAGGCATCCCGCCGCCCGAATCGGCACCTCACGAAAAACCCGGCCAGCCCCCGTCAACACCACCGCTCGCACGGTGGCGTCCTGTGCCGCACGTTCGATTGCTTCGCCCAGCGATTCCAGCATTTCGCGACTGAAGGCGTTGAGCACCTCAGGTGCGGTTCAGTGTAATGGCGGCAACGCCTTCACTAGCGTGACAGAGCACTGATTCAGTCACGCGAGCGTCTGTCCCGCTGAGAGGTGACACCTTCGGGGCATGGCGACGAAGTCAGGCGGATTTCTTCAACGCATCGGCCGAGGCGTCGCCCAGCAAGGCTCCGCCATCGCAATCAAGGATAGTGCCGGTGATGTAGCGGGCGCTGGCCGAGCACAGGAATAGCGCCGCATCGGCGACGTCCTGTTTGGTGCCGTAGTCGCGAAGCGCCAGTGCGCCCTTGACACGGGCTTCCATCTCAGGCGTGGAGGCAAGCCTGGCCATGCCCTCGGTGTCGGCGATAGGCCCAGGCGAAATGCCGTTCACGCGCACGCCGGCGGGACCCCATTCCATCGCCAGGCATTTGATCAGCATGTTGATGCCGGCCTTGGCCGCGCATGCGTGGGCCTGAAACATCTTGGGCTGCTCACCCTGCGGTGCGGAGATCGCAATCAGCGATGCGCCCGGCGCCTGCAGAAAGTCAAAGGAGGTGCGAAATACATTGAAGGTGCCGATCAGGTCGATATCGACCACGGTCTTGAAGGCGTTGGCCGACATGGCCGCCGCCGGCGCAAGGAAATTGCCTGCGGCACCGGAAATGACGGCGTCGAATGGCCCTAGCGTATCGCGCGCCTGCGTCATGGCTGCTTCTACGGCACCGTAGTCCCGCACGTCGGCGGCAATGCCGATGGCCTTGCCGCCGGCATCGTTGATCGTGGCCGCTGCTGCTGCGATCCGCTCCGGATCGCGGCTGATCAGCGCCAGCCGGGCGCCTGCGCGCGCGAAGCGCTGCGCGATGCCGAGGTTGATGCCGGACGACGCGCCAGCGACAAATACGGTCTTGCCCGCCAAAGCATCTTCGCGAAAAACTGTAGTCATGTCTCTCCTTTGCTGCTATCAGGTAGGATCGTTTCCAGCTAAAGGTGTTCTTGCAAACCCCGTTGCCTGTCCTTTGTTGCCGGCCGGTTCTGCAAACGCGGCCGAACAGGGGGCGTCGACAGGCCCGCGTTTCAGTCAGCGGAAATATCTGTGAAGGCGGCGCATCACGACGCTTGGCAACGATTGTCGTGCTTGCGACTTCCCTGGATGCCTCCCCGAAGCGGGGGGTAGTCGAGTGGCAGACTCGACAGCGCGCCTCACCCGAACTGGCCACCGGCAATCGCCGCCCAATGCATGCGTTGATGACTAGCCGCTAACAACGTTTCCCATCCTGGCCTGTATCTCTCGTTCGCAGTCACGCCGCGAGATTGCGGACAAATTGCTCGATACTGGCCAGGACGGGTTGCTGATCGCCCGCGAAGACCCAATGATCGGCGCCGTCGAGTTCGACGAATCGCGCCTGCGCGATGTGGCTGGCGAGATACCGGCCGGCGCCGATGCGAACGGCGCGGTCGTCGAGACGATGGAGCACCAGAGTCGGAACGGAAACTCGGCCCAATAAGTGCCGCACATCCATATCGCGCAACGCCTCGAGCACGCCCTTGATGGCGCCCGGGCTCGAAGCGGCCCGCAGCAAGCCTGCCCACCAGGCTCGTGCTTGAGGATCGTCAGACAGGCTCGGCGCGAATGTCTCGATGCCCGCAGGGCCGCCCCAGACTGCAACGAGCTGCTGCAGCCACATGTCGTACTGACTAGCGTGCAGCGCGTGCGAATAGTCGGGCGTCGCGCTTCCCTTCGCCAACGAGGCGAACAAAATGAGACCGGAGACACGATCGGGGTGATCAACGGCGAATTTGATGCAGGGCGGTCCCCCCTCGGACGCGCCGAACAGCACGACCCGGCGGCTGCCGGCGGCGTCGAGCACGGTGCCGATGTCCTGCGCGGTCGCGTCGACGCCGGGATTGAATCCGACCCTGTCGGAGAGCCCGATGCCTCGACGATCGAACAGGATGAGACGTCCCATCTTGGCGAGAGAGGACAGGAATGCCCGGCACCGGGGCTCCTCCCAAACCCGTTCGACGTGGGACACGAAACCCGGCAGCACCAGAATATCAATGCGGCCGGCGCCGTAGGTCTGGAACGCGAGATGGATGTCGCGCCCGCTGACAAAGCGCGTCGGCGGTGGGGCCTCGGTCGGCAACGTTGTGCCGGCGTCAAGCAGCGCGCGGGTCTCGGTTTCGGGCGCCACATCGAGTTCGTCGCGAAGGCGCAGCGTCAGGGCTTCGAGGTGGCGCTCGGCCGCAGCCCGATCCCCGGCGAGCAGGAGGTTGTGGATGAGGTGCCGGCCGTACACTTCGCTGAGCGGATCGAACTCAACGAGACGCCACGCGTGCGCAGCCGCAGCCGCGTAGTCGCCGGCCGCATTCTTGTCGCGCACCACCCGTTCGAGCGCCTGGATCGCCCGACCCCGCAAGGCCTCACGGCGAAAGAAAGCCCACTCGTCGAACTGCGGGCAGTCGCCGGGCGAAAAACCTTCGAGAAAGTCGCCGGGATACTGACGGCAGGCCCGCTCGAACTCGCCGCGGTCGCAGGCTTGCTCGAACAACTGAGCATCCACCTGCAGGTCGATCCCTGATGACCATCGTACCGTCGACCGGTCGGTTGTGAGAACGTCGTCGCCGAGCGTGAGCTGGAGGCGATGCAAGAGGCGCCGCAGCCGCGCCCGAACGACGTCCTCGCCGCTATCCGGCCACAACAGGGTTGCGACGACGTCGCGCCCGACTGAGCCCTTCGCTTCGGCCAGATAGATCAGCAGGGCCAGGCCTTTGCGCAAGGCCAGCTCGCACAGCCGGTCGTCCCGGCGGATCTCCGGAAATCCAAGCGTCCGTACACTGAACAGAGTCATCGTGATGCGAGCCTCAATGACGGCGTCCAGGGGACGCTCAGGGGACGAGGCGATACTATCATCCACTGCAGACGATCGTCGCCGGACACACTGCGACGGATTGAACTGGAGGATTGTCATGAAGAACCTGGGCGAGCATGCGGTCGTAATCGGCGCGAGCATGGGCGGGCTGCTGGCCGCACGCGCACTATCGGATTTCTATACCACCGTCACCGTGCTCGAACGCGATGCGTTTCCAGCAACAGACACTCCGCGCAAGGGCGTGCCACAGGGTCGCCACATCCATGGGCTTCTTGCGCGCGGCAGCGCGATACTCGAGCAATTCTTCCCAGGGTATAACGACGAAGTCGTCGCGCAGAGCGGCGGGTTGCTCGGCGATGTCGCCAACGATGTGACCTGGATCGGTCGCAACGTTACGCTTGCTACGGGCACGAGCGGCCTGATCGGTCTGATTGCGAGTCGTCCCGTGCTCGAAGGCCATCTGCGCCGACGGGTCCTGGGGTTGCCGAACGTGCGCGCCATGGAGAATTGCGCTGTGCAGGGTCTTGCCATCGACCCCGCTCGCAAGAACGTGACCGGTGTGCGCATGCGCGTTGAGGGCAAGCTGGAAGAGACCGTCAACGCGGACCTCGTCGTTGATGCTACCGGGCGCGGCTCGTCCAGCGCGGCCTGGCTTGAAGAGCTCGGCTACCAACCTCCTGTCAACGAGAAGGTCGAGATCGGCATTGGCTACATGACCCGTACCTATCGACGTCGGCCGACTGATCTTGACGGCAAGCTCGGCATCGTTGTCGCCGGTAGTGCGCCGAACTGGCGGAACGGCGTCATGCTCGCGCAGGAGCATGACAGCTGGATCGTCAGTACTGGCGGCTTTCTGGGTGATGACGCACCCGATAACGATCAAGGCTTTCTCGCGTATCTGGCGACGCTGCCGACCATGGCGATTCGCGACGTTGTCGCGAGGGCTGAGCCGATCAGCGATTACAGGCGCTACCGCTACGCCTCCAGCGTGCGCTGGCGGTATGAGAAGCTTGCACGCTTCCCCGAGAACTACCTGGTTTTCGGTGACGCCATCTGCAGTTTCAACCCGATCTACGGGCAGGGCATGACGGTCGCGGCACAGGAGGCGCTAACGCTGCAACAGTGCCTGCTCGCGGGCTCGAACGATCTTGCGCGGCGATTCTTCAGGGCGGCCGCTAAGATCGTCGACATTCCGTGGGACATCGCGGTTCGCAACGACCTCCGCCATCCGCAAGTCAAGGGCGAGCGTCCGCCGATGCTGCGTTTCATCAACTGGTACATCGGTAAGCTTCATCTTGCTGCGACCCGCGACAGCACGCTGGCGACTGAGTTTCTGAAGGTTGTCAACCTGATGATCCCGCCGCCGTCGCTGCTCAGCCCTGCGATCGCCTGGCGGGTCTGGCGGGGCAACTGGAGGCCTGCGCTATCCGTTCCCTCGCGCGCACTCGAAGCAACCCGCGATCCAACGCGATAATTGGACTGACCGTTCCACAATAGGCGACGCATTTTCCACCTAGTACAAGCCTCCATGGACAAACTACGCGCAGAGACCGCAAAATCACAGGTCAGCCTACCCGCGCGTGAATACGCGCTGCGTGTCGCCGAAGCCGAAGTCAGGCCCGCAACCGCATCGCAAGATCGAAAAACGGCGATCCACCAGACTGTTCTTTTCGAGCGCACCGGAGCACGAACCTGAGCGGGACCCTTCGGCGGCGTCCGCGACGCGTATCGTGACATCGATGCGGCCGCGGCGATGCGCGGCGGATATCCGCTGACGGGCACTCAAATAAATCGCGCGATGACCGTGTGACGCGGCATTTTTGTCGAATCAGTCAGCCCCGGCCTCACAGCACCGAAGGGTAGCGCCCCCATTTACTGATCGCAGAGTTCTACCTGATGTCCCAACAAGGAATATCGTTTGCAGGAGTGACGTCGCCGTCGCGTGGCACAGTACAGCCAGTCGCAGGCACGAAGTTGATGCCGCCTCGCGGTTCCCGGAATCTGATCCCGCGTGACGCGCTGATGGCGCGCATGGTGGACGGCCGGCGGCGGCGCTGCCTGGTTGTTCAGGGCGCCGCGGGAAGTGGCAAGACCAGCGCCCTCGTGGAATGGCGCAAGGCCCTGATCTCGTTGAACTTCGACATCGCGTGGCTCTCGCTCGCGCCGGAAGATAACGGACTGTCGCGGTTTTTCGACTGCCTGCTCGCGAGTCTCGCTGAGGTCGACTCCGCCATCGTGCGCACCGCTGCGCTGCTGATGGGTCATGACAGCAATGATTCGGCCGTCGAGCATTGGGTGATCACGCTCGTGGAGGCCATCGCCCAGCGACAGCGCGACCTCGTGCTGGTGCTCGACGACATCCACCATATCGACGACAGACGCATCATGCAGGCGCTGCAGTGGCTGCTGGACTATGCGCCGCCGCAACTGCACGTGGCGTTCGGCTCGCGCAGCGCGCTACCGCTGTCGCTGGCGCGGCTGCGGGCACAGGACCAGGTAGAAGAGATCGATCTGCGCGACCTGCGTTTCACCGCGGCCGAGTCAGAGCGCTTCCTGCGCGAGCAACTTGGCCGTATCGACAAACGCGACGCCGAGATCCTGCACGAGCTGACCGACGGCTGGGTGGCCGGGCTGCAACTCTTTGCCATCGACCTTAAGGCGAAACAGGGTGCCCCCTATTCGCGGGAACAGATCCGCGACGCCCGCACCTTTGCGAGCTATTTCGAGCGCGAAGTGCTGGTGCGTCTGTCGCCTGGCGATCTCGACCTGCTGACCCGCGTGGCGGTATGCAGCCGGTTCTGCGCCTCGTTATGCGCAAGCCTCTCCGGACGTCCCCAGGCGCTGGCCCGCAAGATGACGTGGCTCACGCAAATGGACAGCAACAATCTGTTCATCACGCAGGTACAAAGCCACGAACGTGAAACCTGGTATCGGCTGCACCCGCTGCTGCGCGAGGTGCTTCTTGAACGCGTGGCTCGCCTTCCGGAAGCGGAACAGCGAGCGCTGCATTCAGCGGCGTGGAACTGGTTCGCCTCGCGGGGCTATCTCGACGAAGCCGTGCATCACGCGGTCCAGGCCGATGACGCCAACGCGGCCACCGAGATGGTGGAATCCTGCGTCGAGGATCTCCTGACGAGGGGCGATGTCGGCCAGCTGGCCGGCTTGCTTCGCAACCTGCCGCCCGAACATGTCGAGGCGAGCGTCGACCTTCAACTGGCGGCGGCCCAGATCCAGCTCTATGCGCAGGACATCGAGGGCCTCGAAGGGAGTCTGCAACGGATCGAATCGAAACGCGCCTCCCTCGAGGCCTGTCAGACTTACGGCCTGAACGTCCTTCGCGCCGGGCTTGCCCTGCGGCTGGACGATCCCGACGCGGTGTTCGCCATCCGGGACGAACTGCTGAACGTGCCGTCCGACGCAAGCGATCGCGTTCGAGCCAGCGGCGCGACCGCGCTTTCCTGGATGTTCATGTGTCGCGGCGAATACGCGCAGATGCATCAAATACTCGACGAGGCACAGGAACACGGCGGAGCGCCATTCCAGCAAATGGCGGGACGATGCATAGGCGCCATGAGCCTGACCATTGCAGGTCATATGGCGCGTGCCGAGCAGATCCTGCGGGAGGTGCTTGAAGAGTCCGAGCGGAGTGGCCCCCCGTATGTCGGGATGGCCTGCATGGCCGCGGGCATTCTTAGCTACGCGCTCTACGAATCCAATCAACCGGAGGCTGCCATCCGGATGATGGCGCCGCGCATCGAGTTGCTGGAACGGGTCTCGATTCCCGATACCGTGATACGCGCCCTCTACACGCTTGCCGCGTGTCACTGGCAGGCCGGACGCAAGCTCGAAGCGCATGCGTCCCTCGACCGGCTGGAGGACTATGCCGTCAGGCACCAACTGGATCGGTTGCTCGTCTTTACGCTCATGGCCCGTCTGCGCTTTCACCTGTGGCAGGACTCGATGGACCATGCGCACGCGAACCTGCTGCGCATGGAGTCGATCGCGGCCAGGTACGCAGGTCCCAGCAGGATTGTCGCGGCGGAGATCAATGGTGTGGCCGAGCACGGGCGAATCATCATGATGCTGCACGAACGAGACTTTGCGGGCGCTTCAGCCCGCATCGACACGCTGATTCCGGCGATCGAAGCAATGGGAAGGTCTCGACGCCTCGTCGCGCTTCATGCGCAGTCCGCCGTCGCGCGGCAGGCGCTCGGCTACGGACAGTCCGCGCGCGAGCACATGCTCACCGCCCTCACGCTCGCACACAACTCCGGGATCGTACGCACCTTGCTGGATGCGTCGCCCGCCGTGCCGCAGATGCTCGGCGCCCTGATCGAAGAGGGTGTACTTGATCCCGTGCTCGCGTTCTACGCGAAGCGACTGCAGGCGGCAGCCGCCGCCGGACCCGCATCCGTCACGGCCGCGAAGCCGGTCGCGACCGCGATGGTCGAAGCGCTCAGCGAGCGCGAACGCGAAGTGCTGAGTCTGGTCGCGCAAGCGATGCCCAACAAGAAAATCGCGCGTGCGATCAATGTGTCACCGGAGACGGTGAAGTGGCATCTGAAGAACATCTTCGGCAAGCTCGGCGTGGCCGGGCGCGACGAAGCAGTAGGACGCGCGCGGGATCTCAAGATCAGCCTCATGGACCCCTATCCGCTCGACGACACGAAGCAGGATCGCTAACGGAAACGGCGGGGGTCGCGCTGCCTGCTCGCCCGCCCCCCGCCCCCGCCCTGCGACCACGGTCAGGAACGTGGCCGCCTGACCGTCTGCTTCAACTTGCGTCGGCTTGCCCCAACGTACCCGGGCTCGCCATGACGGTCGCACGCATGAGTGCGTGCTTCGAGCGCGCCGGATACAGCCAGCGCAGACCCACGAGCGAAGCAATGATCAGCAGGACCGCGCCGCACAGAAATCCGGCTTCGTAACCGTGCGCGTCCGTGCTGCCGTATGCCTGCACGAGACGACCCATGACGGCGGGTGCGATGGCGCCGGCCACATTGCCCGCTGCCGTGAAAACCGCCACCACGGCGCCACACTGGCGCGCGGGCACCATTTCCCCGATCATGACCGGACCCAGCGTAATGGCAATGGGCGCCAGCGCGCTCGCGAGCGCAAGCAGGACGACCTTTTGCCCGGCAGGCAGACCGGTCGCCACGAGTGCGATGAAAAGCAGGCCGCTCGCGAGGACGCTCAGGCTCGCCAGTTGAGCTCTCGCTCGACGTGTCGTCGCGCCGCGCCTCACCATGCGTTGCGACAGCCAGCTCATGCCGATCGTGACAGGCATCGCCGATACCACGACAAGCGCAAACCAGCGGCCCGCCTCGGCACTGCCGAAACCCAGCCCTTTCTCAAGATACGCGGGCAGCCACGTCAGGCTCATGCCGAGCGTCCAGTAGCCTGCAAAACTCAGCAGGAAGAGCGCCAGCGCCGAAGGGTCGAGCAATATCCTGCGGTACGGCAATCGCAGCGGCATAGCGGTCGGGCAAATATCGGTAGTACTGGGCTGCGCGTTTCGTTCGTGAAGCTGACCCTCACGGGCAACGCATGCCCACACCACACTCCAGAGCGCGCCGGCGGCCGCCAGGATCACGAAGTTCATGCGCCAGCCCCAATGCCGGCTGACGAGCGGAATCAGCAGGCCCGCCAGCAACAGCCCGGCGCAGGCGCCCTGGCTGATCACCGCCACCGGCATACTGCGCTTTTCATCAGGGAACCATTTGTAGAGCGAGTGGACCGAGACCGGAAATGCCGGACCTTCCGCTGCGCCGAGCAGCACGCGGCAAAGGAGGATCGTGAACGCTCCGCCGGCCAGCGCAATGGGCAATTGAAGAACGGCCCAGCTCGCGCCCATCGCCAGCAGCAGCCAGCGAGTGGCGATGCGATCCGACAGGAAGCCCACGACGATTGCCGAGATCGAAAACAACCAGTAAAACGCGCCTGCGATCAAACCGAATGTCGCGGGAGACAGATGGAGTTCGGCCATCAAGGGCACGGCCACCATGCCCAGTACAACCTTGTCGAGGAAGTTCACCAACATCAGAAACAGCACCATCGCCGTCATGGCCCAGGCGGCGCGCGGTTGATAGCGGAACGGGTCGTTCATCGGGCCACCCAACCCGTCGATCTGCCGAGGCAAGCCTGACCGGGCCTCGCGAACGTTGGCACCGATGCACGGCTTGATGCCCTTGACGGGCAGGGTCGCGACCCTGCCCCCTTGCCTCCGGCGGCCAATGCGGCCCGGCGCGCGGTTTCGGTGCTGTCTGTCATCTCGTCTCCATGAAACGTCCTGCCGCGCTTCATGCGCGGTCTGTCGGTGTCACGCGCCGTCGCCGCCTGCCCCCCGGAACGGGAGACGCAGGGACGGCCTGCGCGTCGATCATGATCATGATTGTCTCAGGCACTGGCGCCGCCCCTACCCGAAACGGGGGGGTGTATGAATCAGCACGACGACAATACTGCCCGTGCACTCGACGAAACGCGCCTGGTTAGCGCAGACGGACGGCCAGCGGACCAGACATCACACAATGTGCCGCACAGCGGCCGTCAATCGAGCAACCCGGTGGACGATTCGCACCTTCCCATTTATTTTCTGACGAGGACGCCTGGCTTGGACACGGACAGCAGATGGAACATCGACGCATACACATGGGACCGCGTGCCCGGGATCGGCGGCGAGCCGGGCCCGCACAGGTCGGGGCAGGTCGAAGACGCGTTGGGATACGTGTCGGAAGTGATCGGCAAGCTTTGCAGGTCGATCGACGTCGCAGACCTGCCGACGATCGTCAGAGGCTATAACTGAAACGACAACGCCGAATGGCCGCCTATAGGGCGTGCCATCCGGAACAGTGGAGGTCGTGAATTCCGCTCATGCAACATCGCCCGCAACCATCGCGGGCAACGCTGCCTGTTGCGCAAACCAGAACTAGAAATTGCCGCCAGGGCCGCCGCCGCAGAAGACGACCTGCCCTGACAGATAGTTGGACTCCGGCGTGCAGAACAGGTACACCGAGCCCGCCGCTTCGACCGCCGTGCCGGGGCGGCCCAACGGGGTCATCTTCTTCGATTTTTCCACCAGCGCCTCGCTGATGCCCACCTTGATCTCGCGGCCCTCGATGTTCACGGTCGCACTTTCCGTTCCGGCAAACGGCACCGTCAGGCGCGTTTCAATGTGGCCAAACGCGACGGCATTCACGTTGACCTTCAGGCGACCCCACTCCTTGGCGAGCGTCTTGGTCATGCCCAGCAGGCCCGCTTTCGCCGACGAGTAATTGATCTGCCCAGGGTTGCCGCCTGCCGCACCCGATGAGATATTCACAATCTTGCGGAACACTTCACGGCCTTCGGCGGCTTCGGCTTTCGCCGCCGCGCTGATGACCGGATAAGCGGCGCGCAGGATGCGAAACGGCGCGGTCAGGTGGCAATCCATGATGGCGTACCACTGCTCGTCGCTCATTTTCTGCACGACGTTGTCCCACGTGAAGCCAGCATTGTTGACGACAATGTCGATGCCCTTGAAGTTCTCCACGGCCGTTTTGACGAAACGCTCGGCGAAGTCGGTGGCCGTGACGCTGCCCACGCATGCGACCGCTTCGCCGCCCTGCGAGCGGATCGTCTCCACCACTTCGTTGGCCGGATCGGCATCGAGGTCGTTCACTACCACGCGCGCGCCTTCGGCGGCCAGCTTCAGCGCCACTTCACGGCCGATGCCACGGCCCGAGCCGGTGACGAGTGCGGACTTTCCTGCGAGCTTGCTCATCTGTCTCTTCCTGTCTTTGCTGGATGCGACGGACCGGTCACGGCCGGTCCGTTCAATCAATCAATTCGCGATTCGGCGCTTCACTTCAGCGCGACGATCGCCTCGCCCACGAGCTTGTCTTCCCCGTACTGGTTGCTGCACTTCAGACGCAGCCTGACGCGCTGCTCGCCGTCGGCCTCGAACTTCTCGGCAACTTCGCCGGTGCAGGTCGGCTGGTTGCCGAGGTGGGTGATTCCCGTGAAGCGGACCGAGACATTGCGGATCTGCTGCTGCGGAACCCAGCCGGTCAGCAAGCGCCCGAGATAGGCTGCCGACAGCATGCCGTGCGCGAACACGTCCGGCATGCGCGCCTTGCGGGCGAAATCGATGTCGATGTGAATCGGGTTGTGATCGCCCGACGCGCCGCAGTAGAGCGCGAGCGTGGTGCGGTCGATGGCCGGCAGCGCCAGCGAGGGCAGGCGGTCACCCACCTTCACATCGGCGTAACGAGGTGCTTGCATGTTCTCTGTCTCCTTAACCGCGACGCTCGACGAGCGTGCCGCGCACATCGGCGACGTGTTCGCCGTTCTGGTTGGTCACCCGCGTGTTGCTGACCACGAAATGCAACGCGCCATCCTTCTTGTCGTAGACGTCTGCCACTTTGGTCTCGAAACTGAGCGTGTCTCCCGCATAAGCCATGCGGTGATAGTCGAATGCCTGCTCGGCGTGAAGAATGCGCGCGAGATCGAGCTTCAGCGTGTCGAGCACGTTAAAGGGCCGCGCCACTTCGCTGTTCAGGCACATCAGGAAGGTCGGCGGCACGGGCAGTGCCGGATGCCCCGCATCGTGCGTGGCAGCGCTGTCGACATACACCGGGTCGGTTTCGCCAATCGCCTTGGCGAAGAATGCCAGGCGTCCCTTCTCCACTTCGACCGTGCCGTGCGAGGTCACCCGGCCGATCATGCTCTTGTCTGCCATCTGTATGTCTCCTCTACTCAGGTTGTGCGGCGCGCGCCGGTCCAGCTTCGCCACGCGCCCGCCTTTCATAACGGACTAGCCGCGGCCGTACAGCGTCACGACGCAGGCGCCGCCGAGGCCAAGGTTGTGCTGCAGCGCCAGGTCGACTTTCTCGACCTGCCGCCTGTCGGCCGTGCCACGCAACTGGTTCGTGAGCTCATAGCATTGCGCGAGCCCTGTGGCGCCCAGCGGATGCCCCTTCGAAAGCAGGCCGCCCGACGGATTCGTCACGACCTGCCCGCCGTAGGTGTTGTCGCCGTCCATCACGAATTTCTCGGCGCCGCCCTCCGGACAGAAGCCCAGCGATTCGTAGCTCAGCAGTTCGTTATGGGCGAAGCAATCGTGCAACTCACAGACGTCGATATCCGACGCGCTCACGCCGGCCTTCTCGTAGACTTCGTTCGCGGCCTTCTTCGCCATTTCGAAGCCCACCAGGCGAATCATCGAGGGCGGCTCGAACGTGCCCGGCACATCGGTCGTCATCGACTGCGCGAGGATGCGCACGCCGGTGCGCAGGTTGTGCTTCTTCGCGAACGCCTCGGAGCAAACGATGGCGGCCGCGGCACCGCACGTGGGCGGGCAGGCCATCAGGCGCGTCATGACACCGGGCCATACCGGCACGTCGTTCATTACGTCGTCCGTGCTCACCACCTTGCGGAAGATGGCCAGCGGGTTGTTCTCCGCGTGGCGGCTGGCCTTTGCGCGAATCGCGGCGAAGGTCTCGAGCTTGGTCCCGTACTTCTGCATATGCTCGCGCCCGGCGCCGCCGAAAAGCGTCAGCGCGCGCGGCACGCCCGCTTCGATGGCATCGGCGATCAGGTGACCACCCACGCGGTTGAAGCCGTCGAGCGGCGATTCACGGTCATTCCAGCGCGACGTCAGCGCGCCCGACTGCATCTGCTCGAAACCCAGCGCGATCGCGCATTCCACTGCGCCGCTCTCGACCGCCTGACGTGCGAGAAAGAGCGCGCTCGAACCGGTGGAGCAGTTGTTGTTGACGTTGACCACCGGGATGCCCGGCAGGCCAACCTGATACAGTGCCGCCTGCCCGCAGGTGGAGTCACCGTAGACATAGCCGACATACGCCTGCTGCACCATGTCATAGGCCACACCGGCATCAGCCAGCGCCATGCGCGCGGCCTCGGCGCCCATCTCGACATAAGTGCCGCTCGCGCCCGGCTTCTTGAACGGGATCATGCCGACCCCGGCTACTACCACATGCTTCGACATACACCAATCTCCTCTCTTGAATGTTGATACTGCGTCGTGCCGCCACGGCGGGCTGCGGCTCACGAGAGCCGCGTGCCGTGAGCCCGTAGCGCGGCGGCGCTTTACATCTTGCGGGTGATGATGTCGCGCATCACCTCGTTGCTGCCGCCGTACACGCGCGCCACGCGCATGTCCACGAACGCCCGCGCAATCGGGTACTCCAGCATGTAGCCGTAGCCGCCGTGCAGTTGCACCATGTCGTCGATGCACTTCCACATCGTCTCGGTCGAATGCAGCTTCGCGATCGCCGCCTCCTCCGCGGAAAGCCGCCGGCGCATGTGCTCGCCCAGGTAGTAGTCCACCATCGTGCGCAGCGCCACTGCGTGCGCTTTCACGTCAGCCAGCTTGAACTTCGTGTTCTGGAAGTCCCATACCGTCTGCCCGAACGCGCGGCGATCCTTCACGTATTCGAGCGTCTGTTCCAGCAGCCGCTCCACCTTCGTCGCCGCGGTCACCGCGATCATGAAGCGCTCCTGAGCCAGGTCATGCATCATGTAGATAAAGCCCTTGCCCTCCTCCCCCAGACGGTTGCCCACCGGCACCCGCACGTTGTCGAAGAACAGCTCCGCCGTGTCCTGCGCGTGCATGCCCACCTTGTTCAGCTTGCGTCCGCGGCGGAACCCCTCGCGAGTGGTCTCCACCATGATCAGGCTCACGCCCTTCGCCCCGGCCGCCGGATCGGTCTTGCACACGACCATCACCATGTCCGAGATGAAGCCGTTGCTGATGAACGTCTTGCTGCCGTTGATCACGTACTCGTCACCGTCGCGCACAGCCGTCGTGCGGATCGCCTTCAGGTCGCTGCCTCCGCCCGGCTCGGTCATCGCCACCGCGAGGATCGTCTTGCCGCTGCAGATGTCGGGCAGCCACTTCTGCTTCTGCTCTTCGGTGCCCAACCGGTTCACATACGGCGCCACGATGTCCGAATGCAGCCCGATGGACAGTCCGCCCACCCCGGCGCGCGCCAGTTCCTCCGCGATCACCGCCGCGTGGCCGAAGTCGCCCCCGCCCCCGCCGTACTCCACCGGCAGCGTCGTGCACAGCAGACCCTCGCGGCCCGCCTTCAGCCACGTCTCGCGATCGACCTCCCCGGCCTCGTTCCACTGCTCCTGGCGCGGCACGCATTCCCGCTCCATGAAGCGGCGCACGCTGGTGCGGAACTGCTCATGGTCTTCTCGATAGACGTTACGATTCACTTCCACGGGTCTCACTCCTCTTTGACTTGAAGGTCGACAGCCCAAACCGCAGCGCTGTCCTGATGCCGCCCATCATCGATGTCCACTCACCCCCTACGACTACCCGAAACGGGGAGGTAGGGCGCTTAGGCAGGCATCTCGATCCCTGTGGACGCGCCTCTCGCCAGCCTTCGGGCGGGTCGCACGCTGAGGGTCGACGTGGAGTGAGGATGTCCCGGCGCAGCGGCGCCCGACCTCCCTGAATCGGGTAGGTGGGCCGGGCACCTCCCGCCTTACGCTTGCCGGACGGGTTTCGACGCACAACCCGCGCGGCTTTGTGCGCTCGGGCAGAAAGAGAGGGGCGCGGGGCGCAGCGCTTCGTCATCACATGGACCCTGAACCATCAGGGTCACGCCATCACGCACGTTTGAAGAAAAGGAGACAGCATGCTTTCAGGTATCAAAATCGTTGAAATCTGCGGTATCGGCCCCGGACCGTTTTGCGCCATGCATCTGGCCGACCTGGGCGCTGACGTGATCGCCGTCGAACGCGCGGACGCTGGCGCGGCGGGCAAGGCGCCGGAAGGTTCGGTGCTCAACCGCGGCAAGCGCTCCGTCGTGGCAGACCTGAAGACCGACGAGGGGCGCCAGTTGGTGTTGCGGTTGATCGAGAGCGCCGATGCGTTGATCGAAGGCATGCGCCCCGGCGTCATGGAGCGTCTCGGGCTCGGCCCGGAGGTCTTGCAAGCGGTCAATCCGCGTCTCGTCTACGGGCGCATGACGGGATGGGGGCAATCCGGTCCGATGGCGCAGGCAGCGGGCCATGACAACAACTACATCTCGCTGTCGGGCGCGCTCTACTACAACGGCACGCCCGCCGAACCGCCTTCCTCCGCCATCACGATGATCGGCGACATCGGCGGCGGTGCGCTGTACCTGGCGGTCGGACTGCTATCGGGCATCCTCAGGGCACGCGCTACCGGCAAGGGCACCGTGGTCGATGCGTCGATCGTCGACGGTTCCGCCCACATGCTGCAACTGCTTCTGCACACCCGCAAGAAAGGTCTGGTGGTCGGCGAACGCGGCAAGAACGTTCACGACAGTTCCCACTTCTATTCGACCTATCGCTGTGCGGATGGCAACTTCATTACCGTCGGCTCGATCGAGCCGCAGTTCTACTCGCTCCTGCTGGAGAAGCTGGGTCTCAAGGACGATCCGCGCTTTGCGCATCAGTGGGACCGCGAAATGTGGCCCGACCAGCATCGGGCGTTCGTCGAACTGTTCGCGTCCAGGACACGCGACGAATGGTGTGCGCTGCTCGAGAACACTGACGTCTGTTTCGGCCCGGTGCTGAGTCCGTCCGAAGCAGCGTTGCATCCGCACAATGTGGCGCGTGGCGTGTACTTCGAACGCGACGGAGAGTTGCAGGTTGCGCCCGCACCACGCTTTGACGGCAAGCGCACGACGCCCGGCCGCATACCACTTCGAGGCGAGCATACCGCGCTCATCGCCGCTGCTCTCGAAGACGGCGGCAGTGAGCACTGCTGGAAGGCCTGCTGATCACCGCCGTCTGTGTGCCCGGGCAGTGTTGCATGGTCACGGACGGTGGAGGCGCGGTCGCCGTGACGTCCGCTCGACGATCTTTACTCCGGCCGGATAGCGGCCCCATGGCCGCTGTCTCCTCGGGAGATCGCATCTAGTCGCGGTTCCCTGCAAATTCCGGCGTCATCGCACGCCCGCCCGACGCACCGGACGTGAGTCGCACGCGGACGAAATCGATCATCGATGTTGCTTCACTTGTCATCAGTGCGTCGCCGACCCGCATCGCGCAGGACAGTTCGGTACCGGGTGCCATGCGCCATCCGTGCAGACGGTTGGGCACTCCAGTAGAAACCGCAGTTGAGTTGTGTGTCTTGCATGTTGATGTCCGGTAAAAGGCGCGACGCCCTATCAGTACGATTTCGGCAGGCCCGGCACCTTCTCCGCGATGAAGGCGAAAGGCATCACGAATCTCCCGCTGGTCAGCGGCTAACGTGGAAAGCACTGCGTGGTTTTCCTCGCAGGACGAGCGCACAGGCATTCGACGCACAGGTGTGCCCTGTGTTAGCAGAGCCGATACCAGGCGACGCCGTGGCTATCGTCTGTCACACGCACCTCGCCACGCCGAACGAGGTGATTCAGGTACGCCAGACTCTCTCCGGTGGCAAGCTTGAGCAAGAACGGATCGGTGTCTACGTCGCGCGAGAAGAGCGTCGCGAACACATCGATGGCTCGGCGCGGCTCTCCGGTGAGAAGCTTTCTCAGCCGATCCAGCGTCCGTTGCCGACCGGTGGCAAGGCGCGCGAGACGCTCGTGCAGTCCATGAAAAGGCTCGCCATGGGCCGGCAGGACGAGCACGTTCGCCGGCACGGACTGCCCGATCTTCTCGATCGAAGAAAGCCATTCGGCGAGCGGATCGGCCGCAGGTTCCATCGGAGACACCGATACGTTTGACGAGATAAGCGGCAGCACCTGGTCGCCGGAAATGAATACGCCCAGCTCGGCGCAGTAGAAGCACGCGTGTTCCGGCGAGTGCCCTGATCCGACGACGACCCGCCACCGCTTCCCGCCGATCGTGACGCACTCGCCATCGCGAAGACGCCGATAACTGACTGGCAAGGGCGCCACGATCTTGCGGAGATTTCCGGCCGACAGCCGGTAGCGCTCGATGGCCTGCGTGTCCCAGCCGGCGCGACGATAGAAGCGCACGCCCTCGTCGATCACGGCTTCGCTCGTGTCGCCGACGAGCACGCGACTGCTCAGGTATTCGCCGCGTGTCATCCACAATGTCGTGTCGTAGCGGCGGGCAAGCCAGCCCGCCATGCCGATGTGATCCGGGTGCATGTGCGTGACGAACGCCCGGCGCGGTCCGCGCATACCGAACGGACCCTCCGGGCCGGCAAGCTTCTCCCACGCTGCCGAAGCCTGCGGGGTATGCATGCCGGTATCGACCACGTCCCAGTCTTCCCCGTCGCGCACGGCCCACAGGTTGATATGAGCCGGGTCGCCCGCTATCGGCATGCGCAACCACGCGACACCGGGCGCAACTTCACGTGCGACACCCGGCGCAGGCGGCACGCCACAGGGATAGACGAGTTGCCTGGAAGGGGCGGTTGCTTGCAGTCCAGTAGGGTCAACGAGGCTTCCACGCAACTGGCGGAGGGCCGACACGTCACGATCGTCGTCTGATGGGGAGTCGGCATGGATCGACGAGCGTGGTTCCCATTCGGAGCCCATCATGCGCCGTCCTTCATGCGTCGTTTCTCTAAGCACTGTCGCAGCGGCGCCATCGCACTGTTCTCCTATACCGCGCTGACGACTTCCGGCACCACCGTGAACAGATCGCCCACGAGACCGTAATCGGCGACGCTGAAGATCGGCGCTTCAGGGTCCTTGTTGATCGCGACGATCACCTTCGAGTCCTTCATCCCGGCCAGATGCTGGATCGCGCCCGAGATGCCCACTGCGACATACAGTTGCGGCGCGACGATCTTGCCGGTCTGGCCCACTTGATAGTCGTTGGGTACGAAGCCGGCATCGACGGCCGCGCGCGACGCGCCCATTGCCGCGCCGAGCTTGTCGGCGAGTGGTTCCAGCACCGTCGTGTAGTTCTCGCCGCTGCCCAGGCCCCGGCCGCCCGAGACGATGATCTTCGCCGAGGTCAGTTCCGGACGGTCCAGCTTCGTCACTTCGCGGCTTACGAACTGCGAAACGCCTGCGTCGGCGGCGGCTTCGATTTTCTCAATCGATGCACTGCCGCCTTCGACTGCCACCGGGTCGAAACCGGTCGTGCGGACCGTGACGACCTTGATCGGGTCAGCCGACTGCACCGTGGCGATCGCGTTGCCCGCGTAGATCGGGCGTTCGAACGTATCGGCGCTGTCGACCGCGGTGATGTCGCTGATCTGCGCGACATCGAGTTTCGCCGCGACGCGCGGGGCAATGTTCTTGCCATAGGCGGTTGCCGGCGCGAGGATATGCGAATAATCCTTCGCGATCTTCAGCACCGTCGCTTCGACGTTTTCCGCCAGACCGACGGCGAGTTGCGGCGCATCGGCCAGCAGCACCTTCGACACCCCCGCGATCCTTGCGGCAGCTTCTGCTGCGGCCTGCGCGTCGTGGCCCGCGACCAGCACGTGAACATCACCGCCGATCTTTTGAGCCGCTGCGATCGTGTTCAGCGTCGCCGCCTTGATCGATGCGCCATCGTGTTCTGCAATTACCAGATTCGTCATTTCGTGCGTCTCCTGTTTTGCCTGTTCAAAGCACCTTGGCTTCGGTCTTGAGTTTCTCGACCAGCGCCTTTACGTCGGCGACCTTTACGCCGGCCGAGCGTTTCGGCGGCTCGCTGACTTTGATCGTCTTCAGGCGCGATGTGACATCGATACCGAGGTCCTCGGGCTTGAGCGTCTCAAGCGGCTTCTTCTTGGCCTTCATGATGTTAGGCAGCGTCACATAGCGTGGCTCGTTCAGGCGCAGGTCGGTCGTGACCACGGCGGGCAACTTCAGCGACAGCGTTTCCGAGCCGCCATCGACTTCACGCGAGACGGTGGCCTTGCCATCGGCGATCGTCACCTTCGATGCGAACGTCGCCTGCGGCAGGTTCGCCAGCGCGGCGAGCATCTGGCCGGTCTGGTTCGAATCGTCGTCGATGGCCTGCTTGCCGAGGATCACCAGTTGCGGCTGCTCCTTGTCGACCACCGCCTTCAACAGCTTCGCAACCGCCAGCGGCTGCAAGTCCTCATTCGATTCGACCAGGATCGCGCGATCCGCGCCGATGGCGAGCGCCGTGCGCAATGTTTCCTGACACTGTGCGACACCGCAAGAAACAGCGATCACCTCGGTCGCCGCGCCCGCTTCGCGCAGACGCACCGCCTCCTCGACCGCGATCTCGTCGAACGGATTCATCGACATCTTCGCGTTCGCAATATCGACACCCGTGCCGTCCGACTTCGCGCCAACCTTCACGTTCGCGTCGACCACGCGTTTGACTGCCACAACGATCTTCAAAATGAGTTCCTCCAAAAGACGTATCCGTGTGTGATTCGGCCGTACTGAATCCAATGACGAAATTATCGCGGCGCACCTCGTGACCACGATTTCCTCGACGCTCATGGTGCTGGCCACCTCGTCTGGATGACCTACCCAAAGTGGGTAGGCGCGGGATTACACCGAGCCATGGCCGAAGCCGGCAAACGTGCGGCGGAAGTGGCCTGTGGCCCGAGCTTCATGCAGGATTCCACACCTGTGCCTTCGGACTTCCCCCCCGATATGGGGAGTCGCTAGCCGCTCACGTGCGGCGACCATGAACATGGCACCTCTTCGCAACCGCGAGCGATGCAACTTGGCTTCAGTCATACGCGCGGCGGTCCGGCACGCCTCAATGCGTCGCCAGACAGTCAACGGCAACGCTGGCGCCCTTCGACGCCGATTTACCCAGGTGAAACCTCATGAACGCAACCAGTCACCCAACGTCCGAACGAACGCTGGTCCACACGCGCCAGATCACCTGCGACGCGTATGTGCGCAGCGACGGCCTGTATGAGATCGAAGGCCGCATGGTCGACCAGAAGACCTACGAGGCCGTGCTACCCTTCAAGACCGTGGCGCCGGGGGTGCCGTTTCACGACATGCGCATCACCATGGCGGTGGATTCGGACATGGTGATCCGGCACGTCGAAGCGCGCACGGCGGCCGCACCGACGCCGTACTGCACTGAAATGAATGCGACGTACGCGTCGTTGGTCGGCGTATCGATCGGGCCGGGTTTCAAGGCCGAGGTCAAAGCTCGTGTGGGCGGCGCGAAAGGCTGCACGCACCTGACCGACCTGCTCGGCCCAATGGCGACCACGGTCATTCAGGCGTCGCTCGCCCAGATGCAGACGGCGGAGCGGGTGCGCATGCTCACCGACTCCGAGTTGCCAATGCCAAAGCCCTGGGTGATCGGCACCTGCCACACGTATCGCATGGATGGCGAAGCCGTGAAGGTGATATGGCCAGAAGGAAGGCGTATGACGGTGCAGGACCGGCCGAAGGCCGAAGGCACCGGGGATTGACGTCCAGCAGGGCGTCCCGGCAAGACGCAGCCGGGCGCCGCCCGTCATGAAAAAAAGCGCGCGAAGGTCGCGCCTGACAGCCTCGATGTGGCATCGCCGGTCGTTGCTGACCGGTGCGGAAGTAGCGGAACCTGCCGCCCGGCCATGAATGACTGGATGACTGGAAGAAGAACGCATCCGTCATCCAGTGTGCTCTCAGGTCCGCACCGATGCCTCGCGGCTCACACTGGCCGGTCGCCGATGATGGTCGCGCGGTTCATGTGACGGACTGCGGGATAGTAGTCTTGAACCGCATAGTGCTGGGTCGACCGGTTGTCCCACAAGGCGATCGTGTTCGGCTGCCATTTGAGGCGAACCTGGTACTCGGGCGCTGCCGCCTGACGGTAGAGATATTGCAGCAGATCCATTTCACCGAGCCGGAAGTCGGAGCCGATACGGTATGGCTGCTCTTTCGCAAAGTTGGCGAGGTGCGTCGTGAAGCCCTCGTTCACGTAAAGGATCTTTTCGCCGCTTTCGGGATGCGTGCGCACCACCGGATGAACCATCGGCGGATACTTCTTGCGCATGTTCGCGTATTGCTCGTCTGACAGCGCCTGGCCGAATGTCGGCATGGCGTCATGCACGGCCTGCAGTCGCGCGATGCGGGTCTTCACGTCGTCGGACAGATTTTCATAGGCCGCGACCATGTTGATCCAGATCGTATCGCCACCCACTTCCGGGCACTCCACGCAACGCAGCATCGATGCCATCGAAGGCACTTCGCGCCACGAGACATCGGAGTGGTAGAGGTTTTCGCGACCGGGATTACCCTTGCCGTGGCCGAACACGACCAGTTCCGGATGGTCCGGATGGTGCGAGATCATCGGATGGACTTCGAGTTCGCCAAAGCGCCGGGCCACCGCGACGTGTTGCGCCGGGGTAATGTTCTGGTCGCGGAAAAACAGCACCTTGAACTTGACCAGCGCGCGGCGCAGCGCGAGGTACGTGTCATCGTCGAGCGGCTCGCGCAGATCGATATCACCGACCTCGGCGCCGATCGTCGGCGTATGGCGCCTGATCGTGAAAGGCCAGCTTCCTGAGTCTTGAGCGTGGGTTACTGCGGGGCGGGTTTCGTCAACGGCGGATAGCATGTCATGTCTCCATGGGTCTGTCATTTCGTTCGCCGCCCGGCGCGTCGATGTGCAGCGGCGGCCTTTCTGCGAACGAGGTTCATCAATGGGTGGATCGGGTCTGGCGTCACGGGCAGTGAGCAGCACGCCCGTACCGGTCCGCGCGGACCGGATTACGCCGGTTGCTTCCAGTAAGGCGCGCGCAGTTCGGTCTTGAGGATCTTCCCGACACTCGACAGCGGCAGCGTCTCGCGAAAGTCCACACTCACGGGACACTTGTAGCCCGCGATCTGCTCGCGACAATGCGAACGGACGGACTCAAGCGTCGTCTGCGCGCCTGGCTTGAGCACGATCACGGCGTGCACCGACTCCCCCCACTTCTCGTGCGGCACACCGATCACCGCACACTGCGCAATCGCCGGATGACTTGCGAGCGCCTTTTCGACTTCGGCGGAATAGACGTTCTCGCCGCCGCTCACGATCATGTCCTTGATACGGTCGACAAGGAAAATAAAGCCGTCCTCGTCCATGTAGCCTCCGTCACCGGTATGCATCCAGCCATTGCGAATCGCTTCGGCGGTCGCGTCGGGTTTGTTCCAGTAGCCGAGCATCACGTTGGGACCGCGTGCCACGATCTCGCCGACCGTCCCGCGCGGCACTTCCTTGCCCTCCATGTCGACGATCCGGACCTCCACCGTATGCGCCGGGCGGCCCACCGAATGCATCTTGCCGTTGAGAAGGCCTTCGTCCGTGTGATGTTCCGGCCCAAGAATGCTGACCACGGGCGCCATTTCAGTCATGCCGTAGCCCTGGGAAAACGTGACGCCCGGAAAGGCTGCGCGCGCGCGGGCCATCAGTGCAGGTGTCATCGGCGAGGCACCGTAACGGAAACTTCGCAGCGACGACACATCCAGTTGCGCCGCGCGCGCGGGATTCTGTTCCAGCCAGTCCAGGCCCATCTGGATCATCGTGGGCGCCAGAAGAAAATGCGTGACCTTGTACGCTGCGATCGATTCCATCATGCGGCCCGGATCATACGAAGCGAGTGCCGCGTGCGTGCCTCCCACGAGAAAGACGCCATTGATCGCCGCAAAACAGGCGAGATGAAACATCGGCATGACGTGCATATACGTCACTGTCTCTTCCAGCGTGCCGGACATGGGCTGGTTGCAGGCCGACGAGATCAGGTTGGTATGGCTCAGCATCACCCCTTTCGGAACGCCGGTCGTGCCACCCGTATAGAAGATGCCTGCGAGGTCGTCGCCGCGCCGGTATGCGTCCTCCATCGGCTGGCTGTCCGCCACCAGCGCTTCGTAGTTCAGCATGCCGGCGGGCGTCTCGCCGTCGCCCGCATAGATCACGTGACGCATGCTCGGGCACTGTGCGGCGACTTTCCGGCCGAGATCGACAAACGGATCGTCGACGATCATCACCGACGTGCTGCAGTCATTGAACGAATACAGGACTTCCGCTGCGCTCCAGCGGATATTCACCGGGTTGAGCACGGCGCCGGCCCAGGGGACGGCCATGTAGTACTCGATATAGCGCGCCGAATTGAGCGAAAACATCGCCACGCGGTCGCCGTCCTGCACGCCCAGCTTGCGCAGGGCTGCAGCGAGACGCGCCACCCGGTTGCCGAGTTTCGCATAGGTGAGGGTCTGATCGTTGAATCGTACCGCGATCTTGTTGGGGCGCTGCTGCATCGAACGATGCAGGCCCTGCGTCATATACATGCGAGTGTCTCCGTTTAGCCCCGACATGCGCGGGGCTGACGCGGTCTCTTTACGGACCGCTCCAACGACGAATTTCAGTCCAGGGATGGCGGAACGGCCGACGCGATCGCACCGGCCGCCACTGGGTCAACCGATCAGAAGCCGCCGCGACCGCCGCCGCAAATCAGCGTCTGGCCCGTCACGTAATTCGACTCGGGGATGCAGAACATGTAGACCGATCCCGCCGCCTCCTCCGCCGTGCCCGGACGACCCAGCGCGATCTCCTTGCTGGCCGCCACGATGCGGTCCGGATTCACGCCGACCTTGATCGCGTGGCCTTCGATGCTGACGGTTTTCTCTTCGGTGGTCGGCTCGGTCAGACGCGTGGCGATGAAGCCGAATGCAACGCAGTTCACGTTGACCTTCATGCGGCCCCATTCGCGTGCGAGCGTCTTGGTCATGCCCATCACGCCCGCCTTCGCGGCGGAATAATTGACCTGGCCGGCATTGCCCTGGGTGCCGGAGACTGACGAGATATTGACCACCTTGCGGAACACTTCCTTGCCGGCTTCGGCTTCCGCCTTGCTGACTTCGCGGAAGTACGGCTGGACCGCGCGCAGCAGGTTGAACGGGGCCTTCAGATGGCAGTCGATGATGGCGTCCCACTGCTCGTCGCTCATCTTCTGGATCACGTTGTCCCACGTGTACCCTGCGTTGTTGACGATGATGTCGATGGCGCCGAATTTCTCCAGCGTGGCCTTCACCAGACGTGAACCGAAATCGCTGTCGGTGACGTTGCAGGCGAAAGCCAGTGCTTCGCCACCCGCGTTCGCGATCTCCGCGACGACTTCATTGGCCGGCGCGGCGTCGAGGTCGTTGACGACCACGCGAGCACCCTGGCTCGCCAGCTTCAGCGCCACTTCGCGTCCGATCCCGCGGCCCGCGCCCGTCACGATGGCCACTTTGCCTTGCAAGGTCTTGCTCATAGTCTTGTTACTCCAATCAAAGGTTCAAGCGGCAGCGCCGATGCTTCCGCTTCGATTTCAGTTCTTGCCGTACAGCGTGACGACGCACGCGCCGCCCAGACCCAGGTTGTGCTGAAGCGCCAGCTTCGCGCCTTCCACCTGACGCTTGTCGGCGGTGCCGCGCAGTTGATTCGTCAACTCGTAGCACTGTGCGAGACCGGTGGCGCCAAGCGGGTGGCCCTTGGACAACAGGCCGCCCGACGGATTGGTCACGACCTTGCCCCCATACGTGTTGTCGCCGTCCATGATGAATTTCTCGGCCTCGCCGGTCGGGCAAGAGCCGAGCGCCTCGTAGGTCAACAGTTCGTTATGGGCGAAGCAGTCGTGCAATTCACAAACCTTGATGTCTTCCGGACCCACGCCGGCCTGTTCGTAGACCTTTTTCGCAGCGGCACGCGCCATGTAACCGCCCACGTAGGCGATCATCGAAGGCGGATCGAACGATTCGACCGGGTCGGTCGTCATGGCCTGGGCGAGGATCTGCACGTCGGTGCGCAGGTTGTGCTTCTTCGCGAAGCGCTCCGACACGATCAGCGCGGCAGCGGCGCCGCAGGTCGGCGGGCAAGCCATCAGACGCGTCATCACGCCCGGCCACATCACCTTGTCGTTCATGACGTCTTCAGTCGAGACGACGTTCTTGAACAGCGCCAGCGGATTGTTCGAGGCGTGACGGCTGGCCTTGGCCCGGATCGCCGCAAAGGCTTCCATCTTCGTGCCGTACTTCTGCATGTGTTCGCGACCGGCGCCGCCAAAGCTGCGCAGCGCGTTGGGCAGGCCTTCGACATCGCCCGTGAGCTGCTGCACCACCGGCTGAAAGCGCGCCCGCGTGGGCGGGCGGTCATCCCAGTGCGACTTCAGCGCGCCCGCCTGCATCTGCTCGAAACCGAGTGCCAGCACGCAATCGGCATCGCCCAGCGCGACGGCCTGGCGCGCCATATAGAGCGCGGTCGAGCCGGTCGAGCAATTGTTGTTGACGTTGACGACGGGAATGCCCGTCATGCCCACTTCGTACAGCGCGGTCTGGCCGCAGGTCGAATCGCCATACACATAGCCGACATAAGCCTGCTGCACCAGTTCATAGCCAATGCCGGCGTCAGCCAGCGCGCGGCGCACCGCATCGGCGCCCATGTCGGTGTAGCTCGGGCTTGCACCGGGCTTCGAGAACGGGATCATCCCGACGCCGCCAACCAGTACCTTCTCGCTCATTTCGCTTCCTTTGATGTGAAAGGGTGTGACCGCCGGCCTGCAAACGATCGGCAGCCGCCGTAGTTCACTGCTCTATAGCTTTCGCGCGATCAGCTCACGCATCACTTCGTTCGCACCGCCCACCACG
Source organism: Caballeronia choica (assembly GCF_001544535.1). Taxonomy (GTDB): domain Bacteria; phylum Pseudomonadota; class Gammaproteobacteria; order Burkholderiales; family Burkholderiaceae; genus Caballeronia; species Caballeronia choica. Next base: position 81,053 of record NZ_FCON02000002.1, on the reverse strand, counting down.
CGCGATACGCGGTAGTCGGTGAATGCGCGCGCAATCGGATACTCCAGCATGTAGCCATAGCCGCCATGCAGCTGAACCATGTCGTCGATGCACTTCCACAGCGTTTCCGTGGCATGCATCTTCGCAATGGCCGCCTCGTTCACGGTCAGCTTGCGGCGCATGTGTTCGCCGAGGTAGTAGTCCACCATCGTGCGCAACGCCACCGAATGCGCCTTGACATCGGCAAGCTTGAATTTCGTGTTCTGGAAATCCCACACCGTCTGGTTGAACGCCTTGCGATCCTTCACGTAGTCGAGCGTGATGCCAAGCAGGCGCTCGAGCGCCGCCGCTGCGTACAGCGCAATGATCAGGCGCTCCTGGGCAAGCTCCTGCATCAGATAGCCGAAGCCCTGATTCAATTCACCCAGCAGGTTGCCGATGGGCACGCGCACATCGTCGAAGAACAGCTCGGCGGTGTCCGCTGCGGGCTGACCGACCTTCTGGAGCTTGCGGCCACGACGGAACCCGGCACGATCCGTCTCGACCATGATCAGGCTCACGCCCTTCGCGCCGGCAGGCGGATCGGTCTTGCAGACCAGCATGATCATGTCGGCGCTCATGCCGTTCGAAATAAACGTCTTGCTCCCATTGATGACGAACTCGTCGCCATCGCGCACGGCCGTGGTGCGGCACGCCTTCACATCGGAACCCCCACCCGGCTCTGTGATGCCAACCGCGAGAATGGTTTCGCCCGCGCAAATGCCGGGAAGCCAGCGCCGCTTCTGTTCCTCGGTGCCGAGGCGATTGACGTACGGCGCGATGATGTCGGAATGCAGGGAAAATCCTGCGCCCGAGATGCCGGCGCGGTGCATTTCCTCCAGCACGACGGCCGAATGCCCGAAATCCCCGCCGCCGCCGCCGTATTCGGTCGGGATGGCGACGCACAACAGGCCCTCGCGGCCCGCCTTCAGCCAGGTTTCGCGGTCGACACGCCCCGCTTCGTCCCACGCCGCCTGGCGCGGCACGCATTCGCGGTCAAAAAAGCGACGCGCGCTCTCGCGCAGCATTTCGTGATCCTCGCGGAAAACGGTGCGATTCACTTCCATTGAACGACTCTCCCGATCCTGTCTGTGTTGGCTGGCCGCCATTGATGGGGTACGACGATGCAACAGGACGATGATGGTCGCGCAGGCAGGCGCCCTCCCTACCCGGTTTGGGGGGGATCGGATGCGCTGGCACAAAAGGGATCGAGTAGATCGGTGAGGCGCGGCAGAAACATGCCGACGAAACCCTGACCAACCAGGGGGCGCCTGCCCGGGCACCTCCCCGTTTCGGGGAGGTGCCGGCGTCCCGGTGCATCGTAGCTTATGCACAAGGCGTGGCGGAACCCGTCAGCGCAAGCCCGGGGCGCTACGCCCCTTGATTCGAAAACAGCCAGAGGGAAATACCATGCGCACGATTGAAAACGACTCCCGTGCCCAGATCCACGACATCCTGACCCGGCAGCGCCTCGCCAGCCTCGCCGGCGAGCCGTGGAGCGCCGCACAACGCTGCGAACTGATCGACCGCGCCATCGGCCTGCTGGTGGATCACGAACAGGCAATCGTCGAGACCCTGGCGGCGGACTTCGGTCACCGGAGTCGCGACTTTTCAAGAATCGTCGACGTGCTGTCCCCCATCGCTACCCTGAAGCACACCCGGACACAGATCGCGGAGTGGATGAAAGCGGAACCGCGCCCGAGTCAGCGCGGCGACGCCTGGGTGCAGTATCAGCCGCTCGGCGTGGTCGGGATTCTGACCGCCTGGAACTTTCCGGTGAACATGGTGTTCGCCGGTCTGGCGGGCGCGCTCGCCGCCGGCAACCGGGTGATGATCAAAGTCTCGGAATTCAATCCGGAAACGTCCGCGCTGATGGCGCGGATATTTCCGTCAGTGTTCGCGGAAGATGAAGTTGCGGTGATCACGGGCGGCCCGGAGGTCGGCCAGACGTTTTGCAGCCAGCCGTTCGATCGCCTGCTGTTTACCGGCGCGACCAGCATCGGCAAGCACGTGTTGCGCGCCGCCGCCGAGCATCTGGTTCCCGTGACGCTGGAGCTGGGCGGCAAGTCTCCGGCCATCGTCTCGCGCTCGGCTGACTTCAAGGGCGCGGTGAGCAAGATCCTCGCGGGAAAGCTGCTCAATGCCGGGCAGGTGTGTCTGGCGCCCGACTATGTGTTCGTGCCGGAGGAATCGGTTGACGCCTTCATCGACGCCGCAAGGGAAGCGGTCTCCAAGATGTTCCCGACGCTCAGGGACAATCCGGACTACACGTCGGTGATCAACGCGCGACATTTTCAGCGCTTGCACGGATATCTCGACGAGGCCCGCGCCGCAGGCGTCGAATTGATCGAACTGAATCCCGTTGGCGAAGATTTCAGTGACCAGCCGCATCGCAAGATGGCGCCGACCCTGCTGCGTGATCCCGGCGATGAACTGACGGTCATGCAGGACGAGATTTTCGGGCCGCTGTTGCCGGTCAAGCCGTACAAGACGATGGCCGAAGTGGTCGCTTTCATCAACGCCCGTCCGCGTCCGCTCGGTCTCTACTATTTCGGCGAGGACGCCGCCGAGGAATCGCTGGTGCTCGAGCGCACCTGCTCGGGCGGCGTGACGATCAACGACGTGGTCCGGCATGCGAGCGTCGAGAGCCTGCCTTTCGGCGGCGTGGGGCACAGCGGGATGGGCGCTTACCACGGACGCGAAGGCTTCCTGACCTTCAGTCACGCAAAGGCCGTGTACCGGACCGTGAACGCGCCAGACCTGACGCGCCCGCCGTTTACGGAAGACGCGCGGAAGATCGTGAACTCGATGATCACGCGCTAAGACGTTGAGCGCGCCTCCGCTTCACCGCGGAAGCCCGAAGAAACCAGGGCGCCGCCGTCATCCAGGTGCGCCCGGAGACTTCTGCATCAGATGAGAGTCATTCCTTTGAGTCCGACCTTGAGGGTCGATGGGAGCACAAAAATGTTCGATACCCTGAACGATGCACGCTTCGATTTGCTGACATTGATCGCCAGCGAAAGCCTCGGCATCGAAACGCTGGAGCCGACCGGAAAGGTGACGACGGATTTTCGCGTCGTGAACGTGGAACGTCTCGCACGGGCCCTCGAAACAGCCTACGACGTGGGGATGACCGCGGGCTACCGTCTGAGTAGCAGCTAGCCGCTCTGGAAACCGGAAGCAACGAGCGTGACATCGTCGCGCTCATTTCGGAAGGCCCGCGCATGCAGACCGCGCCACTGACTGCGGCGCGATCAGCCACACTTCCTTCAGGCATCGCTCGATGCGCGCTCAGGCGCTGCGGCGCACGGCATCCGCTCGCACGTCTCCGCGCAGGTGCGCCGATGCCTCGTCCTCGATGCGCTGCCAGATCTCGACGGCCATCGGCTTTTGCGCTTCTTCCATCAGATGCCCCACGAGCCCGATCGCCCGTGCCATGACGCCGAAACCGCGCACGATGGTCCACGGAAATCCGAACTCGCAACAGATCGCGCCCGCCGCGCCCGTCGCATTGATGGGCAGCGACTTGCCGGAAACGCGCTCCGCTTCCGCACCGATGAGCTTCATCAACCGGACGTAGTTGCCCGCCATGCCGTTCTCCGCTGCGAGCTGAAAGAGGCGCGGCGTGCGCGGATCAACCGGCTTGTGCAGCGGGTGCCCGAGGCCCGGAATGGTTGCGCCACGCGCACGATACGCGGCAACGGTATCGCGTGCGATCTGTTCAAGGTCAGCGTCTTCGGCGGGCTTCGGCAATGCCTCGGACAGCATGCGTGCAGCCCCTTCCATGCTGCCGACGAACACCGAGCCGAGCCCGCACAGGCCAGCGGCGACCGCGGCCTGCAGCGACTCCGGCGCGCCGGCATACGTCATGCGAGCGGCAATCGCGCTCGGGGTCATGCCGTGCTCGACGAGGGTGATCAGGATTGCGTTGAACATCGCGGACTGCTCGCGCGTCGGCGTGTTGCCGGTCAACTGCAACAATGCAAAATCGCCGAGGTTCATATGGCCGAGGATCTCATTGGGCAGATCCTTGCCGCGTACGACGATGCGGTCCGGCGTGCTGTACGCGATGTCGGAGCGGATGATGGGTTTGGGTGGGCGTGACATTGACTGGATTCCTCAGAATGGGAGACGGAAAATCGGTGTGGCGTAGCGCCAGATTGGGATCGTCACAGGAGAATGAACGAGACGGATCAGGCAGACACCCTGCACCGCGGCCCGACCCGGTCGGGCCGCGATCTGCATGAGCCGCGATCAGAAGCGGTGCGTCATGCCCACCACGACGAGGGTCTGCGACGCGTCGGGCTCGGTCACGGCGACGCCCGGCCAGCTCATGGTCGCACTGCCGTTGTTCTTCATGTATCCGGCCCGTGCGTAGAGACTGGTGCGCTTGGAGAGATTGTGATCGTAGCCAATCTGGATTCCCGGCGTGTTGTCGTGCGCACCGCGCACATTACGCTCGAATGCCGCGATTTCGACGACGTCCGCCGGCGTGGCCTGAATCGTCGCGCCCAGCTCTGCAATGCTATGCGAATGCCCCGCCCCGAGCAGCGCGGCGACCGACCCTGCCGGCGCATCCTTCGGACGGTTATACGAATAATTGAACTGGAAGTTCACGATGCCGAGCCGGTACGCGAGCGCGCCGATGAAGTGTTCCGTTGCGAGCAGATTCAGCCTGGCGGGCAATCCGGGGAACGTTTCCACTCCCGCGTGCTGGTTCTGATAGGCGAGACCTGCATAAAACCCGTAGCCCGAGTACGACAAGCCGAGATCCAGCATGTTACCGGTCGTGGAAGGCAGCGGTTGCGTCACCGTCGCGGCGAACCCGTACATCGCACCGAACTGCACCCCGCGCAGGTTGGGCGACTGGTACACGATCGAATTGCTGGTCCGCCCGGCCGCGTATTGCGTTGCGAGCGTGTTGCGATCGATCGCCAGCACCGCCGCCGCGAGCGGCGACAGGATTTCGTTGGCCCGGAATGGGTCAGTCGGATAGATGACCCGGAAGCTCGGCTGATATTGACGGCCGAAGCTCACTGAGCCGTAGTCGTCGTGCGAGAGGCCCACCCATGCCTGGCGATAGAACATCGCCGTCGTGTCGGCGAAGGCTGTCCCATTGTTGACGTTAAAGCCATTTTCAAGGACGAAGTTCGCCTTGAGGCCGCCGCCGAGATCTTCGTTGCCCTTGAAGCCGAACAACGAACCCGTCGACCCCCCGCTACGCTCGGAAAAGGAATGGGTCCCGCCATTGTTCAGGTACTGACCGAACACATCGACGACGCCGTAAAGCGTCACGTTCGTGTCGGCCATCGCGGCGCCTGCCGAGACAACCAGGGTAGCGCTGCAAATGCACTTGCTGAAATGCCTGAAATCCACGCATGTCTCCTCTTTTAATTTCCGCTCAATGGCGGATACGGTCTCATTGCTGTGCTGCCGGAGAACCGGCTGCAAGGTACAGCCCGCCGGTTGACGCATGGGAACCGGCGGCCGAATGGATGGAGCAGCGGACACTGAGCGTGCGAGGCGTTCGAAAGCGTGTCGGCGAGCAGGTCTGTCTGTTCTGCCGGCATGACTTTGCGCGCCTCGGCGCGACCTTTGCGACGCGCCGTTGCGTCCGAAGCGTGCGCTTCCTTCCTGTGTTGACTGACCGCTTCAGACGGTCGCAGCAGCCCTTGCGTCCGTCCGCGCATGGCGCATCATGTCCGCGGCCTTTTCGGCGATCATGATCGACGGTGCGTTCGTGTTCCCTCCGATCAGTGTCGGCATCACCGACGCATCGACCACCCGCAGTCCCTCTACGCCGCGCACGCGCAACGCAGGGTCGACGACCGCCGTCGAGCCTGTCCCCATGCTGCAGGTCCCGACGGGATGGAAGACCGTATCCGCATGGCTTCGGATAAAGCTTCGAATCGCATCCTCGTTGGTATCGTCGTCGCCAAAATCGCCGGTGGAAAGTTCGCGGCCGCCCATTCCGTCAAGCGAGCGCTGCGCGAAGATGCGCCGCACGATCCGCACGCCATCCACCAGACCGTCGAGGTCCCGTTCGTCGGACAGAAAGCGCGGATCGATCAGCGGAGCGTCGCGCAAGTCGGGCGATCGCAGACGCACTTCCCCGCGGCTATGGGGACGCAACACGCATACGTGACATGAGTAACCGTGGCCGCGCGGGCGCTTCTTGCTGCCGCGATCGCCAAGCAAGGCCGGCACGAAATGCAACTGCAGATCGGGTACGTCGAGTTCTGCGCGGCTTTTGACAAAGCCGCCCGCCTCCGCGAGATTCGACGTGATCATGCCCGTGCGATGCCGTCGGTACCGGTGAATCTCGCGGATGAGACGCAACGCACCCGGCAGCGAACGGCCGAACAAGTCCGTCGAGTGAAGCTGCTTGTTGACGACGATGTCGAGGTGATCCTGCAGATTCTGTCCGACGCCAGGAAGGTCACGCACGACCTCGATACCCAGTTCGCGCAGATGGGCCGCTGGCCCGACACCCGAAGCCATCAACAGTTGCGGCGAGTTGAACGCCCCGGCGCAGAGCACGACTTCGCGCCTCGCCCGCACCGTCTGCATGACGCCGTCGCGCACGACCGATACGCCGCGGGCACGCTTGCCTTCGAACACAATCTTGAGCGCCTGGGTGTCGGTCAGCACGGTGAGGTGGCTCCGGCCGCCATTCAGGCGGGTATCGCGCACATCGCCGCCGTGCAGGAAAGCGCGCGCCGTATTCCAGCGCTCTCCGTTGTGCTGCGTCACCTGGTACAGCCCGACGCCATCCTGCTTCTCGCCGTTGAAGTCGTGGTTGAACGGAAAACCGGCCTGCTGCGCGGCCTGGATGAAGCGCCGGGAAAACGGGTTGGGCGAGCGCAGTTCGCTCACATGCAGCGGGCCTTCGCCGCCGTGCCACGGATTGTCATCGGTGCCGGCATGCAGCTCATGACATTCGCTACGGCGGAAATACGGCAGCACATCGCGGTAGCTCCAGCCGTCACAACCGGCCGCTGCCCAGTCGTCATAGTCCTTGCGATGGCCCCGGATGTAGACCATGCCGTTGATCGAAGAACTGCCGCCGAGACCGCGACCGCGCGGCTGCCAGGAGCGCCGGCCGTTCATTGCCGCTTGCGGCACGCTGTAGTAGCCGTAATTGCGCGGCCCCGCGCGCACCGCCGTCACCGCAATGCCAATCGGTGCCGATACGGTGTAGTGGTGATCGGTGGGACCGGCCTCCAGCAACACCACCGTCACGCCCGGATCTTCCGCCAGTCGCGATGCGATCGCGCACCCGGCCGAGCCTGCGCCCACGACGACATAGTCGAATTCAATCGCGTTCGACGCCGAGTCTTTCCCGTTTCCTGATTGCTTCATGCCGCGCTTTCCATAGGTAAGTATCAACGTAACCGGCGCACTCGATGTCGGCTGTCAGGCACCGCCCATCACGGGCCACCCTCTTTGTGCCAGGCGGGCCAAAGCGCGCAGCGCTCATGCGCAGTGCGGATCGCACGACTGGTCATTGCTGTTTGCCGTTACCCATACCGTAGGCCCACCATAAACATGCGTCGTGGTCCGAAGGGAGGAACGTGAATGACGATTTGCATCGTCCTAACGAACTACGGCTTCGGCCACTGGAACGCCAGCGCTTCCTTGCGCATGAATCGCCCGGTGGCGTCTCTCAAATACGGAGTGGTCATTGCAACGGCCTGTGCGTTCGCTTCGGCATCCAGCAGCGAAGCCAGGTCAAGCTCCAGGGTTCGGGCCAGCAGCCGCTTCGTCATCGCAAAGCCGTCCGGCGACAGCGAAGCCAGCGCCTCGGCCAGCTCCCGTGCGCGAGGCGCAACCCGCTCCGGCGGGTGCACTTCCAGCACCAGACCGAGATCGAGCGCCTCGGCACCGGAGACCTCCCGCGCGGAATAGATCAGCTCGCGGGCTCTTTGCATGCCGACCATGCGTGGCAGCGTGTAGGCCACGCCGAAATCCGGCACGAGTCCAATGCGGGAAAAAGCGAGGCAAAAGCGCGTGCGCTCCGATGCCACGACAAAATCGGCCAGCAGCGCGAGTCCAAAACCGGCGCCGTAGGCGACGCCATCGACCGCTGCGATGACGGGACGATCGAAGTCGGCGAGCGCACGGATCACGCGATGGCTGTCGACCATACGCGCACGCGTCGTGACTGCATCGATTCCGCTATGCATCGAGGAAACATCGCCGCCGGCACAGAAGTCACTCCCGGCGCCGGTCAGCACGAGCGCCCTGACAGACTCATCCCGACGTAGCGCCTGCAAGGCGTCGTCCAGTTCGCGCAGCATGGCCGAGCTGATTGCGTTTTTGCGGGCGGGATTGTCGAGCACCAGCGTCGCGACGCCCCTTTCAACCGAAACCTTTATCGTTGTCATCGAAGTGACCTCTCTGGATCAAGTGGCGGAACGACCCTGCCCCTTCCGGCGTGGCCGCATTGCTCATGCCATCGGACGGCCACGACGCGGACGCCGTTGACCACGTCAATGCAGGACACCAGGCGAGCTTTGCCAGTTTCGCCGGGCTGCATCTGAAGTGCCGTGAAGCCGTTGCGTCGAACCGCGCGAACGATGCAAAGCCCGCCTGCACGGCAAGACGCTTCAGGTCCGCTTGCGCGGGCGGCGGCGCAAGCAGTGCAAGGAGCGCGCGCATCAGCCGCTGCTCCCGCACGATCGCCGTGAGCGCGCTGCCTTCGCGAAAAAGTTGTGTGCTGAGTTCGCGAGGCGTCATGCCAGCGTGCTCTGCCATTCGACCCGACGACCAGTCCGCGGCCGGGTTCAGGAACACGGCACGGGCCAGCCGGATCGACAGCGCCTGATCGGTATCGCAATGACGCAGCGACGGCGCCGCACCATCGGTTACGCGAATCGCCGCATTCGGCGAATCATCGTCGATATGCAGATGCAGTTCGTGCCCTGCTCGCGCGTCGGTGATCGTCGCGCCCTCGTAGTGCAGTACCCGGTACGCTGGCACGACCAGCGACGCGCCTTCAATCAGAATGCCCGAGCGCCGGGCACTCGCGAGCCGGTGTTCGCCCCGCCGCGCGGTGACGCGAACGACGAAGGGCAGGCGCAGGTTGTAAAGCCTCAGCGGCTCGCGCCACCCTGCCGCGCTTCGTGAGCGTGACAGGCTGTTCGTGCGGTGGGGGGCGGCACGGGTCGAGGAAAAGTCGTGCGTCCACAGCATGGTCGACTACCTTGTGCGAACCGGACGCCAGGCATCGCCGGACAACGCCTGTGCGATGTCCGGCGATGCGGTGCGGCGTATCGCGGGTTCAGTCTTGCAGGGTCCCGGCATAGCGCGCCACATGGTAGTCGCTGTCGCCGAGGAGGGGATCGAACATCGTCAACCGCTTCAGGTAGTCGCCCACCTCCAGTTCGTCCGTCATGCCCATGCCGCCGTGCAACTGCACCGCCTGCTGGCCGACAAAGCGCCCTGCTTTCGCGACCGTGACCTTGGCGGCGGACAGCATGCGGCGGCGCTGCGCCGGATCGCTTTCATCGAGCGCCTGCGCCGCGACATAGGCCATCGACAACGCCAGTTCCTTTTGCACCAGCATGTCGGCCATGCGATGCTGCAGCGCCTGAAATGCGCCCAGCGGCTGGCCGAACTGACGACGCGTGCGCAGATATTCCGCCGTGATCTCGATCAGCTTTTCCATCGCGCCCGCCGCCTCCGCGCACATCGCGGCGATGCCGTGATCGAGGCCGTGCGAGAGCGCGTCGAGCCCGTTGCCCGGCGCGCCGACGACGGCGTCTTCGCCGAGTGCCACGCCTTCCAGCTTCAGGTCTGCGGCACGCTGCCCGTCCATGGTCGGATAACCCGTGACGGTCAGGCCCGCCGAATCGCGTGGCACGATGAAAAGCCCGATGTCGTCGCCGCCGTCGATCTTCGCCGTCAACAGGAATGCATCGGCCGCTTCGCCGTGCCATACGAGCGACTTGACGCCAGTCAGCACATAGCCGGCCGGCGTGCGCCGGGCGACCGTGCGCGCGCCTTCCGGCCGGTAACGCGTACCCGGTTCGAGCCAGGCGGCGGTCACAATGCGTTTGCCGCTTGCGATGGCGAGCAACCAGGTGTCCTTCTGCGCCGGGCTGCCGAACGCGCTCAGCACTTCTGCCGCGATGACGCCGGCCGGAATGACCGGTTCATGCACCAATGCGCGTCCCAGTTCGCGCTGCACGACGAGCCGGCTCGCGGGACCCTCTCCGAAGCCGCCGTAACCATCCGGCACGGTGAGGCCGATCACGCCCATGTCCGCCAGCATCGTCCAGATTTGGGGGTCGAAGCTCGCGCCTTCGCGGGCGCGCGTGCGACGCTTTGCAAAGGTGTATTCGGTGTCGACAAAACGGCGCAGACTGTCCGCGAGCATCTGCTGCTCTTCGCTGTAAGTGAAATCCATGTCTGTTTCCTAGAACCCGAGGATCATCTTGGAGATGATGTTTTTCTGCACTTCGGTCGCTCCGCCGTAGATCGACGTCTTGCGCATGTCGAAATACGTGGACGCAGCGGGTGCCGCCCAGGCCGGCCCGCTGACCGGCTGCGCGGCGCCCGCCTCGAGCCATTGCGGCGAGTAGGGCCAGCCATGCGGCCCCGCGACCTCCTGCTGCAGCATCGCGATGTCCTGCTGGACTTCCGAGCCGCGGATCTTCACGATCGACGCCTCCGGCCCCGGCCCCTTGCCGGCGTCGGCCGTCGCCACGCGCAGCAGCAGCATTTCCAGCGCCATCAGATCCATTTCGACGCGCGCAATCTTGTCGCGCATGCGCACGTCGTCGAGCATCGTGCCTCCGCAGCCGTCCGGGGACTGCGCAGCGTACTGCTTCAACAGGCGCAGTTCGCGGTAGCAGTGGCCGATTCCGGCAATGCCCGTGCGCTCGTGCCCGAGCAGATACTTCGCGTAGGTCCAGCCGCGATTTTCCTCACCGACCAGGTTGGCGACGGGCACCTCGACATCTTCGAACCACGTCTCGTTAACATCGTGGCCACCGTCGAGCGTCACGATCGGACGCACGCTGACGCCGGGCGACTTCATGTCGATCAGCAGCATCGAAATGCCTTCCTGCGGCCGCGCTTCTGCGTTGGTGCGCACGAGGCAGAAGATCCAGTCGGCGTGATGCGCCATCGTGGTCCAGGTCTTCTGGCCATTCACGATATAGCGGTCACCTTTTCTGACCGCGCGCGTCTTGAGCGAAGCCAGATCGGAACCGGAGCCGGGCTCCGAATAGCCCTGACACCAGAAGTCTTCCACGGTCGGAATACGCGGCAGGAAGCGCGCCTGAAGTTCGGGGCTTGCGTACTTCATCAACACCGGTCCGATCATCGTGAGGCCGAACGGCAAGAGACGCGGCGCGCCCGCCCGCCCTGTTTCGATATCGAAGATGAGCCGTTGCAGCGTGTTCCAGCCGGTGCCGCCGAACGCCTTCGGCCAGCTCGGCGCGCCCCAGCCCTGCGCATGAAGAATGCGGTGCCAGCGCACGTAGTCTTCTTTCTCGATGCGCCGGTGTCCGAGCACCTTGTCGCGGATATCAGCCGGAAGTTGCGCCTGCACGAAGGCCCTGACTTCTTCGCGGAAGGCCTCTTCCGCTGCGGTAAAGCGTAAATCCATCTGCCTGTCCTTTTTGTCGAAACCCGATTGCAAGTAGTTACTGACGTTCGTACAGCGTGACCACGCAGGCGCCGCCCAGACCGAGGTTGTGCTGAAGCGCGAGCCGCGCGCCTTCGACCTGGCGCCGCTTCGCATCGCCACGCAACTGCCAGACGAGTTCGGCGCATTGCGCGAGACCGGTGGCGCCGAGCGGATGCCCCTTCGACAACAGCCCACCCGACGGATTGGTCACGACGCGCCCGCCATACGTGTTATCGCCGTCGAGAATGAACTTCTCGGCGGTCCCTTCGGGTGTCAGCCCGAGGCCTTCATAGGTGATCAGTTCGTTGGCGGTGAAGCAGTCGTGCAGTTCGACTACGTCGATATCGGCCGGGCTGACGCCTGCCCGCTCGTACACCTGCCCGGCTGCCGCACGGGTCATGTCGAACCCGACCACCTTGCGCATGTCGCCTTCGTCGAACGTACTGTTGCGGTCGGTGGTCATCGATTGCGCGGCGATCGCGACTCGCGTATCGAGGCCATGCCTGCGGGCAAAGGCCTCCGAGCACAGGATCGCCGCTGCCGCGCCGCAGGTCGGCGGGCAGCATTGCAGGCGCGTGAGCGGATCGAACACCGCCGGCGAAGCCATCACTTCTTCGAGCGTGAGCGGAGTGCGGAACACCGCGAACGGATTGTTGGCGGCATGCCGACGCGCCTTCACGGAGATCAGGCCGAAGGTTTCCGGCTTGATGTCGTACCCTTTCATGTACTCGCGTCCCGCGCCGCCGAAAAGCTGCGCCGCGCGCGGTGCCGCTTCGTCGATACCCTGGACGTCCGTCATCGTCCTGACGAAGCGTTCCATCGGTGCCGGACGGTCCGGGTAGGCGCCTTTTAGCGCGCCCGGTGCCATCTGCTCGAAGCCGAGCGCAATCGCGCACTCGACGGCGCCGCTCTCCACGGCCTGACGCGCAAGGTAGAGCGCCGTCGACCCGGTCGCGCCGTTGTTGTTGACATTGACGACAGGAATGCCGGTCAGGCCGACGCCATAGATCGCCGCCTGTCCGCAGGCCGAATCGCCGAATACGTAACCGGCATAGGCCTGCCCGATCAGCGCGTAATCGATCCGCGCGTCGGCCAGCGCGGCACGCGCCGCGCGCGCACCCATCGTTGCGTAGTCGTCGTTGGCGCCGGGCTTGCTGAAGGGGATCATCCCTACGCCGGCGACCACCACCTTGTTGCTCATGTCGGATCCTGAAGAAATCATCTGAAAGCGCTGTTCAACCGATCCATCCAATAGGTTTATGGCCGTATGCGTCGCGCCGGCGGGCATCGTCCCTCGCCGGCGGTGACGGGCAGGCGTGCAATCGGGTGCTCACGGGCATCACGATGGCATCGCACGAGCCCGCCGTCAGACAGCCTCAGGCACCGACTTTAGGACCATCCGCCCCCCCTGTCGTGCATCGAACGGAGGAATTTGGTCGTGGTGGCAAATAGTTCGAAAGAACTACGACGGTGGCATTGGCATGTGAAACAATCGCAATAGTCGTCCTCTCAAGCGACGCAGACTGGAGACATTCGTTCATGAACATCGTTGGTGCCGACGACGACATCGGCAACGACAACAGTGTGCCGGGCGTGCTGGCATCGAAACTGATGCCGCCTGCCGACAGCCCGACCCAACTGGACCGGCCGCACCTCGTCGAAGCCATGTACGGCGCGCAAACCGCCCGGCTTGTGCTGATCCGCGCCGGAGCAGGCTTCGGCAAGACCACGTTGATGCAGCAGTACGCCGCGCGCTGCCGCGCCGCGCAGCGTAGCGCCGTCTGGCTGCGCGTCGATGCCGCCGATAACGATCTGCTGCGTTTCCTGATGCATCTGGAGGCCGGCATGGAAGCGTTGCCGATTCCGCGTAGCGGGACGCCCGAGACGGTCGCCCGGCCCGCGGGACGCCTGCCTGATCGCCTTCTGGAACGCATCGCGTCCTGCGCAAGGCCGTTCTCGATCCTCCTCGACGATTTCGAAGCGATCCAGAGCGTCCCGGTACTAAGCTTCGTGCAGCGTCTGATTCAGGCACTGCCGCCTTGCGGCACACTCGTCATCGGTTCGCGCGTCACGCCGGAACTTGGCGTCGGGCGCATCCGTGCGCGCGGCGAATTGCTCGACATCAACCCGGCGGCATTGCGCTTCACGCTCGCCGAGGCCACCGCGTTCATACGCGAAAAATGCGAACTGCCGCTCGGCGACAACGAAATCGCGACGTTGCATCGCTGCACCGAGGGCTGGGCCACGGCGATCTATCTGGCGACGCTGTCGCTGCGTACGCGCTCCGATCATGCGTCGTTTGTCGCATCGTTCTCAGGCACCAATCTCGATCTGGCCGAGTTCCTCGCGGAAGACATCCTCGTCAGGCAGAGCGAATCGTGCCGCACCTTTCTGCTGGACACGAGCGTACTGACCCAGCTATCGGCACCACTGTGCGACGCGTTGACCGGCCGCGACGACAGCCGCGAGATGCTCGACTACCTGGAGCGGGCCCATCTGTTCCTGGTGCCGCTGGATAACGAGCGCGACTGGTATCGCTATCACCGGCTTTTCGGCAGTTTCCTGCGCCACCGGTTGCATGTCGCAAACCCGGAACGCGAGCGGCAGTTGCACGCCGCCGCAGCGCGCTGGTACATCGACGCGGGCCGTCCCGTGCCTGCCATCGACCATCTGCTCGACGCGGGCCGGCCTGAAGAAGCGCTCGAGCAGATCGCGCTGCATACGGGTTCCGTGCTGGGTGCCGGACGCATCAGGATGCTGGCGCGCTGGCTCGACAAGATCCCGGCCGACGTGCTTGCAAGCCGCCCCCGCACGGGACTGACCTACGCCTGGGTGCTGCTGCTCAACCGGCGATACGCCGACGCAATGAAGACGGTGCATCGCATTCTCGCGGACAACGAGAGCGCTACCGATCGCGACAGTTTCGCGGTTGAAGCCGAAGCAGTCCGTTGTGTGCTGTTTGCGATGAACGACCAGGTCGACGAATGCCGCCGGTCCGGGTTGGCGATACTCGACCAGTTGCGACCCGACGCAATCTTTGCGTATTGCAGCCTCGCCAACTCGCTCGTGTACAGCCTCGTGAGCACCCATCGCTACGATGAAGCCCGTGGGGTGTTGTCCCGCGCACTGCAGCGCACGCAGGACCATCCCTTCATCCTGATGCGGGCCGTCACGGAGGCGCTCGAGGCCAACATCGATATGGTGCAGGGCCGGCTTGGCACCGCGCTCGCCCGACTCGAATCGGCAGCGGGGCGAGACTGGAGCAATCTTTATGGCGGAATGTCGGGCGGCAAGACGAGCATCGACGTCTCCTGGGCGCTCGTGCTTTACGAGACCAATTCACTGGATGAAGCAAATCGCCTTCTGGCTGGCGCGCTGCCCTTCGCGAAGGGCAACAGCCCTCCGGATACATTGATCGTTTGCCATCTGACCAGCGCGCGCATCGCTTATGCACGCGGCGACAAGGAACTCTGGCAGCGGCTGCTCGGGGAGTTGGAACAACTGGGGCGTGCAGTCGGCTCGGCGCGGATGAGGGGCTCCGCGTGGCTGGAACGGGCGCGGGCCGCGACCCTGGAAGGCCGCTTCGACGCCGCCGCGCAGGCGTTGCGCTCCGCCGCGCTGCATGGCGAATGGGAATGTGTCGACGTTTCCTTGCGCGCCAATGAAATCGATCTTTCCTTGATCGCTCAATGCCGGCTCGACATCGCGCAGGGCAACCCTGCGAGCGCAGCGGACACGCTGGTGAAGGCGATGGAACAGGCCACCGCCCGGCAGCGTCACTGGCGCGTGCTGAAGCTGCGCGTGCTGCACGCGATGGCGCTCGCCGGCATGGGGGAGCAGGAACAATCGTTCGCGGAATTGACGGAGGCGTTGCACATGGCAAGCCAGGAAGGCTTCATGCGCACCTTTCTCGACGAGGGCGAAAACCTTGGCAACCTGATCGGGCTCTGGGCCGCGCATCATCAGGGGCGGTTCGGGTCGTTCGGGATCGTGCCGGGCTTCGTCGAACGATTGCTGGCGCAGTTCGCGCCCGCTCCGCTCGATGCCGAAATAGCCGCCGCGGTCTCGCCGCGTGCGGTCACGGGTGACGCAGCCGATGCACTGACCGCGCGTGAACTCGACGTGCTACGCATGCTGTCGGCCGGTCACCGCAACCGCGTCATAGCGGAAAAGCTGTTCGTCTCTGAACTGACGGTGAAGTCGCACCTGCGCAAGATCAACTCGAAGCTTGGCGCGCAGAACCGGACGCAGGCGGTCGCGATCGGCAGGACGCGGGGCTTGATCCAATAGCGACACGCACGGTCGCGAGGCGTAGTGCTCGCGGTGCGACGAGCCATGAACCCGGTGCCGTTACGCTTCCACCGGGCGGCCCGTGAAGACCGATTTCGTCACCGCACACGAGGTTATCTGCCACGCTTCATCGAGCAGCTTCGACACCTCGCGCTCCGATGCCGCGCCCGAGAACGCAGCAAGTCGGCGGACCTTTTCAGCTATTTCGTCACGCTAACGTGTTGCCCGGGTCGCCCTTTGGTTCATCGACGCGACCCGCATAGCGGCGGCCATCGTGTGTAGTGACGGTAACCTTGCCGATCCAGCGAGCCGGATATGCGCGCTCCACTTCATCGTCGTAAGCCATTTCCACTTTGTCGCGGAACGCCGCCACTGGCGCCGCGTCGAAACCGCCTTCGAACTCGTTGACCCCCGCATAGCCATGCAACGCGACGAGTCCAAGCACGGTTCCCATGTTGAACTTCGCCTGATGCACGGTGCGCGGCACAACCACGGCCCCGAGAACATCGAGCGCAGCCTGATGCACGTGCGCGGTGACGCGCGCGATATCGGAAGCACCCAGACGCTCGCGCCCCATGACGGCAAGCAGCGCGTCGGCGGCAGGATGTGAGTGGCGGCACGACGCGTGATATTTGAACGACGTTTCCGCCGTCGCCCACCGCTCGCCGAGACGATCGACGAGCCGTGCCGGATCGGCATCGCTCGACATGCCCGCCGCCATGCCCTGCGCCCCTTCCAGGATACGCGTTGCGCCCCTGAATCCGTCAGCGGCGAGTTCTGCAGCCATCAGGCCGTTGGCTGCCGCCATTCCCGTATGCAGTTGTTTCGAATCGGCCGCATCGCGCAAGAACTCCCACAAGCCGCTTGCCTGTGTCCCCGCCGAACCGAACGCATCAAGCATCTGTTGCGGCGACAGGCCAAGCAGACGGCCCGCCGTGGCCGCGGCCGCCACCGTCCCGGCAGTGCCGGTTGTATGGAACACCTTGTAGTGAGAGCGGCCAAGAAACTCGCCCACGCGAATGCCTGTTTCGTAACCCGCCACCGCCGCCGTAATAAAGTCCCGGCCCGATGCGCCGCGAGCTTGCGCGAGTGCCAACGCAACGGGAAAAACGACCGTTGCCGGATGGAACACCGAACCGTTGTGCACGTCGTCCTGTTCCGCAAAATGCGACGCGGCGCCATTCACCATCGCTGCGAAATAGGGCGTCGTGCGCGTTCGGTCAATCAGTACTTCAGCGACGCCGCCCGCGCCCACCCCGTGGCCCGGGGCTGCGCGGCGGGCAAAAGCGGCAATCGTTTCGACCGGACGTGCACCTTTTCCCGCGAGTGCCGAGCCAAGCCAATCCACGTAGAGGTTCACGGTCCGCTCGACCACGTCCGGTGGAATCGTATCGAAGCGCAATTGTGCGGCAAAGGTTGCGAGATCAAGACTGGGATGATCGGTCATGGTGGTAGAAAAATGGATGAACGGAAACAACAGGGGCGTCAGATCGTGTTCGCTGCGCGCAGCACGTCGATAGCGGCATCGACGCTGCATTGAAGCACTGCCTTCTGACCATGATTTATCTGCGGAGAAGCCTGAAACGGGCTCTGGTGACGAGGCTTCCGCGTTCAGGATGCGTTCGCGCGCGCCGGCTGAATCATCCTGGCCGGAAACGCGATCAGCAATCCTGCGGAGGCAACGATCAACAGCAGCCCCACCGCGCCCATCGCAAGGTCCAGACTCCCGGTCAGGCTCTTCACCCAACCGATGATTGCAGTGCTCAAGAAGCCGCCCAGACACCCGAGACTGCTGATCAAGGCGATTCCGGCAGGCGCGTTGGACCTGGAAAGATAACTGGTGGGGATCGCCCAGAATACGGGGATCGCGCCGTACAGCCCGGTCGCCGCAAGCGCCAGCAGCGCGATCGTCCAGCCGACGCTTCCGCCGGTGAATCCCAGCAGAATAAAGCCCGCAGCCGATGCAACGAGCGACACCGCAACGTGGTAACGCCTTTCGAGCCGATAGTCCGAGTGCCGCCCAATTGCCCACAAACCCACGGTCGCCGCGAGGTACGGAACGGCAGACAGCCAGCCAATCGTGCGAAGGTCATTCACGGCCAGACCCTTGATGAGTGTAGGTACCCACAGGCTCATGGCGACGGTCGCGCACGTGATGGCGAAATAGGCAAACACCGCCGCATAGAAGCGTGGATCGCGGAACAGCGTTCCTATTGATTCGCTGCTCGTTACGGACTTGTCGGCGTGCTCGGCCTGCAAATCGGCAAGTACGATCGCTTTTTCCGAGTCCGATAGCCATTTGGCCTGCGCGACGCCGTTGGTGAGATAGAAATACGCAGTGATCCCCAACGCGATGGCCGGCAGCCCTTCATAGATGAATAAAAGCTGCCACCCTCTCAAACCGTGCAGGCCTGAAAGGTCATGCATGATCCACCCTGCCAGCGGACCGCCAATCCAGCCCGACACGGGAATGCCCATCAGGAAGATCGACATGATCCTGGCCCGGTATGTCGAAGGAAACCAGTAGGTCAGGTACAGAATCACGCCAGGGAAGAACCCCGCCTCGGCAGCGCCTAACAGGCAGCGTGCAACATACAGATGCGTCGGGCTGGTAATCAGGCTCATCAAGACGGTGACTGCGCCCCACAACGTCATGATGCGCAGCAGGGTCGCACGCGCGCCCACGCGTTGCAGATAGAGGTTGCTAGGCACTTCGAACAGCACGTAGGTGAGGTAGAACAGACCACCACCCAGACCATAGACTGCATCCGTAAAGCCCAAATCCTGCATGAACTGCAGTTTCGCAAAGCTCAGGTTGACACGGTCCAGATAACTGACGATGTAGCACACGAGCAGAAACGGCACGATCCTCCATGCGATCTTTCGATATGTCCTTGCAGCAGCCTCCGAAGTGTGGGTCGCGGCTGTCACCGGTTCCCGCGCAATTACAGTGTTCACGACGTCTCCTTGATTTGATTTTGACCATCTGCGGGCGTCGGTCGAAAGCCGCGCCCGATGGATCGCACGGAACGGATCGATGCCGATGCCGCGGACTTAAACAATCCTGATACCTCGCAACGTGGCGCTTCCTTCACGAGGCGAGTTCGAACTGAGGCAATTTGATCTGGTCGGATACCTTCTCGAACACAACCTTTACCCGCTTGCCGATGGCAATGGCGGCGAAGTCGCTGTTCACGATATTGGCCATCATTCGAACACCCTCGTCGAGATCGACGAGCGCTACCGCATAGGGCAGCCGCTCTTTCATGGCCGCGTTCGGCGCACGGTGGTTGATCGTGAAGGTGTACACCGTGCCCCGACCCGAGACCTCGTGCCAGTCGATCTGGTCGGACTCGCACGCAAGGCAGAACGGCCGCGGGAAAAATTGTCGCTGACCGCAGGCTCTGCAGCATTGCACGACCAGCCGCTCTTCATTCGCCGCGTTCCAGTACGGCTCAGTGAGCTGCGTCGGCTGCGGCAGCGGGCGTTGGACTTCAGTCATGCTCAGACTCCCAGAATCATGGTGGTGTTGCAGGAGAAGACAAGGCCGGGTGCATGGCACAACGCGAGTTCGGCCTTGGGAAGTTGGCGCTCGCCACATTCGCCGCGCAATTGCCTGACTGCTTCAATCACGACGAAAATCCCGAACATGCCAGGGTGCCCATACGAGAGCCCTCCCCCCGATGTATTGATGGGGAAGCGTCCGCCTGGTGCCAGCGCGCCATCGGCGACGAAACTGCCGCCCTCACCGCGCTCGCAGAATCCAAGTTCCTCGAGTGACTGGATGACTCCGATCGTAAAGTGGTCATAGATCTGCACCACATCGATGTCACCACGCGTCACGCCGGCCATCCTGAAGGCGGCTTCCGCGGTCTCGGCGACATTCGTGTCGAGCCAGTCTGTGGTGTTGAACGGTGTGTAGTGATGCGAATGCGACTCCGCCGCTCCCATCACATAAACCGGCTTGCCGCGCAGGTCGCGCGCTCGCGAGGCCGATGTAATGATCAAAGCGCCGCCACCGTCGGTCACCAGGCAGCAATCCCGTTGACGCAACGGTGTGGCCAGCACCGGAGAGTTCATCACTTCGTCGATGCTCGTCGGCTCGCGACGATATGCCTTCGGGTTGAGCTGTGCCCATTGACGGGCGGCGACCGCCACTTCGGCGAGATCGCGCGGCGTGGTGCCATAGCGGTGCATGTGGAGTTGCGCCACCATCGCGTAATAGCCGATCGGGCTCAATTGACCATAAGGCGCGATGAATTGGCCACGCGGCGAAGCCGGGCTGTCGGCGGCGACCGCACCACTCTTGCGCGAGCCGTCCGACAACTGAGTGCTTCCATAGGTGACCAACGCCACCGAACACATGCCGGCCGCAATCGCAGCCATCGCGTGGCGGATATGCATGATGTTCGACATGCCGCCAACGTTGGTTGAGTCAACGTAACGTGGCCGGACGCCGAGGAATTCCGACAGTTGCAGACTGGAGAACTTGTCGTCCGTGTGGGCGAACACGCCGTCCACATCGCGAAGGCTTAGACCCGCGTCTTTGAGCGCCTGGTGCGCGGCCTGCGCCTGCAGTTCGAGCGCCGTTTTCCCCGGCACTTTGCCAAGGTCCGACTCCGCCACGCCGACGATGGCGACGGAGCGAGACAAATTGTTTGTCATGGGGGTGTCCGTGAATTGTTCAGAGGGCACGCGCGATGACTTCACGCATGATTTCAGAGGAACCGCCGTAAATCCGATTCGGCCGCACATCGGTGTAGGCGCGCGCGATCGGATATTCACGCATGTACCCGTAGCCACCGAAGAACTGCATCAGGTCGTCGATGGCCCGCGTCGCTTCGCTCGCCCACAATTTCGCCATCGCTGCGCCGTCCGGGGTGAGCGTTCCGTCCAGATACTGCATGAGGCAACCGTCGACAAAGGCTCGCGTCGCGCATGCGTGCGTCTTGATTTCGGCGAGCCTGAAGCGGATGAACTGGTTGTCGATCAACGCCTTGTCGAATGCGCGGCGTTCCTTGACGTGAGCCAGCGTCCATTCGAGCGCCACTTCGAGCGCCGTGGCGCAGCGCAATGCAATCAGCAAACGCTCACGCACGAGTCCGCTCATCGCATAGCCAAAGCCGGCGTTCAGTTGGCCGACGAGCATGTCGTGAG
The DNA here is from genome assembly GCF_001544535.1 of Caballeronia choica. Taxonomy (GTDB): domain Bacteria; phylum Pseudomonadota; class Gammaproteobacteria; order Burkholderiales; family Burkholderiaceae; genus Caballeronia; species Caballeronia choica. The sequence continues at coordinate 59,950 of NZ_FCON02000002.1, read as the reverse complement.
GCACGAACACGTCGTCCAGAAAGAGCTCGGCAGTGTCTTGCGCTTTCTGGCCTACCTTGTCGAGCAAACGTCCCCGACTGAAGCCCTCTGAGGTCGTATCGACCCAGAACAAACTGATTCCACGCGCGCCTGCCGCCGGCTCCGTCTTGGCGAAGACCAGCACGCGGTCAGCGTGATACCCGTTGGTGATAAACGTCTTTTGGCCGCTCAGGCGGTAGCCGCCATCAACCTTCGACGCGCTTGTTCGTATCGCCTTGAGGTCGCTGCCTGCACCGGGTTCGGTCATTCCAAGGGACCCCACTACCTCGCCGCTCGCCATCTTCGGCAGGAAGGCGGCCTTCTGGGCCTCCGTGCCGAATTCGAGCAGGTAGGGCGCAACGTTCTCGGAGTGCGTGGTGAACCCGGTCACGCCGCTGACCCCCGCGCGAGCAATCTCCTCAAGGACCACTGCGCTGTGCAGGAAGTCGCCGCCACAGCCGCCATAGCTATCCGGAATGCTGGGCAACAGCAACCCCGCCTGACCTGCCGACTTCCACATATCGCGCGGGATTAGCCCGTCCTCTTCCCACTTCGCGTGAGACGGCTCGATCTTCTCGGCGATGAATCGTGCAACGCTGGACCGGTACAGCTCATGGTCGTGTGTGAACATCGCGCGCGGCGCGCGATACGTCTCTTGATCCCGTGTCATTTGCAACTGGCCCCTTAATGAGCAATACGGTTTTCAGTGGGCCAGTAGCTCGCCTTGACGGCACGCTTGAGCAGCTTTCCCGTCTCCGTTCGAGGCAGTGCCTGAACGAAATCGACTGATCGTGGACATTTGACGGGGGAGATGCGGCTGCGGCACAGCGCGATCAGCTCCTGCGCGAGTGCTGCGCTCGCGCGTTCGGGTTCGTGCAACTGGACGACCGCCTTCACTTCTTCGCCGAACTCCTCGTTCGGCACACCGACGACGGCAACATCGGCGACCGCTTCGTGCGTCATCAGGACGTTCTCCGATTCCTGCGGATAAATGTTGACGCCTCCCGAAACGATCGTGTTGGCAAGCCGGTCGGTCAGGTAGAGAAAGCCGTCGGCATCGACATAGCCGATGTCGCCATAGGTCGCCCAGCCGTGTTCGTTGTAGGCCTGGCGCGTCTTGTCAGGATCGTTGTGATACGCGAAGCTGCTGCCGCCGGAGAAGTACACGACGCCGGCTTCATCTGGCGCAAGCTCGCGGCCGTTCTCATCCACGATGTGAACCTGGCCGAACTCGGGCTTGCCGACCGAACCTTTATGTGTGAGCCATTCAGCCGAACTCAGCGACGTGCGCCCAACCAGTTCGGTCCCGCTGTAGTACTCGTACAGGATCGGCCCCCACCAGTCGATCATCTGCTCCTTGACGGAGACCGGACACGGCGCCGCGGCGTGTACGGCGTAACGCAGGCTGGAGAGATCGAACCTCGCGCGCTCCGCAGGGGCGATGCGCAGAAGGCGCACGAACATGGTCGGCACCCATTGCGAATGCGTGACCCCGTAACGCTGTATCGCATCGAGTGCGGTCAGCGGATCGAACTTTTCGAGCAGCACGCAGGTTGCGCCCGCGCGCATCGCTGCCATGTTCCAGCGCACGGGTGCCGTGTGATAAAACGGCGCCGTCGACAGATAGACCGAGTTGCTGTCGAAGTCCTTCCACTGGGTGCGCGGGTCGGCTCCTGCCTTGAAAAAACTGTTTGCCCCGGCGAGTGCGCGCTTGATGCCCTTCGGCATGCCCGTTGTCCCCGAGGAATACGAGAAATCCGTGCCCTCGATCGTTTCAGGCAGTTGCACGTCGTCGGGAATCTGAGCAAGCCACGCCTCGTATTGCAGGAAGTCCTCGCGCTCTCCTCCGACCAGCACGCGATTCAGCGGCATCGCCTCCAGCACGCCGGGCGCGAGATCGCCCAGCGTTTCAGTGGAGCAGAAAAGGGTTTTCGCGTTGCAATCGGTGACGATATAGCGCACCTCGTCCGCTTTCAGATGTCGGCTGATAGTCGTGTAATACAGGCCGATGCGATGCGCCGCCCACAGAATCTCGAAGTATCTGACATGATTTTCCAGCAGCACCGCGATGCCGTCTCCTACCTCGTGTCCGGCGGCCAGCAATGCGGCAGCGCACTTGCGCGAACGTAGTTCGAGCTCGCGCCAGGTGACTGTCCGTCCGGACGGCACCATCCGGTAGGCGACACCTTCAGGCGTCAGCTTTGCTTGATGTTCTATCGATGACATGGCGAACTCGTTGCGGTTGGCTTATGAAGGGCGGATGTCGGCGACACCGTTAGTGAGCACGGCGACCCCGCGCTCCGCAGCGACCATGCGAAAGCGCACGCCTCCTTCTGCTCGCCACATCTCGGCGCGCAGGGTGTCCCCCGGCAGAACCGGCGACGAGAAGCGCGCGCTCAGGCTGGCGAGCCGCGATGGCACGCTCGCGCATGCCCGTTTCAGGATGGCCCGTGCAGCCATGCCGTACGTGCACAGCCCGTGCAGTATGGGGCGATCGAACCCGGCCTTCTGCGCGGCCGCGGGGAGCACGTGGATCGGATTGCGGTCGCCGTTCAGGCGGTACAGCAATGCTGCGTTTGGCAAGGTGGGCATGTCCATGACCATGTCCGGCTCAACCGACGGCGTTGCCGGCAGCGCGTCGAGCGGCTTGTCCCCGGGTATGTCGGACGTAGCGAAGCCGCCGTCGGCTCGACAGAAAGAGACATGCTCGACAGTCGCGAGTAGCTGGCCACTATCGTGGTCCGCAATACTGCGCTCGGTTACGACCAGCGCGCCACGGCCAGCACCTTTGTCTATCACGCGACTCACGCGGGTCGTGCTCTGCAATCTGCCAGCAGCGGACAGCGTTCCGTAAAAGCGCATTCGATGCTCGCCGTGCAGGATTTGCATCCAGTCGATCCCGGTGCGCGGGTCAGCCGCCCATGGGCCTGGCGCCCCGACTGTGGCGAGAAAGGTCGGTACGACGCGTGTGCAGTCTTCATGCACGTATTTGAGGTCGTCATCGTCCAGTGGATTGCTGGCGATGCCGAGGCTTAGCGCATAGCGGATGCAGTCGTCCTCTACATAGGGCGAAATCTGGTCGTCAAACGCCCAGTGTCTGAGCTGGTGAAAATCGATGGTCATGATGGGCGCCTCAGATCGGATCCCAGCTGAACACATCGGGGGAGCGTTCAAGCGGCGTGAACGCTCGTTTGATCGCGGGCACAGCATGATCCGCGAGGCTTTCGAGCGTCCAGCCCTCGGATCGATGCACCGATGCCACTGGCCGCGGCTGGCTGATCACGAGGAGTTCGTTGCCGCGCACCGCCAGTACCTGACCGTTCACGTCACGCGAATCGTCTCCGGCGAGGAACGCCGCCACGGGAGCAACCTGTTCGGGTGTCATCGCCTGCATGCGTGCGAGGCGTTTCTTTTCCGCTTCGGTCTCGCTCGGCAGCGTGCCGATCAGACGGCTCCACGCAAACGGCGCAATGCAGTTCGAACGCACGTTGAACCGCGCCATGTCCAATGCGATGGATTTGGAAAGCGCCACGATCCCGAGCTTGGCTGCTGCGTAATTCGCCTGTCCGAAGTTGCCGATGAGACCCGCAGTGGACGTCATGTGCACATAGGTCCCGCTCTGCTGCTCCTTGAAGAACGGCGCAGCGGCGCGACTCACGTAGTAAGCGCCGTTCAAATGCACATCGAGCACGCCCTGCCATTCGGTGCTGGACATCTTGTGGAAGATTCGATCGCGCAGGATGCCAGCGTTGTTGATGACACCGTCGATGCGGCCAAAAGTGTCTATTGCCGTTCGCACAATCGCTTCGGCACTTTCGGGCGTCGCGACCGAGTGGGTGTCAGCTGCGGCTGTGCCGCCTGCCTCGCGAATTTCGTTCGCCACAAGGCTTGCTGGTCCACTGTCGCTGCCGTCGCCGCTGCCGCTTGAGCCGAGATCGTTGACGACTACTTTGGCCCCTTGTGTGCCGAGCAAAAGCGCGATTGCGCGACCGATGCCATTACCGGCGCCAGTGACGACGAAGACCTTATCTTTCATGGTGTATTCCGTTTGCGTGATGTGTGACCGCGAGATGCTGTCGGTGCGGATGGATGGTTGCTGCCCTGCGCTCAGGCTGCGTGGCCCACGGATCGGCCGACGAGATGGGCGGGGCAAGTGGGCGCGATCGCGACCGCGATGCGCTTGGAGCGGTGCATGGGCCTGACGCGCCAGCCGTCCGCGAAAACTTCAGTGAGTGTCAATGTCGTCTCCATTGTTATGGTCATAAGCATCTGTTTCGTCCGCCTAGCGGATATTACAGTCCGTTTTTCGATATTAGAGTCCGTTTTTCTTACAATGTCAAATCTTTCCGGCTACGTGAGGCCGATGTACGGATGGAAAATTTGTCGCGAATCGTGGACAATCCGTTCATGGCAAATCCAGACAACGAAGGTTTTATTCGCTCCTTTGCACGCGGTCTGTCCGTGATCGAAGCAATGGGACGCAGCGGAACACACACGGTGGCAACCGTTTCGAACGCCACAAATCTGCCGCGCACCGTGGTGCGGCGGATTCTCTTGACGCTCTGTGAGTTGGGCTTCGCGGCGGAGTCCGAGGAGAAAGGATTTCGGCTGACGCCGAAAGTCCTCAATCTCGGAATGACGTATCTGACGTCTCTGCCTTTTTGGGGTCACGCGCAGCGCGCGCTGGAAAATCTGTGCGTCCAGATCGGGGAATCGTGCGCGCTAGCGGTGTTCGATGGCAGCGAGGTCGTGTACGTTCTTCGCATTCCATCGCCAAAGATCATGTCGTTGCGCTTGGGAATGGGCAGTCGCTTGCCGGCATTCGCGACCGCGCCGGGGCGCGCACTTCTCGCCTATCAGAGTCAGCAGTTTCTCGACCACTATGTCGACGCGGTGGAACTGAAAGCCTTTACGCCTTCCACTGTCGACAGCAAGGCATCGCTCATGGCCGAACTGGATGTGGTGGTGCGCGATGGGTACGCGTGGGTGGATGGTGAGTTCGACCGGCATATTTGCGGCCTCGCGGTACCGGTGCGCGACGAGCATCGCAACGTGGTCGCGGCAATTAGCGCGAACGTGCTGTCCGACGAGACGAGCCGGGAGCGTGCCGCAAAGGACATCTTGCCGGCATTGCGCGCTGCGGCCGAACAGTTGTCAGGTCTCGCGCCCGCATTTCTCGGTCCGGGAAACTGGCCTTCGGCGCGGGCGAATGGAACAAATTCGGCGCGAAGCTGACCTTTCGGCAACACCTTTCTTGTCCGTTCGATGATCCGCCCTGATTGCTGATGTGGGAGACGCCCGCGTCCATCAGGTGAACACGTCGGTCAGCATCGGTATGAATGTCAGCACGCCGACGATCAGCACCCGGGCCGTGCGTAAGAGGGAGCATCGGCTCCGTCAAGCCGAAGTCCACAACGCGTACGCCGATGACACTGGCGTACGCGGGTTCGTTCGTTGGTCGCAGCGATCGGCGTTTGCACGTCGCGTGCACGATTCGCGCCTTGCTGATAGATTACTCCCGAGCAGAACCGTCGATCGAGAGCGTCCAATGGCCGGCAGACCCGATTCCCCCGCATCCAATGTCCGTTCGCTGATCATCATCGCCGTCGTCGCGGCGGCGTTGGTCGCGGCCTTCGCGTACACGGCGGGCTGGCTTTCGCCGCAACGACTGACGCCGGCGAAGATCGTCGACAGTCTGGCGCCGCCCGGCGGCCCGGCGCTTGGCTTTCGCCGGAACCACGCGAAGGGTATCTGCTTCACCGGCGAGTTCGAATCCAATGGCGCGGCCGCGCATCTGTCCAAAGCGCGCATGTTCGCCGCCGGCACTTATCCGGTCACGGGGCGCTTCAACCTCGCCACGCCGGACGCGAAAGCGTCGGACGCCATGGCGCGAGTGCGCGGCCTGAGCTTGCGCATCGTCATGCCGGATGGCAGCGAGTGGCGCTCCGCGATGATCGATGCGCCGGTCTTTCCCGTGGCCACGCCGCAGGCGTTCTATGAACTGCAGCACGCGCTCGCCAACAAGGGCGATCCGAACGCGATGAAGAATTTCGCCGCCGCTCACCCGGAGATCGGTGCGTTCGGCGCATGGGCGGGCAGCGCGCCATGGACCGCGTCCTATGCGGAGGAGCGCTACAACAGCCTTAACAGCTTCATCTTCACCAATGCCGAGGGGCAGGACGAGACCGTGCGCTGGTCGTTCGTGCCGGCGGCCAAGCCCGAGAAGCTATCCGCCGACGAATTGAAGCAGAAGGGCGCCGATTTTCTGAATGCGGACATCACGCAGCGCGTCGGCAGCGGGCCGCAGCGCTGGTCGATGGTGGTCACGGTTGCCAATCCGGGCGATCCGACGGCCGATCCGAGCAAGGCCTGGGGCGAGGATCGCCGCACGGTAGAGGCGGGTACGCTGGTGGTCAAAGCCATCGAGCCCGAGCCTGACGGGCCATGCCGCGATCTCAACTTCGATCCCACCGTTCTGCCGCCGGGCATGCGCGTCTCCGACGATCCGTTCCCCGCCGCGCGTTCGGCCGCCTATTCGGTCTCGTTCAACCGCAGGGCCGCCGAGGACAAGGACTATCCGCATACCGCCGCGCAAGGAGCCAAGTGATGACCCCGATCCACACGCGGTTCTCGCCGCTGCAGCGCGCTTTGCACTGGATCATGGCGATCTGCATCCTGGCGATGCTGTTCATCGGCGTGGGCATGGTGTCCACCGTCAAGCCCGACTATCTGAAGCTGGTGTCCATCCACAAGCCTTTGGGCATCGTGATACTCGTGCTCGCTTTGATTCGCCTGGTCGTGCGGCTCGTGCGCGGCGCGCCGCCACTACCCGCGGACATGCCCGTGCCGATGAAGCTCGCGGCTTATTTGTCGCACCTCGCGTTCTATGCGTTGATGATCGCGCTGCCGTTGCTGGGGTACGGCATGCTGTCGGCGGCGGATTATCCGGTCGTGGTGTTCGGGGTGCAATTGCCTTCGCTGCTGCCGCATAGCAATGAGTTGCATACGGTGCTGTGGAATGCGCACAAGTTCCTCGCGTTGTGCTTCTTCGCGCTGATCGTCGTGCATCTGGCAGCGGCGCTGTTCCATGCGCTGGTCAGGCGTGATGGGGTGTTTCGCGCGATGGCGCCGTGGCGGTGACGAGGTCTGCGCGTTTCGAGATTTCGGAGAGGTACGTCGGGGGGTGAGCGCGTTGCTCGCAAGCGGTTTTAATCCGTGGACTTCTAGCGTTGCTGGGAGATTGCGCAAGGCGACTTTCCATCATCCAAAACGCGGACACGGATCACGGTTAATGCGGACGCAGTGGCCGTTGTCGTCGACGATAACGTTTGAATTTTTCCAACCGCGCGTTCAAGCGATGCTATCGAGCAAGTCCAGCAACGCGTCCCCGTCGACGGGCTTTCTAAAGAAACCCAACGCGCCTTTCTGGAGATAGTAGGCTTCCGTATGCTCGCTCGGCTTGCCTGTGATGATGATGACGGGTGTCGTCGCGGGGGAAAGAACCGTTCTCTCCAGCACCTGAATGCCGTCGATGGGCCGCATGCCGAGGTCGGTGATGACGCATACGAGGCCCGCATAGCCATCGGCGAAAAAATCCAGTGGAGATTCGTAGGCCCGCGTTCCATAGCCGCCCGAAGCGAGCAGGTTCGCAAGAGACGCCAGAACGCGCCGGTCATCGTCAATCACGGCAACGGTCCGCGCCGGAGGCGTGATCATCATCTTCTCCGGGTCGTCGAGTCCAGCAAGGAATTGGCGTTGGCGTCAGGCATCGAACGCGGTCGTCGGCGATGCTTCGAGCCGCAGTCTGCTTGCCTGCCTGACCAGCGTGGCAAATGAATCCGCCTGCATTTTTCTCATGATGTGGCCGCGATGCACCTGCACGGTATATTCCGTAATGCCAAGCATTGCCGCGGCCTGCTTGTTGAGCAGACCGCTCGCGAGCAACGGCAGAAGCTCCTGCTCACGCGGCGTCAGCGATTGGTAGAGCGCGCGGAGCGCCGCTGTCTCTTCCGCCTCCCCGCGAAGAACGTGCGCCCGGGCGAGTGCCGAATCGACCGCGCGCATCAGCGCGTCTTCATCGACGGGTTTGGTGAGAAAGTCAACCGCCCCGCCCTTCATGGCCAGGACCGTGGACGGCACATCTCCCCTGCCGGTAATGAAAATGACGGGAATACGCGAGTCCCTGCTGACCAACTCCTGAACTTCCAGCCCGCTCATGCCGGGCATTCTCATATCCAGGATCAGACATGCAACGACATCCTGACGCGGTGTGTCCAGAAACTCCCTGCCGGAGCTGAACGCGTGGACGTCTCTTCCGTTTGCGCGCAGCAGCGCGGAGAGCGCTTCCCGCACCCGTCTGTCGTCGTCGACCACATACACCACTTCGCTTGCGGATTCCATGGAACCCCTCGGTTGTTAGATAAAAGCCTGAAAGCCTCTCCTAACTTCGGCACGGCAGGCCCACGAAAATCTCGCCGAATGTCGCTCTTGCGCGGTCGTGTCGACAGAAAATTATAGTCGCGCGAATCGTCGTCCGGAAGCGCGGACGGCCGTCTTGTGCATTACATGAATATGTAATGGCGCCACCCGCCATGAAGATGTAACTTCGTCTCTTAGCCTTGGATTGATCTCTTTGACGCTGACCGCGCCCTTCCCCGCCGGTTGCCATTCCTCTACCCTGCAGACGCCGGGTAAGGACTCCATGCAGCCCCGCAATCACCGCTTTTCGACAACCACGGTCGTCCGTGCCAACCGGGACAGGTTTATTTTGGGCGACTAGTATCTTCTATTCTCTGATACCGTTTCGACAGTCATCACGCCGCTCACGACCCGGGCAAGCACCAGAACGGACCGGCATTCCATGAACCAGATCGAACCCGATGTGGACCGCACTCCGTGGCTCCGCGCGCGCGACGGAACAGTCGTCGGTCCCGAAGATTCCGGCTACAAGCCCCTCGACGGTCTCCTCGATGCACCGCTGGACCTGGAGGCCTTCCTCATCCTCGCTATCGGCATCGCGTCGGCGCTGGCCAAAGTCCACCAGAGCGGGCTCGTGCACAGGGATATCAAGCCGGCCAACATCCTGGTGAATCCCGATGGCGGTGAAGTCAGGCTTACAGGTTTCGGCATTGCATCGCGGCTTGCGCGAGAGCGTCAACGACCCGAGCCGCCCGAGTCGATCGCCGGTACGCTCGCCTATATGGCGCCGGAGCAGACCGGGCGGATGAATCGTTCGGTCGACTCCCGCAGCGATCTCTACGCGTTCGGCGTGACGCTGTACCAGATGCTCACGGGAAGCCTGCCGTTCACCGCTGCCGATCCGATGGAATGGGTGCACTGCCATATCGCGCGAGAGGCGGTCCCGCCGCGCGAGCGTGTGGCGCACCTGGCGCCGGTCCTATCCGCGATCGTGATGAAACTGCTCGCCAAGACCGCGGAGGAACGCTATCAGACCGCGGCAGGCGTTGAAGCGGACCTGCGACGCTGCCTGGCGCATTGGGAAACCGGGCGACGCATCGGTGACTTCCCGCTCGGCGAGCGCGACACGCCTGACCGGTTGATGATTCCCGAGAAGCTGTACGGGCGCTCGCGCGAGGTCGAGACTTTGCTTGGCGCCTTCCGTCGCGTCGTCGAAACGGGGGCGCCGGAACTCGTGTTGGTCTCGGGATATTCCGGCATCGGCAAGTCGTCCGTCGTCAACGAACTGCACCGCGTGCTGGTGCCTTCGCGCGCCCTCTTCGCCTCCGGAAAATTCGATCAATACAAGCGCGACATCCCCTATTCGACGCTGGCGCAAGCGTTTCGGAGTCTGTTAGCGCCGCTGCTTGGCAAAAGCGAAGCAGAGCTTGCGGCCTGGCGCGATGCGCTCAGGGAAGCACTGGGACCGAATGCCGGACTCGTCGTGGATCTCGTTCCGGAAGTGTCGCACGTCATTGGACAGCCCGCGCCGGTCGCCGAGTTGCTTCCCCAGGATGCGCGCCAGCGGTTTCAGCTCATGTTCCGGCGGTTTATCGAAGTGTTCGCCCAACCGGAACATCCGCTGGTGCTCTTCCTCGACGATCTGCAATGGCTCGATGCGGCGACGCTCGACCTGATCGAGGACCTGCTGACGCAGTCCCATCCGCAGAACCTGTTGCTGGTCGGCGCGTATCGCGACAACGAAGTCGATGCCGCGCATCCGCTGATGCACAGACTCGATGCCATCCGGGCCGCGGGCGGCACGGTGACAGAAATCGCGCTCGCGCCGCTTGCAAGGGAACATCTCGAACAGATGATCGCGGACGCTCTTCGTTGCAAGCCGGAGCAGGTCGCGCCGCTCGCATGGCTGGTGCATGACAAGACCGGCGGCAATCCGTTCTTCGCCACTCAGTTCATTGCTTCGCTAACCGAAGAGGCGATGCTTGTCTTCGATCATGATGCGGCGCGCTGGTCGTGGGACCTCGATCGCATCCATACGAAGGGCTATACCGATAACGTGGCGGCGCTCATGGCTGGCAAGCTGTCCCGTCTGTCCGTCGAAACGCGGCAAGACCTGCAGTTGCTTGCGTGCATCGGGAACAGCGCCAAGCTCGCCTTGCTGGAAGCCGTTTCGCCGCGCGCGGCAGACGATGTCCATGGCCGGCTTTGGGAAGCCATTCGGGCGGGTCTCATCGCCTGCACGGAGCATTCCTGCAATTTCATCCACGACCGGGTTCGGGAGGCGGCGTACTCGATGATCCCGGAGGAGGCGCGTGCGCAGATCCATCTCCGGATAGGGTGGGTGCTTGCTGCCTGCACCCCGCCGGAAAAGCTGCCTGAGATGATCTTCGAAATCGTTAACCAGCTCGACCGCGGCGCTCACCTCATCACGTCGCAGGACGAGCGCGAGAGGCTTGCCGAGCTGAACCTGATCGCCGGCAAGCGCGCGAAGACCTCGTCCGCGCACGCTTCGGCGCTGACGTATCTGCGCGCCGGCGCGGCGCTGATGCGGGACGATGCGTGGGAGCGCCGGCAGGAGCTTGCCTTTGACCTGGAACTGGACCGGGCCGACTGCGAGCTTTGCACGGGCGCACTGCCTGCGGTGGAGGAACGTCTCGCGGCGCTTGCCACGCGTGCCGCCGACACGCTCCAGCGAGCGGCCGTCGCGATCCGGCGCGTGGATCTTTACACGATGTTCGGGGCCAGCGACCGCGCGGTCACGGTAGGCCTCGAATACCTCCGGCATGTCGGCATCGATTGGGCCGCGCATCCCGCTCAACTGGAAGCGCGCCGCGAGTACGAGCGGATCTGGTCCCAGGTCGGAAGCCGGGCAATCGAGGATCTCGTCGACCTGCCGCTGATGAGGGATGCAGAGTCGCTTGCCACGCTCGACGTGCTCATCGCCCTCGGAGCGCCAACGTTATACACCGACGAGAATTTGTACGCGCTCACCGTCTGCAGGGCGGTGAATCTCAGCCTGGAGCACGGCAACAGCGACGCCGCGCCTGCGCATTACGTCGCGGTCGGGCTGATCGCCGGCGACCGCTTCGGCCATTACGACGCAGGCTATCGGCTTGGCAAGATGGCCTGCGATCTGACCGAGCGTCGCGGGTTGAAGCGCATGGGTGGAAAAACCTATCTCGTCTTCGCACTCGTGGTGCCATGGACACGACCGTTCCGGGAAGCTATCGATCCGGCCCGACGTGCATTTCAGATGGCGAACGAGCAATGCGACCCGACGTTTGCGGCATACGCCTGCCGCACCGCCAGTTCCACTCTTCTCGCTTCGGGCGATCCACTCGATCGGGTCGAGCGCGAAGCAGAACAAGGACTGGAGTTTGCGCGCACGGTACGGTTCGGATTCGCTGCCGACATGATCTCCGTCCTGCTCGCGCTCGTGCGCATGCTCCGCGGCGAAACCGCGAAATTCGGCTCGCTCGACATGGGTTTGTTCACGGAGGACGCGTTCGAGGCGCGCCTCACCGGTCACCCGGCTCTGGCCCTGCCCGAATGCTTCTACTGGATCCGGAAGCTGCAGGCTCGCTTCTTCGCTGGCGACTACGCATCCGCTATCGATGCCGCGGAACAGGCGGAAAAATGGTTTGCGACATCAGCGTCGCTGTCGGTCATGCTGGTGGAGAGAGCGGAATTCCACCTCTATGCCGCCCTCTCTCATGCCGCATGCTGCGAGCCGATGGGTCCCGATCCGTATGCAAGGCATCGGGAGGCACTGGCGACCCATGAGCGGCAACTCCGGGCCTGGGCGGGAAACTGCCCGCAGAACTTCGAGGATCGCGCGGTGTTGGTCAGCGCGGAGATCGCACGCATCGAGGGGCGACTGCCCGAGGCAATGGAACTCTACGAGCGAGCTATTCGCGCGGCGCGTTCAAATGGCTTCGTTCAAAACGAGGCGCTGGCCTACGAGCTGGCTGCCCGTTGCTACGCGGCGCGCGGCTTCGAGGAAATTGCGCATCTGTACCGGGGAAACGCACGGCGCGCGTATTCGCGTTGGGGAGCCCCTGGAAAGGTGCGACAACTCGATCGGCTCTATCCCGCGCTGAGGCAGGACGATCGCGCGCCGGGCGCCGCTGGCATGATCGACGCGCCAGTCGAAGATCTGGATCTGGCTACTGTGATCAAGGTGTCCGAGGCGGTGTCGGGCGAACTCGTGCCGGAAAAGCTCATCGAAGCGCTGTTGCGCACGGCCATCGAATATGCGGGCGCGGACCGTGGGCTGCTGGTTCTCCCGTGTGACAGCGAATTCGTGATCCAGGCGGAAGCGAAGACTTGCGGCGGCACCGTCGCGGTCAGCCTGCGCGAGACGCCCGTTTCCGCGGACGAGCTTCCCGAGTCGGTGATCCGTTATGCGGCGCGCACCCACGAGAGCGTGATCCTCAACGATACGTCAGCCGGGAACCCGCACTCCACCGACGCGTACATCGGCGCGCAGGGTGTCCGCTCGGTACTCTGCCTGCCGCTGATGAAGCAGGGCGCACTGGTCGCGCTGCTGTACCTGGAAAACAGGCTTGCGGCAGGCGTCTTCACGCCCGACAGGATCTGCGTCTTGAAGCTGATCGCTTCCCAGGCGGCGATTTCGCTTGAAAACAGCAACCTGTACGGCGAAATCCGGGAACGGGAAGCGCAGATCCGCCGACTGATCGACGCCAACATCGTCGGGATTATCTTCTGGGACCAGCGTGGTCAGATTTTCGAGGCCAATGACGCGTTTCTTCGCATCGTCGGCTACGAGCGCGCGGATCTCGTCGCGGGTCGCTTGCGATGGACCGACCTGACACCCCGCGAATGGCTCGACCGCCAGCAAGAACGAAACTTGCAGCAGTTCAAGCAGACCGGCAGCCTGCCCGCGTATGAAAAGGAGTATTTCCACAAGGACGGCAGCCTGGTGCCGGTGCTGATCGGCGTGGCCGCTTTCGACGCGCAATGCGAGCGCGGTGTGGCCTTCGTCGTCGACATGACGGAGCAAAAGCGCGCAGAGGAAGAATTGCGGCGCAGCCGCCAATACCTTGCGGAAGCGCAGAAGGTCAGCCACACCGGAAGCTGGGCATGGAGCCCTGTCTCAAATGCCATTCTGTATTGGTCGGACGAGTGTTATCGCGTTCACGGCCTGGACCCTGCGAAGGGCCTGCCTTCGTTCGAGCAAGTCACGGAGGACGTTTTTCCGGATGACCGCGCCCGAACGGTGGAAAGCTTCACGAAGGCCGTACGCGAAGGTTCCGACCTGGAAGTCGAGTACCGATGCGGGAACTGCGACACCGGGGTGAGAACGCTCCGTTCCGTGGGGCATCCGATTCGCGACCGCTCGGGGCAGGTAATCGAGTACATCGGCTGCACGATCGATGTCACTGAGCAGAAGCGTGCCGAGGAGGAACGCAGAGAGCACCTGTGGTTCCTCGAATGCATGAACCGGATCAACCGTGCCATGCAGCGAACCAACGAGGTCGAGGGCATGACGCGCGGCGTGCTCGAGGAGGCATTGGCGATCTTCGATTGCGATCGGGCCTGGCTGCTCTATCCCTGCGATCCCGATGCGCCGACGTGTCGTGCGGTGATGGAGCATACGCATCCTGACCATCCGGGCGCCTTCGCGCTCGACCAGGCGCTGCCGGTGGACGCCCCGACGGCGCAGATCCTGAGCGACATGCTGGACGCCCCGGGCGCGGTGGTGGACCCGGGCATCCCGCCGGCGATTCGCGAGCGGTTCAACATCCTGTCGACGATCGCGATCGCGGTTCGTCCAAGGGGCGACAGGCCGTACCTGTTCGGGCTGCACCAGTGCTCGCATGTGCGCGACTGGACCACCGTGGAGCGGCGGCTGTTCGAGGAGATCGGCAGACGCCTGGAAGATGCGCTGACGAGCGCGCTCGCGCACCGCAGCCTGCTCGTGAGCGAGGACGCGCTGCGCACGAGTGAGGAACGCTTCCGAACGCTCGTCGACCACGCGACGGATGCCATCTTCCTGTACGACGAGGAAGGGATCGTGCTCGACGCAAACCGTCAGGCCTGCGAGACGCTGGGTTATGCGCGTGAGGAACTCATCGGCATGCGCACCTCTCAGTTCGATCGCGACATCACGCCGGAGAAGTTTCAGCGCATCAAGCGACAACTGCGCGAGGACGGTAGCGTGACGTTCAACGGCCGCCGTCGACGGAAGGACGGCAGTCTCTTTCCCGTCGAGGTGCGTGCACGGGCGTTCGAACGCGGCGAACGCCTGTTCGCGATTGCACTTGCGAGCGACATCACCGACCGCAGGCGCCGCGAGCAACGGCTGCTCGCGCAATTCAACGTCACGCGGACGCTGTCGGAAGCGGGCTCGCTCGAAGAGGCTGCGCCGCGCATCCTGAGCGAAATGTGCGAGGCACTCGAGTGGGATCGTGGAGCGTTCTGGCGCGTCGATCAGGAAGCCGGCGTGCTGATGCGCATGCAAACGTGGCCGTCGGCGGCCTTCGCGCGGGCTGGCTCCGGACCTGTGTCCGAGTTGGTGTCCGGGGCCGGCGGCATGGGCGTGGAACTCCCTGCGCGAGTATGGTCGAGCGGCGCACCCGCATGGATTCCCGACATGGCGCTCGATCGGGAGTCCCAGCGTGCAGAACCAGCCGCGAACGAAGGGCTCCACGCGGCCTTCGCCTTCCCGATCACGCTCAAAAGCGGCGTACTGGGCGTGATCGAATTCTTTAGCCGCGAAGTGCGCGACGCCGATCCCGAGCTCGTGCAGATGATGACCTCCGTCGGCAGCCAGGTCGGGCAATTCATCGAGCGCACGCGAGCGGAAGACGCGCTGCGGCATGCGCGGGAAAAGCTTGCGCAGGCATCACAGATGGCGACGGTAGCCGAGTTGTCCGCCTCGATCGCGCACGAAATCAACCAGCCGCTGCAGGCCGTCGTGGCCCACGGGCAGGCGTGCCGGCGCTGGCTCGCAGCAACGCCGCCCGACATCGACAAAGCGCGCCTCAGCGCCGAAGCCATCGTCCGCGACGGATATGCTACGGCCGATGTGATCAGCCGCATCCGCGCGCTCTTCAAGCGCACGGCTCCTGCCAAGGTCGATCTCGACATCAACAAGCTGATACTTCAGGTCTGCACGCTGATGGCTGATGAAATCCACGGCAACGCGATCTTGCTGGAGACCCAGCTAGCCCAGGACGTGCCGATGATCCGAGCCGATGCGGTGCAGATTCAGCAGGTGATCGTCAACCTCGTGCGCAACGCCATCGAGGCGCTCGCGACGACCGTGGAACTACCGAAGTCGCTATTGATCCGCTCCCGGCGCGACGGTGACAACGCCGTGGTCGACGTGCAGGACGAAGGCATGGGGCTCGCAAATCTGGAGACGATATTCGAGCCATTCACCACCACGAAGGAAACGGGCATGGGCATGGGGCTCGCGATCTGCCGGTCGATTGTCGAAGCACACGCCGGCCGTATCTGGGTCGTGCGTAATGATGTCCGTGGCGTGACGTTCAGCTTCAGCCTTCCGAGCGAGACTTCGGATGCAACGTGAAGCCGGCGGAGATGGCGTTCCACCTTGAGTCCCGTCTCCTAGAACCTGTGCCGCAAGCCGATCGTCGTCGCGACCTGATACCGCGAGTTGGTCCCGCTCGGCCCGCCGACATTGACGATCGCAGCAGTCAACGCGCCGTTCAATGCCTTCTGGTACACCACGGCGCCGTATACGTCCGTGCGCCTGCTGAGCGAGTAGATCAGCCCGGCGTTGAACTGCAGCCAGTGCGGATGCGGACCATCGCTGACATTGGCGATCGACGACGCGCCTTCGACGTCCCCGATGCTGTAGACGGCCGCCACGCCAGCAAGCAGCGCAGGCGTGAACCGGTATTTGGCGTTGACCTCGTAGTTCGACATCGAGAAGCTGGTGTGGTCGGTGTAGCGAAGCTTGGCATAGGTATACGCACCGCCCACCGTGAACGCGTTCAGCGCATAGGCGACGCCCGCCGCCGTTACATCCTGCGAAGTCACCGGGCGCACGTAGAAGATGGCCGTCGGGTTCGCGTAGTCGCCCACCACTGCGCCCGACGTATTGCTGCCGTCGGTGCTGCCCGCCGACGGGTTGCTGAGATGGAAGTGGCCGACGCCCAACGTCAACGCATCGTGCGTGAAGCTGCCGCCGACACTCCACGCGCGGTTGTTCGCGAAGCCGGTTCCGTTCGGGCCGTCGGCCTGATTGCTGAAGGCGTACAAACCGCCAAGCGTGACGCCCCACAGGGTCGGGCTCTGGTACTTGACCGCATTGTTGAGGCGGAACGTGGTGTAGAGATTGTCGATATCGCCGACGTGCGCGCCGTACTGCGTACCCCATTGCCTCGCGGACACGAACGGGCCGACGAAGTCGACGACGGATTCGTATTGACGGCCGAGCGTGACCGTTCCCAGATCCTTGTTGCCCAATCCGACATACGCCTGGCGTCCAAACAGACGGGAACCCTGCAACAAGGTTCCGTTCGCAACACTGAAGCCGTTTTCCAGCACGAACACCGCCACATTGCCGCTACCAAGGTCCTCGGTGCCACGAAGGCCCCAGCGCGATGGAACGCCGATGCCGCTCGTTTCCTGAATCTTGCGTCCGCCAACGGCGCCGAGCTTGGGTGCAACGTTGTTGGCGTAGCTGATGCCTGCATCGACCAGCCCATAAAGTGTCACGCTGCTTTGAGCAAGCGCGGCCACCGGCGTCAACGCGACAAGCGCGCCTGCCAGCCGCACGGAAGGTTTCATGAAGATCTCCTTTTTTATTCGTATGTCTAGTTATTTGGTGCTGGCCATCTTGCATCCCACGCAACAAGCCAGCCAGCGAGACGCATTGTCACGCCATGCGAGGAGGTTCAGGCGGGTTCGTGTCCCGGCGTCGCCGCGCCTGCCTGCTGCTTGCGAGCCGCGAACGGAATACCCATCGTCAGGATGATCACCGCGAGCGCCTGGACTACGGCCGCCGTGACAAATCCGCTCGTGTAGCTGCCGGAGACGTCGCGCACATAACCCGTCAACCAGGGCGTGAGAAATCCGGCGACGTTGGCCACCGAGCTGATCAGCGGCACACCCAATGCCGCCGCCTTGCCGTGCAGGAAGCGCACGGGAATCTGCCAGAACAGCGATATGCCCGCTCCCGTTCCGGCGAGCGCGAGCACCAGTGTGATGAACGTCGCTTGACGGCTGCTGTGCCACACGAAGACGAGCACCAGCAAACTCGCGACGCTGAGGAGCGACGCCATCGCGCAGTGCCACCGCACATCGCGATAGCGGCTTGCGAAGGTCGAGAACGCAATGTTGCCGAGCGCGCCGAGTACGCATATGGCTGCAATCGCATTGCCGATTGCGCTGTAACCGCCGAAACCGGCTTCGTGAAGGATCGTCGGGATAAAGAAGCTCAGCGCGGCGTTGGCGGTCAGGATGCAGAAATACGCGGCGGAAAGGACCCAGACCACCGGGTTCGCGAGCAACGAACCTGACCGGCTTGCGGTCGAGGCGACACCCGCGACGTCCCGCGCGACGTCATCCTGGATCAGGCGCCGCTGCTGGGCCGACAGCCACCGCGCGGTGCCCGGTCCGTCCGGAAGCACGACGAACGCGAGACAGCCCATCAGGACCGTCGGTATGGCCTGGATGAGGAACATCCAGCGCCATCCGGCAACACCCCACTGGCCGCTCATGTGGTCGAGCACGAACCCGCCGCTCAGCCCCACGGCGACCGTCGAGCAGATCGCCGCCGAATGAAAGATGCTGAAGTTGCGCGTGCGCCGCTTCGACGGGAACCACTGGTTCAGGTACAGGATGACGCCGGGATAGAAGCCGGCTTCGAATGCGCCAAGGAGAAAGCGCAGCACATAGAACATCCCCGCGCTTTTGACGAACATCATCGCGACACTGGTGACGCCCCATCCGAAGGCGATCGCCGAAATCGTCGAGCGCGCGCCGACGCGTTGCTGAACCATCGAACTCGGCACGCCGAACACCACGTATCCAAGGAAGAACAGTCCCGCGCCAAGTCCATACACGGTCTCGCTGAAGTGCAGATCCGACAGCATCTGCAGTTTGGCGAACGACACGTTTGCGCGGTCGACCCACGCAAGCAGCCACAGGCCAAACAGGATCGGCATGATCCGCCACTCCGCGGCCCGATAGGCATCGCGCAGCACAAGGTCTGACTCCGCGCCGGCTGCTGGCGCCTCTGTTTCCAACAATGCGTTCATCGATTCGTCTCCTGATCCGCGGGCCCAGGTGTCATGCCTGTCCCGCTCCATGTCTCGTGTGTCGTGTGTCGCAACCGGCTGTTCCAAAGGGATTGAACCCAATCAGTCCCAGCTCGCGGGAAGCACTTCTCCGCGGTTCTCGCCAAAGCCGATTCGCGCGTAACCGGGTCGTTCGCACCAGCCGGTCATCACGACGACATCGCCGTCGTCGAGAAACGCGCGCGTTTCGCCCGTGGCCAACCGTATGGGTGAACGGCCCGCTTGCGTCAGTTCGATCAACGCGCCAGCCTCGTCCTGCGCCGGACCCGAGATCGTTCCGCTTCCCAGCAGATCGCCGCTGCGAAGATTGCATCCGCCGACGGTGTGATGTGTGACCATCTGCGCGACCGTCCAGTACTGGTGTCGAAAACTGGTGCGCGAAAGGCGCGTGGCCGGCAAGCCGTCACGCCGATGGTTCTCCGTCTCGAGCGCGACTTCCAGTTGAATGTCGATCGCACCATCGGCGGCCAGCGCTGGCGTCGACAGATAGGCAAGCGGCTGTGGCTCATCGGGCGAGCGCGCCCATGCCGCACGATAAGGGGCAAGCGCATCCATCGTGACGATCCATGGCGACAGCGTAGTGGCGAAATTTTTCGCGAGGAACGGGCCGAGCGGGACCGACTCCCACGCCTGGATATCGCGCGCCGACCAGTCGTTGAGCAGGCAGAGTCCGAATACGTGCTGCTCAGCCGACCCAACGGGAATACGCGTGCCCTGCCCGTTCCCGACCCCGATGAAAATGCCCAGTTCGAGTTCGTAGTCGAGCCGCGCGCACGGCCCGACCTCGGGACTGCGCGCGCCCTCGGCAAGACGCTGGCCGTACGGCCGCCGCACCTGCTGTCCGGCAATCCCGATGCTCGACACACGCCCGTGGTACGCGACGGGCATCCATTGGAAGTTCGGCGCCAGCGTGCCGTCCGGGCGCAACAGCTTGACGATGTTGCGCGCGTGATCGATCGACGTATAGAAATCCGTGTAGTCGCCGATCCGCGCCGGCAAGCCGTATTCCGCATCGGCTTGCGGCACGAGGCACCGCCCGAGTGCCTCAGTCACGGGTCCCGAGCGTCCGCTGCGATGCTGCGCGCTGAACAGTTCGAACAGCGCATGCCGCAGCGCACGCCATGCATCGGCGCCCATCGCGAAGAAGTCGTTCAACGCCGGCTGCATGCACGCACGCGCAGCCTGTGCCGCAAGCCCTGACAGGCAGTTCGCCTCGCTCAGCGCGCTCAGGTCGATCACCCGATCGCCAAGCGCGACCCCGCCGCGAAAAGCCTCGGCCGTCCCGGCGCGCCGAAAGATCCCAAACGGCAGGTTCTGCAACGGGAACGGCGTTGCGCCGTCGTTCGCCGAAGCGAGCCAGCTCGTCGCGGTGACGTCATGCGTATGGTCAAGCTTCATCGAACTCACCGCGCAGGCTATTGCGGCTCAACAGGATCCTGCGTTGCCGCAGTTCCTGGATCAGCGCCGGGTCCATGTTGCGCTCGGCGAGCAGTTCGACGTTGTGCTCTCCCTGAAACGCCGGGACGCCCGGCTGCGGCAACGTCGCAACGCTGAAGCGCCACGGCGGCCCGGGCATGCGCATCGTCCCGCCCGCGCGATTGTCGACTTCCACGATGGCGCCCCAGTCGGCCGCCCACTCGGACTCCGCCAGTTCGCGGGTGCTGCGTACGACGCCGATCGCCAGTCCCTGCTCACTGACCTGCGCCTGCAGTTCCTCGAGATCGGTGAACGTGAGAATCCACGCGCGTACTTCAGCGAGCAGCGCATCGAGGTTCTGCCGGCGCAACGGCGCGGTCGCAAAGCGCGGGTCGCTCAGCAGATCGGTTCGCCGCATCATCGAACAGAAGCGAAGGAACATCGGCGTGTAGATCGGGCTGGCCGCGATCGTGACCTGACGCCCGTCCGGCAGCATGAAGATGTGAGACTCCGGCGCGCTCAATGCAGGCGGCTCGCCGTTCGTGTCGACACCCGAAAGCTGGGCGCCGGCGCGCTCGTTGACGGCCAGCATGGTCGCCGCCATCGACACGTCGACGTGCTGCCCCTCGCCCGTCTGATTGCGGTGCGCAAGCGCAGCCAGCACCGCGATCGCGCCGTGCAGGCCGGTGTAGACATCCGCGTGACTGCACGCATCGTTCTTCAGTGCATCGGGCGTGTAGCCGTAATGCTCGCGCAGGATGTCGGTCAGGCCCGTCTCCGCCTGCACAGTCGGTGCGAACGCGGGCCGGTTGCGCCACGGTCCCGTTTGCCCATAACCGCTCATCGAAACATAGACGACGGCAGGATTGAATTCGCGCACCTGCTCATAGCCAAGCCCGAAGCGCGCGAGGGTACCGGGGCGAAAGTTCTCCACGATCACGTCTGCTTCACGGCACAGGTCGGTCACGATCGCGCGGGCCTCGGGCCAGTTCAGGTCGAGACTGAGATTGCGCTTGCCCGCATTCTGCTGCGCGTAGTAGACCGACATCGTGCCGATATGCGGCACGCCGCCTCGTCCCGAGTCGCCGCCGGGCGGCTCGATCTTGGTGACTTCGGCACCCAGGTCGCGCAGCGTCTTCGTGCATAGCGGCCCCGCCAGAACCCGCGTGAAGTCGATGACTTTCAGTCCGTCAAGAGGTGCTCCCATGATCAGTTCCCCTCGAAGACGGCCGAGCCCGGACCGGTTTTCGCAAACGCTGTGAGTCCGCGCTTCTGGTCGGCGCTTTCCCACATCAGGTTGTTGGTGTCGGTCTGTTGCGCATCCGCGCCCGCGATGCCGTGGCGCGCCGACAAGTTGGCGAGCGTCTTGATGCCTCTGAGGGCGACGGTCGGACCCGCCGCCAGTTGCCGCGCCCACGACATCGACACAGCCGGCAATTCGGACTCCGCCGTGACGAGATTGATGACGCCCCAGCGTTCCAGCGCGACCGGGTCGTGGCGCCGGCCGAACATCGCCATTTCCTTTGCGCGAGCCAGGCCCGCGCGCTGCACGACGCGCTGCACGCCGCCGAGCAGCGGGAGCAGGCCCAGCGTGGACTCGGCCATCCCGAAGAACGCGGTATCGGCGGCCACGATCATGTCGCAGGTCAGCGCCAGCTCCAAGCCGCCGCCTAGTGCGCCGCCGTGAACGGCTGCTACGGACGGAAGGGGCACGTTTTCAAGCGCGTCGAGCAACGCGTCGAGCCCGGCCTGATCGCGCCGCCGTCCGCCGCCCGCAAATCCGGCGACGTCGGCACCCGCGCAAAAGTGGCGCATCGCGCTGCGCAGCAGAATCGACCGGCAGCCGTGCTCGACGGCCTGGCCATACGCGTCCAGCATATCCTTGAGGAACGCGTCCTCGATCAGGTTATGCGGCGGCTTTGACAGCGTGACGACGCCGACTGCGCCGTCCTTTTCAAACGTGACAGTGCTCATGTGCTTTCCTGCGTTCGGGCCCGACGCATCATCAGTCAGGCGGGTTAAGACGATCGATTGATTTAAATAGGATCGCAAACTACGGAAGCGCCGTTCCGCCACCAGATTGCCAAGCTTGCACTGGCACGCCAATCGCAAATCAGCTCCGCTTGCATTAATGATAACAGTGTTAACTTAGATGCAAATAAGGGTATTCCCGCAATCTTTTAACGGCACTACTCACGTTGCCAAATGATCTTCGCGGATGGCATCGGCCCCAGTCAGCAAGCGCGTTGCGCGCGCAGAATTCGCGCGCCTATAATTGCCTGCCATCCATCACTGTCCACTGCCAACCCGTGAGCCCGAAACCTTCTGCGGCCGTACCCTATCATCATGGAAACCTGCGCCAGGCGCTGATCGTGGAAGGCCGCCGCGCGCTCGAAGAGATCGGCGCCCATGAGTTGAGCCTTCGATACCTTGCCCGGGCTGTCGGTGTATCGGAAGCGGCGCCGTCGCGCCATTTCGCCGGCAAGGAAGGCCTGCTGGCGGCGATTGCAGCCGACGGATGGCGGGATCTAGCCGCCCTGCGCCGCGAGATCGTGACTTCCGAACACACGGCGATGACGGCCGCGTACAGGATGTTGCGCGTGTATGTCGAGTTCGCCCAGAGCCACAAGGGACTATTCGATCTGATGGTGGGTCCTCGCATCGTCGCACGGGATTCGTATCCGGAACTTAGCGAGGAAGGCTCCGTTTCGTTCGGGCTGTTCGCCTCGTCGGTCGAGCAGGCTGCACTCGAAAACGGCTGGCCTACGAGTGCGCTTACGCTGGTCACGCATGCAGCGTGGAGCATGGAACACGGGCTTGCCACGCTCATCCTCTCGGATCGCGTCCCGCGATCCGATCGGCCCGTTCAGGTTGACCACATGATTCACTTCACCATCGGCATGTTCCTGAGCGCCGTCGCGGCAGGGCCCGACTACCTCGAGAAAATGCTCGGACAGTTGCCGGACATGGCCGGTCAAGCCGAAGCGCGGTGAGAGCCTGAAACCGCGCGTAGACTTACGACGGCTTGCCGGAGCGCACGCTTGTCACCACTTCGGCGCCGTATCCGCCAACTGCGCAATCCCCCGGCCGAACGAAAAATTCTCGTTGGGCACCGGCACCAGCGCGATGAAGACATCGTCAGGCGAAACGCCGACGTCCCGTTCCAGCAGACGGGTAATCGCAGCCAGCAGTGCCTTCTTGTCCGACGAAGGCCGATGCGCCCCGATCATCACCGTGACGATCATTGCGTTCTCTGTTCGTTTCATCTCCATGAACGAGGGATCGATGAACAGTTCGTCGTCGCCGTGTTCGCTGAGCATCACGAACCGGTCTCCCTTGGGAATATCGAGTGCCTCAACCAGCGATTGGTTGAGTGCGTTGCCCATCGCAATCTTCTGTTCGCGGGTAAAGCGCCCCTTGGGAATATGCGCGTGAAATACTGGCATGTGAGTTCTCCATTTGACTCAAGTGATTACAGTACAACCTTCCAGCCGTCTAATGCGCTTGCCGCCGAGGCGCGTCGCCATCGGCGAGATGGGCGATGAACCAGTCGACAGCAGCGCCGCTTGCCAAAGCAAACGCCGCGTCATACGGATCGAAGTGATGACCGGGGACCAGCACGAGTCGCTTCGGTTCGAGCGCGCGTTCGTAGGCTTCGAGTTCGAGATCGGTCATGGTCACGCGATCGTCGCGGGCAACGATCATCAACAAGGGCGTTGGCGATATCCGGCTGACCCACACGCCGGGCTCGTACATGCTCGCGGCAAAGGACGATCGGACCGTGACACTGTTATCCCACGACGCACCGTTTAGCTCCCGCGTATAGAAGGCGACCGCTTCGGGCGAACGATACGCCGCAGGTACGCTCGGGTCCGCGCTTGCAACGGCCTGAACGCGGGGAGGTTGTCCACGGTGCTGCTCGCGGAGATCGTCGGTCAACGAAGCGAGAAATCCTGGCATCATGTCGGGCGCAACGCGGCGCCGGACCTGCTCGAATCCGCTGATGGTGGGAACCTGCGAGACAACGCACTTGACGCGGCGGTCCGTGGCGCCAAGAACGAGTGCGTGTCCGCCGCTGAAACTGGTGCCCCATATTCCGATTCGCTCAGGGTCGACCTCGGGCCGATTTTCCAGGTACGTGATAGCTCTTCTCCAATCGGCAATTTGCGCCCAAGGATCGATGTCCTGACGCGGCGTTCCTTCGCTCGCGCCAAAATTTCGATGGTCGTGAACCAGGACGACGAAGCCAGCTTCCGCGAAAGCGGCTGCGAATCGGTCCAGACCATGCTCCTTGACGCCGGCAAAGCCGTGACACATCGACACCGCGGCGCGGCGCTCCGATCCCGCCGGCACATATAACCAGCCGCGCAAGGCAACCCGGTCCTCTCCCACAAACTCTATCTCGGTCCTGGTGATCATGCCGCACTCCATCTTTACAATAGGTTGATATGCGCATATTATGACCGTGAACGAAGTTTGACAAGCACGCTTTCGAGGAGCCGGGCATGACGGCAGCATCTGATGTGACGAATGGATCGAATCAACCGCACTACGACGCGCTGATTTTCATTCATGGCTTTCTCGACAGTCGCGCCGTCTGGGACGAATTGATCGGCGCGCTTGCGCCCTTCTCCGTGCCCATGGTCGCGCCCGATCTTCGCGGCGCGGGTGATCGTCGCGACGAAGACGACGGATGTACCTTGGCGCAGGCGGTATCGGACATCCTGCATTTGCTCGATGAATCGCGCCTTTCACGAGTGGCGTTGATCGGACATAGCATGGGTGCCCAGATCGCGGAACTCGTCGCCAGCGAACGCCCCGGACACGTCGCCTCGTTGACGCTGATCACACCGACGCCCTTGCGCGGAAACACATTGCCGGACGAAGTACGCAACCTGCTGCGAGAAAGCGGTGACGATCCCGTTGCGCAACGAGGAATTCGTGCTTCTTTCTCGACCAATCTGAATGATGCACAGCTCGATTCACTGGTTACGCCTGGCGTATTGATGAGCAACGGTGCGGTTCGCCAGTATTACGACGCGTTCACGCTAGGCGATCCGCGCGGCAACGAACCGTGCACGTATCGCGGCCCTACACTGGTCATCGGAGCACAGGACGATCCTGTGATCACGCTCGACCAGATTGCCGCAGCATGCCGCGAGCGCTTTCCGTCGGCGAAGTTTCGCGTCGTGGCTCGTTCCGGCCACTGGCCGCATCTGGAGCAATCCGCACAGACCGCGCAACTGATTGCGCGCCACCTCGGATGGTTGCAGCCCGACTCGATCAAGCGCGAAAACGCACTGCTCTAACCGAATCCGCTGAATCCTGTGCGACGGCGCCTGGGTAGAAGCTGTCGATTCATGCATCTATTCCGTTGGTCGACGAAACGTGAGCGAATACGAAATGCCAATCCGCCAAGAACCGCTGGAAGACATCGATGGCCTCTGCAATTGCCTCGCCGCGCGTAAGGCATCGCGGTATCTGACAGCCGTATATGACCAGGCGCTTAGCCCCGTGAACCTGCGTGCCACGCAGTTTTCCATCCTGTACAAGCTCGCCAAAGACGGGCCGCTGACGATCGGCGAACTGGCCGCCGCGATGGCGATGGATCGCACGACGCTGTCGTCGAACCTGAAGCCGCTCGATCGTGAAGGTTTGCTCGAGAGGGTGCCCGGACAGGATCGCCGGGTGAAGAACGTCATGATTACCGACGCAGGCGTATCGCGATATCGCGAGGCGTTCCCGCTTTGGCAAGCGGTTCAGCAGGAATTCGAAGGGCATTACGGTGAAAAGCGCGCAGTCACATTGCGCAACTCATTGCGCAATGTCCTGCAGAGCGGCTTTAGCCCTTGGGCGGAAAACGAAGGCGCAACGCCCAACGACTAGAAACGGCGCCGGGCGGACAGGCGTCGGCGGTGTATGCCGCCTGATCGGCGACATCCCCATCATGTCCGCGCAATCGCACATCAACCATCTTGCATGGGACCGGAGTCAAGCGCATGAAGCACCCCCACATCATTGAAGCATGCCGGAAGGCGTTCACCGGATTCGAACGTAACGACAAAACCGACCTCGTTGCGTTACTTGCCGACGACATCGTCTTTGAGTTCTCCGACTCACTCCCTTATGGCGGAACCTACGAGGGAAAACAGGAGTTTCTTGCATTCTGGAAGCACGTGTACCAGAAGTGGGAGTCGTTCAACTACGACGCCAGAGCAGTCCTCGAAGCAGACGACTACATTATCGTTCCCGTCATTGCCCGTGCAAAAGCGCTCAACGGCTACTCGATGCAAAACGAACATCTGTTCCTGTTCGAAGTGCGCGACGGACGGATCGTCCACGGCCGTCTCTATGCCGACACCGCACGAGGCCGAGACATACTTGAAGACAGGCCGCCCAAGCGCTACCCGAAATTGGTCGTCGGATAAGGCGCTTGTCCATCATTGGTCGAAGCGGCGTGACCCGGTGGTGATCCTCGGGGCCTGCCGCTCCGCACAGCGAGTCTGCAATTCGGCTGCGCCCGTCAGATGATCCGATTGTGACGCAGCGCTTCGATTTCAGCACCGGACATATCGAGCCACGCGTCCAGCACCTCTTCAGTATGCGCGCCGAGCATCGGCGGAGCGTGCCGGTATTGCACTGGCGACTCCGACAGCCGAATCGGATTCGCGACCAACGACACGTTCTCGGACAGAGGGTGCGCCATCTCGATGCGCATCTCGCGCGATTGCACGTGCGCGTCCTCGAACACCTTGTCGATGGTATTGACCGGCCCGCACGGAACCCCCGCCGCTTCCATGATGGAAATCCATTCACCGGTGGTGCGGCCCGCCGTGACACCGCAGATCAATGCGATCAGTTCGTCGCGATGCTTCACCCGTTGCGGATTGCGCGCAAAGCGTTCGTCGCTGGACCACTCCGGTCTGCCCAGTGCTGCACAGCACTTCGCGAACTGGCCGTCGTTGCCGACCGCGATGATCATGTAGCCGTCGGCTGTCGGGAAATCCTGATAGGGCACGATGCTCGGGTGAGCGTTCCCCATCCGCTTCGGCACCACGCCGCCAATCAGATAGCTGGCAGCCTGGTTGGCAAGACAGGCGATCTGCACATCCAGCAATGCGAGGTCGATATGCTGTCCTTTGCAGGTACGCTCGCGGTGTGCCAGAGCCGCCTGAATCGCGACTGTCGCATACAGCCCTGTCATGATGTCCGTCAACGCGACGCCGACTTTCAGCGGACCTTCTCCGTCCGCGCCATCGGCACGCCCCGTCAGGCTCATCAGTCCGCCCATGCCCTGCATCAGGAAGTCGTAGCCGGCGCGTGGAGCGTAAGGTCCGGTCTGTCCGAAGCCCGTGATCGAGCAGTAGACCAGTCGGGGATTCACTTCGTCGAGACTCGCGTAGTCAAGACCGTACTGGCTCAGTCCGCCGACCTTGAAGTTTTCGATAAGGACATCCGCCTTGCTCGCAAGTTGCTTGACCAGTGCCTGTCCTTCGGGCTGGCTCAAGTCTACTGTCACGGATCGCTTGTTGCGATTGGCGCTCATATAGTAGGCCGATTCCCCCGTTGCGTCGCCGTCGGCGTCCGCAAGCCAGGGCGGCCCCCATGTGCGCGTATCGTCACCCGTTCCGGGACGTTCGACCTTGATGACGTCCGCCCCGAGATCGGCGAGCAATTGGCCGGCCCACGGCCCCGCGAGCACACGCGAGAGGTCGAGGACACGGAGGCCCGCAAGCGCTCCCTGCTGCAAGGGTCCGGACATCGAAGCCGGCTCGAATGACGCGGACTTGTGCTCAATACTCATTTCATCTCTCAACTTGAATCAGCGGATGTTGTCAATTTATCCACAATTCTCCCGCCTCACAAACGACTTGTTCGCACCGACCTGTGCGAAACTCGCACAATTGAATTGGCAACCTGTGTGAGCAGCTACCATGCGTCGAAAGATTCCTTCTACGGCCGCCCTGTCCGCATTCGAGACGGCAGCGCGCCATCAAAGCTTCACCAAGGCCGCAGATGAACTGGCGGTAACGCAAAGCGCGATATGCCGGCAGATTGCGTCGCTGGAAGATTTCCTCGGGTTGAAGCTATTCAGACGCGACCGGCGCGGAGTGGCACTGACCGAAGCCGGTTTGACCTATAGCCGCAGAGTGGCGGCCCGCCTCGACGAGGTCGAGCGGGACACGCTGGAACTAATGGCCAAAGGCGACCAGGGTGCCACGCTGGAACTGGCAGTCGTGCCCACGTTTGCCACGAAGTGGCTGTTGCCCAGACTGCCGCAATTCATCAACGAGCACCCCGGGATAACGGTCAATCTCACATCGCGTGCACGTCCATTCTTGTTCGACGGCACCGGATTTGACGCGGCGATCCACGCCGGCACCGCAACATGGCCGGGAACGGAAGGCCAGTTCCTGATGCGGGAGACGCTGATTGCTGCGTGCAGCCCGCATCTGATCACTCGGCGAACCCGGCTGACGGCCGCGGACTGGCAACGTTACACGCTGCTGCAGCAGAGCACCCGCCCCTACGCATGGCGCGAGTGGTTTGCGTCTCGCGGCATGCAGGTCGACGGAGACATGTCGGGCCCCCGCTTCGAACTGTTTTCGATGCTCGCCGAAGCGGCCGTCCATGGCATGGGCATTGCGCTGATTCCGCGACTGCTCATCGAGGACGAATTGCGGCGCGGTGTCCTCGTCCAGGCGACCAAGCATGAGCAGCCGAGCGAGCGCTCGTACTACCTGACCTTTCCCGAAAGCAAGTCCGACAATGCGGCGCTGAGCGCGTTTCGTGGTTGGGTCGAGGGGCAGGCAAGGCAATACAGGGAAGCGACCGGATTGGGATAGTCGGGGAGCCTGGGGCGGGCTCTGCCCCTTTCTCATATCGACTTCACTTCCCCGCCGTCCATGCGTAACGTCGTCCCCGTCATCCATCGGACAGCGGGCGACACGACGAACGCCATCAACTCCGCGATTTCCTCTGGCGTGCCATAACGCGCAATGCCTGCTTCGACCGGAAATCGTGCCGTCGCTTCCTCCACCGTCATGTCGTGCAGAGGCGCCCAATGTTCGAGATACGAGCGCCGTCGTCCGGTCATCACGGGGCCGGGCAGCACGCTGTTCACTTGCACCCCGTCCGCGATGCCGCGATCCGCGAACGCTTTCGCCAGCGCGACGATGGCGGCGTTGATCGTACCGACCGCCGCGTAGGGCGCCTTCGGAAACAGCGCGGAGTTGCCCGACATCAGCACGACCGCGCCGGAATTCGCCTTCAACGAGGGCCATGCCGCAATCGTCAGACGTCGCGCGCCATGGAGCTTTAACGCCAGGCCGTCGTGCCATTGCTCATCGGTCATGGCGAAGACGTCGATCTGCGGCACCGCGCCCGCGATGTTCAATAGTGCGTCGATCCGTCCGAACGAAGCGAGCGTTGCATCCACCACCTTTTGCGCGGCATCGGCCAGTGCAAGATCGATGTC
This sequence comes from Caballeronia choica, assembly GCF_001544535.1. Taxonomy (GTDB): domain Bacteria; phylum Pseudomonadota; class Gammaproteobacteria; order Burkholderiales; family Burkholderiaceae; genus Caballeronia; species Caballeronia choica. The sequence goes on along the minus strand of NZ_FCON02000002.1, from coordinate 30,325 downwards.
GATGGCGAGCGCATGCGCCCCCGCCTGCCGGACTGCGTCGGCAGTCTGTTCGAGATTTTCCCGGTTGCGTGCGACGAGCACGATCGACGTGAAATCGCGCGCGAGCCGCACGGCCGTCGCGCGTCCGATCCCCTGGCTCGCGCCGGTGACGATGGCTACCTTGCTGGACATGTCTCTTCCCCTTTCAATGAACCACGACCATCTTTCCGCCGGCCTCGTTAGCCTCCATCACGCGATGCGCTTCGCGGATCTCGTCGAAAGCGAACACGCGTGACGGCTTCGCGTCGAGGCGACCGGCCGCCACATCAGCGGCAATCGCCTGCAGCGGCACATCGGACAGCGGGAAGCCCGGCGTGCCGAACACGAAGCTGCCGAAGAAAGTCAGATACACGCCGCTCGACATCTGCAAGAGCGGATTGAAATCGGCGATGGGCGCAAGACCGCCGAGCCATCCCGCGAGGCACGCGCGGCCACCGCGACGCAGCATCGCGAGCGAATCGAGGATCGTGCTGTTGCCGACGAGATCGAGCACGGCGTCGATCTGCCTGGCCTCTGCAATACGCTTCGAGAGATCCGCGCTTTCGACTTCGACGCGCGATGCGCCGATTGCTTCGAGCATCGCAAAGCGCGCGGGATTGCGCGTCGTGGCGATCACCTTTGCGCCCGCATTGACAGCGAGCTTGACCGCGGCCTGCCCGAACGACGATGTCGCGCCGCGTATCACCACGGTTTGGCCCTCGACGATTTCGAGGTTGCGAAAGAGACACGTCCAGGCGGTCGCATAGGTTTCGGGAATCGCCGCGAGTTCGGCCCATGGAACGTCGGATTCGATCAGCGCGACGTTCGACACCGGCGCCCGCGTGTACTCGGCATAACTTCCGTTGATGGTCCGCCCGAGGCCGCCCATCAGCGCCGCCACTTTTGCACCGACCGGAAATTCACCGCCCGGACACGACTTCACGATGCCAACGCATTCGATGCCGCTCACCCGGGCCGCTTCCGCCCACTCGCCGCGCCGCATGTGCAGTTCGGCGTGGTTGATGCCGAAGGCCTTGATCTCGATCACCACATGACCTTCCAGCGGCTCGGGCTCAGGAATGTTTGTGTACACGAGGCTATCCAGACCGCCAAATTTTTCGAGGACGATTGCGCGCATGAGTCTTCTCCTTGGATGGTGAGTAGTCAGTGAGCCAGGAAACTGGCGATGGCCGCCGCGATCTCCGCCGCGTGCGTTTCGAGCGCGAAATGGCCCGTGTCGAAGAAGCGCACGTCCGCGTCGGGGATGTCGCGCCTGAAGGCTTCCGCGCCCGCAGGGAGGAAGAACGGGTCGTTCTTGCCCCACACCGCGAGCAAGCGCGGACGGTGCGCGCGGAAATATTCCTGGAACGCCGGATACAACGCGACGTTGTTCCGGTAGTCACCGAACAAGTCGAGTTGAATCTCATGCGCGCCCGGACGGCTCAGGTAGTAGTCATCGAGCGAATAGCCGTCGGGGGACAGCGCTGACGGATCGCTCACGCCGTGCGTGTATTGCCAGGTCGTGGTTTCCTTCGTGAGCAACGCGCGCAGCGCATCGCGGTTTGCCTGCGTGGGCGCTTGCCAATAGGCGCGAATCGGATTCCAGCCGTCGCTCAAACCTTCCTCATACGCGTTGCCGTTCTGCGAAACGATCGCCGTAATGCGCTCCGGATGCTTCAACGCAAGCCGGAAGCCGGTCGGCGCGCCGTAATCGAACACGTAGAGCGCGTAACGATCGAAGCCGATCGTTTCGGTGAAGCGGTCGATCACGCCGGCAAGGTTGTCGAACGTGTAGGCGAAGGTCTGGCGGCTCGGCATGTCCGACAAACCGAAGCCCGGAAGATCGGGCGCGACTATATGAAAGCGGTCCGCGAGCAACGGGATCAGGTCGCGAAACATATGGCTGGAACTTGGAAAGCCGTGCAACAGCAGAAGCTTCGGCGCGTCGGCCGGACCGGCTTCCCGATAAAAAACCTTGAAACCATCGACGTCAATATGACGATGAGAAATCCTGGACATGGCGTGTCTCCCGATGTGGAGGGGTTTGGCTCGAACCGGACGGTTCCAACCAGGCGGCTCATGTAACCTGTAAAACGTTGATAGTGAGGTTACTGAACGATACGGTAACTTGTCAAGACCATTTTTAGCGGTTACGATTAAACCATCGTGACATCGCGCCTGACCTGAAAAATGAACTACCGTGAGATTCCGGCGATCTTTCTCGCCGATGCGCCCGGACTGGATTTCCTGAACTCGGTGGCCACACCGGTGGATGAGCCGATCGACTGGATCGCCGACGGAGAGGGTTTGCTGAGCTGGCTTGAACAGGCGGAGTTCGTACCCGCGGACGTGATCCGGCGCATACGCGGAGAAGCCACGCCGGCCGAACTCGACGAAGTCGCGGCGAAGGCACGCGACTTGCGCGAGTGGTTCAGGACGTTCGTGTACAAGCGAAAGGGACGCCCGTTATCGGCGAAAGACCTGCGCGATCTCGAGCCGCTCAATCGCGTGCTGGAGCGCGATGAGCAGCACGGCGAGATCGTCATCGACGATGCACACAGTGCAACTGGCTTCGCTTTCCACATGCGCCGGCGCTGGCCGGCGGCGGAGTCGTTGCTGATGCCGATCGTCGAAGCACTGGCGAGAGTCGTGTGCGACGAGGACTTCACGCAAGTCAAGGCGTGCGAAGGCCCCGCCTGCACGCTGCTGTTCGCCGATCACACACGCGGCCATGCGCGCCGCTGGTGCAGCATGGCGATCTGCGGCAATCGCGCGAAGGTTGCCGCACATCGCAAGAGGCGCAAGGAAGAAAGCGCTGGTTGAGGGTAGCCGGCTCGCGCTCGATACCGGCCACGCTTTCAGTAAGGCGTGCGGCTGGAACGCCTGCGATATCTCGCAACGCCCGTTATTGCCTTCTGTTCGGGCTGGATCGCAGCCTTGATATTGGCGACATGTGTCTCTGCCTCGCCATAGAACGACGCGAGGTCCGCCTTCATCGCGGTTCTGGACGCATTGTCCAGATAGACCATATGCCCCGACGGGTAATACTTGATCGTCAGGTTGTTCAGCGGCTGCGGGCTTCCCACCGGCATGTACTGAAAATTGATCACAGTCTGGAAGAATGGCGTTACGGCGTCGTAGTAGCCGTTTGCCGAAAACACTCTCAGGTACGGATTGATTTCCATCGCGGCAGCAAGATCGCCCGCCGTGTAGAGGCTTCCGATGCCACCCCGTTGGGCGCCCGTCGGATCGACATGGCTGAAGTCCCAGTTATCGAACGCCAGATCGTTCAGGTCCATGAACGGCGATATCGAGGTGTATTTCAATTCCTCGTTGAGGTACACGTTCCACATCGCCGTATACACGCCGCCCACGGCAGCCATCGTGGGATCGTTGCCGCCCGAGTCCGGCGCGACGTATTCGGCGATGCCGGTGTCGTCGCCCGTCACCCGGCCGTCGTAGGCGCCGATAGCCAGCCCCGCATCCAGCAGGAGGCTCGTCAGGAACACCGAGCCGTTTCCCATCGAGGGGTTGAGCTGCCAGTACTGGAGAACGATGCCCGGGATGCCAAGGATATCGCTGAGATACTTCAGCACGGTGGGATCGACTGTCGGGAAAGCGGCCAATGCGTTCGCATAGGGATCGCTTGCGAACTCTGCCACCTTCTCCATGAAGTCGGGCAAGTCGGCGGGAACCGGGTCGAGCGTCACTTTCTTGTGGAACCAGGCGTCGGCCGCGAACGTCGGCAGAATGCCGATCGGATTGCCCGCTTGGGAATAGTCGAGAATCGAAGACTGCAGGACGATCCCGTTCAAGTCCACGCCGTCCTCGTGCAACAGCCAGGTGAGCACACAGGTGCGCGGCGTTCCATAGGATTCACCAAACAGATACTTCGGCGAGTTCCAACGGTTGAACACTGTCAGATAACGCTTGACGAACTGCTTGATGCAAGTCGCATCCTGGTCGACGCCCCAGAAATCCTTGTTGGTATGAGGCTCGACCGCTGTCGAGTAACCCGTGCCGACCGGATCGATAAACACCAGGTCACTCTGGTCGAGCAGGCTGTCCTGGTTGTCTTCCAGCGCATAGGGCGCCGGCGGCGTGAAGCTCGGCATACTCGTCTTTATCCTTCTCGGTCCGAACGACCCCAGGAGCAGGAAAACCGACGATGAGCCGGGACCGCCGTTATAGAAAAAAGTGACCGGACGCGTGGAAGGCGCCGCGCCATCGACGGTGAACGCCACGTAGAATAATTTCGCGCCAGGCCGTGCGTTATAAGTATCGGTCGTCACGAGATGACCTGCCCGCGCCGTATAGGAAATCGATTTTCCATGAATCTTCAACGTGTGATGCGTGATCGCGGCATTCTCGGTGACATCGGTGATTGAATCGTCCGGACCGTATCCGTATGGCGTCGTATCGACGAGCGGTTCATCAGGTAAAGCATCGTTACGTGCAGCTGTATTCATTACAGACCCCTGAAAGTGACCCAAATTGGTCAGTTAGACGTTGATGGGAGCTGGAGCCAAAGAAGTCTCAAAGTCATCCTCGACACGACGAGACAATGAAATCTGTCACGCGCGTCGCCCCTTGAATGACACTACTTGATCGCGTCTTTCCTGGTATATAGTGATCCTTACGAAGCTGAATATCGTGATTGCAAATTTGTTCCCCGACTGCGGTTCCGGTATATGTCGATTCTTGAACTTACGATTGCCTAACTTCGCGTTCTTCCATCAGCGCCGCGTGATTCCTTTACTAACGAATGTAGTTCACGGCAAGCCTGTTTCATGAATAAATAATGTAGGTTTCATCCGCCGCACTCTCTGCGATCTACGCCGACGAGGTCTGGCATTCCCTCATGAGCTTACGAACATCAAGCGATACTGAGCCGGTTATCGGACAAGGGAAGCAATAGAAAAGATTCTTGTCCGGTATCGCCATCATCCGTCAAACGGTTCCGAAACTTCCAATCACGCTGCCTCCATGACCACCGGACCATCGAAGCCCGCTATCGATAGAAATGCATCGCTTGCGGGACAAGCGCGTGTGCTTGCTCATGTCACCAGGCGCATCGCCACCGCCGCCCTGCTGCTGCGGATCCTCGGCTGCATCTGCTTGATCGTGGGACTCGCGCAACGAGCACAGGCAGAAGAACCCGCGCAGTTGGCTTCCGACCTGCACGAAACGATTGTTGAGGTCCCGATGACCGAGCGCGGCCTGTTCGGCGACAAGCAACGCGAACTGACCGCGACCGTTTACAGGCCCGAGGGCGACGGACCGTTTCCGCTTATCGTTCTCAGCCACGGCAACCCGCCGAACGCATTCGACCGAAGCAAAATCGGGCGCTTCAGGAAGATCGCGCAAATCCGGGAATTCGTCGCCCGAGGATTCGCCGTCATCGTGCCCATACGCCGCGGATATGGCGCCACCGGCGGCAGCTTCGCCGAAGACACAGGGTCTTGCGAAGCGCCTGACTATGGGCATGCCGGGTTGGAGGCTGCAAAAGACCTGCTTGCAACCATTCGATTCGCGGGGACGCTGTCGTATGTCGACAGCCAAAAAATAGTGCTCGTGGGCCAGTCGGCCGGCGGATTCGCCTCGCTCGCGGCAGCAAGCCTTTCACCGCCTGGCGTGATCGCAGTGGTCAATTTTTCCGGAGGGCGGGGCGGAAACCCGACCAAGCGTCCCGGTGAACCCTGCGCGCCCGAAAGCATGACAGCGACCATCGGCCACTTCGCCGCGACCACTCATGTGCCGGTGCTCTGGCACTACGTCGAGAATGACCAGTATTTCGCACCCGAGGTAGTCAGGCAGTGGTTTAGCGCCTTCCAGTCCGCCGGCGGGACCGGACAGCTCGTCATCGAGCCGCCGTTCGGTCGCGACGGTCATGGAATGTTCATGGTCGACCGCGCAATTCCGATTTGGGAACCCTGGTTCGACCGATTTCTATCGACCGTTCCTCTGCTGAGTGAGACCGCCAGCCCGGGCATGGCATCGGGCATTCCGGCCGCCGAAGCGCGCACGGCGCCGCGTTGACCATCGACCATCATCGCGTTCCGGCAAGCATGCAGCCGCCACGAAGACCAGCTCCACGGCGAACGAACCCAGCAGCCATCGAGCCGGCCTTCGGTGGCCGCAGGATTATTTGGCGGCATCAGCCTCGCATTTTTTCATGAACGATGTCTTGGCAGCACCCGCGAGCGGCTTTCCGTCTTTTCCGACAGCCTTGGTCGCACACGCAGCGGCGGCGTTGCTCTTGTTGCTGCCTTCGCATTTCTTGATGGACGAGGTTTTGGCTGCGCCGGACAGCGGCTTGCCATTTTTATCGATTGCCTGGGCCTCACAGTTCGACGCTGCTCCTGCTGTTGCAGCGGGCTTGGCGGTTGCCGCAGCCGGGGCGGACGTTTGGGCACAAGCGATTCCGACCGAGAAGAATGCTGCCACAGCGACCGCAAAAATCTTGTTCATGAGGGTATTCTCCGAGAGGTAAGGCTGGATGCCTTGGTTGATTAACGCCCGAAAAAATATGACGTTGACTTCATTCGAAAGGAATAATTGAAGCGGCGCCATGTCGGCCGCGCTGTCGCTACTCCACGCATGGCCCCGTGAAACACCGGTTTTGAAGGAAAGGCGGTTTTAACACGCCCCAAATGCAAGCGAAGCGACTCACAAGCTAGGGTGTTCCCTTATCAGGGTGAAGCGGTTCAGGAACGGGCGACACACGCGGGAATAAAATGGTTACTTGTCCGCTTTCGCCAACCGGTATTTCCGCGTGTAGCGCCCGCTGGCATATTGCCGTTTCAAGGCCACCGGATAGACGGATCACCTCCGTGAGAACTGAACTCGTGCGGGTTGCGCCCGCCAAGCAGGAGGAAACCATGGTTTCGCTAACGACGACCCAATGGTGCCGGGTTACCATTTGTCTAAGCATCGCCGTTTCGGCGTGTAGCGTCGTCCCCACTGCTACCACGACAAAAACTCCCACCGAAGGCGTTGCGAAGGTTCGTGCGGCGACAGAGGCCGCGGTGGCCTCGTCGGACCTGGAGATTTCGAAGGACAATTCGTCCTCGGCAGCGAGTCGGCAATCAACCGTTCAATGCGACACCGTCGGCAGCATGTTTGTTTGCACCGATGGCAAGGCGATTTGCTGGTGGAATCGCCGTACCGGCTACGGTTGCAACTGACCGGCAATCGTCGAATCGTCCGTGTCGCTGCGTCGCTGCGAGGCGCCGAAAAAAGGCCGCAAGAGCTTCACGGCCGGACGACCCTCACCTGCGCAAGTCACGAATCGGCCATTGCGATCACATGACTTTGTCGAACATCCATTTGACTACTTGCCAGAATGTCCTGCGATGAAGCGGTCGCGCGATGACCTGCGGCGACGCGTGCTCGTGGTGCAGGCGATGATCTTCGGGTTGTCGAACATGCGGGACCAGTATTCCGATGTACATGGTATTACTCCGGCAGTAGCCTCATTCCAGGAAGAGAGTCATTGGCCGCGTTCGAATGGGCCACGACTCCACGGGTAACGCTTGCATTGCTGTTCGCACTTTGACGAGGCCCGGAGATGACCAGGAGTGGCTCGATTTCGAGCGTCACCTTAATATGCGCTCGCCCGGCGTCCGCCAATTCAGCGATTTGAAGCAGAACCCGCCCGCTGTCCGTCGTTTTACCTTATCGGCTTTTCGATATATTTGATCCTGTCTCCACGTTCTCGAGCGGTCATGACCGCCAGAGCGTTCAGGGCGCCACGCAACTCCTCCGCGTGGCGCCCTTCTTTTTGTCCAAGTCTGTCCCCTCGGGGTTGGGTGCTGCTTGCAACACGAAGCCCTAACCCGCCCCCATGCGGGTCTCGTCGACGAAGCTTTCCGTCGCATCGTCTATCTTGCGTCCTTTGCGGCCCGCCGGCCGGTGCACGTACAGCACCTTCACGCTGGCTTGCTCGGACGAAGCCGCGGGCGGCGTCATCGAATAACGCACTTCCCGCGCGTGGTCGCTCAATTGCAGGTTCGGATTGAACACCGAGTTGAAACGCCACAACATCCGCACGAAGTTCGTCTGACCATGCATCAACAGACGAGTCGCCTCGCCGGCCGCGCCACGCAGCGCCGTCCACCCGAGATGCTTGCGGTTAAGCACCTGCTGCGTGCGTACCAGTTCCGTGTAGAACTCGCGCAGTGGCAACTTCGTCGGCAGCACCGCGTGCTGGATGTCGTAGAGCCGGTAGTCGAGGCTCGTCAGTTGACGATGTTCGCGCAGCCAGATTTCGGTGCCCGGATACGGCGTGTTCACGCTGATGTTGACGATCTCGGGAATCTCCAGGCACCACTGCCTGATCGCTTCGAAACGGTCGTGGTCCCAGTCGGGATCGGCGATCAGGTTGACGGCGACCGTGATGCCGAGCGAACGCGCGAACCCGAGCGCCTCGAAGTTCTTGTCGAGATCGATGCGCTTGCGAAACGCCTTGAGCCCCTCGGCATCGATCGCCTCCATGCCGATGAACATGTATTGCAGGCCCAGCGTACGCCAGTACTCGAAGACTTCCTTGTTGCGCAACAGCACGTCGCCCCGCGTCTCCAGGTAGTACTTCTTGTGGATGCCCCGGCGTTCGATCTCGCGTCCGATCGCCATGCCGTGATCGGCATGCACGAACGCGACATCGTCGACGATGAACACGCCCGGCTCGCGGATCGACGCCAGTTCGTCTGCGACGACCTGGGGGCTGCGTGAGCGATAGCTGCGTCCGTAGAACGTCCATGCGCTGCAGAAGGTGCAGTCCCAAGGGCAGCCACGCGCGAATTCGATCGACGCGCACGGGTCCAGCACGCCGATGAAGTACTTGCGCCGGTGCCGCAGCAGGTCGCGCGCGGGGCGAATCTGATCGAGGCTCTCGGCGAAGCCGGGTGGCGGCCCTTCGCCGTTGCGCGTGACGACGCCCGGTATCGCCGACAGTTCGCCGCGACGCGCGACGGCATCGAGCAGTTCGACCACCTTCGCTTCGCCTTCGCCCTTGAGCACGCAATCGATCGCGCCGTCGGCGTGCTTCAGCATGTCGGCGGCCGTGAACGACGCGCTATGCCCACCGACGAACACGAAGCAATCTGGCCATTGCGCCTTGATCGACTTCGACAGATCGACGATCTCGGGGATATTGGCAAGGTAGTTGCCGGAGAAGCAGACCGCATCGGGGCGCCAACTGCGCATCAGCTTGTCGAGGTCACGATGCGATTCGACTTGCAGGTCGATCAGTTGGACATCGTGGCCGGCCTCGCGAATGACGGCAGCGACCGTCTCCAGGCCAAGCGGTTCGAGACGCAGAAATACGCGGGTGTACATCAAGCCACTGGGGTGAACAGCGAGCACCTTCATGAGATCTCCTTGGGGCAGAGAGGGCGCGTCCACGTGATGACGGGACGTGCCGGGCTTTCATGCGGTATTCCTGGAACGGGTCGACTGCCGAACTGTGCGTTCTTCCGATGCCACCGCGGGTGGCTCGTGACAATTCTACTGTCCATTGCTTCCGCGCGCTCACGGATGCTCCATGGATGGCGTCCGCGCGTCGCGCCGCGCCAGTGTGGATCAGCCCGATCGCTTTCGCTGGTGGCTCAGCTTGTCTGCTGCCTGAAGGGCCGCGACGATCGCGTCATAGACACGCCGCCGCGTCTCGGGATCGGGCGCGCGCAACGCGAACGATGGGTGATAGGACGCGACAACCGTCTGCGCGCCATGCTCGATCGACTTGCCGATCACGTCCTGTAACCGGGCGTGCGAATCGTCCAGCACGGCTTTTAGCGCGGTAGCGCCCAGCGCGACGATCACGCGTGCCCCTGCGGTCTGGAGTTCCTGCTCAAGCCAGTATCCGCAGGCTTCGATCTCTCGCTGTCCCGGCGTCTTGTGCATGCGACGCTTGCCGCGCGGCGTCCACTTGAAGTGCTTGACCGCGTTCGTGACGTAGACGTCCTTGCGCTCCAGTCCAGCCTCTTCGAGCGCTTTATCGAGCAGTGCTCCAGCCGGTCCGACGAAAGGCCTGCCCTGCACGTCCTCCGCGTCCCCTGGCTGCTCGCCTACCAGCATGATCGCCGCGTGCCGCGGTCCTTCGCCTGGCACCGCCTGCGTCGCGTCGCGCCATAGTGCGCAACGGCGGCAGTCGTCCAGGGTCGCCGGTTGCTGGTCGCGCTGGACGTCCGGATCGGATTGCGTGGCGCGAGGGGGGCGGCGGCCAGGTTTGTCGTTGGTCATGGTCGGCTTCTGCTGGGCCGCAAGTACGTTGAGTGGCGTCGAGGAGGCAACGCCGCGCGTATTTCCATGCGCAGGCGGCCCCGACAGGCTAAGTCTTCGTGCCACTTGAATGAGCAAGGTATGGACCCGGCTGTCCCTCACGCAGCCTGGAACGATTGATGCTCGCCCTGTCGGTGCGGGCTGTCGCCAGCAATACATCGTCACCCGCTGAATCGCACGATCAACCTGACAGGAGGCATCATGCCGCTGAAGAGAGGCACCTCGAAAGACACGGTCTCTAAGAACGTCAAGACCGAAATGAAGCATGGCAAACCGCAAAAGCAGGCAGTGGCTATCGCGTTGAATCAGGCACGCAAGTCCGGAAAGAAAATTCCCAAGAAAAGCGACAAGTAATCGCGAATACAGGTGTCCGCTAGCGGTCGGCCTGCCGGGTTTCCTGCGCGCCTCGCAGGCAGACGGCTGGCGGCATGCGCCTCTCTATATGATCGGCTTGCCGCCCGTCACGGCGATGGTCGCGCCCGACGTGTAACTCGATTCGTCGGAGGCAAGCATGACATAGGCGGCGGCGAGTTCGGCAGGCTGGCCCGCGCGCTTCATCGGCACTTGGGAGCCGAAGTTCTTCACCTTCTCTGGCGGCATCGTCGACGGGATCAGCGGCGTGCAGATCGGCCCCGGCGCCACGCAGTTCACGCGGATGCCCTTCTCCGCAAGCAGTTGCGCGAGCCCGCCGGTGAAGTTCTGGATCGCGCCCTTCGTGGTCGCGTAGGCGATGAGACCCGGGTTCGGTGCGTCGGCATTGACCGAACTCGTATTCACGATCGCGCTGCCCGGCGGCATGTGCGGCAGCGCCGCCTTGACGATGCGGAACATCGCGCCGATGTTGGTCGAGAAGGTCTTGTCCCATTCGTCGTCGCTGATGTCTTCCAGGCCGTCGTAGCTCATCTGGTACGCAGCGTTGTTGACGACGATGTCGATGCGCCCGAACTCCGCCACCGTCTTCGCCACCAGATCCCGGCAATGCGCACGATCGGTGAGGTCGCCGGGCAAGCGCAGCGAGCGGCGCCCTGCTTCCTCGACCCAGCGCGCGGTTTCCTTGGCGTCGTCGTCCTCGTTCAGATAGGCGATCGCGACGTCCGCGCCCTCGCGCGCATACGCGATCGCCACCGCCCGGCCGATGCCGCTGTCCGCCCCGGTGATGAGCGCGACCTTGCCGGCGAGACGTCCGCTGCCTCGATAGGTCTTTTCGCCGTGGTCCGGCTGTGGGTCCATCGGCGCGGTGAGGCCGGGCTGCCGGTTTTGCTGCTGATCGGGAAATGGTGGCTTTGGATAGGAAGTCCGGCTCATGGCGATTTCCCCTTCGGGCGGAGTGAATGGACAGCCGCTTTCCAGCAAGCGACGGACCCGCCGCGCGTCGCACAGCGAATTCCGAACGGGCGGGCCGGAACCTTCACGACGAATGGCGTAACCGCGCATGCAACCTTGCCCTCTTCGATCTTGGGCGGTCTGCTCGCGCTCGCGATGCGCACACGACTCGTGCGCCGCGACGCACGGAACGATGACGGCTTTGCTTTTCGCCGTGCCGGTGATGATCAAACGATGATCGACGCCCGCAGCGTTGTGCTCCCGCGCATGCTGCGTGAATGAGGATTGCTTATGCTGTCAGCGAATAAGCTTGTGTAGCGTCAGTGCGCTTGGGGCGCGGTTCTTCATTTGGCTCTTGGCGATCATATGCACCAATCCGATGCCACTCATCAGCGAGGTGCATTTAACGCGCGCGCACGATTGCCATACAACTGGAAAGCACCAAATGCGCAGCGTGCGCAAGTCCGCTGCGCCACGTGTCGCATCGACGTGACATCGGGAGTTCCCGTATTCACCGACTTTTATGGTTCTGTACAATCGTTTGGCACTACAGCTATGCGCCGGTCTGCCCATTTTCTGAATCCACCTCCAACCAACCCGCCGCCAAACATGAAAAACGTCTGCAAAACAAGCCTTGCCCTCCTCCTGGTTGCTGCTTTTGCGGCCCCTTCCGTGTCGTTCGGCGCTGCGGCTTACCCGAACAACAAACCCAGGCCCACCCACAAACATAAGCACCACAGTTCCAAGTCCGCAGCGTCGGCCGCACCCCACGCTGCGTCCAGCTGAGTTCGGACCGCGCGGGGAGCAATAAGCTGAAGCCGCGCGGAAATCAGGCCCTTCAACGACGAAAGCGATCGTTCGCCCGCGTCCGGAGCAACCATCACGGCCGTGGGCAGTCCCGTCTTCCAACCGCAGCCGACGGTTCCTTCACCTGTCTGCTCCGGTTTCAGGTTCGCGCGCTCGACCAAGGTGTACATCACGACTGCACTCTGATCGCGCGCCACGATCCAATCGATAAGAGTGCATTTATTGACGTGCACTTTTTATTTCATTCCCAAACTTTATTAAATTGAGCGACGATCCCCGCTCAATGAAAACTTCACGCGGTCTTCATTTTGTCTTCACGTTGCGTCGGTGAACTGACGCAGCGAAAAGCGATCAGTACGTCCTCGTGGTGATCACCTCTCGCCGCTCAGCAGGGCCCGAACGGGCCCTCGCGCCTAACCAAGCCAGCCCTTGATGGTCTCGGCCATCATATTGGTCGAGATGCCATAGCGGTCATGCAAGGTCGGCAGCGCGCCCGCAGCGAGGAACTCATCGGGCAGCGCGATCTGGCGATACATCGGCGTGACGCCTGCCGTGAGCAGCGTGGTCGCCACCGCTTCGCCAAGACCGCCGATCACCGTGTGATTCTCGGCGACCACGACCATGCGTCCCGTGCGCTTCGCTTCGCGCAGGATCGTCTCGGTGTCGAGCGGCTTGATGGTCGGCACATGCAGCACCGCGACGCCGACCTTGTCCGCCGCCAGCGCCTTCGCGACTTCGAGCGAGCGCATGGTCATAATCCCCGACGAGATGATCAGCACCTCGGCGCCGTCGCGCAGCAGCTTGGCCTTGCCCAGTTCGAACTGGTAGTCGTATTCGTCGAGCACGGCCGGGACATTGCCACGCAGGAGACGTGCATACACCGGGCCTTTGTGGGCCGCAATCGCGGGCACCATTTGCTCGGTATCGAGCGCATCGCACGGATCGATTACCGTCATGTTCGGCATCGCGCGCATCAGTGCGAGGTCTTCCGCCGCCTGATGGCTTGGGCCGTACCCGGTCGTGAGGCCGGGCAACGCGCAGATGATCTTCACATCGAGGTTGTCCTCCGCGATGGCCTGGTGCATGAAGTCGTATGCACGTCGGGTCGCGAACACGGCATACGTCGTCACGAACGGCTGCGCACCTTCATGCGCCATGCCGGCAGCCGCGCCCATCAGCAGTTGCTCGGCCATGCCCATTTGATAGTAGCGTTCAGGAAACTCCTTGCCGAAGATGTGCAGGTCAGTGTACTTGCCTAGGTCGGCCGTCATGCCGACCACGTTCGTCTTTTCCCGGGCCAACTGCGCCAATGCATGCCCGAACGGCGCCGAACGCGTGACTTGTCCTTCGCCCGCGATCGAGGCGATCATCGCCGATGTCTTCAGGCGCGGCTTCTTGGTGATGGTGGTATCGCTCATGCTTGTCTCCCTGCTTCGAGTGCGGCGAGCGCCAGTTGCCACTCATGGGCATCAACGCGGATGAAATGGTTCTTTTCCCGTTCTTCGAGAAACGGCACGCCGCAGCCCATGCGCGTATCGCAGACGATGATCCGCGGCCTGGCCTCCGGATGATTGCGCGCGTTGTCGAAGGCCGCTTTGACTGCATCGATATCGTTGCCGTCGATGCGTTGCGTGTACCAGCCGAATGCTTCGAGCTTTTCGACAAGCGGCTCGAACGCCATGACCTGCGACGACGGGCCATCGGCTTGCTGGTTGTTCACGTCGACCATGGCGATCAGGTTGTCGAGCTTCCAGTGCGCCGCCGACATCAGGCCTTCCCAGATCGCGCCTTCATCGAGTTCGCCATCGGAGAAGAGCGTGTAGACGAATGCGTCCGAACCCTTGCGCTTCAACCCAAGACAGCGACCCACTGCGATAGTGAGGCCATGGCCGAGCGAGCCGCCCGACATCTCCATGCCCGGCGTGTAGCTCGCCATGCCGGACATCGGTAACCGACTGTCGTCGCTGCCGTAGGTTTCGAGTTCTTCGGGCGGCAGGAAGCCGGCCTCGAACAGTGCCGCATACAACGCAATCGCATAGTGACCGTTCGAGAGCAGGAAGCGGTCGCGGTCTTCCCATTCGGGGTTCTGAGGCTGGTAACGCATCGCGCCGAAGTAGGAAACCGCGAGTACATCGGCGATGTCGAGAGCCTGGCCGATATAGCCCTGCCCCTGCACTTCGCCCATCAGCAAGGCGTTTCTGCGAATCCGATAGGCGCGCTCGGCGAGCGTCACCGCATTTGATGACGGTGTGTTCATGGTGTCTCCTGAAAGTGAAGTGGGTTTAGCGATTGACGCTCTTGGCCGGCACGAGGAAAACAAGTCCTGCACCGATGACGATGGCGACTGAGATGAAGATGAGTCCCGCCGTCGATTTGCCGGTCAGGTCGTTCAACCAGCCGACGATGGCCGGCGAGAAGAAACCGGCGAGATTGGCGAAGCAGTTGACCGCGGCAATCCCCGCAGCAGCCGACATGCCGCCAAGAAGCGCAGTAGGCAACGACCAGAACTGCGACGACGAAGCGAGAATGCCCGCAGCCGCCAGGCTGACACACACCAGCGACGCGCCCACTCCACCCAGCATCGGCAGCGTGGCGAAGCCTGCCGCGGATACGAGCATCGGGATCGCCAGATGCAGACGGCGTTCGCGATGACGGTCGGCGCTTGCACCTACCAGCGGCAGCGCAATGATCGCGCAGAGGTACGGAATGGCGGTGAAGACACCCACCCACAGCGGATCGGCGACACCGGATTTGCGGATGATCGTCGGCAGCCAGAACGTCAGGCCATACTGGCCGAGCACCACGCAGAAGTAGATCGAAGCCATCAACCACAGGCGACGGTCGCCGATGAATGACCGGATCGATACGTGGGCGACCTTGTGGGCGTTGTCGTTCGCGACGTTGCGTGCAAGCAGGGCCTTCTCCTCGCCGGTGAGCCACTTGGCGGCCGCGATGCCGTTGTCGAGGTAGAAGAGGATCGCGACGCCAAGCAACAGCGACGGCAGCGCCTCGAGGATGAACAGCCACTTCCAGCCGGCCAGGCCGTGCACGCCCTGGAACGCATGCAGGATGTAACCGGAGAGCGGCCCACCGACAATGCCAGCCAGCGGAATCGCCATGAAGAAGAGCGAGAGCGCCTTGGCGCGTCGTGCCGAAGGAAACCAGTACGTCAGATAGAGGATCACGCCCGGTGCGAATCCAGCCTCGGCGACACCCAGCAGAAAGCGCAGGATATAAAAGGTCGTGGGCGACTTCACGAAGACGAAGCACGCGGAAATCACCGCCCACGTCAGCATGATGCGAGCAAGCCAGTTGCGCGCGCCCACTTTATGCAACATGAGATTGCTCGGCACCTCAAAGAGGAAATAGCCGAGAAAGAAAATGCCTGCGCCAAAGCCGTAGACGGTTTCGCTAAAGCGCAAGTCGTTGAGCATCTGCAGTTTCGCAAAGCCCACGTTGACGCGATCGAGATACGCGCCCAGGTAGCACAGCATCAGGAACGGTATCAAGCGCCGTCCGACTTTGGCATACGTTTTTGCTTCGAAGCTCGACGTATCGGCGAGCGCCATCCCATCGGCCGTCACTGACGGCGCAGCGGACTTCGTTTTCATGCTTGTCTCCTGTCGACCAGAGTTGGCGCTTTAGCGCCTTACTCTGGTTCTGTGCAAGGCTGCAGATCGCCCCGGTTGTCCCCGGGTGCATTGACTCATCCGCCACGATCGCGGTGGATGCCGTTCTTAGTGGATCAACATACCGCCGTTGACGTCGAGTGTGATGCCGGTGAGATAGGCCGACAGGTCGCTGGACAGGAACAGGCACGCGTTGGCGACATCGGCCGCATCGCCGAGACGGCCTAGCGGAATGCCCTTGATGATGTCCGCGCGCATCTCGGTGGTGAGCTTGTCGCCGGTGATGTCGGTCTGGATCAGGCCCGGCGTGATCGAGTTGACGCGGATGTTGTCCGAGCCGAGTTCGCGCGCCATCGCGCGAGCGAGACCGAGTACGCCTGCCTTCGCAGCGCTATAGTGCGGCCCGCCGAAGATGCCGCCGCCGCGTTGCGCGGAAACCGACGACATGCACACGATGCTGCCACTCTTTTGCGTTCTCATCTGCGGAATGACTGCCTGCGACATGTAGAGCGTGCCGCGCAGGTTGACGTCAATAACGGCATCGAAGTTGCCCGCTTCGATGTCCATCGTCTTCAACGGCTGGGTGATGCCCGCGTTGTTGATCAGCCCGTCGACGCGGCCGTACTTTTCGATGACTGCCTTAGCAGCTGCAATGCACGCGACCTTGTCGGTTACGTCGCACGCGAGGCCGAGGTGAGCTTCGCCAAGATCGCGTGCGGCGCTTTCGGCGTCTTGCTTCTTAAGGTCCAGGATAACTACCTTTGCGCCCTGTGCGGCAAGCGCGTTGGCGGTGGCCCGGCCGATACCACGCGGCGAGGCTGCACCGGTGACGATTACCACTTTGCTGTCGAGCAACATGTTTGTCTCCATCGATCGTGTTAGTTGGTAGACGCAGTTTCAGCGTTCCAACCCTCTCGATCAATGCAGTCCAGCTCAACTATTGCTGAATAATTTTCAGGTGTCGTTCGAACCGCCAAGGGATGTTTGACCGGGTTTACCCGTCCAGATCAGTCGGCCGATTCAATCACCCGTCGCATCACGATCCGCGCCTCCAGCCCGCCTTCCGGCCGATTCTGCAGCGTGAGCGTCGCGTTCATCGCGAGCGTGAGTTGCCGTGCGATCGCGAGGCCAAGCCCGGTGCCCCCCGTTTGACGATTGCGCGACCCCTCCAGCCGGAAGAACGGTTCGAACACCGACCCCAGCGATTCGGGCGGGATGCCCGGTCCACGATCGAGCACGGAGATCGTCACGGTGCCGTCGCGCGGTTCGTTCACCCTGATTTCAGCCTCGCCGGCGAACTTGAGCGCGTTGTCCACGAGATTGCCGACGATGCGCCGCAGCGCCTGCGGACGCGTCACCAGTTCGGCGCCAATGCGGCCATGAAGGGACACGCTCTTGCCCGCATCGAGGTAATCGCAGACGAGGCTGTCGAAGAGCGCATCGGGATCGACACGGAGCAGGACCTCGGTCGCGCCGTGCATCGTGCGCGCGTAGGTCACGCCCTCCTTCACGAGCGACTCCATCTCCTGCAGGTCCTGTTGCAGCTTCGCGCCTTGCGCGTCGTCGTCCATCACGTCGACCCTGAGACGCATCCGCGTGATCGGCGTCTGGAGATCGTGGGAGATGGCGGCGAGGATCTGCATGCGCTCGGCCATGTAGGTCGCGACGCGGTCCTGCATCGCATTGAAGGCGCGCGCCGCCCGTGCCACTTCATCGGGGCCGTCTTCGGAGAGGCGGTCGGCCTTCAGGTCGGGGCCGAGTGTGTCGGCCGCCTGCGCGAGCTGCTTGAGCGGACGCGTGGCGAGCCGCACCGCGAGCCAGCAGCACGCGGCGAGCACGGCAAGCTGCAGCACCAGCACGAGCGGGAGCCAGCCCGACAGCGGCGTGCCCGGCATCGGCCGCATGTCGATCGTGAGCGGCGCGCCGTCGGAGAGGCGCAGGTGCGCTTGCAGATGCTCGGTGTCGCCGGGAAGCGCGTTCACGGTGACCGGATAGCGCTTGCCGACCCCCGACTCGATCGATTCCGCCACCCGCGCGGAAAGCTGCGCATCGGGCGGCGCGCCGCCCTCGCCCGGCCCGAGGATGAAACTGTAGCTGCGCCGTGCGAGACGCGGAAGCCACGCCGCGCGCTCGCCTGGCGGCAGAAGATCGAGCAGCGCGACCGAACTCACGACCTCGCGTTCGATGTAACCCATCATCACGTTGGTCATCGACTGGTCGCGCTCGGTCATCGTGAGCCAGAACGACATCGCCTGAGCGAGCGCGAGCCCGACGAAGAGAATCAGCGCGAGCCTCGCGAACAGCGTGCGCGGCCAGTGCAACAGGGCATGCAGGTTCATTTCGGACCTTCGACCGGCACGACCGCCGCGGAGAACACGTAGCCTTCGCTGCGCAGCGTCTTGATGTAGCGCGGCTCGCGCGCGACGTCCCGCAGGCGCTGGCGCAGGCGGCTCACGAGCAGGTCGATCGAGCGGTCGAACGGATCGGCCTGACGGCCCTGCGTGAGGCTGAGCAACTGATCGCGCGTGAGCACGCGCTGCGGATGATCGAGGAACACGCGCAGCAGCCGGTACTCGGCGCCGGAGAGCGCGACCATCGTGTCGTTCTCGTCGAGCAGATGGCGCGCGGTGGTGTCGAGCCGCCAGTCGCCGAAGCTCAGCATCTGGACCGATTCGCTGACTTCCATGCCCGGTGGCAGCATGCGCGCCCGGCGCAACACCGAGCGGATGCGCGCAAGGAGTTCGCGCACCGCGAACGGCTTCGGCAGATAGTCGTCGGCGCCCATCTCCAGACCGACGATGCGGTCCGCCTCTTCACTGCGCGCGGTGAGCATCAGCACGGGCACCGCGCGGAACTTGCTCGCGCGCAGCTCGCGGCACAGCACGAGGCCGTCCTCGCCGGGCAGCATCAGGTCGAGCACGATCAGGTCGGGTGCGCCCTGCTCCAGCACGGCGCGCATCTGCCGTCCGTTCGCGGCGAGCGAGACGCGCATGCCGTTCTTCTCCAGATACGTGGCGAGCAGTTCACGGATGCCGCGATCGTCGTCGACGATCAGTACGTGGTCGGTGTTTTCCATACTCTGGTCATTGCCTTCTGCGTTTCACCTGCACCCGGGCCGGCACGATCAGATGACACAGGACCGGATGCGTCATTTCAGCCGCGATCCCGCCCGCGAGGAATGCGACGATCGCGAGCAAGCGTCTCATGCGTCCTCCACCACGGAGGAGCTGGCGCCATCGGCGACGCTCGCACTCAGCGTATACGGATCGACGCCTTCCAGGCAACCGATGTTCACGCGCCAGAAGCGCGGGTCCGTGCGGGTCTGGTGGAACGTGTAGATGCCGCAGTGCTTGCAGAAATAGTGCTTCGCCACGCGCGTGTTGAACTCGTACAGCGCGAGCGCCTCCTCGCCGTCGAGGATCTTCAGGTCATCGACGGGGAACGGCGGCGTCATCAGCGCGCCCTTGCGCCGGCAGAGGCTGCAATTGCAGCGCATCGCCGGCTCGACGGCCGTGCGCACTTCGAATTTCACGCGCCCGCAATGACAGGCGCCCTTCAGCACATCGGCATCCATGTGACTCTCCGTTTCGATCGATGACTGCTTTATAGACGGAATCCGCCGGCCTTTTGTATCGCAATGTATCCGGCATTTCGCCGGACACAAAACATTGCACGACAGCCCGATTGCCGACACATGCCAGATACGCGCGGGCTTTTGAATACGGTCATGTTCAACGAACGGACCGTCATCGTGCACAACCTCATCGAAACCCCGCTGGCCTTTTCCGGCCACCTCCCTGCACTCAAAGGACTCTGACATGTTCAACCGACTCAGGACGCTCACCGCCGCCGCCACGCTCTTCACCGCCCTCGCGGCAAGCGCCGGCGCGGCTCACGCCGGCGCACTTTCGCACCCGGCGCCCGCACCGGAATTCACCGGCATCGACAAGTGGCTCAACAGCGAGCCGCTGACCCTGCAGCAACTGCGCGGCAAGGTGGTACTGGTCGACTTCTGGACCTACTCGTGCATCAACTGCGTGAACACGTTGCCTTACGTGAAGACCTGGAACCAGAAGTACAAGGACCAGGGCCTGGTCGTGATCGGCGTGCATACGCCGGAGTATCCGTTCGAGCGCGACACCGGCAACGTGAAGACCGCGCTCAAGCGTTTCGACATCACCTACCCGGTCGCGCAGGACAACCGTTATGCGACCTGGCGCGCCTACGACAACCAGTACTGGCCCGCCTTCTACCTCATCGACAAGCACGGACAGGTGGTCTACACGCATTTCGGCGAAGGCGACTACGCGCTGACCGAGGCGGCGATCAAGCAGTTGCTGGCGCAGAAATAGTGCGCGAACGAGAGGCCTTTCGTATCGCAATGTATCTGCGTAGCCGCTGATACACAGGCTTGCAAAAACGCCCCGATCCCGACACAAGCCAGATACGTGGGCGCGTTCAAATTGCATCAACGACGGATCGCAACGAGTTACCACCAGCCGATGCGATCCGGACGGTACCCAACCCATCATCGCTTCAAGGAGAACACCATGAAAACCTCGATCATCGCCCTGGCCTTTGCCGCATTCGCCGCTTCCGGACTGGCCCAAGCCGCCGACACCGCCGCGACCTCTACGGCCGTTCGCACCGAGCAATCCGCTTCGAGCCAGACCGGCGCGTCGCAGAAGACGCGTGCCGATGTGCGCCGCGAACTGGTGCGGGCGCAGAAGGACGGCCAGATCGCGAGCCTCCAGACGCTCTATCGCGGAAGCTGAACCGGTTCATTGATCACACGCCTGACCCAATGCATCAACGACGGATCGCGACGAGTTGCCAGCAGCCGATGCGATCCGGACGTTTCCCAAACTTTCATCGCTTCAAGGAGAACACCATGAAAACTTCGATCATCGCCCTGGCCTTTGCCGCATTCGCCGCTTCCGGACTGGCCCAAGCCGCCGACACCGCCACGACCTCCACTGCCGTGCGCACCGAGCAATCCGTTTCGAGCCAGTTCAGCGCCTCGCCGAAGACGCGTGCCGATGTGCGTCACGAACTGGTGCGGGCGCAGAAGGACGGCCAGATCGCGAGCCTCCAGACGCTCTATCGCGGAAGCTGAACCGGCCCGTCCACGCACACTCACACACACTTGACCGAGGTTCCATCATGAACAAACATCTCATCGCCACCTTGCTGATCGCAGTCAGTGCGGCGGCTGCCGGTTCCGCCTTCGCCAGCAGCGGCTACGGCCCTGCGCCACACTACGATCCGATCGCCGGCGCGCCCGCGTCGCAACGCGGGCCGGTCAGCCAGACCATCGCACTCGATCAGGCCGGCGCTGAGCACGCCACGCCGGCGTTCGGCGGAATGGCCGATACGGCGTCGCAATCGGGCGTCCGGTTCGTGGCCGGCGATCCTTCTTCCACCTATTCGCATCACTGAGCGCACTACCATGACCACCATCGATAAAGTGTTGTACACCGGCAAGACCCACACCACCGGCGGACGCGACGGCGCATCGCGCAGTTCCGACGGACGCCTCGACGTCAAGCTCTCGGCGCCGGGATCGACGGGCAGCGGAACGAATCCCGAGCAGATGTTCGCAGCCGGCTGGTCCGCGTGTTTCATCGGCGCGATGGGACTGGCGGCCGCGAAGATGAAGGTCGCGCTGCCCGCCGATACGGCCGTCGACGCCGAGGTCGACCTGCGCAATGCCGATGGCGCCTACTTTCTTCAGGCCCGGTTGAACGTCAGCCTGCCGGGTGTGGAGCGCGAAGTCGCCGAGGCGCTGACGCGCGCGGCGCACGAGACCTGCCCGTACTCGAAGGCAACGCGCGGGAACATCGATGTCGTGATCAGCGTAGTCTGAACGCGGCGATGCGGGCGGTGAAACGCATGGCCGAAGATTCACGGGCTCACCGCCGCGCGACCGCGCCCAATCGAATAATGATCGAATCACGCTCAAAGGAGAAACAGCGATGCCGGACCAGATGAACCCTCGCCGACGCAGTCTGCTGAAGACGACTATCGCAGGCGTCGGCCTGCTCGAATTCGGGCTTGGCGGACTCGCCCACGCGCAATCGGCCGGGAACGCGAGCGCCGCCCGGACGCGGGCCTCCACGCGTGTCGCATCGTTCGACACCATTCGCCAGGTGAACGCCGGAACGCTCAGCATCGGCTACGCGGAAGCGGGACCGGCCAACGGCCCGGTCGTGATCCTGCTGCACGGCTGGCCCTACGACATCTACAGTTTCGCCGAAGTCGCGCCACTGCTCGCGGCCGCCGGCTATCGCGTGATCATGCCGTACCTGCGAGGATACGGCACGACGCGCTTCCTGTCCGCCGATACCCCGCGCAACGGGCAGCAGGCGGTCGTCGCCGTCGACATCATCGCGCTGATGGACGCACTGAAGATCGAGAAGGCGGTGTTCGGCGGCTTCGACTGGGGCGCGCGCACGGTCAACATCATCGCCGCGCTGTGGCCGGATCGATGCCAGGCGATGGTGTCAGTGAGCGGTTACCTGATCGGCAGCCAGGCCGCCAACCGCGCTCCGCTTCCGCCGAAAGCGGAGCTTGCATGGTGGTACCAGTTCTATTTCGCCACCGAGCGCGGCCGTGCGGGCTACGAGGCGAACCGCAACGACTTCAACAAACTCATCTGGCATCTCGCGTCACCGAAATGGGACTTCGACGATGCCACCTACGACCGCTCGGCGCAGTCGTTCGCGAATCCGGATCACGTCGCCGTGGTGATCCACAACTATCGCTGGCGTCTCGGGCTCGTGCAGGGCGAACCGCAATACGACGCGCTCGAACAGCGCCTCGCGACGGCGCCCACCATCGCGGTGCCGACCATCACGATGGAAGGCGATGCCAACGGCGCGCCGCATCCAGAACCCTCGGCCTATGCGAAGAAGTTCACGGGCAAGTATGCGCACCGCAACGTCGGCGGCGGGATCGGACACAACCTTCCGCAGGAAGCGCCAAAAGCGTTCGCCGATGCGGTGATCGAGGTCGCGCACATGTCATAGGCGATCAGGTTCCGGTCCCAGCTCAGCGCGTCCTGCCGGACACCTCCGAGTCGGACGCGCCTTTCTGTTCACGCGTTGCGCTCGCTGGGTTCGTCGTGCGACAGCGCTTGGAGTTTGGAGAACGCATCGAGCCTGCGCAACATCTCGCGGCCTCTCGATGTCAGCCGCGGCAATGCGCGACCGGTCGCAAGCCGCTCGATTTCGACAAGTTGCTCATGTAGAAGGCGAACCGTATCCTCACCCAACGCTTCCACTTGAAAGGGCGTGCGCTGGATCAGGAGCAAGGTTGCAATTTCGTGGGGACTCAGCATTCCGTTCTCCAGGACTTGAGACATGCACGCGACGACAGCACGTGAGTCGCATCCTAGTGAGCGAATCTGCCAATTCGACTACAGGTATTTTTCCGCGCGTTACGCGGTTACATCCATGAAATGCGCGATGGGGCGTCGGCGGTGTCGCGTGTGGCGGAGGAAATTATTCGTAGCAATCGGGTGGTCAACCGGTGTGGGGCATCATCGTTGGCAACACGAGGCGCGTGAATTCAATCAATTCATCATACGAACCGATCGCAGCCGAGCAACTTTCGTCTGCCGAATGTCCAGAGGACGATCGCGCGAGTGAATCGAGTCAGTGTGCCCGCATTTCGGCAGTCGAAATGACATGGCCGATTTTCGAGGCGGACACAATGACCGCCTGCCCTTGACGAACCCGACGTCCTATTGCTGAACGCAACGCCCGCACGACCTTATGGAAGGCCGCCAAGGCTGCGTCATTGAGACTCGCAGAGCCCTACCACCGTCCGTCTCCTCCTTCGCTCGCCGAACTCGGTAATTTGTGTAATCGACGGTCGGATTATTTTGAAACGCGGTAAATTGTATGGGGCGCACACATTTCCTGAATTAATCCGGAATCCCAATTAATTTGACGACCTGCCTATACTCGTCAGATGAAATGCGCAATCGTCATATGTGGCCTAGCGCACTGTCCCTATCGGACACTTCACCCAACATTCACGAACGAAAGTCAGTATTGAAGCACTGGCGCCCCGCACGACGTTTGCTTGACCGATCTTGCGGCGCCTAGCTTTGTCGTTAATCGGGGGATGGATACGCATGCCGCTCGCAATCGTGCGTCAGGCATACCCGTCCCACGCATCACTTGTAGACGCATTCATAGGTCAACCGCCGTGAGGCGGCCCTTGCGGTTCGAACCGGAATGGTCATCGTTCCGGCCCGAGCCGCCCCGATGGAATGGCCGTCATGCACGGTGTAGTGCCCGCGTCATCAATTCGTCGAAGCATGTCTGCGACGCATTGAATACACGATTCTGCATGTTCGCCCTGAACGCACGTCACCAAGTGAGAATAAAGCGTATGAGAGTTGCGATTGTTCACGACTGGCTCGTGGTCTCCGGTGGTGCCGAGAAGGTCCTTCAGCACATTGTCGAATGTTTTCCGCAGGCGGATATTTATACTCTTGTAGACTTTCTCGAAGATCGCACGTGTCTCAAGGGCAGGCCCGTGCAGGCCACGTTCATTCAAAAGCTGCCGTTTGCGCGCAAGCGCTATCGCGGGTACTTGCCGCTCATGCCGCTCGCCATCGAGCAGATCGATCTCTCTGCGTATGATCTCGTCATTTCCAGCTCATATGCAGTAGCAAAAGGGGTGCTCACCGGGCCTGACCAGTTGCATGTCAGCTATGTGCATTCCCCGATTCGCTATGCATGGGACTTGCAGCATCAATATCTCAGGGAATCAGGTCTCACATCGGGTCTGAAATCGATCCTGGCACGCGTACTGCTGCATTACATTCGCGGATGGGACTTTCGTTCGGCCCAAAACGTCGACTATCTGATTTCGAACTCGCGTTTCGTCGCACGCCGGATCAAGAAAGCCTACGGGCGCGATGCAACGGTTATCTACCCGCCCGTGAATGTCAACGGGCTACCCTTGCGTACGGACAAGGATGATTTCTACCTCACGGCATCGCGCATGGTGCCGTACAAACGGATAGACCTCATCGTGAAGGCGTTCTCAAAGACCCCTCAACGCAGACTCGTCGTGATCGGCGATGGACCGGACATGCGCAAGATCAAGGCATCGGCCGGGCCGAACGTAGAGATCATGGGCTATCAGTCGTTCGAGGTCTTGCGCGACCACCTGCAAAGAGCGCGTGCCTTCGTGTTCGCCGCTGAAGAGGATTTCGGCATTTCGGTCGTCGAGGCCCAGGCGTGCGGTACGCCGGTGATCGCGTTCGGCAAGGGTGGCGCGCTCGAATCGGTCGTCGGACTTCCGAACGAACGTCCAACAGGCGTCTTCTTCCGCGAACAAACGGGCGAGTCGCTGCTCGCTGCCGTCGATCTGTTTGAACGGAACCAACGACTGTTCGCACCTCAGCATTGCCGGAAAAATGCCGAGCGCTTCGCTGCCGAACACTTCAACGCTGCGCTTAGCGCATTCATCGAAGTACGTCTCGCGCGCTTTCGTGCCGACATGCGCGGGAATGAACTGCCCCCGCGCACGGAAGAGCTGCGGCCTGCTGTGAAAACCACGAGTGCCTCGGGAACGGGGCTCTTTCGATGAGGCGCGCTGCCGTGACATCGAACCCGACCGATGGGGCGTTTTTACATCCTACGGCACGAACGTTGCCGCGTTCTTGCTGCCTCGTCATCGCTGCGGTAGCGCCCGCGCTCGAAGCGCATTCGCTGAAAGAAAACCGCACGGCCAACGTGCGCTTTCGCACGTACCGCAAATACTGGAACCCGCACTATGCACCGGCCAACTTGAATGAGGCTGGGCCGCCCGTGTGCACGATCGCGCACTCGCTGCGCGGCATGCGTTTTCCACGCGCGACTCCGGTGAGTCGAACTGCATGTAAAGACGTAACGTGGCTTTCGACTCTATCGTTTGAGCGATTGCGCGCGCCGATGAAATTGGACCCGGCCATTGATGCGCTCAGGGTTGACAAGCTCCAGTAATTAATACTACGTAAGGCTTGACCGGCGACTGTGTAGAATCAACGCTTCGGCAACCGAAGCCGGATACCAACAGAGACATTTCGAGGTCCATGGTGCATGCAGATCTATCCCATCTATCCTTCGTTCAGTTCGGGTCAGTTCTTTGAGCTTGCCGTTCAGCCGCGTCGGCGATTCTCCATTGCGATCTATCAACAGCAGAGCAGCGAGTCGCTAACGAGCGTAAGTGGCGTCATCGTCTCGGCCACGAACAACGTCAAGGCCGAACTCGTCGATGGAAAGTACGTGTTCCAATCGGTGGACGCCGAAACCCAGGTTCGTTTCGACAAGGACTGGGAGTGGCCGACCATTACGATCAAGCCGAACACACCCGAGTTGCGGAGCGGCGCTTATGTTGCCGTTGCCTACGAAGTCGGTCCGCGCGGCGAGCCTCTGACTGATCTTGGCCGCCGGTGTTCGGCGCACCAGGCGGTGTTCGGCTGGCCGCCCGACAGCGACAGCATGGCCTTGATCGTCGCTCGCCCCCGGACTCCCGAGGCGTCGCTCGCCTATGTCATTCCGACAGCCACCTATCACGCGTACAACTCCACGGGCGGCGGCTGTTTTTACGGCGATCCGATTCATCGCACGCACCCCGCGACGAAGGTCAGCCTTCGCCGTCCCGGCGGAGGGCTTGGCGCACAACTCGGCGAACCGGGTGATCCCTACGATCCGAAGTCTCCGCGACAGCAGTTCACTCATTGGGACGCGAAGTTCATCCGCTGGCTGCGCGCCGCGAATCTGGCCTGCGACTTCTACACCGATCTCGATCTGCATCGGGGCGCGGTTCTGGATCCGGCGAAGTACCGCTGCGTCCTGAGCGTCGGGCACCACGAGTACTGGAGCCAGAAAATGCGCGATCAGGTCGCGGGCTTCATCGCGGGTGGCGGCAATCTGGCCGTGTTCAGCGGCAACACGTGCTACCGGCCAATCGACTTCGGCTCGCACGACATGAAGGAAATGAATCGGTTGGGCGATAGCTGGCCGAATTTCAACGAGAGCGATCTGATCGGGCTGAGCTATGGCTATGGTGGCGGAAAATGGGGCACCTGGCGCAGGTTCAGAGGCTGGGTCGAGTGCGGGCGCGAGCCGATCGGTTTCACTGTCAGTCAGGCGGACCATTGGGTGTTCACGGGCACCGGTCTGAAAAACGGCCAGCAGTTCGGCGCCGAAGACCGACTGGCAGGCTATGAGGTCGATGGCGTGCCGCCCGTCGCCAATGGATTCGAGACGCTGGCGGCCACGCCTCGATTGCATGGCTGGGAGATCGCCGGCGCCGGGGCGCTGGGCCTGTTTCAACCTTCGCCGCAGCCCGCCTCCGGCAGCGACCCGATGCAGGGATGGGTATTCAATTGCGGCACGACGGATTGGGCCCGAGTTCTGATGAATCCAAACGCGGCAAGTCATGTCATCGTCGACCAGATCACGCGCAACGTCGTCCACAAATTTTCAGGGCTTCCCCTCGATCGTGCTTTACGACACGATGCATCGTTCAGTGACACTGCTTCGAATGCGCGCAAGGATGATTCCGCATCGCGGCAGGTGTCCAAACTGGTCCACACCGACAGTGAAGGCTCTTAGCCATCCAGCGAGTGTTCGTCGAGAACCCCTACCTTACCAGGCGACTTTGGCTGACCGATCAAACGCATCGGACGCCGGGTTCCCACCCGCAGGAGCGCAGCGATGACCATGGCATCAACCCTGACAGAAACTGAAACGGACGGTGCGAAGGCAAAGGAGACTGGCGATTTGACGCAACAACCAAGATTCGCGGTCTGTGTGACGACCATGAATCGCGTCGACCGGCTGACCGCCTGCCTCGATCAACTGGCTCGCTGCGATCCACCGCCCTCTCTCGTGGTCGTTTCCGACGACTCGCCGGATCCTTCGGTGCGCGCCGCAAATGAGGCGGCGGTAGCGGCCCATCCGGGTGTGGTCTACCTGGCCGGACCGAGGCGGGGCGTCTGCGCCAATCGCAACAACGCAATCAACCATTGTCTCGCGCAGACATCGCGCTGCGACTATCTCTCCTTCCTGGACGACGACATTCTGATCGACGCGGATTTCTTCGCGGCGGCACGCAAGCACTATGAAGCCACGCCCGCGCAGCGACGGTATCTGACGGTCCTGACGGGTGGTGCCCCAAACGGGCCGCATCTGCACGTGTGCGTGCCCATGCATCTGTCGTTCGCCTGCTATTTCAAGAAAGGCGACGTCCCGCAGACGGTGCAAATCAACGCTTCGGTCTTTCCACTGGAGTTGTTTACGCAGGAAACGTTCGACGAGAACATTTTCTTCGGCACCGAAGACGCCGAGCTGTGTCTGCGCATGTTGCGGCGTGGTTACTCGATCGAACTGGAACCCGGGTTGCGCTCGCTGGAGACGATGACGGGCCGCGGCGTACTCACGGCCACCCGCGCGGCCGGGCTGACGCGCTATCAATTGTGCTGCGAGGCGGCGCGCCTTTACATCGGCGTCAAGCGGTATCGGGTGATCGAACCGAATCTGATGCGCTTCGCGGGATTCGTATTCTTCTACTTCGGGCACATGACGGTTTATCTGGCGCGGCGCGGTGCCTTGTCCCAGCTTGTCCCAATCGTTCGGACCTCGAACGTATGGCGCGTTTTCACTGGACACGGCGCCCGGTAGCGGCAATCTCGCCGACGGCACGCCCGGAGCGACAGGGGGCCGGCGCCCGCGGGCGACCGTGGCGCTAGAGCCCCAATCCGGCGTGCCGGACCAAAGATTGATTACGCCCGGCGCTTGACCTCTTCGATCACGTCCGTCATTTCGCGAAGGTAGCGCTCAACAGAGAAGCGGCGCTGCGCGTCGACACATGCCTGGTCCGCGAGGCGCTGCGCGAGTTCCGGTGTCCGGCGCAAGGTTTCCACGGCTTCGACCAGGCCCGCTACGTCGCGGGGCTGCACGATCCAGCCATTCACGCGGTGCCGGATGATTTCCGAAACGCCCCCCGCGCCCGTCGCCACGACCGGCCGCGCGGCGGCCATTCCCTCGACGATGACACGCCCGAACGGCTCCGGTTCGGTCGATGTATGCAGGATAACGTCCACGGCCTTCATCCACGTAGGCATGTCGTCCTGAAAGCCCGCGAAATGCACGCGCTCGGCAACGCCAAGCCGTTGTGCCTGATCGCGCAGACTCGCCGCATAGGCGTCTTCGCCGAAGAGCGCCCCGCCCACCAAAACCAGATGCACGTGCGGCAACTGCGCCAGCGCATCGATCGCAACGTGCTGGCCTTTCCATGCCGCGAGTCGTCCGAACAACCCCGCGAGCCATGCCGTTTGCGGAAGCCCGAGACGGCGGCGCAATGCAGGGATGTCGTGCGCGTCGACCTGCGTGAATGCGGCAGCGTCGATACCGTTGTGGACCACGGACATGGCCTCGGCGGGCAGCCCCGTGAGTTCCATCAGCGCCTGCGCACTCGCTTGTGAATTCACGACGATCCGGTCTGCCGCATGGCGCGCGAGCCACTTGACGATCATCAATTGCGCTCGGCCGAAGTGCGCAGGCGACATGATGTCGTGCAGATACCAGACCACCTGACGCCGATGGAAAGGCTTGCCGAGCGCGCCGAGAACCAGCGCTTTTTGCGTATTGAGAAAGAGCACGTCGTAACGGCGCGCCACCTGCGCAATCGCCCAGATCTGTCGGATGATGCCCGGCGCCGCATATAACCAGGCAAACCGCAACGCCTCACGGTCAATCTTCGAAACGCGTGCGTTGGAGAGCACGCGCACGCTCACGCCCCGCTCTTCAAGCCGCGCGCGAAACGGACCATCCGACAAAAGCACGACCTCGCTGCGCGAGGAGCATGCGGCCGCGAGCGGTAACAGCGCAAACTCCGCGCCTCCGAGTTCGCCGCTCTGGTCCACGAACAGAATCGCCCGGTCACGGTCGTTGCCGGCTGCCATAGCCGCAGGCGAAAAATATTGCTTCGGCAGAAGCCGATGTTTCAGTTCTCGAAGATTCATCGTCGCGCAACGTCCGAAAAGGGTTCGCTTCGAAGCGAGCCGGCTTTACCGGCTACGCAATACGGTACCTGCGTTCGACTACTCGCTTGAAGCATTCTCGAGTGAACGGTCCGGGCCCTTGCCGGTGCGAAACAGACATCGCCGGTATGCTCTTGCAGCAAGCTCGCGCAGGTCGCTCGACTCGCAGAGTGACCAGGCCAGGTTGCCGGCGATCAGCGCGAGGCCGACCGCGGCG
>NZ_FCON02000001.1 GCF_001544535.1 Caballeronia choica | reverse complement strand
AGCGGTGCGATGCCCGTGCCTCTTCTACATGCCAACAACGATGAAACCCCGCTAACGACACTCCCCCGGTTGGACCACTCAGACATAACGGTCTGGCGACAACTGGCAAGAATTGGCGTTGAGAAGCTGCTTTCTTTGCTTACTTTCTTTGCAGCAGCAAAGAAAGTGAGTCCCGCCCCGGACAGGGGCAGAGCAAATAAACCACAAAGAAAACAAGTTCCATAGAAGCCCAAGCGCATCAAACGGTGTACACCCCCGCCCCCACCCCCCCAAGCGCCAGCGCCGGTCTACTTCCGAAGCTCCGCGACAAAGTCGTAGTAATCGTTGCGGCAGTAGGTATCGGTGAGTTCGATCGCCCGCTGGTCCGCCGTGTAGCCCACCCGCGTGATCAGCAGCAGCGCGTCGTGCGGCGCAATGCCCATCTGCTGCGCGATTTCATCGCTCGCATTCACCGCGCGGAAATGCTGCAGCGCGCGCACGATCGACAGGCCGCGCTGGTCGAGAAAGCTGTAGAGCGAATCGCCGACCGCTTGCGGGTCGGGAATCAGCGACGCGGGGAAGGTCGAATTCTCGACCGCCATCACGATGTTGTCCGCGAGCCGCAGGCGCCGCAGACGCGTGACCGCCGCCGCCGGCGACAGTCCAAGCTGGATCACTTCATCGCGATTGGCAGGTTCGATCACGCGCGAGAGCCATTTGGAACTCGGCGTGAAGCCGCGCCGGCGCAACATCTCGCTGAAGCTCGACAGGCGCGAGAGCGGATCTTCATAGCGCGGCGTGATGAAGCTGCCCGCGCCTTGCGTGCGCCGGATCAGGCCCTGCTCGACGAGCAGCGCGATCGCTTTCCTCGACGTGATCCGCGACACGCCGAGCGCCTCCGACAACACGCGCTCGGACGGCAGCGCTTCACCCGCATTCCAGCGGTTGTCGTGGATCGCGTTGGCGAGCTTGCGGGCGAGCTGCAGGTAGAGCGGGGTATCGCTGTCCGGGTCCGGGCGCAAGTCGCGCCAGCGGTCTTCCGATGTCGAGTTCATAAAGCGGACGCAAGAGGGACCAAGCGGCGATTCTAAGACAAACAGATGACGCGGCGGGCTTTAACCGCGAAGGAAAAGCAAGGTCGCGGGTATTTGCGCAGTTATTTGAGCAGGCTCGCGCACGCTCGTTGGCGATCCACGCGACTGCTACACTGTCCGCCTCGAAAATTCGCCGGTGCTCCGTCATGCAAAACAGTTATCCCAATCGCCAGTGGTTCTACGTCAAGCGCCCTGAAGGCCGCGTCGGCGCCGAGCACTACGCGTTGCGCGAGCAGGCGCTCGACGGCACGCTGGCCGCCAACGAAGTGATCGTGCGCGCAAGCATCATCAGCGTGGACCCGTATATCCGCATCCAGCAGCACGAGCGCAATACGTACGACGTGCCGCATCCGCTCGGCATCGTGCAGCGCGCGGGGGTCGTGGGGCAGGTGGTCGCGTCGGCGAGTCCGCTCTTCAAGGAAGGCGACTGGGTTTCCACCTACAGCGGCTGGCAGCTCTATGCGCGCTGCCATCAGAGCGAAGTGACGAAGCTCGATCCGTCGATGGCGCCCGTCTCCACCGCGCTCGGCGTGCTCGGCATGCCGGGGCGCACCGCGTGGTTCGGGCTGATGGAGGCGGGGCGGCCGCGTCCGGGTGACACGCTCGTCGTGTCGGGTGCAGCGGGCGCGGTCGGCTCGCTCGTCGCGCAGTTCGGCAAGCGCGCGGGGTGCCGCGTGGTCGGCATCGCGGGCGGGCCGGACAAGTGCCGCTTCCTCACCGACACGCTCAAGCTCGATGGCGCCGTCGACTATCGCGCGCACGCCACGCTCGAATCGCTGTCCGAGGCGATCCAGGCGGCGACCGGCGGCGTCGACGTGTATTTCGACAACGTCGGCGGCCGCGTGACCGATGCGGTGATTCCGCTCATCAAGCGTCGCGCGCGCATCGTCATCTGCGGGGCGATCGCGCAGTATGACGGCGGCCTCGATACGCCCGACCTCGGCCCGCGTTTCCTGCAGCACATGCTGTTCCAGCGCGCAACGATCCAGGGCATTCTCGCGCGCGACTTCGTGCACCGGATGGACGAGATGATCGCCACCGTCGCGCCCTGGGTGAAGAGCGGCGAACTGGTCTATCAGGAGACTTACGTCGACGGCTTCGAGCAGTTGCCGGCGGCGCTCAACAGTCTCTTCGATGGACGCAATGTCGGCAAACTGCTGGTCCGCGTCTGAGCCGGGACGGCCGTGCGATGCGAACGCATCGCACGGCCGTTCGTGCCATGATGCGCGGATCGCTCATTCGATGGCAGCGCAATGAACTCACGCACACCGTCCACGGCGGCCCGCTTCGTCACGGGTTCGACGATGCGTCATGTGATCGTCATGGCCGGCACCGGCGCGATCGGCCTGATGGCCGTCTTCGCGGTCGATCTCGCGAACCTGTTCTATGTGTCGATGCTCGGCGATACGTCGGTCGCGGCGGCGATCGGCTTTGCCGGCACCATCAACTTCTTCCACGTCGCCGTTTCGATCGGCATGTCGATCGGCGTGAGCGCGACGGTCGCGCGCCTCGTCGGCGCCGGGCAGCGCGCGACGGCGCGGCAGGTCGCGACCGCGAGCCTCATCTTCATGGTGCTCGTGACCGCCGTGCTCACGGCCGCGACCCTGGCTTTCCTCGAACCGATCCTCGATGCGCTTGGCGCCGCCGGCGAGACGCGCGTACTCACGCGCCTCTTTCTCCGCATCACCGCGCCGACCCTGCCGCTGCTCGCGATCGGCATGTGCACCGCCGCGCTGATGCGCTCGATCGGCGATGCGCGGCGCGCGATGACGGTCACGCTGACCGCCGCGATCGTCACCGCGATCCTCGACCCGTTGCTGATCTTCGGCTTGCATCTCGGCCTGACGGGTGCCGCGATATCGAACGTGATCGCGCGGATCGCGCTCGCGTTCGTCGGGCTGTATGGCGTGAGCCGCGTGAATCACCTGCTCGGCCGCCTTCAGGTGCGGCGCACGTGGGATGACGTCAGGCCCGTGCTGAAGGTGGCGCTGCCCGCCGTGCTCACCAACCTCGCGACGCCGGTCGCCAGCGCCTACGTCACGCATGCGATGGCGCGCTTCGGGTCGGCGGCGATCGCGGGGCAGGCGACCATCGACCGCATCACGCCCGTCGCCTTCGCGCTGATCTATGCGCTGACCGGCGCGGTCGGGCCTATCGTGGCGCAGAACCTGGGCGCGGGCCGCGCGGACCGCATCCGCGAGACGATCCTCAACAGCCTCGGCTTCGTGCTGGCGACGGTCGCGCTCGCATGGCTCGTGCTCGCGTTCGCGCAGCACGGGCTGATCCGCGCGTTCTCGGCGCACGGCGTCACGGCCGAGATCATCTCGACATTCTGCTCGTGGCTCGTCGCGAGCTATGCGTTCGTCGGCTGCCTGTTCGTGGCGAACGCGACCTTCAACAACCTGGACCGGCCGCTCCTCTCGACCCTCTTCAACTGGGGACGCACGACGCTCGGCACGGTGCCGTTCGTCGCCGTCGGCATTCGTCACGGGCCGATCGGCGTGCTCGTCGGGCAGGCGGTGGGCAGCGCGATCTTCGGCCTGATCGCGATGATCGTCGCGTGGATTGTGGTGAAGCGCCTGCCGATGGGCGACTGCGCGCGCCTCGCGCAGCGGCATGTGGAGGAGCCGTCGTCCGCGGTGGTCAGCGTGCCGGGGGCGGCGGCCGGCAATACGGTGGCGCCGGAGATGCAGTGAAACGGGTCGTCTGGGCGTGGGCGTTACATGCACGCGTGATGCGAATGCACCGAGCCCAGCACCGCGACTTCGGCGGGCGTGCGCTTGAGGTCGTCGTCCTTGACCTGCTTCGCGTCGGAGAGGAATTCGTCGACGATCGTCGACACCCGGATGTCGTTCAGGCACAGCGACACGCGCTGCGTTTCGTTGGCGGGCAGCGCGGCGCGCTGGCCGAGAAACAGCACGCCGTATTGATAGCCGCGCACGATGCCGCGCACCGCGCCGACGCATTGGCCTTGCGCGGCGTTGTCGGATTTTTGGGCGCATTGCTGCGCGAGGGAGTATGCCGAGAAGCTTGGATCGACGGGGGGAGCGGGGTTCTGCTGCGCGTGTGCGGTCGTTGTCGCCATGCCGAGGAGCGCGGCCGATGCCAGCGCGATCGAGACGTGTCGATTCATGGTGTTGTCCCTCGTTGTCGGGAGTGTGTCGGGTGAGAGGGTTTGCGTTCGGAATGGTTCCATTGTGGTGTGGCGTGGCGTGGTTTACACCGTTTGATGCGCTTGGGCTTCTATGGAACTTGTTTTCTTTGCGGTTTATTAGCTCTGCCCCTGTCCGGGGCGGGACTCACTTTCTTTGCTGCTGCAAAGAAAGTAAGCAAAGAAAGCAGCTTCACAACGCCAATCCTTGCCATGCATCGCTAGCCCGTTATGTCGGAGTGGTCCAACCGGGGGAGTGTCGTCAGCGGGATTTTAGCGTTGTTGGCACCTAGGACCGGCACGGGCGTCGCACCGCAAGACGAAGTGGACCAGCAGTCATTCATCCGGCCTCGCGCTACGCGCTTACCCGTCAGGCAAAACTAAAACCCATCACTAATTCTACATTCTATGTTCATGCTTGCCGCATGCTTCCAATCACCATCGCTAGCAGACCTGTCGTCGGGCACGAAGTGCCAGGACGGATGTATGACTGCTGATCCACTCCGTATGGCGGTGCGACGCGCGCGCCTCTTCTACACGCCAACAACGATGAAACCCCGCTAACGACACTCCCCCGGTTGAACCACTCCGTTTCAAGCGCGAGTGAACACGGGTTAGGGCTGGCGGTGGGAAGCTGCTTTCTTTGCTTACTTTCTTTGCAGCAGCAAAGAAAGTGAGTCCCGCCCCGGACAGGGGCAGAGCTAATAAACCACAAAGAATACAAGTTCCATAGGAGCACAAGCGCATCAAACGGTGTACACCACACCCCACCCCACCCCCACCCCACCCCACCCCCAGCAATCACTCCCCTTCCCCTTGCACTTCATCCGTCAACGCTTCTTCGAGCCGCTTGAAGATCCGCCGCGTCGCGCCCCTCGCGTGCAACGCGAACAGCAACAGCGAGCGCCCCGTCACCTGATACACCGCGCCCGAATCGAAGTCCTCCAGTTCCTCGCGGATCGGCGCATTCGTGTCGATGAGACAACTCCACTGATCGCTGCCAGGAATATCCGGCAGCGTGAAATCGACCACATCGTGATGCGCATTCACGACCAGCAGCAACGTCGCATCCGATGCCGGGCGTCGAATGCCCGTCGCCTGCGCGCGACCGTCGATGACGAGGCCGAAGCAGCGCATCGAGGGATCGTCCCATTGCTCGGCCGTAAGTTCATCGCCTGAAGGGCTCAGCCACTTCACGTCGGCAACCTGCAAGTCCTCGTGGTATTCGCCCGTCAGGAAGCGTCCGCGACGCAGTACCGGCAACGTATGACGCAGCGTCGTCAGCTTGCGCACGAACTCGTTCAGCGCGCGGCCGTCGTCGTCGATGCCCTCCCAGTCGACCCAACTGATGTCGTCGTCCTGGCAATACGCGTTGTTGTTCCCTTGCTGCGTGCGGCCGAACTCGTCGCCCGCGAGAACCATCGGCGTACCCTGCGAAAACAACAGCGTCGCGAGCATGTTGCGCTTCTGGCGCTCGCGCAGCGTGCGGATCTCGGGGTCGTCGGTCGGGCCCTCGGCACCGCAGTTCCACGACTTGTTGTCCGAGTGGCCGTCGTTGTTGTCCTCGCCATTCGCCTCGTTGTGCTTGTCGTTGTACGAGACCAGGTCGTTTAGCGTGAAGCCGTCGTGCGCGGTGATGAAGTTCACGCTCGCCCACGGACGGCGGCCGCGATGGTTGAACTTGTCCCCCGAACCGGTGATGCGTGTCGCGAGTTCGGCGGCGACGCCATCGTCGCCTTTCCAAAACGAGCGCACGGTGTCGCGGTACTTGTCGTTCCACTCGGCCCAGCCGGGGGGAAAGCCGCCGACCTGATAGCCGCCCGGGCCGCAATCCCACGGCTCCGCGATCAGCTTCACGCTCGACAGGATCGGGTCCTGGCGGCAACTGTCGAGGAAGCCACCGCCTTCGTCGAAGCCGTACGGCTCGCGGCCGAGGATCGTCGCCAAGTCGAAGCGGAAGCCGTCGACGTTCATCTCCGTCACCCAGTAGCGCAGGCTGTCGGTGACCATCTGCAGCACGCGCGGATGTGAGAGGTTCAGCGTGTTGCCCGTGCCGGTATCGTTGATGTAGTAGCGGTTCTCGTCGGGCATCAGCCGGTAGTACGACGCATTGTCGATGCCGCGAAACGACAGCGTCGGCCCGCGCTCGTTGCCTTCGGCCGTGTGGTTGTAGACCACGTCGAGGATCACTTCGAGCCCGGCTTCGTGCATCCGGTCGATCATCTCCTTGAACTCGGCGACCACGCCCGGGCCCCGCGCGAAGAAGCGCGGATCGGCGGCGAAGAAGCCGATCGTGTTGTAGCCCCAGTAGTTGGTAAGGCCACGGTCGGTGAGATGGCTATCGTTGACGAACGCGTGGATCGGCATCAGTTCGACGGAGGTCACGCCAAGGCTCTTGATATGTTCGATGACTTCCTTCTGTCCGAGTCCCTCGAACGTGCCGCGCATGTGCTCCGGCACGGCCGGATGGCGCTTCGTGTAGCCGCGCACGTGGGTTTCGTAGAAGATTGTGTGGTCCCACGGCACGCGTGCGCGCGTCGCGTGCGTCCAGGTGAAGCTCTGGTCGACGACCTGGCACTTCTGCATGAAAGGCGCGCTGTCGCGTTCGTCGAAGGTGAGGTCGTCGCCGTCGGCGTCGAGCGTGTAGCCGAATACGGCCGGGTCCCACTTCAACTCGCCGACATGCGCCTTCGCGTAAGGATCGAGCAGCAGCTTGTTCGGATTGAAGCGGTGGCCCGCTTCCGGTTCGTACGGGCCATGCACGCGGTAGCCGTAGACCGTGCCCGGTTTCAGGCCAAACACGTAGACGTGCCAGACTTCGTCGGTGTATTCCGGCAGTTCGATGCGTTCCAGTTCCTTCTCGCCTGATTCATCGAACAGGCACAGTTCGACCTTCGTCCCGTTCGCGGAAAACAGCGCGAAGTTGACGCCTTCGCCGTCCCAGGTTGCGCCGAGGGGAAACGGCGAGCCTTCGGCAATGCGGATATCGTTCGGCATGGGGTGATGGTTCTCGGTGTCGGTGATGCGCCGCGCCTTTCACGAAGTGCGACGGCAGGAACGGGTGTATGGGTACGCGGTGGCGTGCACATCGCGGGCGTACCCTGAGCCGGTGCTGTCAAGCACGTTGTATGCCCGAGCATGGTTCGATGCGTGTGGCCGTGGTGCACGTAGCGCGCCGATACGCGCCGTGCTGGTGCGTCGGCAATGCGCGCCGGCACGCTCGCGCCGCGATTGTTCCGGCGTCGAGAGATATGACATCGCTTCACGAGCGCCTGGCTTCCTCGCCAGCCGCTGCCGGTGTAAAACCTACCTGTAGGCGCGCCGACGCACACGTCGTGCAGCGTTCACCGCAACGATCCGCCCCCACCAGGAGAATGCGCTTGTCCACGCAGCCTGTGTCGACGAAAGACTCGTCGCAAAGCACGATTTCAACCGGCGGCACTGCCGCAGCAAGCCACGCAACCGGCCGCGCCCTGCGCGACGCCGTCCCCTTCGACACCCACGCCGCCTGGCAGCCCGCGCCGGACCGGCCCGATCCTGTCGAGCAAGTGCTTGCCAGCAACGCCGGCCGCCAGGAGCGGCTGGTCCCGCTGCGCATGGCGCGCATGGCGGCGTCGCCGTTCGCGTTCCTGCGCGGCGCCGCGAACGTGATGGCCTCGGACCTCGCGAAGACGCCATCGATCGGCCACACCGTGATGATCGACGGCGACGCGCACGTGAGCAACTTCGGCCTCTTCCGCACGCCGCGCCAGGACGTCGTGTTCGATCTCAACGATTTCGACGAGACCCTCGTCGCGCCGTGGGAGTGGGACCTCAAGCGGCTCACGGCGAGCATCAACGTCGCGGCGCGCGAAAACGGCGTCGATGCGGACGGCCGCGACAGAGCGGTACGCTCGGCGTCGGCCGCATATCGCACGACGATGGCGGAACTCGCGCAAGTGAACGCCTACGACCTCTGGCAGATTCGCGCGTACGACGCGCTCCACATCGACACGTCCACGCATCTGAACGCGGCCGACAAGGCGACGATCGAAAAGACGGTCGAGAGCGCGATGAAACGCTCCCACGCGACGATGCTCGAGAAAGTCGCCGAGCGTGCAGGCAACAGTTGGCGCTTCAAGGAAGATCCGCCGATCCTGACGAAGATCGATGCCGCCGAGCGCAATGACGTGATCGACGGGTTCAAGGCTTATCTGCAAACCATCGAGGGCGAGTGGCGCATGATGCTCGATCGCTACGACATCGCCGATGTGGCGCATCGGGTGGTCGGCGTGGGAAGCGTCGGCACGCGTGCGTATCTCGTGCTGATGCTCGGCCGCGCGCTCGGCGACCCGCTTTTCATGCAGGTGAAGGAAGGCATCGTGCCGGCGGCGGCGCCCTTCGTGCCGCCGCTCGACGAGCCGTTTCGCCACCAGGGGCGCCGCGTCGTGCACGGACAGCGGCTGCTGCAGAGTTCGTCGGATGCGCTGCTTGGCTGGACGACGATCTCGGGCCGCGACTTCTACGTGCGCCAGATGAAGCAGATGCGCGGCTCGATCCCGGTCGACTGGCTGCACGGCGCGACCTTCGATTTCTACGCGTGGTGTCTCGGCCTCCTGCTCGCGCGCGCCCACGCGCGCACCGGCGACGCCGCGCTCATCGCCGGCTATTGCGGCAGTTCCGACAAGCTCGATGCGGCCTATGCCGGATGGGCGGAGCGCTACGGCACGCGGACGGTCGATGACCACGCCGCGTTCGTCGGCGCGATCGCGAAGGGGCGCATCGTGGTGGCGGCGCCGGAAAAGTAGTCTTGTCCGTCCGGCCAACGCGGAAAAACTCCGCGCGCCGGGCGGATCGATTGGCTATCATTGCCCTGCTCCAAGCATCCGACGAGCGGGCAAAGAGCGGGCGACAAGCGAGCAAGAACGGCGCCCGTTCCCGATTGGCACATCCCTTGCTGCCCTTTTCGCGAACTTTTACTGGAGGAAGCCGCGCATGAGCATGATTCAGGAATTCAAGAACTTCGCCCTGAAGGGCAACGTCATGGACCTCGCCATCGGTGTGATCATCGGGGGCGCGTTCTCGACCATCGTGAACTCCATCGTCAAGGATCTGATCATGCCGGTCGTCGGACTCGCGACGGGCGGGCTCGACTTCTCGAATCTCTTTATCCGCCTCGGGCACGTGCCAGCGACCTTCAAGGGCAATCCCGACTCCTACAAGGACCTGCAGACAGCAGGCATCGCCGTGTTCGGCTATGGCGCGTTCATCACGGTGCTGATCAACTTCATCATCCTCGCGTTCATCATTTTCCTGATGGTCAAGTTCATCAACAATCTGCACAAGCCATCCCAGACGGCGCCCGCCGCCACGCCCGAAGACGTGCTGTTGCTGCGCGAAATCCGCGACTCGCTGAAGAATTCGCCGCGCGTCTGACGCGCCCTTTCACGCCGCGAAGAGCGTCCGAACCCGCGCCCGGCGCGGGCTTTTTTCGTGATCGCTACACACATTGGTACGCGAAACATCTTTTTTCTTCGAGATTTTTCGTCGCGCGCGAAATTGCGGGACTATTATTGAGACTGGTGCCAAGCGAGCCGCCGCAGGTCTTCGGCATGATTCGTGCGCGTGGGTGCATCTCCGGCGATACGTGTCGCCGGCGACGTGCAGCGCCCTTCCCGAATCGCCGTGAACCGACCACTTCGATGTGCTATAAAAGATCGACGAGCGGCGCGCAAGACGGGAGTGGCCGCATGAGGACGCTGCGTTTCTTGCAATTCTTTTTCAGGCGAATTTTTATGTCCTTCCCGAAAAAGCGTAAGCGCGTGAAGGCCGACGGAGACGAGTCGTTTCTCGCCGTCCTTCGGCATTTCAAGCCGTTCGGTCAGCTCGACACGAAGATCGCACGTGCCCGCGCGCAGGACGAGCCGGTGCTGTACGCGCACGTGCTGCCCGGTCTCGACGTTCTTCTGTGCAGCGTGCGCGGCGCGCAGCCGCCCTATCCCGCCACCGAGGAACTGCACCGGCGCTGCATCGAGTCGATCACCAATGCGCTCGAACAGCCGCTCGACGGGCTGGAAAACGGCGGCTACTGGTACGAGGCGAACGGCTTCGGCTTTCTCGTGTTCGCAAGCCGCGCCCGTTCGCAGATACTGAGCGAGTTCGGCGCGACAGTGTCGGCACGCACGCGTCGCGGCACGCGCCGGCAGGATGCGGGCGACGCGGCCTCGCGGCCGCTGCGCTGATCCCGATTCTGAATCGCGCGCATGGCCTCCCGCGCCCGGACCTCACCGTCCGGGCGTTTTTCAATGCTCCCGATACTTCGATCACCGCCAACAAATCATCGTCGGCGAGACTTTGCTCGCATCCCGCGAGCAGGTCGCGCGTCGCCGCAGGGCTTCAATCGCGCCATTCTCAAAGCACAAGCAGCAAGGCCGTGGTGCACGCCTTGCTGCAACATCGTTGCACATCTTCACGATGCAACGCCAATCTGCCTCACCCAAGGAGAACACCATGTCGGAACACGTATACAAGCTGATCGAACTTACCGGCTCGTCGCCGCAATCGAGCGACGACGCCGTGCGTGTCGCGCTCACCAAGGCGGCGAAGACGCTGCGCAACATGCACTGGTTCGAAGTGACGGAGACGCGCGGGCATATCGAGGACGGCAAGGTCCTGCACTGGCAGGTCACGCTGAAGGTGGGCTTGCGGCTGGAAGAATGAGGTCCACGCGCCACTGAGCGATTGCAAAAAAGGCCGCGCTTCCTGCGAAGCGCGGCCTTTTCATCACGAGGCGTGCGGCGTTACTTCGACGCCTGCGCGCTTACTTCGGCAGCGAGCCGTCCACCCCTTCCACATACCAGTTGATGCGCTGCAGTTCCGGGTCGGTCAGCGTCTTGCCGGCCGGAATCTTCTCCACGCCCGCCTGATCCTTGATCGGGCCGGTGAACACGTCCCACTTGCCGCCGTGCAGTTCGTCACGCTTCGCCGCGACCGCCTGCATCGCCTTCGCCGGAATCGCGCCGGTGTTCAGGTCTTCCAGGTCGACCGCCTTCTGCGGCATGCCGAGCCACACCGGATCGTTCTTCCACTTGCCATCCAGCACTTGCTGGATCACCTGGTTGTAGTACACGCCCCAGTGCGCGACGACCGAGCCGAGATGCGCGCTCGGCCCGAACTTCTTCATGTTCGAATCCCAGCCGAATGCGAACACCTTCTTCTCCGCAGCCGTGGCGAGCGTCGCGTTCGAATCGGTGTTCTGCAGCAGCACGTCGGCGCCCTGGCCGATCAGCGTTTCCGCCGCCTGCTTTTCCTTGCCCGGATCGAACCAGCTGTTGATCCAGATGACCTTCGTGTGGATCTTCGGGTTCACCGAACGCGCGCCCAACGTGTACGCGTTGATGTTGCGGACCACCTCGGGAATCGGCACCGAGGCCACGAAGCCGAGCGTGTTGGTCTTCGTGACGTAGCCCGCCGCGACGCCCGCCAGGTACGCGCCCTGGTACATGCGCACGTCGTACGTGCCGAAGTTCTTCGCCTTCTTGAAGCCGGTCGCCGTCAGGAAGATGGTGTCGGGAAAGTCCTTCGCCACCTTCAACTGGAAGTCCTGGTAGCCGAAGCTCGTGCCGAAGATGACCTTGTTGCCCTTGTTCGCGAGATCGCGAAACACGCGTTCCGAATCCGCCGACTCCGGCACGTTCTCGACGCGCGTGATCTTGACCTTGTTGCCGTACTGCGCCTCGGCTTCCTTGCTGCCGGCGTCGTGTGCGAAGGTCCAGCCCGCATCGCCCGGATTGCCCAGATAGACGAACGCGATGCCCGGCGCGTCGGCCGCCTGAGCGCCCGCCGCCGCCAGCGTGGCGGACAGCGCGATTGCGGTGCCGAGTTTGCCACCGGCCGCCGTCAGCGCGTTCAGCCATGTTTTATTCATTGTGCTTCTCCTGGTCGATGTTGTTGGTGAAACGCGAAATCGTCTGTCAGTTTGTTGCGTCAAAAATGGCAGCGGAACCGGCGGCGGCGATGTGCGGCTGATGTGCAACACCGCTGGCGGTCGCCCCCCGACTCGTGCTTCAGCTCGCCGCGAAGAATGGCTTCCCGAGCGACGCCGGCGCGTTCAGCTTGATCGTGTTCGGATTGCGCGAGATCAGCACGAGCACGACGATCGTCGCGATATACGGAAGCATCGCGAGGAACTGCGTCGGCACCGGCACGCCGATCGCCTGCGCGTAGAACTGCAGCGCCATCACTGCGCCGAACAGCAACGCGCCGATCATCAGTCGCCCCGGGCGCCAGGTCGCGAACACGACGAGCGCGAGCGCGATCCAGCCGCGTCCCGAGGTCAGTTGCTCCTGCCAGATGTGCAGGTAGACGATCGAGTAATAACCGCCCGCGATGCCCGCCATCGCGCCACCGAAGAGCGTCGCGCCGTAGCGCACGCCAACCACCGGAAAGCCCACCGAATGCGCGACCGCCGGCGATTCGCCGACCGAGCGCAGCACGAGCCCGGCACGCGTGCGGTACAGGAACCAGCCGATCACGCCGAACATGATGAACGCGAGATAGCCGAGCGGCGTGAGCGAAAAGACCGCGGGCCCGAGCACAGGAATCGACGCGAGGCCGGGGATCGGCATGACGTCGATCGACGCGCGCACCGCCGCCGACGTGTACGGCTTGCCGACATACGCCGAGAAGCCGATGCCGAAGATCGTGAGCGAAAGGCCCGTCGCGACCTGGTTGGCGAGCATCGTGATGGTGAGAAAGCCGAACAGCAGCGACATCGCGAGTCCGGCGAGGATCGATGCGCCGATCCCGAGCCACGGACTGCCGGTGATCGCGGTGACGGCGTAGCCGGTGACGGCGCCCATCAGCATCATTCCTTCGACGCCGAGATTGAGCACGCCCGACTTCTCGGCGACGAGTTCGCCCGCGCCCGCGTACATCAGCGGGATGGCCGCGACGACGGCGCTCGACGCAAGGTTGCTGGCCTGATTGACATCCATCTTGTGAGCCTCGGGAAAGAATCAGGAAAAGT
The DNA here is from genome assembly GCF_001544535.1 of Caballeronia choica. GTDB lineage: Bacteria > Pseudomonadota > Gammaproteobacteria > Burkholderiales > Burkholderiaceae > Caballeronia > Caballeronia choica. Next base: position 243,017 of record NZ_FCON02000001.1, on the reverse strand, counting down.
CAGGATGACGCCGCGTGATGCGCGGAAACCCGGCGTCGCACGCGATAGTTGACGAAGAGATCGCAACCGAGCAGGCAGAACAGCAGCAACCCCTGGAACACGCCCGCGAGCGCCTGCGGCAGTTGCAGCGAGGTCTGCACCGCTTCGCCGCCGAGATAGAGCAGCGCCATCAGCAAACTGGCCAGCACGATGCCGATCGGATGCAGGCGCCCCACGAACACGACGATGATTGCCGTGAAGCCGTATCCCGGCGACCAGCCGGCCTGCAACTGGCCGATCGGACCGGCGACTTCACCCATGCCGGCGAGGCCCGCGAGGCCGCCCGAGAGCAGGAGCGAGGTCCAGATGGTCTTCTTGTCGGAGAAGCCGGCGTAGCGCGCGGCGAGCGGCGCGAGGCCGCCGACGTTCATCCGGTAGCCCGCGAAGCTCTTCCTCATGAAGACCCACACGAGCGGAATCGCGATCGCCGTCAGGAACACCGACGCGTTGATCCGCGTGCCCTTCAGCCACGCCCAGTGCCAGTCGCCATAAAGGCGCGGGAACAGCGCCTGGTCGACGAACATCGCCGAGATCGGGAAATTCATGCCTTCCGGGTCGCGCCACGGGCCGCTCACGAGGTAGATCAGCAACTGCGTCGCGACGTACGTGAGCATCAGGCTCGTGAGGATTTCGTTGGTGTTGAAGCGGCTCTTGAGCAGCGCGGGAATCGCCGCCCACGCCATGCCGCCCGCGACGCCGCCCAGCATCATCAGCGGCAGCGTCCACCAGCCGGATGCATCGCCGGCGTAGATCGCGATGCCGCCCGCCACGATCCCGCCGAGCAGCATCTGGCCTTCCGCGCCGATGTTCCACACGTTCGCGCGATAGCCCACCGCCAGCCCGAGGCCAATCAGGCACAGCGGCGACGCCTTCAGCACGAGCTCCGACCAGCCGTTCACGTTCGAGAGTGGATCGATGAAGAACGCGTGCATCGCGCGCAGCGGGTCCTGTCCGACGAGGCTGAAAATCAGGAAGCCGATGACGAGCGTCGCGACCGCCGCGACGGCCGGAACGGCAAGCTGCATCGCGCGGGACGGCGTCGGGCGCGCTTCGAGTCGGTAGGGAAAGATCATCGCGGTTACTTGTTGATTGAATCGATGGCGGCGGGTTGCGAGCGCTTGCCGTCGAAAAGGCCCGCCATGAAGAGGCCGATCTCTTCGGCGTTGGTGTCGCCGGTCGCGCGCACCGGCGAGAGCTTGCCGCGCGCGAGCACGGCGAGGCGGTCGCAGATGTCGAAGAGTTCTTCCAGTTCCTCCGAGATCACCAGGATCGCGACGCCGCGCGCCGCGAGGTCGAGCAACTGCTGGCGGATGAACGCGGCCGCGCCCACGTCGACACCCCAGGTCGGCTGCGCGACGACCAGCACCTTCGGCTCCTGGAGAATCTCGCGTCCGACGATGAACTTCTGCAAGTTGCCGCCCGAGAGGCTTTGCGCGAGCGCGGCGTTGCCGCCGCAGCGCACGTCGAACGACTGGATGCAGCGGTCGGCGAAGGCGCGCACGGTCTTCGCGTTGATCCAGCCGCCCTTCACCATGTTCTCGCGATGCGCGGTCAGGAGGCCGTTGTCGGCGAGCGACATCGCCGGCACGGCGCCCCGTCCGAGCCGTTCTTCCGGCACGAAGGCGAAGCCGAGCTTGCGGCGCGCGCCCGCGTTCAGGCGCGCGGCGGGCTTGCCGCAGATCGTGACGGCATCGGCGGCGACGTGCCGGTCGCGGATTTCGCCCGACAGCGAAGCCAGCAACTCGGCCTGACCGTTGCCGGACACGCCCGCGATCCCGAAAATCTCGCCGGCCTTGACCGCGAACGAGACATCGTCGAGCGACGTGCCGAACGGGTCCGGGCTCGCCACCGACAGGTGCTTCACGACGAGCAGCGCATCGCCGGGCGTATGGACGCGGCGCGTGTAGTCCGGCAGCGAATGGCCGACCATCAGTTGCGCGAGCGACGCGTGCGTTTCCTTCCTCGGATCGACGCTGCCCGTCACGCGGCCGCCGCGCATCACGGTCGCGTTTTCGCAGAGCGCCTGGATTTCGTCGAGCTTGTGGCTGATATAGAGAATGCTGCAGCCTTCCGATGCCAGCCGCCGCAGCACCGTGAAGAGCTTCTTGACCGCCTGCGGTGTGAGCACCGAGGTCGGCTCGTCCATGATGAGCAAGCGCGGATTTTGCAGCAGGCACCGCACGATCTCGACGCGCTGTCGCTCGCCGACCGTCAGGCTGTGCACATGCCGCTGCGGATCGACGTCGAGCCCGTAATCCGCCGACACCTCGCGGATGCGCTTCGAAAGCGTCTTGAGATCGAATTTGTCGTCGAGCGCGAGCGCGATGTTCTCGCCGACCGTCAGCGTCTCGAACAGCGAGAAGTGCTGGAACACCATGCCGATGCCGAGCTTGCGCGCAGCCGCCGGACTGCCGATCTCGACGGCCTCGCCTTCCCAGCGGATCTCGCCCTCGTCCGGCCGCACCGCGCCGTAGATGATCTTCATCAGCGTCGACTTGCCCGCGCCGTTTTCGCCGAGCACCGCGTGGATTTCGCCGGGCGCGACGACGAGCGTGACGTTGTCGTTCGCCTTGACGGCCGGGTATTGCTTGCTGATGCCGTTGAGCGACAGGCGCGGCGGCGGATTGGAGGTGAAGGTAGCGTCGCCCATGAGGTCAGAGAGTGCGCAATGCCGAGCTTGACTGGTTACGGAAGGCCGCCTCGCCCAAGGGGCAAGCCGGACCGCGGGCAGAAGATACCGAATTCGACGCGTTCCGTCGATAACTCAAAATAATGCGGGACACGGCGCCAAGCCAGTGTTTGCGGGTAAGCCCACCTTGACGCGATCTTTGTGTCATATTAAAAATGATATGGTCCACACATAAGTCGATCAGCCAGAACATATACCGGAGATAACATGAGTCAGCAGCGCGAGGCGATCGACACTTACTTATTACGCGTCTTGCATACCTTGCTGATGGAGCGCAGCGTCACCCGCGCGGCCGTCAAGCTCAACCAGTCCCAACCCGCCATCAGCGCAGCGCTCAGGCGTCTGCGCGACATCACGGGCGACCCCCTGCTCGTGCGCGGCAAGTCCGGCATGGTGCCCACCGAATACGGCCTGCGCCTGCTCGAACCGACGCAGAACGCGCTGCGCGAAATCGAGCGCATCAAGGTCCAGCAACACAACTTCGAGCCGTCGACGTCCGTGCGGTGCTATCGCATCGGCTGTCCCGACTATCTGAACGTGCTCTTCGTCCCGACGGTCGTCGAGCGTTTTCGCATCGCCGCGCCCAACGCCACGCTCGAATTCCATTCGCTCGGTCCCGCCTTCGACTATGAACTCGCGCTGGAGGACGGCAAGCTCGATATCGTCGTCGGCAACTGGCCGGAACCGCCCGAGCAACTGCACCTGTCGAACCTCTTCGTCGACAAGATCGTGTGCCTCGTGTCCAGCGCGCACCCGTTCGCCAAGCGCGGCGTGCTCACGCTCGACCAGTACCTGAACGCGCCGCATCTCGCGCCGACGCCGTATTCGGTCGGCCAGCGCGGCGCGATCGACGTGCATCTGGCGCGCGAGCGGTTGAAGCGCCATGTGGTCGTCACGCTGCCGTACTTCAATCTTGCGCCTTACGTGCTGATCAAGTCGGACCTGGTCTTCACGACGACGCGCCTCTTCGCCGATCACTACGCGCGTTTCCTGCCGCTCACCGTGATTCCCGCGCCGCTCGACTTCCCGCCGATGCAGTATTACCAGTTGTGGCACGAGCGCTGCCATTACTCCGACGAAGTGCGCTGGCTGCGCGGGCTGGTGGCGGAGGCGACCCGGTCGCTGATCGATCAGCCCTGACGGTGTGGACCGCCGGCGCCCGCGCGCCGGTCAACCTGGTCAACTCACCGCTGGTTCGCCAGTTCCCCCGCCAGCCGGTTGTGCCGCTCGACGAGCGCGCCCAGTTCGAGCGTCGTCAGCCGTCCGTCCCGCACGACCACCTTTCCGTCGATCACGCTCGTCGACACCTGCGACGGCGCGCAAAACACCAGCGCCGCGACCGGATCGTGCAGCGCGCCCGCGAACGCGTGCTGCGACAGGTCGAACGAGACGAAATCCGCCGCCATGCCGGGCGCGAGCGCGCCGATATCGTCGCGGCCGAGCACCTTCGCGCCACCGAGCGTCGCGATTTCGAGCGCTTCGCGCGCGGTCATCGCATCGGGACCGAAGCCGACGCGCTGGAGCAACAGCGCCTGACGCACTTCCGCGACCATCTGCGCGCCATCGTTCGACGCGGAGCCATCGACGCCCAATCCGACCGGCACGCCTGCGTCGCGCATCGCCCGGATCGGCGCGATGCCGGAGGCAAGCCGCATGTTCGAGCACGGGCAATGCGCGACGCCCGTCCCCGTCCGCGCGAACAGCTCGATGCCGGCGCGGTCGAGCTGCACGCAGTGCGCATGCCACACGTCGTGCCCGACCCAGCCGAGATCCTCGGCGTACTCGGCGGGCGTCATGCCGAATTTCTCGCGGCTGTAAGCGACATCGTTCACGTTTTCCGCCAGATGCGTATGCATCGACACGCCATATTGCCGCGCGAGCAGCGCCGAATCGCGCATCAGCTCGCGGCTCACCGAGAACGGCGAACAGGGCGCGACGACCACGCGCAGCATCGCGTAACGGCCTTCGTCGTTGTATGTCTCGATCAGGCGTTGCGTGTCCTTCAGGATCGCGTCTTCCTTTTCGACGACCGAATCCGGCGGCAGTCCGCCGTCCTTCTGCCCGACGCTCATGCTGCCGCGCGCCGCATGAAAGCGCATGCCGATCTCGCGCGCGGCCGCGATGCTGTCGTCGAGGCGGCTGCCGTTGGGGTAGATGTAGAGATGATCGCTCGACGTCGTGCAGCCCGAGAGCAGCAGTTCGGCCATCGCGGTCTGCGTCGACACGGCGATCATCTCCGGCGTCAGGTTCGCCCAGATCTTGTACAGGTTCGTGAGCCAGCCGAACAACTCGGCGTTCTGCGCGGCGGGAATCGCGCGCGTAAGGCTCTGGTACATGTGGTGATGCGTGTTGACGAGGCCGGGGATCACCAGATGCCCGCGCATGTCGAGCACTTCGTCGGCGGTCTCGGGCAGTTCGCTCGTCGCGCCAACCGCGACGATGCGGTTTCCTTCGATGAACAGGCCGCCGTCGCGAATCTCGCGGCGCGTGCCGTCCATCGTGACGAGCACCTGCGCGTTCCTGACCAGCAGCGTTCGTGAGCGTTGTTCCCGTTGTTGCATAAAGTCGATCTCCGGTTTTCGGGTAAGAGAGGGGTTGAGAAAAGCCCCGGTTACCCAGCGTCGATCGCCGTCTTCGGGACGCACAGCCAATCTGCGCGAGGCCTCAATGTCGGTAGCCAAAATCCCGCTGGCAATCCGAACGCCGCCATAGTCGCCTTCACGCCCCCAATATATTCGTGAATTTTGGCGCAGGTAGCATCGCCGGGTAACCGTGGACGTTTGAAACGCTCCATGAATGGATATCCATGGCTCAAGTCGTTCAAGCCTTACGCGCCGCTGTCATGCGCTGGGGATTATCTTTCCTATCGCGAGCGCACAGCGGCCGCCAAGTTTCTAAAATGCTGTACACGGCGCGCATCTGATCACGCCGACGGGTATGTAGCCACTCACGTGGAGCCTCGATCCGCCGCCGACGCACTGGTTGGATCGATGCGCAGCCGTTCATCGCACAACACAAGGAACCTGCGAATGGGCAAGCTCACAACCCATGTGCTCGACACCGCGCACGGCCGTCCCGGCGCCGGCATCAAGGTCGAACTCTTCGCGCTCTCGGGCGACACCCGCCGCGCGCTCAAAACCATCACCACCAACGACGACGGCCGCACCGATTCGCCGATGCTGGAAGGCGAAGCACTCGCCATCGGCGAATACGAACTCGTGTTCCATGCGGGCGACTACTTCGCGGCAATCGGCGTGAAGGTGCCCGAGCCGCGTTTCGTCGATCGCGTGGCGCTGCGCTTCGGCATCGCCGATCCGGCGTCGCACTATCACGTACCGCTGCTCGTTTCGCCCTGGGCCTACAGCACTTATCGCGGAAGCTGAGCGGCAGCATCGACACAACAGACCAGCACATCGCGCCCGTCCCCGACAACCGTGACGATGTGCGCATAACGAATCGGTAGTGGAGGAGTACATGGAAGGTTTTGTCACCGACTGGCTCAATCTCGTATTGCGCTGTCTGCACGTCATCGTCGCGATCGCGTGGATCGGCGAGTCGTTCTACTTCGTCGCGCTCGACAACAGTCTCAAACCGCCGCAGGACCCGAACGCCAGGAAACGCGGCGTGTTCGGCGATTTCTGGCACGTGCATGGCGGCGGCTTCTATCACATGCAGAAGTACTCGGTCGCGCCGCAGGACATGCCGGAGAGCCTGCACTGGTCGTTCTGGCCGTCCTACACCACGTGGATGTCGGGATTCGGCCTCTTCTTCGTCCTGTACCTGCTTTCGCCGAGCACGTATCTGATCGACAAGAACGTGCTGGACATGGGACCGGTCGTTGCTGTATCCGCCGCGCTCGGCTTTCTGATGGCGGGCTGGATCGTGTATGACTCGCTGTGCCGTCTGCTTGGCACCAAGGACAAGCTGCTCGGCATCTGCGTCGGCATCTATGTGCTGATTGCGGCGTTCATCGCGTGCCACGTGTTCTCGGGACGCGCCGCGTATCTGATCACCGGTGCAATGATCGCGACGATCATGTCGGCCAACGTGTTCTTCGTCATCATTCCGGGCCAGCGCAAGATGGTCGCGGCGATGCTGAAGGGCGAAACGCCCGACGCGATCTACGGCAAGCGCGGCAAGCAGCGCTCGGTGCACAACACGTATTTCACGCTGCCCGTGGTGTTCGCGATGCTGTCGAACCACTACGCCATGACTTACACGCACAAGTACAACTGGCTGATTCTCGTGCTCATCATGCTGGCGGGCGCGCTGATCCGGCAGTTCTTTGTGATGCGTCACCGCGGCCAGGTGCTGTGGTACATGCCGGTGGCGGGTCTCGTGCTGGTGGCGGGCGCGTTCGCGTGGACGATGCCGGCTCCCACGGTGGCAGTCGCGCAGGCAGCGGGTGCGCCGGCGATCAAGGTTGCCGATATCGCGCCGATCATCCAGCAGCGCTGCGCCGCGTGCCACTCGGCGCATCCGACGATGATGGGCAGTGCGCCGGCCGGCGTCCTGCTCGACACGCCGGACGAAATCTCGCAGAACGCGCAGCGCGTGCATCAGCAGGCCGTGACGCTCAAGGCGATGCCGCTTGGCAACGTCACGGAGATGACGGATGCGGAACGCCAGAAGATCGCCGCGTGGTTCGATGGCGGTGCTGTGAGGTAAGCGGTCTGGGGTACGTGTATCGCTGTGTTTGAAGCGACGAGGCCATGAATGCAGATTCATGGCCTCGTTTGCATGGGCCTGTCACTTCTTGCGCCAGTAGTCCGCGCGCACGACCTGATGCCATTGACCGTCGTCATTCTGCATGTAGGACGTGAGCGTGCGATGGTCGTCGCTTTCGATCGCGATGACGTCCTTGTACCTGGCGTATTTGCCCGGCGCGGAGAAATCGGGTCCTTCGGTGTTCAGCGTGAGCACTTTCTCGTCGGCATCGAGCGCGCCTTCGTAGATCCACATATGCGTCATCATCGACGCGACGAAATTGCCGACGAACTCTTTCGTCTGCGTGTCGTAGCCGAGCGTCATGATGGTCGTCGCGACGCTGCCATCCTTCATTTCGCCCTTCCCCTCGCACTGCACCCAGATGTCGCCGAGCGAACGCACCTGTTCGTTCGTTTCCCAGGTCTCGCCAGGTTGCCCGGGCTGCATCGTCATCTCGCCTTTGGACGTCCAGTCGCCGCACAGTTTCAAAAGCCACGCGTGCTCTTTTTGCGGTTCCGTCTTCATTGCCATCGCTCCTCTGTATGACGAAAAGATGAGCCGTGTTGATCGCACGGCCATTTCGAAAGCTTAGTGTAAGCCAAGAGCGAGGCGCCGTGGTTGACAAGTATTCAGGAACCGCTGCACAAAACAAAAAAGGACCATCACTGGTCCTTTTCTTGCCCTGCCCGCCGCGCTACCGCTTACCGCATCGCATCCTCGGTAAGCCACAGCGACTCGCGCAAATCCTGCTCGTTGAGATTGAGCCCGTCGCCGCCACGATCGACGACGATGAAATCGCTCACCTCATCCAGTGCGATCAGCGGATGATGCCAGACGCCCTTCGCGTAGTTCACACCCTGCCAGCCGCGCGTGACGAACGCGCGAACCGCGCTTTCGTCGAGATCGCCGGCCGGCGCCACCACGACCAGGTAAGCCTTGTCGTTCAACGGCAAGAATGCCTGGCTGCCCAGCGGATGCCGTTCGAGCATCTTCACTTCGAACGGCAGCACGCGGGGCTGCCCGCGAAACAGGTTCACGAGCGGCCTGCCATTTTCAGCTTCGACGTCGATGTTCGCGAGATCGTGAAAGCGGATCGTCGTGCCGAGGTTGATGGGAATCTGCTTCGCGCCATCGAGTTCGATGACGTCGCCGAAAGGCTTGAACGCAGCACGCGTCAACGGTTCGATAGCGAGCTTTTTCATGCGAGCGTTCCAAAGAGACGCAGACGCGATACACCGCCGTCCGGAATGATGTTGAAGCGCACGTGCGTCACGGGGCCGAGCGCCGCCAGTTCCGACTCGAAGAAATGCTGCTTGTCCATTTGCAGCTTCTGTTCGCCGAGCAATACCGGCCAGAACATCGCCTGCGTGACGAGCGAGCTGTCGGTGCCGCCCTTCACGTAAGCCGCCTGCAGCGAGCAGCGATCCGGATAGTTGCCCTTGAAGTGCGCGGTGTCGACTTCGATCTTCTTGATGATGCCCGGCTGCGCGAGCGCGACGATGCACCAGTCGTTGCCCGGCTCGCGACGGCGGCGCGTTTCCCAGCCGTCGCCCATGTTCACGCCGCGTCCCGGCATCAGCAGCGAGGACGCGAGCCCGAAGTGCTGGTTGTTGGCGTTGACGAGATAAGCGCCGTTTTCCATCGCGGCGAGGTCGAACAGTTCGCTGCGGCTCGCGTTGCTCCAGTCGAGCTGCGGCTGGCCGTACACACGCAGACGCGCGATGCCGCCATCCGGGTAGACGTTCACGCGCAGATGGGTGACCGGCTGGTCCGTCGTGACGTCGAGGTAATGATGGCTGTTGCCTTGCAGCGTCGTGGACGGGACGATCTCGGTCCACTGGGTCGACTGGTTCGGCGCGCCGCCGTCGGCGACATGCGCACCTTCAATCGATGCGGCCGGCGGGAAGTTGCCGGTGAAGTGGCTCGTGTCGAGATCGATGCCCTTGATGACGCCCGGGCGCGCGAGCTTCACGACGCACCAGTCGTATCCGGTCGAGCGCTTGCGGCGCGTTTCCCAGCCGTCCATCCACTTGCCGTGGTCGTCGAACTTGCCGGGGATGAACACCGCCGGCTCCGGGTTCAGCATGCGCTCTTTCGGCGCGAAGAAGTCGTCGCTCGCCTCCAGCGCCTGCGCGCCGAGACGCGGGTCCGCGAGATTCACATATCGGCGCGTGAATTCGGGCGCGTTGGGATCGAGTGTCGGGATTGCCATTGTCTTCGTCCTGGTTCGTGCTGCGGTATTAAGCGGATATAAGCACGGATTCAAGCGCTGATCAGGTCATCGAGCCTGAAGCGCGCGATCCGGTAAATCTGATCGAGACTCTCGCGAAGCTCCTCGGCGCGGCTGTGATTCACGCGCTTTTCGAAGTTCGCGATGATGCCGTGGCGGTCGTAACCGCGCACGGCGAGGATGAACGGGAAGCCGAACTTCTCGCGATACGAGGCATTCAGCGCCTGGAGACGGTCGAATTCTTCCTGCGTGCAGAGGTTCAGGCCCGCGCCGCTCTGCTCGCGGGTCGACTCCTCGGTGAGTTCGCCGCGCACCGCCGCCTTGCCCGCGAGTTCCGGGTGGGCGTTGATGAGCGCGAGTTGCGGCCCTTCGCCTGCCGCCTCCACCGCGCCCGACATCGTCGCGTGCAGCGCAGCGACGCTGGCGAACGGCCGTTGCGAGACGGCCGCTTCGGCCACCCACGGCGAGTGCTCGAAGATGCCCGACAGCACGGTGACGAACGTTTCCGCGGGCAGTGCGTTGAGTTGATCGAGTGTGTAGTGCATCGCCTTCATGCCGTCGTCCCGTTGGATTGTTTGCCGCCTTCATAGGGGTGATGTTCGCGCCAGTGCCGCGCGATGTCGACGCGACGCGTCACCCACACGCGGTCATGTTGTTCGATGTGATCGAGAAAACGCTGCAGGCCGCGGAAACGTCCCGGACGGCCGAGCAGACGGCAATGCATGCCGATCGAAAGCATCTTCGGCGCTTCGTCGCCTTCTTCGTAGAGGACGTCGAATGCATCGCGCAGGTACGTGAAGAAGTGCTCGCCGGTGTTGAAGCCCTGCGGCGTGGCGAAGCGCATGTCGTTGGTGTCGAGCGTGTACGGCACGATCAGTTGCGGACTCTTCGCTCCCCCCGTCACTTCGACGTCCATCCAGAACGGCAGGTCGTCGCCGTAGTTGTCGGAGTCGTACAGGAAGCCGCCGTGTTCCGCCACCAGCCGATGCGTGTTGGGGCTGTCGCGGCCGGTGTACCAGCCGAGCGGACGCACGCCCGTCACGCGTTCGATCGCCTCCATGCCGAGGCGCATGTGCTCCGCCTCGCGCTCCGGCGACATGTCCTGGTAATGGATCCATCGATAGCCATGGCACGCGATCTCGTGCCCGAGTTCAACGAACGCTCGTGCCAATTCCGGATGCCGCTCGATCGCCATACCGACGCCGAAGATCGTGAGCGGCATCTTGCGCTTCTCGAACTCGCGCAGGATGCGCCAGACGCCCGCGCGCGAGCCGTACTCGTAGATCGATTCCATGCTCATGTGACGCGACGGATACGACGCCGCGCCGACGATCTCCGACAGGAACTGCTCCGAGCCCGGATCGCCGTGCAGCACGCAATTCTCGCCGCCCTCTTCGTAGTTCAGGACGAACTGCACGGCGACGCGCGCGCGCCCCGGCCAGTTGGCGTAGACCGGGTTGCGGCCGTAGCCGATCAGGTCGCGAGGATAGTTCGGATCGTTGGACATGGCGTTGACGTTGATGACGGTAGTGACGAATGAAAGCGGGTGAGTCGATGGTCCAGTGTAGCGAAAACGTCCTCGTGCGCCCATACAGCAGCGCAGATAGTGCGGGTCACTTGCGGTGTATGTGCTTGTCTTGCGGGCTGTAGTCGGCCAGCACGCCGTCGTAGCGTTTCGCCAGCGGGCGCGCGAAGTCGCCGCGTTTCGAAGTGTGCAATTTCAGGGCGATCAGCGCCTCGGCCCATTTGACGGCCGCCGTCACGCCTTCCACGACCGGCGCGCCGATCGCGTCCTCCACTTCGTGGCAGAACTCCGCCATGCCCGCGCAGCCCAGCACGATCGCATCCGACCCGTCTTCGTCGAGCGCCCTGCGGCATTCGTCGATGATGATGTTGCGGGCCGCCGAGCCGGGGACGTCGAGATCCAGCACCGCGACGTCGGTGGCGCGCACGTTCTTGCAGAAACGCGTCATGCCGTAGCGCTCCGCGAGATGCCATGCCATGCCGCAGGTCCGGGCCAGCGTCGTCACGACCGAGAAGCCCGGCGCGATCACGCTTGCCGCATGCATCGCGGCTTCCGCGATGCCGATCACCGGACCGTGCGCGAGTTCTCGCGCCGCGTACAGCGCCGGGTCGCCGAAGCACGCGATCACGTAGCCGTCGAAGCCCTCGCGCTCACCCGATTCGACCTCCGCGAGCATGCCGAGCGAGGCGATCGCTTCGTCGTAGTAGCCTTCTATCGACGCCGGGCCCATCGTCGGGCTGACCGCGACGATTTCCGTGCCGGGGGACACAACCTCTCTCGCGCAACGCCCCATCGATTCAGTCATTCGCTGCGTCGTGTTCGGGTTGATCAGCTTGATTCGCATCTTCCTGCTCCTTCGGTTGCTTCGGTTCCAATTGCGTTGCTACGTTGTGCCGCCGGTTTCGTCGCGCGGTGCGCTCCCGGCCGGCGGCTCTCGTGACTCTTTCAGCTTAGTTCGCAGCCTTCTTGTCCGCCAGGAACCAGTAGAACACCGCGGCCAGTCCCGCACCGATGAACCACGAGAAGTTCGCAGCGCCTTCGAGCGACGGAATCATCACGCAGAGCACCGCGATCACCGCCGCCGGCAACAGCGCCGCCACCGCACGGCGATTCACACCCTTCGTGTACCAGTAGCGGCCCGTCTCCGAAGTCGTGTACAGATCGTCCACCACGAGCTTGCCGCGCTTGACCAGGAAGAAGTCGATGACCAGCACGCCATACAGCGGTCCTATGAAGCTGCCGAGCACGTCGAGCGTGTAGTGAATCACGGCCGGGTTGTTGAACAGGTTCCACGGCGTGATGAAGATCGATGCCACCGCCGCCATCATCCCACCCATGCGCCAGCTGATGTGACGCGGTGCGACGTTCGAAAAGTCGAAAGCCGGCGACACGAAGTTCGCCACGATGTTGATGCCGATCGTCGCGATCGTGAAGGTCAGCGCGCCGAGGATCACGGCCGTCGGATGGTCGATGCGGCCGACGGTTTCCACCGGATCGGTGATCAACTGGCCGAACACCGGCAAGGTGGCTGCGGTCGTGACGACGGTGACCAGCGAGAACGCCAGGAAGTTGACCGGCAAGCCCCAGAAATTGCCGCGCTTCACGCTGCGATAGCTCTTGCAGTAACGCGAGAAGTCGCCGAAGTTGAGCATCGGGCCGGAGAAGTACGACACCACCAGCGAGATCGCCGTGATCATCACCGGCACGACTTCCATGCCGTGGTACTTCACGCCGCCAAGGTTCAGGCCGATGTTCTTCAGGCCCGCGCGCCACACCATGTAGCCCGCGAGGAGGAACATCACCACGTAGACGGCCGGGCCCGCGAAGTCGATGAACTTCTTGATCATCTCCATGCCGCGCCAGAACACCACCGCCTGCAACACCCACAGGATCATGAAGCCCGCCCAGCCGAGCGCGGACAAGCCCACGAAGCCGTACTTGTGCACGTCCGCATAAGGCATCAGTTGCGGCACGAACTTGAGCACGACGATCACGAGTGCGCTCGATGCCAGGAACGTCTGGATTCCGTACCATGCAACCGCGATCAGCCCGCGCAGCACGGCGGGAATATTCGCGCCGAGCACGCCGAACGTCGCGCGGCACGCAACCGGATACGGCACGCCCGCCTGCTGGCTGGGCTTGGCGATCAGGTTGCACAGCGCATTCACGAGCCCGATACCGATCAAGAGCGACACCAGTACTTGCCAGCTCGTCAGGCCGAGCGCGAAGAGACTGCCGGCGAACACATAGCCGCCGACGCTATGCACGTCCGACATCCAGAACGCGAAGATGTTGTACGCGCTCCAGGTCTGATGCTTGAGCGGCGCGAGGTCTTCGTTATAGAGGCGGTCGCTGTAACCGGCCGGCATATGCGGCTCGTTCCCGGACGACTGATCTTCGTAGGGTGGCAGCGCGGACTCGCTGGACGTTGCACTGAACTGGGCCATGACTTCTCCTTCATGAGAAAGGCGACTGGGGTAATGAAAATTCGACAAATGCGCGGCCCGACGCGGAAAGCGTCGATTCGGATACCTTGGCTTCTTCGCGCGGTACGCTTCGGACTTGCGAGACTCACCCAGCGGTGCTTCGACGGGCCTTGTTGCTGACCCGCCCTCGAAGCGACTCCGGGACGGTTTTCATTCGCGCTCTGGCGAGCGCCTTTTCACGGGTGCCGCACGCAGCCGTTCTGGCGCATGCGGTCATACGTCCTGCTAATTACGTGCCCTCTGATGGGGCACGGTCTCCATCTCTTCTATCGGTGCCGGTCCTGGCCGGCTTCCGAACCATCACGTGCCGAGCGCTTTGTCCCGCTCGACAGGCTTTGCAAACACTTCTCGCAGATCGACCGCGCCACGCGCCGGCCGCTCCAGCATCTTCAATTCGACATCCCGCAGATGGCCCGCCATCAGTTCGGTGGCCTTGGCTGCGTCGCCGCTGTCGAGCGCCTCGATGATCGCTTCGTGATCCTCGAACGAGCACGAACTCTTGCCGAGCGATTCGTACAGCGCCGAGATCAGCGTCGAACGCGCGACCAGCCCCGACAGACATTCGCACAGCACCGTATTGCCCGTGAGCGCCGCAAGCTCGGTATGAAACTCGCCCGAGAGACGGATCCACGATGAAAAATCATGGCTCTCGAAGGCGCGGCGTTCACGTCCGATCGTCGCGCTGATTGATTTCAGGCGCCGCGAGCCGTGTCCGCTGCAAATTCTCTCGACCACCGCCATTTCGATGATCCGGCGCATCTCGAACACTTCATGCACTTCCTGCAGCGACGGACTCGCGACGAATGCGCCGCGGTTCGGCTCCAGGTCGACGAGTCGCTCGCCCGCCAGTTGCGCGAGCGCCTGGCGCACCGTGCCGCGCTTCACCTCGAACACTTCGCACAGTTGCGCTTCGGTCAGCTTGGCGCCCGGCGCAAGACGATGCTCGAGGATCGCGGCGCGGATGTTCTCGGCGATCGACTCGGCATTCGCGTTGCCATTACCGTTGGCGTTCATTGAACCGGTCAGTTTCGGGTCGGACATGATGTGCTCGCTCGCATGTTGTACATCTTAGAACCGACATAAATATTGTCAACAATTCAATTTTGGAATTGTCGCCAATCGCGGTTGGAATGGAATTGTCACCGGTCAGAAACTCAATGCTGACAAGCCTTCCCGGCGATATGGCAACTTTTTGTCATCATTGAGCGCACTTTTTTGTCGACAATACGGCGGTCGCGAACAGCGTCCGGGTTAACTCGGAGAATGGATAAATTGACGGTTAGTTGCGTCGTGAGCATTCAAAAAAGCGCCCTCGGCGGGCGCTTCTGCCTGGCTGCTTCAGACGAGATGCGGATAGTCGCTCAACTTCATCGTGAAGCCCTGCGGCCGCGCGACGAGGTGCGCCGTTGCGCCGAACGGCAACGTCAGCAGGTTCTCGACGTGCCCGAACTGAAGCCCCGTCACGACCGGAACGCCGATCACCGCCCTCACCTGCTCCAGCATCGTGTCGAACGAATAGCCGTTGTCGTAGTCGGCGAGCCGTGCGCCGGAGAATTCGCCCATCACGAGCGCCTGCTGCCGCCCCAGAATGCCCGACTGATGCAGCTGATAAATCATCCGTTCGACGCGAAACGGGTGCTCGTTCACGTCCTCGATGAAGAGAATGCCGCCCTCCACCGGCGGCATGTACGGCGTGCCGACGAGCGACGCCAGAATCGCGAGATTGCCGCCCCACAGCATGCCGGTTGCATCGACGGATTGCTGTTGCGGCGTGTTGCCCGTCACCGTGAAGTGCGAGTGCGTGATCGCGCTCCAGAAATTCTGCATCGTGAACGTGCTCAACTGCTCCGCGCCGAAATCGCCCGCGAACATCGGGCCGCCGAAGCTCTTCAGGCCGGCGCGCGCATAGAGCGCGCACTGGATCGCGGTGAAATCGCTGTGGCCGACGATCGCGACCGGCTGGTCCGCGAGGCGCCGTTGCAGACCGTCGAAATCGAGTCCGTGCAGGATGCGCGCCGCACCGTAGCCGCCGCGCACCGCCAGCACGATATCGGGTAGGCGGCGCGACGGATCGGCGAGACGGTTCAGGTCGGCGGCGCGCTCGCCGTCGGTGCCGCCGAAACGCTGGTAGCGCCGTTTCGTCGCGTGCAGGTTTTCCAGCCGATGTCCCTGCGCACGCAAGCGCTCGAGCCCCCGCTCGACCGCCGCGGGATCGTGCGGATATCCGGAAGGCGCGACGAAATCGATGGTGCGGGGCTTGACGATCATGGGATATCGGTTCGAGTGAGGATGCCGTTTTGCGCGGCCTCGCGCGCCTTGCGCGCGTCGCGTTCCGCGCGCGCCAGTTGCCGGCGCTCGGCAAAGAAATTGCGCAGCGCCTGGCCGCATTCGTCGGCGAGCACGCCGCCGACGACCGTCGTGTGATGATTCAACCGCTCGTTCGCGAAAACGTCGACAACGCTGCCGCACGCGCCCGTCTTCGGGTCCGGCGCGCCGAACACGACCCGCGCGATGCGCGCGTGCATGATCGCGCCGGCGCACATGAGGCACGGTTCGAGCGTCACATAGAGTTCGCAGCCCGGCAGGCGGTAGTTCTGGAGCACGCGCGACGCCGCGCGCAACGCGACCATCTCCGCATGCGCCGACGGATCGTGCCCGCCGATCGGATGATTGAAGCCGGTCGCGATGACTTCGTCGCCGCGCACGAGCACCGCGCCCACCGGCACTTCGCCTGCGGCGCGCGCCGTGTCGGCCGCCTGCTGCGCCAGCGCCATGAAACGGCGATCGCGCTCGGCGGCGGCGCTCAACGAGGCTTCGGGCGCGGGGAGACTCACTCCGGCTGCTCCCCGGCGCGGTTTTGCGCACGCTCGGAGAGCCGCTCGGCGATCCGCCGCCGATATTCATGCGGCACGGTGGAACCGCCACGCAGCGATTCGAGCGCCATGTCGAGCGCCAGCATCTTCGCTTGCAGGCGGCAGCGAGCGGCGGGATCGGTGACCTTGTCGAACTCGTCCTGCAGGTCGCGCAGCGCCCGCAATTGTTCGACGGCCGGCGGCACGAAGCCGGCGTTCTTCAGAATCCGGTTCGCGACGCGGACTTCCTCGGGAACGAGGGCGTCGTCGTCGAACTGGAGGGGCGCGCCCGCGCCGGGCAAATCGTCGAACTCGCCGCGCGCGGCGGCCGCGCTGATCCGCTGTTCGACCAAAGCATCTAGCAGTTTCATCGGGGATGTCGACCGGCTTGTCGGGCGCGAAACCCGGCCGGTCTTTTGCGATTTCGTTAAAGTGGCCCTCTGGGCCGGAACGCCGTCCGTGACGCTTTTCGGGTCACATCGGGAGACATCGAAAGCCTGAGAACCCATTCTATCAGCCGACGCGCAACGCGATTCCACCAATGGCACGAACGTTCGGCACGGGTCTTGTTTGTGCAACATCCCCATGGCAGACGCCGTCTTGCCAATCAAAGCGCCGCATCCACGCCGATGACTTCCGCCACCTTCCGCTTGTAACCCTGGGTTGCCAGCAGCAGGCTGCGCGTGTACTCGTGCTGCACGTCGTTCGAGCGCACCGCGTCGATCGAAAGCTGCTCCAGCACCTCGCCGTTGCGCATCACCGCGATCCTCTGGCAGAGGAACCCGACGACCGCCAGATTATGGCTCACGAGAATCATCGTCAGCTTGCGTTCGCGATGCAGACGCCGCAGCAGATTCAGAATTTCCGCCTGCACGGAGACGTCGAGCGCGGAGGTCGGTTCGTCGAGCAAGAGGACGCGCGGCTCGACGATCAGCGCACGCGCGATCGACACGCGCTGCCGTTGTCCGCCCGACAACTGGTGCGCGTAGCGAAAGCGAAACGCCGGTCCGAGCCCGACTTCGCGCAATGCGTTCAGGATGCGCTCGTCCTCGTCGCCGATGCGGTTGATCGCGAGTGGCTCGCGCAAGGTCTGGTCGACGGTGAAGCGCGGATGCAGCGAGCCGTACGGGTCCTGAAACACCATCTGCACGTCGCGGCGAAATGCGCGGTCGATCTTCTTGCCGAGCGAATGCGCGCCGATCTGCATCGCGCCGTTTGCCAGCGGCACAAGACCGGTGAGCGCGCGCAGGATCGTCGACTTGCCGGAACCCGATTCGCCGACCAGACCGAACACCTCGCCTTCATCGACATGAAACGATGCGTCGCGGACGGCGTCGGCGTAGCCGGTCTTCGTTTTGAAGCGGATGTGGGCGTTCTGAACTTCGATCATCGTGCGGGGCTCAAGTTGGGGGAGGCAGAGCGGTTGCTTACGGCTCGGCAAACCACGCCGGATCCCGCCGCAAGGTCGGCAATTCATCCGGCGGATCGACAAGCGGCGGATTGGCCGCAAGCAGGCCACGCGTATACGGATGCTGCGCGTTCGCAAGGTCGCGCGCCGCGCAAGTCTCGACCACACGCCCGCCCACCATCACCACGACGCGGTCGCAAAACGACATCACGAGCGGCAAATCGTGGCTGATGAAGATGAGGCCGGTGTCGTGCTTTTCGATCATCTCGTCGAGGACGGCGAGCACCTGGATCGACACGAGCACATCGAGCGCGCTCGTCGGTTCGTCGGCGATCAGGAGACGCGGCCCCGCCGACACCATCATCGCGATCATCACGCGCTGCCCCATGCCGCCCGACAATTCATGCGGATACGCATCCGCGACGCGCTCCGGATTGCGGATGTGCACCGCCGCCAGCGCCGCGACGATCTTCTCGCGCATCGCACGCGCGCCGAGCTTCGGCTCATGGCGCCTGAACGCCTCGCGCATCTGCTGCGCGACCGTCATCACCGGATTGAGCGAGTACTTCGGGTCCTGCAGGATCATGCTCATCTGCGTGCCGCAGAGGCGCCGCCGCTCCCCGGGACGCATCGCCAGAAGATCGACGCCCTCGAAGCGCAACGCATCCGCCGACCATTGCGCCCCGGACGGCAAGAGGCCGAGCAATGCGCGCCCCGTGAGCGACTTGCCCGACCCGGATTCGCCGACGATACCCAGCCGCTCGCCCCTTTGCACGGTCAGCGAAATGCCGCGCACGGCATCGGTGAGCGTGCCGTCGTGCGCCGGGAAGCCGATCCGCAGGTTCTCGATCTCGCACAGCGGCGCGGGTTCTTCGACTTGAGACGCGGTCTGCATGTCAGCCTCCGTGGCGCGGATCGAAGACGTCGCGCAGACCGTCGCCGAGCAGGTTGAACGCCAGGCTCACGAACAGGATCGCGAGACCGGGGATCGTCGCGACCCACCACGCGTCGAGCAGCACGTTGCGCCCCGACGCGACCATGTAGCCCCATTCCGGACTCGGCGGCTGCGCGCCAAGCCCGAGAAACCCGAGGCCCGCGACCGCGAGAATGATGCCGGCCATGTCGAGCGTCGCGCGCACGAGCACCGACGATGAACAGAGCGGCACGATGTAGCGCAACAGGATGCGCAACGGCGACGCCCCCTGCAAGCGCGCCACGTGGATGAAGTCGGCCTGCACGAGCCGCAGTGTTTCCGCACGCGCGAGCCGGGCGTACGGCGGCCACGCGGTGATCGAGATCGCGATGACCGCGTTGAACACACCCGGCCCGAGCGCCGCCGCGAAAGCGAGCGCGAGCACGATCTTCGGGAACGCGAGCGCGACGTCGGTAAGCCGCATCAGCACCGTATCGACGAAACCGCCGCAGAAACCCGAGGTCGTGCCGATCAGCAAGCCGATCGGCACCACCAGCACCACGACGAGGATCGCGATCGATAGCGTGAGCCGTGCGCCATGCACGAGCCGCGAGAGGATGTCGCGGCCCAACTGGTCCGTGCCGAACCAGTGCGCGGCGCTGCCCGGGCGCATCAGGCGATCGGAGAGCACTTGCTGCAGCGGGTCCTGCGTGACGAGCATCGGCCCGAGCGCCGCCACGACGATCAGGATGAGCAGGATCGCGAGACCGAACATGCTCAGCGGATTGCTCGCGAAGCGCCGCCAGCGACGGTACGCGCGGCCGAGCGCCGCCTGTCTGCGCGATGCGGGCGTGTCGGTGAGAAGCCACGTTTTCCATTGCCCGCGCTTGGGGGCCATAGACCAGTCCTGGGTCGAATCGTCGGAGGGCGGAAGCATGGGCATGGGCGAGCGATATGAACCGACGATATCAGCGCGCACGCGGATCGAACACGCGATACAGCGCATCGGTCAACAGGTTCAGCGTGATGAAGGTGGCACCGATCACGAGCGTGCTGCCGAGCACCGCGTTCATGTCGGCGTTGAGCAGCGCGCCCGTCAGATACGACCCGATGCCCGGCCACGCGAACACGATCTCCGTCAGCACCGACCCTTCGAGCAGGTAACTGTACGCCAGCGCGATCACCGTCAGGAGCGGCACCGCGATATTGCCGAACGCATGGCGCCAGATCACGCGGCGCTCGGTCAGGCCCTTCGCGCGCGCGGTCGTCACGTATTCCTGGCTCAACTGGTCGAGCATGAACGAGCGCGTCATCCGGCTCAGGTACGCGATCGAATAGAACGCGAGGATGCCCGCCGGCAGCACGATATGCGAGAACGCGTTGACGAACACGTCCCACTCGCCCGCGAGCAGCGAATCGATCAGGAGACTGCCGGTTTTCGTGTCGACCATGCCATCGTAGAGCGGATCGATGCGGCCCGGGCCCGACACCCAATGCAGCCGCGCGTAGAACAGCAGGAGCCCCATCAGCGCGAGCCAGAACACCGGCACCGAACTCCCGATCAGGCCGATGAAGCGGGCCACGTGATCGATCCATCGATTGTGGCGCACGGCCGCGATCACGCCGAGCGGCACGCCGACCATCACGCCGACGATGGTCGACAGCGTCGCGAGTTCGAGCGTCGCCGGGAAGACGCGCTTGATGTCGTCGATGACAGGGTTCGCCGTCAGCAGCGACACGCCGAGATGGCCGTGCAACACGTCGCGGGCGTAGATGATGAACTGCTCGATGAGCGGCTTGTCGAGGCCGAGTTCGAGGCGCGCGGCCGCATACGCCGTCGCCGACGCGCGATCGCCGAGAATTGCGAGCACGGGATCGATCGGAATCTTGCGGCCGATGAAGAACGTGATCGCGAGCAGCCCCGTGAACGTGACGGCGAGCATCGCGACCCAGCGCGCGAAGCGCAGCGTCATGCGCACGCCGGAACGGCGCGCGGCGAGCGCGCGCATGCGGTCGAGACTCGAAAGCCCGGTCGTCACTTATTGCTTCTTCAGGTCGCGATACGAAACGAGATCGTTGATCGGCCCGACTTCGAGCCCCGTCACGCCCGGCCGCGCCGCCACCTGCGACACCTTCTGGAACATGATGACGAACGGCGACTTCGCGAGCATCTCCTTCTGCATCGCCTGGTACATCTGCGCGCGCTTTTGCGTCGACGATTCCGCGAGCGCCGCCTGCGTCTCCTTCGTCAGCTCGGGAATGTCCCACGAGTTGCGCCATGCGAGCATCTTGAATCTCGACTTGTCGGAGTTGTCCGGGTTCCAGGCGAAGCCCTGCGCGTTGCTGTGCGGATCGATGTAATCGGCAGACCATTCACCGATATAGATGTCATGCTGACGCGCGCGGTAGCGGCCGAGCGTCTGCTTGTTGTCGCTCGGCATCAACTGCACCTTGATGTTGCCGAGCGAGAGATTCGCCTGCACCGCCTGGGCGATTTCACTGTACGGATAGTCGTTGCGCACGTCCATCTTCACCGCGAAGCCGTCGGCGAGACCGGCCTTCGCGAGCAGCGCCTTCGCCTTCGCGACATCCTGGTGATACGGATTCGAATTCAGCGCGCCGAGGAAGCCTTCCGGCAAAAACGTCTGATGCACCTTGTAGGTCGTGCGGATCACATTCTTCTGGATGCCCTCGTAGTCGATCAGCCACTTCATCGCCTCCTGCACTTCCGGCTTCGCGAGATTCGGGTTCTTGTTGTTGAGTCCGAGATACATCAGCGTCGCCTGCGGGACCGAGGTCACCTTGATCTTGCCCGCCTTCGACAGCGTGTCGAGATCGTCGGGGCTCAGGTCGCGCGCCACGTCGATATCGGCGTTCTCGATCATCAGGCGCTGGCTCGCCGCCTCGGTCACGTGGCGCAGCACGATGCGCTTCATCGCGAGCGGCAGGCGGTAGCCGTCGAAACGCTGCAGCACGATGGAATCGTTGGCGGTCCACTTCACGAGCTTGTAGGCACCCGAGCCGGCCTCGTTCGTCTTCAGCCACTCGTTGCCGAAATCGTTGCCCTTCTGGTGCGACTCCGCGAGCTTGCGATCGATCACCGAAGCCGGCCATGCGCCGAGCACGTTCAGCACGAAGGTCGGCGCGTACTTTTGATCGGTGGTGATCGAGACGGTCGTGTCGTCGATCTTCTTCACGTTTTGCAACGCGTTGTCTTTCGTCAGGCCGATGCCGGCGAGCACGGCCGCCGCGCCCTTGTCGAGGAGCGCGGTGCGCTGGATCGACCACGCGACGTCGTCGGCCGTCAGCGCGTTGCCGGAGTGGAACTTGAGGCCCGGGCGGATCTTGAAGGTGAACGTGAGGCCATCGGGGCTCACCGTCCACGATTGCGCGACGTCGCCATTGAACTTCGACGGGTCCTTCAGATCGACGCGCACGAGCCGGTCGTAGGTGTTCGCGACGTATTCCTCGGGCACCAGTTCGTAGATTTCGCCTGGGTCGAGCGTGGTGAACTCGTCGAGCAAGGTTGCCATCACGAACATGTCCTTCGGGGTTGCCGCCTGGGACGTGGTGATCGTCGTGAATGCCAGCGCTGAAGCTACTCCGAGTGCCGCCAGTGCGTTGCGCAAAACCAGTTTCATAGTCGCGTTCCGTGTGTGGTGAGTTGTTGTTCCGGGGCGAATGGGCGAATGGGCGATGGTTACATCAGGCGCAGCGGGCCGCTTTCGCTGTTGTCGATCACGGGGAGGTCGTGCGAGCCCGGCAATTCGTAATGCCACCACTCGCTCGCGATATGCGTGAAACCCGCGCCGTGCATCACGCCGAGCAGCAGCGTGCGGTTGCGCTGGACGTGTTCCGGCAAGCCCGGGTGGAAGTGCTCCGAGGCCGCGACCATCGCGTCGAAGCCGGTGCCCATGTCGAGCTCGGCGTCGCTCGCGTCGACGAGCGTCAGGTCGATCGCCGTGCCGCGGCTGTGGTTCGAGCCGCGGCCGAGTTCGGCGATGTAGGTCGGGTCGGGCAGGAAGTTCCAGAGCACCTGCTGGGCTTGCGGCGGGCGGTAGGCGTCGAAGATCTTCAGTGTCGTACCGATGGTCGCGGCGATAGCGACCGCGCGGCGCAAGGCGGCTTCGGCAGGTTCGAGCAGCAAGCAATGGGCGGTTTTGTAGATCGGCTTGCCGGTGAAGTTGCGATCGGTCGCGTAGGCGAGGTCGATCTGGACGCGGTGGGTCTCGGGGGTGATTGGTAGGAGACGGGGTTGGGTCATGTCTTGTGGCAGGAAATGGAAGCTCGTGAGTCGCAATCACGAGGCGCAATATTTGAAGTCACGCTGGACAGCACCGCGAAAGCGACCTGGAACGCGCCGAATCGTGACGGCGTGTGCTTGCTCGGCAGAAGTGGATCGGCAAAACGGGCTTCGACTGTCTTCGCGAGGGAAGTCGGCATTGGCGCACTGCGTTGTAGTTTAGCTTTTTTGAGAAAGCTATTAGACAGGGCCAAAAACAGCGGCGGCAAAATGACAAATTCTATGGCTTACCCGATCTTGATAGGAACCAGTCAAATTCACGCTCGACGGTGTCAGACCGAATCTAGCTCCGGACGTCGCCACACAACCTATGCATGTCATTCCTCGAATTCGGCAAGACGCCGGAGCTCAGCCCATGAGAGCACCGTCGGCTCACCACGCAAGCGCCCCGAACGTCGGACGAACGCGTCGAGCGCGGACGAAGAAAAGCCGATGAGCCAATCTGCTCGGTCGATCCAGGTCAGTTGAACGCACCAATAGTCTCCGCGCGGTTCAGGATAGCCTGTGGCCTTCATGCCCGCACACGCCACGCATTCCGGGTCCGAAACGATACGAGCCAAGGCGAGACGCACCATCGAAGGACAATAGAGCAACAGAAGTTGGGCCTGTAGAAGTCGGGCATCGGACCGAACTCCGCCGGCCCTCCCCTCCACGCGGACGTTGTATGACTTGTTCCGCTCGATCCAGGCCCAATGTTCCGGACCTTTCACAAAACCGATCAGGACGTTCGTTTCCGGCATCGGCGCTTCGAGCAAAACGGGGTTTCGTGAACGATCACCGTAAATTTCCTCCTGCCAGTACCGCCCTCGCTCGTGCCGGGTTAGACGCGTAGCGACGTGATCGAGCACCTCATCAAGAAATCGTTTGACTGCGCTGGCGCCGCTAGTCGTCCCGTCGCTTCCCGGGCGTAGCACGAACGCGCCCAGACCCGGCAGGAGTTCATGAAACTCGGTGAAGGGAAGGCCTTTGACTTCATCGTCGCCTCCCGGGTACAAGACGTAGGCTCCAGCGGTCCTGCGTATGGCATCGCGATAGGCATGCATCTTCAAGAGGTCGGCGCGCAGCGCGCCGCCACGACGGAGATCATCGTTGGGAGCATCCGTTGGCATCGAATCGACCGGATCGTCGGCCGCGCCCAGGAGATCTTCGATGAAATCGACTCGATATTTGGCATCAAAGTGAATGACCACGGGCTCGAAACCGGCCTGCTCGCTCTCTGCGGCGTGGATCAACAGTGAATAATCGGGACGCATAGGCCTTGTCCACGATGCGATTTGCTTGCTACTCACGCCGAAGGTCCGATTGAAACACAGCTCCACCACCATGTGCCGACCCAGGCGCTCCACCTCGCCCCTCAACACCGTTTCGACACCCGACTGAAGCACCACGCTGAGTCCATCCTTGCGTGTCTTCACGAGCGGACCGAGGTCAAACGAATGACCGATCAACTCCGCCACCATCTGCGCCAACTCGATGAACGCCCAGTGTTCATAGAGCGTCGCGACGTCACGAATTCCCGCCTGATGACTCCCCTCAGCGTCTTGCCATGACAGTCGCGACGCCAGTTCGAATTCCACGTAGGCTTTGAAGACGTCGCGATACCCCTCACGTTTCTGCAATACCTGATCGTCGGCGGGAAAACGCATCATCGGCCCTAGATCGGCAAATAATTCGTGATGCAGCATGTCGTCCAGGCGAATCACCACCTCGGCAATTTCGCGGCGGCCGCGCAACGTGGCCGGCGTGCTCGTTTCGGCCAAGCGACGATCCATGTCACCCATGACCTGACGCCAATGCTCGAGCGCGAACTTGATGAACCGGTTGGGTGTCGTGTCGTGCGTCGCCTCGGATCGCCTTCGTTCCAGGCGTGAAGGGACCGATGAGATCGGACCGTCGGTCCACTTCAATCGAGAGCCCGCCCGCATCAACTGACGCGCGACTTGTGAGCCGGCACGCAAACCAACGCCGGGATGAACCCACTCGACGTTACTGTCCCAAGCCGTATGCGGTCGGCGAAGTATCTCGCGGATCGCATTCTGAAACCGTTCGCTATCGATAAGCGCCCGCAAGAATGCAAAGCGCTGATAAAGCGTGACGGCGTCGCGCGTCTCGTCTTGCTCAAAGCGCGTTCCGCTCACAGCGAAACGATCCATGACGAGCTCGGTCATCCGCTCGGCGATGTCGCGCAACATCCATTGATATTCAGACGCATAGTTTAGCTTGCGCGAACGAACTTCGATTTCCAGTCGACCGAGCACACCCGATTCGGACGCTAACTCGATCTGAACGGTGCCGGTCGCCAATCCCGGGCGCAGCCGCCCGGACCGTCCGTCCATCGTGTCGGGCTGGAAAATCTCCTCGGGGTCGGCACGCAATCGACTTACAGACGGGTCGATGCCGATCCATTCGTAACGGTATTCGTTTCCCTCGACAACTTCGATGGCGCTGATGCCGCAACTCGGTTCTGACTGGTCGTCCGAGCACCACAGTGTGTCCTGACGCGAACCTTGTCTGCGGGGTAGCACCGCGACACGGAGACGCGCTCCGATTGCGTTCGTCGAGTCGTACAACGAGGCGATGGCGGTGAAAACCGGGCGCACGACTTACTCGGTAAAACTGGCGAACTGATTCAGGCGCAGATTCTGAAGCATGCGCACGACCTTGGCATGTGCAGAGGGAAGCCGCGCGCCTGATTCGGACACCGCTTCTACTTCGAGCGTGGGTAACTTCTGGTCGGACACCAGCGATTCCGGAAGATCGCGACAATACAAGGCCAATGCCAGCAAGGGCAATTCGAGCCGGCGTCGCGAGCCGTGCAATCGTGGCAAGACCTTTTGCATGACGATCCGATCGAGGACTGTTTCCAATTCCTGCAATCCGGCCTGCTCCGCGAGCGAAGCGAATCGCAGCGCTTCATAAAACACCCGGTGTCCGAATTCGAGGTTGTAACGGCAGAGCAACTGATGTAGCTGCCGCAAGCGCGGAATGAGGTCGTCCGCGAAACTGGACGGCCGCGTGAGTTGCCAGTCGTCATCGCGGGCGATGCTCAGAAGTCCTCTCACCAGTTCGTCATCGCCCGCCGCGCAATTCATGGGCTTTCGCGCGTCAGCCGACAAATCGCCCGTCTCGACGCGAAATTCGAACGTGTTTGCGCGATCGAGGACTTTGGGTGAAAACATATACGTCGTCTCGTCGACGTTGACCGTCCCGACGATCCAGACATTGCGCGGGAATGGCACTCGCTCCTTTTCACTTCGCCCCCGCGTCCGCCAGCAACCATCGGCGCCACGAACGAGATCCGGCAGACAACGCTGCCCCGATTCCATACCCGATAGAACGTCCGACAAGTAACGCTCGACGTGCGCCAGGTTCATCTCGTCGAGCAGAAGAAGATAAGGATGATGCGGATCCGCTGCCGCCTTCAACATGAATTCCAGTGGGCCCGGCACGGACCATGCCGCCTTCCCGTCGACGTGTGGCTTCAGACCGTCCTCGTAACCGAAAAGGGCTTCGGCCCCTGTCCAGTCCGGCCGAACCGCCGCAACGTGCAGACGGCCCGCACCCAGCCATTCACCAAAGCGCATGGCAATTTGCGTCTTCCCCGATCCGGACAATCCGGTGAGGATCACGAGAGGTTTCGTGACAAGGCCGGCAATGAACGATGCGACCAGCATGTCGTGTCGTTCGCCAAATCGGACCGCTGAGTCGCTCAGCGCTTCAGCGAACGCGCGAACGGCTTCTCCGATGTCTGCCCTGAACGGTAACAAGACCTCGTTGGACTGCGACTCATGTTCGTCTTCCTGCACGCCGACATTGTTTGATGACAACACCGTCTCGTACGAGTCAATCATTTCGTCGAGTTCCCGATGTATATCGGCGATCGGCAAGGGCTCGTCGACATTGTAAGAAGCGCGGACGTAGGAATCGCCGTAACGATCGGGCTTGCGCCCATACTTCGCCTGAAACCAATCTGCAACTGTCTCGGAACCAGCAAGGCTTCCCCAGGAAATCCTGGCCGGATTTTCCTCGCTCTCACCATAGCAAAGCAAAAGTTGGCGCTCTCTCCTAAAGTAGAGCAATACTGGATTTATGCCGCGCGAGACGGACTGCCCTTCAGCAAGGAACGCAATCCAGGTAATCCGCGCGAAGTTACCTTTTCCAAAACTAACGTTGACTTTTAGGCCTCGATATTCCCGAACATATCCCTGCACGCCCAAATCCTTTCCTGCTTGCGACTGAGCCACGAACCGACCAAGCAGTTCTTCGATTTCGCTGTTGTCCCTGGGCTTCGGCTCGATCGTGAAGCCCAAGCGGCGCAATAGTCGGAACGACGACGACTCTTCGCCCCCGCTGAAGTTCGCTCGGTCGAGTGGTTCCCCGGTCGCGTACTTTACAGCGAGCGACAAAACAAGCTTCGGCGGATAGCGGTTACCGCCTGCCGTTAGATCGTAGCTCGTCGAGTGCGCACCATCCGGGATGCCTTCTTTGTCGATCTCCGCCAGGGCGCTACGTACGTGTGCCTCGGTGACGTCCTCGGTTGCAGCCGCGAACGTCTCCGTTTTCCACTCGGCGCGTAAGGGCGGAACATAGAAGTCGATCTCACTCGTGCCTTTTTCCTCTTCGAGCCGCTGGCGAATCGTCTGGATCTCCCGGTCCAACTGCAGCGGATCAAGACCGTTCAGTTCCCGCGGCGTGCGTTGCGAATAGTGATGCGCGATCGCCTTTCGGTCGGTTTGGCCGAAAATTCGCTCGAATGTATCTGGGAAAAGCATGAACAGAAGCATGTGACGAAACTGCCGCTCCTTCCAGCCCGGAACGAAGGTTAGCCACTCGTCGAATGACCAGGCATCGGCCACCAATCGCTGCTGGTCGGAACTATCCAGCGCACGGAAGGCACGGATAAAGTCGATTAGAAAGACGAGTTCACGCCACTGATTTTGATTGAACCCTGGGCCTGCGCTGCCGACGCCGCCAAGCACCTCATCCTGGAGCCAGGGAGAATCCGAGGGAAAGGGTTCGCCCGACCAGGCCCACATGGTTTCAATGGTTCGCCGTTTGTGGCCGGGACTGAGGCTGCTCGGACACAAGTACATCAACCACATCATCTCGGCCGCCAATTGCTTCGCGGAAGAGTCCACGGGTTCCAACTGCGTTTCCAGCTTGGAGAGGAAATTACCCTCGCCGACATCGAGTCTTTGAACGAAATATCGGTGGAGTGCATCGACCGCGTCGTTCGTCCAGAGCTTTGTCGTAGTCAGCACAGAGCCCTCGCCGAGCAATGCGACGTCGCGCCAGTGCGCGGCGGCATCCAGGATGGGCTTGGGGTCAACTTCTCCACAGTAACGGCTCATGCGCGTGTCAGATATCCGGAAAGAGGTCTGAAGAATACCGCGGTCCGCAATCGTCTGAAAGCATGAATGTTGTGAGTGTCCATTTGCATCCTCGCGCTTGGGAAAAGGCGGCGGCGATTTGCCAGCGCCGCAAGAGCCGTCTCACGACTTTGCCGAAGATTAAGACGCCACGGGAAACTGACTCCTGCGATCCCCATGCACGAGATACTTGCCTGACGCAGACCCGGCGATCTTTAATAGGTCGAATACCGATGGACTACGCAATCGTGTAGCCCGGATTGCGCTAGATTCTCGCGCTTTCTTTTTGTCCGGCGCCTCTTGCCAGTAGCAGCCAACGCGCCAACTGCACATATTGCGACCGGCCCAGCAGACTGCGCACGAGCACAAATTCTCGCACGGCCCAACCGATCGGATCGACGGATCGTTCGGCAGGACGGTGTTCGTCGTAGAGCAAAGTCACATGTGGCGTATAACGCGAGTTGGCTTTGACCGCGAGTCCAGCAGCTTGCAATGCAAGTCCGAGTGTCGCTTGCAGTTCGAGCAGGCCGTTGTTCTCCGAGCCCGCGCGCAGAACGAACGGCCGCTTGCTCCGTCGCCCCGGGAAACTCGACGTGCGGTCGAACGTGACATCGAACGGCGCAAGCGCGACTTGGGATGCCGCGTCGCAGGCCATTGCAACGACATCCTCCGGCACGCCCGCAAAGGCGCCTAGATGATGCAGCGTCACATGAAAGCGCTCCATCGCGACGGGCTTGCTTTTGAGGCCGTGCTCGGCTTGCACGCGTTGCGCAAGCCGAGCAATGCGGCCGGCGGCCGCGGCGTCGGGGTAGATTGCGAAGAAGAGCGAGTCGGTCAGCGCGGGCATTTCGCAAGTGGCAGCATGGAAGCACTGCCAGTTGTCTCCATCGGGAGCGTCATATGTGGCACTCGAGTTGTGGAAGCGTTAGAGGCATTGCAAATGCCGGCAAATGAATTGATCAAGGTTGATCTAATTGGTATTCATGCACGCACGGCGAGACGAAAGGCAGTTTCCATCTGCCGCTGTTCTCTTGCAGAGATTGTCAGGGATTCCGCGATCGTCCGCCACTGCGAGACGACCTGAATCTGATTCGAAATGATCTCTTCAGCCTCGTCAACGGACACTCGGAAATAATGAGCGACCGATCTCGCCAATTCCAGATCCATCGCGTTGTCCGCTTCAGTGATATTGAGCTTGAGTCCACTCGCGTGCGCTACCGGGTTCATGTCGAATGCCGGGGAAAGCGCCCACCCCCTCTCCGGTTCCAGCAAAAAACCGTGGTTACGCAGATGATCGTCGGTATTGGAAACGAGCAGATTGAAGACAATGCGTGACCATAGCTCCCGCAGATCTGCGTCGGTACTTGTGCCATCGGTCATCAACACCCGCGCGATTTCCAGGTAGCCGGCACCCGTCGAGGCATCGTCACCATCTTGATGGCCGGTCAGGTTCATCGCTGAAGCAAAGTGTCTGCGCCGCCCTTGTGCCGTACGATCGAATCGCTTGACCAGGAAAGTGTGGTGGGCACCGCCGAATCGCCGGACCAGCGCATTGGGCACGTCAAGCCCGCAGGCTTTGGCAAGGGTGTACACGACCATTTCCCAGGCTCCAACGTCGTAGTCGTCACGCACACTGGGAAACTTGGCGATCCAAAGGTGCCCTGTCGGATCGACCACGCTAGCCTTGGGACGCGCGCCCCCCAATGAACCGCCCGGCGCAATTAGCATGCGCAGCCATTCGTCGGCCTCGCTTGCCATATTGTCTTTATCGCCTTCCAGGGCGAGGCTCGCAGCCTCCAGCGCACGCAATTGCACAAAGGGTGGCGCTGCCGTGTCGTGATGATCGTCCAGGAAAGGCCCTTCGTCGTTGCGCCGAAAACGCAACGCACCGACGCGATATGCGTCATGCACGCCCATCAGGTAATCCGATTCACGGAGCCGCGCCTTGGGGTCCGCCCGACCAGCGCGCTGCGCCCGCTCCAGCCGCCGACGCATCAAGAGGCGTCCCCACCGATCCGGGCTTGCGTCGCTGAATGCACCAAATGCCTGCTGCCCCTGCGGCGGATACTGACGGCCCGCGTACCAACCGAGCCGCGGGTCGAGCTTGAGGCCTCTGATCTCTCGCCGATTCAGCACTTCGTCGTCAAACTCGTATTCGAAGATTTCGTGAACGCCAGAAGGACGCGTGTAAAGCCTGCCGAGTCTCACCGGCTCGGCAAGGCCGTCCCAATCACCATAGACGGCGATCAAACCATTGCTCATCTCGCGGGCCTCTTCTTGCCAGGCGCGGGAATGTCGATCAGAGCGGTCAGGGTGTCGGTACTGACGAACGTGTCATCTGCGGTCCAATTGCCCGCAACGGTCGAATCTGTTTTCTCGGCATGCGCAGAAGTAGAGGCATCACGCGTTGGCGCCGGCAATGCAACTTGCCTGGTAACGCGTGATCTCTTGGGCAGCGCTGCGTCTTGTAGGCTACGGCCGAGGGGATCGTCCTTCAGCAGCAGATCAAGATCATTTTCGGCCCCCAATACCTGCATGACAGCCAAATACGCGCCTATGGTGACCCCCGAACTCCCCTTCTCCAGACTCCGCAATGTGACTGGCGTCATCCCCGCTCGTTCCGCGACCTGCTTGCCCGTCAAGCGTCGACGCAGGCGGCCCAGGCGCAATCGCTCTCCGAACTGCTGGAGACGCAGTTCAGTCCTGGGTAGCAACGGAGCGGTTTTCTTGGCCATAACGGCAATATTACTATCCTAAAGATCGAAAAAGAAAAGAATATTATCCATCTAGTTGACTCCGCCGCGTCTTCTTCAGCGAAATGTCATTGAATTTGCAGGCCTTTCGGCATCCAGTGAATTTGATACCGATTATGCGAGGCCAAACGATTTCGCTCGCCGGCTGCCCCACGACCTCCTCGACGCCTCGTCGCGCCGTTTTCGTAAATCGCTGGTTTGCCTGCTGGTTCGCCGCGGTACGGGCCAGCCAAGTCGTCAAAGCGCTGCTCGACGCAATCCATGGAACGCCGAAACCATCGCATTCCCCACTGGAAGTCAGTCGAATATTTAATTTCCACATGATGGCGCAGGCCCTTACCCTCTCGACAGGGTTGATTATCCAGCCGTTTTCAGACTCTCAGAGAGCATCCAAATGACCGATTCAAAAACGCTGACGCATTTCGCGCCGGGTTTCGCTGCCTCCGCGGCCAAGGAAGGCCGAATGTGGGCCGTCACCCGTGATATTGACGGCCGCCGCGACACAGTACGCAATGCCCCTCGCGCGCTCGTCCCGCCGGACAGTTGCGGTCGACAGGAACGGAGCGCGCGTCATGCCTGATTCCGGCACAGCAGGCGCCGCCCGCCTGTCGCGCACGATCGCGGCGACGTCCGGCGCGCTCGTCCTCCTGGTGCTCGTGGGCTTCAACCTGCGCCCCTTCCTGACCTCCGTCGGCCCCGTGCTGGACCTCGTGCGCAACGACACCGGCCTCGGCTTCCGGGCCGCCGCCATGCTGACCACGCTGCCCTTCATCCTGATGGGCGTCGTCGCCGGCGTGGGCGTCGGGCTGGCACGGCGTTTCGGCGAGAAGCCCACCCTGGCCGCCGCGCTGCTGTTGCTCGCTGCCGGTTGCGCGTCGCGCATCTGGGCGAGCGACAGCGCAAGCCTGATCATCGGTGCCGGCATCGCGGGCGCCGGGGTGGCGGTGATCCAGGCGCTGATGCCGGGCCTCACCAAGCGCTGGTTTCCCGATCGGGTGCCACTCGCGATGGGACTCTACTCAGCGGCGCTGGTCGGCGGCGGAGCGTTCGGCGCGGTCGCAAGCCCCTGGCTCGCCACGCATGGCGGCTGGCATCTCGCACTCGCCGTGTGGGCTGTGCCGGCACTTGGCACGTTCGCGCTTTGGCTCGCAAGTGCGCCGCGCGGCACAGCGCCGGTTGGCTCGGCGCGGATCCCGGTCATACGCTTTTTCGGCAACCTGCGCGCCTGGCAACTCGCCGCATATTTCGGTCTCGCCAACAGCGGCTATTCGAGCCTGGTCGCGTGGCTGCCATCGTTTTACCGGCAAATGGGAATGAGCCCCCAGGCGTGCGGCAACCTGCTCGCGTGGATGGCTGTGTTCCAGGCGGCCGGAGCACTGGTGATGCCGATGCTCGCCCGCCGCGCCGCGGACCGCCGCGGTGTCCTGTGGCTGACCCTGGCCCTTCAGGCCGCGGGCTTCACCGGCTTTGCACTGGTCCCGGCGCTCGCGCCGTGGTTGCTGGTGGCGTGCGCGGGGCTGGGTCTGGGCGGCTTCTTCTCGTTGAGCCTGATCGTCACCCTCGACCATCTGCCCGACGCCCAGCGCGCCGGCGCGCTGGCCGCGTTCGTGCAGGGCGTGGGGTTTCTGATCGTCGCAACCGGCCCCTGGCTGATCGGCTGGCTGCGCGACGCCGGTGGCGGCTTTGCCACTGCCTGGTCGATGCACCTGGCCGTGGTCATAGCGATGTGCGCGCTGACCGCCGTGTTCTCGCCGGGCAGCTATCGGCGCAGCATGGATCGAGTCTGACGCGCATCCCGTGAAATAAATCTGGCAGGGCTCGGGCCGACACGAATCTTTGACCTCGTGTCTGCTTCGAGCTCGATAGCCACCCATGCAGCGGGCCGGCTGCTGGGCGTAACCGGAACAAGGCCGCTAGACCCTACATAAAATCAGTCATGCTTATCATTGATCTGGAGACTTCATGAAAAAGCTTGTAGTTGCAGTTGCTCGCAAAACGAGGCTCGGGCCTCCTCCCGACCCCCGAATCGCTGAAGGGCAAGTCTGTCGGCGTCGAGCAGGGTTCGACACAGGAGACCTATGCACGGGCCTACTGGGAACCGAAAGGCGTCACCATCCGGACATACCAGACTCAGGATCTGGTCTATCAGGATCTGCTATCCGGCCGTCTGGATGCGGCGCTGCAATCGTCGGTACAGGCCGACCTGGGCTTCCTGAAGACGTCGAACGGCCGCGACTACGCGTTCGCCGGCCCGGCGCTGCATGATCCGAAAACGCTGGGCGTCGGGGCCGCCATCGGCGTGCGCAAGGAAGACAACGATCTGCGCCAGCAAATCAACAAGGCGCTGGCCGACATGATTCAGGACGGCACATACCAGCAGATCTCCCGCAAGTACTTCTCGTTCGACGTCTATAACTAACGGGCACTGGTCCGACGCGCGTCTGTCTATACAACATAAATAAAATCGACGGTCAATTTTATGTATATACAAGACGCGCGTTTCATATTTTGCCTTGACTAACCGAACGCCTGCATTCGGGCATTACATGCGCATTTCGAGTGAAATCCCTAACTAGTCCTCGCATCCTTATCGAGCTATCTTGTATGTACAAGTTGATCGGACGGTAGAAAAGCATGCGATCAATTCAGCTTGTACATACAAGGTCGATCGATAAATCCATAAGGTGTCCCGCACCAACCGACCTCACCCAGTCAATTCTCGGAGATTTGATGAAGAAGCTTGCCCTGAGCATTGCGCTCGCCCTCGTCGCAACCGGCGCCTGCGCAAAAGACTGGTCCGCCATTCGGTTCGGCGTCGACGCCAGCTATCCCCCGTTTGAATCGAAGAGCGCCGACGGCAAACTCGTCGGCTTCGACATCGACCTCGGCAACGAAATCTGCGCGCGTCTGAAGGCAAAGTGCGTGTGGGTCGAAAGCGAGTTCGACGGCATGATTCCGGCACTGAAAGCGAAAAAGTTCGATGGCGTGCTGTCGTCGATGTCGATGACGCCGCAACGCGCGGAACAGGTCGCCTTCTCGGCAAAGCTGTTCAACACGCCCACGCGCCTCATCGCAAAGAAGGGCTCGACGCTGCTGCCGACGCCGGAATCGCTCGCGGGCAAGACGGTCGGAGTCGAACAGGGCACGATCCAGGAAACGTATGCGAAGGCCCACTGGGAACGGAAGGGCGCGCGCATCGTGCCGTACCAGAACCAGGACCAGGTTTATGCCGACCTGATCTCGGGCCGACTGGATGCGGCGTTGCAGGACGGGGTTCAGGCTGACCTCGGATTCCTGAAGACGCCGCGTGGCGCGGGCTTCCAGTTTGTCGGCAAGGATCTGGACGACAAGAAGACCCTGGGCAATGGCGCGGGCATCGGCATGCGCAAGGAAGACGCCGATCTGACGGCGAAGGTCGACAAGGCAATCGCCGACATCATCAAGGACGGCACCTACAAGAAGCTCGAGAAGAAGTACTTCGACTTCGACGTGTACGGCAGCTAATCGTCCCCTGTCGGCCAGAGTTGGCGCTCTAGCGCTTACTCCGGCTCCATGCAAGATCGTTGCCTTCACGACGAACGATCCACCCATCGGCCGCGACGGCGCAGCGCGATCCATCGACCACGCCACAACCGGCGGTCGACTGACGCGCTGCATGGTCCAGCCGTGCATCCAAGGATATACAGACATGTTCCTTCACGGGTATGGCCCGCTCCTCCTTGCCGGTACCTGGGTCACCATCAAGCTCGCGGTGCTGTCGCTCTCCGCTTCGTTTGTGCTGGGACTGGCAGGCGCGGCGGCCAAGCTCTCGCCGAATCCGGTCTTCTCGCGCCTGGGCACGCTCTACACCACACTGATTCGCGCGGTTCCCGATCTCGTGCTGATGCTGCTGCTCTTCTACGGCATCCAGATCCTGCTGAACGACGCGACCGACCTCATGAACGTCGATCAGATCGACATCGACCCCTTCGTGGCAGGCGTGATTACGCTCGGCTTCATCTACGGGGCCTACTTCGCCGAGACCTTTCGCGGCGCTTTCCTCGCCGTGCCGCGCGGCCAGCTCGAAGCCGGCTTCGCTTATGGCATGAGTTCATGGCGGGTGTTCATCCGCATCATGTTCCCGCAGATGATGCGCTTCGCCCTGCCCGGTATCGGCAACAACTGGCAGGTGATGGTCAAGGCGACGGCGCTGGTATCGATCATCGGTCTCGCCGACGTGGTCAAGGCTTCGCAAGACGCCGGCCGCAGCTCGCTGCAGTTCTTCTTTTTCACGCTGACCGCCGGCGCCGTCTACCTCGGGATCACCACTCTGTCGAACCTCGGTTTGCTGTGGCTGGAAAAACGCTATTCGACGGGTGTACGGAGGGCCGTGCTGTGATCGACATCATCCGCGAGTACTGGCAGAACTATCTATTCAGCGACGGCTATCGCCTGAGCGGTCTTGCGATCACGCTGTGGCTGCTCGTCGTCTCGATCGGGCTGGGCTTCCTGCTCGCCGTGCCGATGGCCATAGCACGCGCATCGAGCAACCGGTTCATCTCCGGGCCGGTCTGGCTCTATACGTACGTCTTTCGCGGCACGCCGCTCTACGTGCAACTGCTGCTCTGCTACACGGGCATCTACAGCCTCCATGCCGTGCATTCCTACGCGATGCTCGACGCCTTCTTCCGTAACGCGATGAACTGCACCTTGCTCGCGTTCACGCTGAACGAATGCGCGTACGCAACGGAGATCCTGGCTGGATCGATCAAGGCGACCGCCTACGGCGAGATCGAGGCCGCGCAGGCTTACGGGATGTCGAAGTTCAAGATCTACACGCGCGTCATCCTGCCGTCGGCGCTAAGGCGGGCACTGCCGATGTACAGCAACGAAGTCATCCTGATGCTGCACGCAACGACGCTCGCCTTCACCGCCACCATCCCCGACATCCTGAAGGTGGCACGCGACGTCAATGCCGCCACCTACGCCTCCTTTCAGGCCTTTACGATTGCCGCCGTCCTGTACGCCGCGATCGTGTTTGCGCTGCTATGGGGGTTCCGCCGGATGGAGCGGCGTCTGCTGGCCTTCCTGAAACCGCAAGGACATTGAACGAGGCTGCCTGCAGCCCGGATGGAGAGTATTGAACATGTACAAGCTGATTGTCGACGACGTGCACAAGAAGTTCGGTGACAACGAGGTGCTGAACGGCGTATCGCTCAAGGCGAAGGCCGGCGATGTGATCAGCATCATCGGGTCGAGCGGTTCCGGAAAGAGCACCTTCCTGCGCTGCATCAACTTTCTCGAGCAGCCCTGCTCGGGGCGCATCACGCTCAACGCCGAAGAAATCCAGACCGCACGCGACCGCAGCGGCGCATTGCGGGTCAGCGATCACAAGCAACTGCAGAAGATGCGCACGCGGCTATCGATGGTGTTCCAGCATTTCAATCTGTGGGCGCACATGACGGTGCTCGAGAACATCATCGAGGCGCCGCTCAGCGTCCTCGGGTTGAGCCGCGCCGAAGCCGAGGCGCGGGCACGCCGGTATCTGACCAAGGTCGGGCTTACCGCCGGCATGGAATCCAAGTATCCGTCGCACCTGTCCGGTGGTCAGCAGCAGCGGGTGGCGATCGCACGAGCACTGGCGATGGAGCCCGACGTCATGCTGTTCGACGAACCCACGTCCGCACTCGACCCGGAGCTGGTAGGGGAAGTTCTGAAAGTCATGCAGGCGCTCGCCGAAGAAGGACGCACGATGATCGTGGTTACTCACGAGATGGGCTTTGCCCGCAACGTGTCGAACCATGTGGTGTTCCTGCACAAGGGGAAGATCGAGGAAGAAGGCGATCCGCAGGACATTCTCGTTAATCCGAAGAGCGAACGCCTGCAGCAGTTTCTTTCCGGGCGGCTCAAATGAAGCGGTCCTGCGGCGCAGCGTCTTCGATGCTGTGCCGTAGGACCGGAACGATGTTGATACACGAAAGGAACAGAACGGCCTGCCGACGTAACCTTAGTAGTGGCTTCGCCCCCAAAGCGTCGACGGCTCGTCGAGCAAATGATGCAAGCCACTGCGATCGAGCATCTGTTGCGCAGCCACGGTAACGCGTTCCAGCACCTCGCCCTCGTCGACCGTCAGCACGCGGCGATCCTCCATCAGGACCTTGCCGCCGACCATCGTCATGCACACGTCGCCGGCATTGGCGAAGCACGTGACACGATAGACCGGCATGTTCATCGGCATCATGTGCGGCTTGAACAGGTCGACGAGAATGATGTCCGCCAGCTTGCCTACTTCGAGCGACCCCAGTTGATCATCGAGTGACAGCGCCTTCGCGGCATCGATGGTGACCATCTCCAGGACCTTGCCATGCGGCAGAACGTCCGGATCGCGAAAATGCCGGCGATGGTAATGCATGCATTGCGACATGTGGCGGAACATGTCGTAGCCCCGATCGGGCGCCGCACCGTCCGATGCGATCGCCACGTTGACGCCCGCATCGATCAGTTCCGGCACCGGGCACCGTCCGATGATCGACATGATCGCGCTCGGGTTGTGCACGACCGAGGCGCCCGTCTCGACGCATGCTGCGATGTCGTCGTCGGTCAGATCGATCGAATGCGACATGAACGAGGACTTGTTCAAGAGGCCCAGTTCGCGATGTGCGAAGGCCAGCGTGCCGGCCCGATGCCCGTCCTGCGTGAAGGCGAGCCCCTGTTCGCGTGCGAGCGCCATGTATTGCCCGGCCTGCGAGCGGAACGCGTGTTCGTATTCCGCCTGCTCCGGGTAGTGAGCCGGCGCAAAGACGGGCAGCGTCAGCGCGATGCGGATCCGGCCATCCGCGTCGCCATGACATGCGTCGATGATGTCTTTGCAGACCTCGTACATCGTGGCGAAATCGACATTGCGCGTCGTGCTGCCGTGCGGTCCGTGGCGCGTGTAGGCGCGCGGCTCCGGCGGACGCGACGGACCCACCGCGACAATCGAGCGGGTGCCCGTCCGCACCACCGCATCGCAATGACGCCGTGCAAACACGGGATCGTCGACGCGTATGATGGAGTTCCCTCCGCCAAGCAGCGACACACCGGTCGTCACGCCTGCCTTCAAACGTTCGAGCGCTGCGAGATGGGATTCCACCTCCCAGAACGTCTCGTCCGACGCTCGCGTGTAAATCGCCTCGCATGCATCCGTCCAGGCGTCGCCGTCCGCGCCGCCGATGGTCTTGAGCATCGCGTGTCCAGCATGCGCGTGCGCATCGATGAACCCCGGCAGCACCGCCTTGCGCCGCGCATCGATCACCCGATGTGCGCGGTATCGCGACGAAAGCGCGGCCGTCTCGCCGACCGCAACGATCCGCTCGCCCTTCACCGCAACCGCGCCGTTATCGATTACACGACGCTGCGGATCGATGGTGATCACGCAGCCGTTTTCGATCAGTATGTCGACCTGTTCCCGACTATCCATATCAAGCCCCCTCCAACGCCGCCGCGACCAGTTCGCCGTTGCGCGCGACGATGCGTCCGTTGGCAAGGACCAGCTTGCGCTTCGGCCGCGCGACCACCGCATGCGCGACCGTTTCCGCATCGACCAGCACGAGATCGGCGCGCGCGCCGACCTGCAGCCCGTAGTCGGCGAACCCGCAACCGCGCGCCGCTGCCGCGCTGACGCAATCGAAAGCGATCGCCAGTTCGTCGTCGCGGCGCATGTCGTAGCGCATGCCGATCAGCATCGCGCGTTCGAGCATATCGGGCGAGCCATACGGCGACCATGTATCCCGGATGCCGTCGTTTCCGCCAAAAATGGTGATGCCCTTTTCCCTGCAAATCTTCAGCG
Organism: Caballeronia choica; assembly: GCF_001544535.1. Taxonomy (GTDB): domain Bacteria; phylum Pseudomonadota; class Gammaproteobacteria; order Burkholderiales; family Burkholderiaceae; genus Caballeronia; species Caballeronia choica. The sequence goes on along the minus strand of NZ_FCON02000001.1, from coordinate 203,936 downwards.
GCGGAACCGGACGCGACGGCGGCGCCGTCGTCAGGAGCGCCACGTTCAGACGCGCGATCCGCTCGAGCAGCGCATCGCGTTCACGCTCCGGCAGCGCGCCCAGACAGAACGCGTGGCTCACCACGACCTGCCCTTGCATGCCCAGCGCCTCGACGCGATCGAGCAGCAGTCTGAAGGTGAACGCACCGACCTCGCCGGGCTCGTGCAGGTGGATATCGATCGGCTTGCGATGGCGCTCGGCGAGCGCGAACGTCGTGTTCAGCGACGCGACCGGGTCGCCATCGATCAACGCCGGATCGAGCGCGCCAAGCACGTCCGCGCCTTCGGCAAGCGCGCGCCCGAGCAGTTCGTCCGTGCCCGGACGCCCCAGCAAGCCCGACTGCGGAAACGCAACGATCTGCAGGTCGAGCACGTCGCGCATCGTCTGCCGCGTCTCCAGCACGCCTTCGATGTAGCGCAAGCCCGCGTCGGTATCGACGTCGACGTGCGTACGCAGGCGCGTCGTGCCTGCCTGCACGAACGCGCGTGCGAGCGCGAGCGACTGCGCGCCGGCGTCATGCCCCGATTCCTTGCGCCAGCGGCGTTCATTGTTGATCCGGTCGAGCAGCGTCGCGCCGACTTCGTTGCGATACCACGGCCGGCCCCAGTTGCTCTTGTCGATATGCGTGTGCCCTTCGACAAAACCGGGCAGCAGCAGCGCGCCGCCGCCGTTTTCTATCGCGGCGCCCGGTTGCGCCACGACGTCCGGGCCGAGCGCGTCGATGCGCCCATCGGTAATCGACACGGCCACAGCCTGCCCATCGGGCAAGCGGACGTTGGAGATGACGAGAGAAGAACGAGAGGATGTCATGTTGACTTGACCGAAGTTGCCATGCGGGCCCGCAGAGCGCGCTGCACGGCGCTGATCGCGATGAAGACCACCGCGTTTGCGAACAGCGCGACGAGGCCCGGGTTGATGGAAGTGAGCGTGGCCGGCGCGCCGGGGAACATCGAAGCCAGCGTCATCCCTCGCGAGTTGACGAGCGCGAGCACGATCGCACCGGCGAAGATCCCGCCGAACGCAGCCTCGCGGGTGCCGAACGGGCGTTTCAGGAAACTCGAGGCGAGCATCGGCAGCAGTTGCGTCAAAAGGCTCGACGAGAAGATCGCGAGCGTGACGAACGTCGCTCCGCCAAGCAGCGTGAAGTAGACCACGACCAGCGTGAAGAGCGGCAGCGCGATGCGCGCGACGCGAGCGACCTGCTGCTCGGTTGCGTGCGGCGCGAAGCCTTCACGATAGACGTTTCGCGCGATCGTCGTCGAGGCGTTGAGCATGATCAGCGAACCCGGCACGAGCGCGGTCAGAAGCCCTGCGCCGCCAACGATGCCGACGAACCACGGCGCGAACGTCTGCTTGACGAGCCGCAGGAGCGCCAGATCGGTCTCCGTTCCTTCGAGCCCGTGAACGGTCAGCGTGGCCGCGAACCCGACGAGAAACAGGAACGCGATCAGCACCTGGTAGATCGGCATCATCACCACGTTGCGACGCAGCGCCTTCGCGTCGCGGGCGACGTAGACGGCGGTGAAGCCGTGCGGGTACAGGTAGTAGCCGAGCGAGGTCAGCAGGATCGTCGAGTTGTACCAGCTCAGGTTGAAGCCATGCTCGGGCATGCGCAGCAGTTCGGGATGCACTTCGTTGATGCGCGTGAACATCGCGCCGATGCCGCCGTAATAATGCAGCGGCAAGTAGATGCCGAGGAAGATCGCGAGCGCGAGGATCAGCACGTCCTTGACGACCGCGATGCTCGCCGAGCCGTGAATGCCCGACACGGTCATGTAGAGCGCCATCAGGATCGCGCTGATCCAGATCGCGACGGCCGGTTGGATCGTGCCGTATGACATCTCCGAAACGATGATGCCGAGCCCGCGCAACTGGATGATCAGGAGCGACACCATCGCGAAGACCGCGACGATGGACACGAGCACACCGATGCTGCGGCTGTCGTAGCGCGAAGCAAAGTAATCGGCGAACGAGACGAGGTTGCGCTCTTTCGCGTAGCGCCAGATCGCGGGCAGCATCCAGTAGCCGATCACGTACGCAAGACAGCCGTACGACAGGATATAGAACGCCGGCACGCCCTTACTGTAGGTCCAGCCACTCGCGCCGAGGAACGTGAACGTCGAGAACGCTTCACCGGCCATCAGGAGGAAAGTGAGGAGCGAGCCGAAGCCGCGGCCGCCGACTGCCCACTGCTCGAAGCTCAGCTTTTTGCCGCGCCGCGCAAAGAGGCCGATGCCGAGCGCGAACGCTGCGAACAGGATGATGATGACGAGGGCCGCGTTCATCGCTGGCCTCCCGCCTGGCTGTTGGCGTCGATCGCTTCGTCGCGGGTGTCGAGATACAGGATGAAGGCCAGAACGGCCGCTGTGGCGGCCATCCAGATCAGGTTCCACGACAGCAGGAACGGCATCCCGAACAGCATCGGCAGATGCTCCGCGAGCGCGCCGCCCGAGTACATGCCGACGAACGGCAGCGCAGCGAGGAGAAGTCGGAGTTTCATAAGAACCTTGCGCGAGTGACGTAAACGCTCAATCAGAACTTGTGGCGAATGCCGGCGACGACCGCAACCTGCGCCGTCGTCGACGACGGTGCGGAAATGCTTTCGATCCACGCCTGACCGACGCTCGACGACACCTTCTGGTAGAGCACGTTCACGTAGAGGTCGGTACGCTTGGACAGCAGATACTTCCCGCCCGTGGACGTCTGATTGAAGTGGCCCGAGAGCGACCCTTGCGTGACGTGGGTATAGACCTGGGCGGCCGCGAGAACCACGGCCGGCGTAACGTAGTAGACCACGCTGCCTTCATAGTTGTCGAAACGAAGCGACGATGCGGCCGGCACGTCGAAGCGCGAACCGGTGTAAAGCAGCCCGAGGATCGCGGAGCCCAGCGTGTAGGTGCCGCCGGCGCCCCAGATCTTCTGGCGCGTCGCGCTGCCGAGCGGCGTGCCGAACATCGACTCGCTGCCGTAGTAGTTGTCCGACGCCACCGCCCCCACCGCGCTGCTGGCGGGATGGTTCATCTGGGCATAGGCGGCGCCCAGGTTGAGCGGGCCGTTCGTATAGTTGAGGCCAGCACTCCAGCTGTTGTTCGACGAGAAGCCGGTTGAGTTCGAAAAGCCGTACAGCAGGTTGGCCTGCAGGCCGGCAAAGCTCGGCGAAACATACTTGGCGGAATTGTTCGTACGGAAGGTGTTGTTGATATCGTCGTTGTCGTGCGGGTGAGCGGCATAGCCGGTCAGCGTGCCGCTGATCTGCATATTGCCAAGGATATCCTGGACGGCGTTGTATTGACGGCCGAGCGTCACCGTGCCGAGCCTGTCGCTCACGAGGCCCACGAACGCCTGACGGCCGAACAGCCGGCCGCCTTGGCCGAGTTGGCCGTTGTCGATGTTGAAGCCGTTTTCCAGGCGGAAGGTCGTCTTCAGTCCGCCGCCCAGATCTTCCGTACCCATCAGGCCCCAGCGCGGCGCCGATTCGTTGCCGCTCGTCGCCTCCCACGCCGAATGGCCTTGCTGGTTGTTCGTGTAGGTCACGCCGGTATCGACGACGCCATACAGCGTGACACTGGATTGCGCATTGGCCGTGGACGCGAGCATGACGCCCACGCTCAGGCCCGCAAGCGTCTTTCCCCTTGTCCTGTTCATTTGTCTCCGCACTTGCCTCATCTCCTCTTGTCTCGGGTCATTGCGCCCGTCGTTGTGTCAATCGCTGGATGTTATCGAGACTGCCTCACATTCAAAAATGAAATGTTCAAATGAAGACCAGTTGAAATTCGAATAGTGGCGACATGCGCTTTCGCTCGCCGTGCATCGGGCTCGCATCTGCAGGTAAAGGGCAGGCTTGCAGTTCATCCGGGTGGCACGCGATTGCCTGCCGGCCGCACGCGTGGTACAAGTCGGCCTGCACATTCGACCACCCGATAGTTCAATGACTAACAGTGAAAAAGCGAGTGAAAAAGCGAGTGCAAAAGCGACTGCAAAAGCGCGTCCAAAAGCGCGCAGACCGCTGTTCGATCTGGATCTGCTGAGAGCGATTGTCATGGTCGCCGATTGCGGCACGTTCACTGCCGCTTCTGCGCGGCTCCATTCGACCCAGTCCACGGTGAGTCAGAAGGTGCGGCGACTGGAGGAGATGGCCGGACACAAGCTTCTCGATCGCGGAAGTCGTGACGTGCGTCCGACCGATGCCGGCGAAACGCTGCTTGGATATGCGCGGCGGATGCTCGCGCTCAACGACGAAATGATTGAAGCGCTGTCGGGCGCGACGGTGGGTTTGACGGTCCGGCTGGGCGTACCGGAAGATTTCGTCGGCGGACCCACCACCCATATTCTCGCGTCGTTCAATCGCAAGCATCCGCAGGTGAAGCTCGAAGTGACGAGCGGATTGAGCCGCGATTTGAGCAGTAGCTACGATCGCGGCGACCTCGATCTGATCCTCGTGAAGCAGCGGCGCAACAGTCGCGAAACCGTCGCGTGCTGGCCCGAGCAGTTGAGGTGGATCGACAGCGCGAAGAACCCGTCGATCCAGCTCGATCCCATTCCGCTCGTCGCATTCCCGCCGCGCGGGTTATATCGCGACGACATGATCAACACGATCGAAGGACTCGGACGCCGCTGGCGGATCAGTTTCACCAGTTCGAGCCTGAGCGGCATCCAGGCTGCCGTTGCCGATGGCCTCGGCATCAGTCTCCTTCCCGCGCGCGCCGTCACGGCGGAACACCTCGTATTGACACCGAAAAGCGGACTGCCTTCCATCGAGACGATGGACATCGCCCTCATGCATCGTCCGACCGCCGATCCGGTCGTCAAGGAACTGGCACGCGCGCTCGCCCGGATGTTCGGGCCGCAGCGTCGCTGACTGGCCGGCACGGCTACGCGCTGCGGTCGAACAGTTCCAGCAAGCGGCCTATTAATGCAGCGTTGCGGCCGTCGCTCATGAGGGTGTCGAGGTGCTCGCACGTCGGGGCGGGAAGGCAGGGACGCACTGCGCGGACATAGCGACGTGGCGCCGCACACGCACGTTCGCCAGAAGCTGGCGGAGACCGGACAGGCACGACTGAAGGTCCTCCGCCAGTTGCTTCATCATGCGGGACTCATGCTGCGCTGATGGATCACGGCGTCCAATACCAGACGGCAGAGTTGCTGAGGAAGGTCTCCCACATCGCATGCGGCTTGCCGGGATCATCGTCGTCGTAGAGGCGCGCAAGTTGCCATTGGGCCTCGATCCGTTCCCTCGATGCGTCGCCGAGACCATCCTGCTCGCCTTGAGCCAGGTAGCGACCGGCAAAGGTTGTCAGCGAGGCGTGCTGCTCCGACTGATTCTTCCAAAGCACGGTAAATCCGATGAGCGCGCCGTCGGTCATTCCTTGCGCGTCGAACCACGCATTGGGGTCGGGCTTTCCCACCTTGGTCTGGTAGCGACCGGTGAAGTGGGCACCCGGCCCGATCGAAACGATCTCAAGGCCGCCCCCGTTGCTGCTGAGCCATCGTCCAACACGGATTGTCATGGTGTCTCCTTGCGTTGCGTCAGTTGGAAGTCGATGCCAAAGAGAATATGTCACCGACGCTAAGATCGCACGTTGGCATTCCGAACGCGCAAGCTGTCACCTTGCCTCGCACCTGATTTAACCCCACGATTTCTAACGAATAGTCTCGCGCCGGTCAAGCTGGGGACTATCACGGTTTTTCAAGGCCGGCGTTACGCTGACGGGGGTCGACAACGCCACCCTAGCGTAGGTCTCGCTGCGCAAGGCGTCGCCGCGATACTCGCACCTGCCTGTCTTGCGCGGCTTGCAAGAACTTTGGCCTCGTGATGCGTCGAGCGAGCGCCAAGCCACCCGCGGATGGCTTGGCGGAGTTCCTCGCTGAGTGGCTGGTGCGCCGGGGCCGGGAAGCGCAAAAAGGACCGCTGCGATGTTTGAAAGTCTTCAACGATGAGCTAGGCTTAACCGGGCTTGATCGTACCTTTGGTTGGCCCGCTGACCCTTCAGCCGGTTTGTTTCCAGGAGGTGTGCAATGCCTAAGGTCAGTGCGTTTTTTGCAACCAAAACCAAGAAAAAAGTCGCAGCGCGGATCAGCAATAAAGATAGCAGCCTTTACTACTACGAAGTCGACACATTGGGACCGGTGCCGCCGTCGGTTTTTCTGCACGCATCCATGGCGGCGTCCAAGACCCAGCCCAAGGGCAAGATAATGGTCAATTATCCGACGGATAGTTGGGTCAATCAAAATAATCAGCTGGAATTCGCCTACGATTCGCCCGACTACATCAACACCGAATACCGGGGTGAACCCAAGCGATGTATGCCTCCAGATATGAAGCATTGGGACCAGTTCGGTCTGACCAAGCTGGGGACGCCGCCCAATCTGCCTTCGATCTACGACGAAGAAGTTCCCGCTGCCCATAGCAAGGCCCGACGGATCTACATGCTGGCGACGTTCTGCTTGCTAAAGAAACTGGGGTTCGTGTACACCGACCGCACGCTCGGTCATAACATCGGGACGATGCTGGTTTCCAAGACCGGAAAAGTGCTTTCGTGGGGCGTGAACACCGGCGAATATCGACATGCGGAAGTCAACACCCTGATCGGCTACTTTCTCAGGAATCCCACCGAGACCAATTTGCCGGTGGAGTCGGTTCTGTTCTCCACCTTGAAACCGTGTCGCATGTGCTCGACCTTTATCAATCAGGCATGGAACGGCGGAAAGACGCGGGTCTTTTACGGCATGATGGACGAGGGGGAAAGCGGCGGGACACCGTTGCTTGGAACGCAGTCCACGAAGTTCACCGGCGGGGAACTGGAACTGGATGTGTGGGAACTGCTGAGCGAGTCCGGCACGCTGGATAGTGCCATCAAGGCCAAGGGCACCAAGCCCGTCCAGGTCACGCATAAAGGGGGCAAGGTCGATCTGTACGACAAGCTCAGCAAAAGCGGCGGTTCCACCCGGAAGATGAGCGCGGCGGATTGGGTAGACAAGAGCCCGGAGGTGGTTGAGCTGCTGAATGCCGCCGTCAACAAGTTTCAGGGCAAGGCCGGCAAAGCGCGTGACGATGGGCCGATCAAGAGTGTGCTGTCGTACCTGAAGGAGTTTGTGAAGGGATGAGTCGCATGAAATTCGCGTGGCGCCGCCATGCGAATTTCACGTCGTGTCCAGCACCTTTGCACCGTGACGAACGTGACGAAGGCATGGCGCGGCACGATGCCGGAGGTTGCCGGGTCCCATAAGTCTTCGAACGCCGGGCGCTCATGGCCGTTCATCGCTCGCCACCCTGTCGGGCCCAGGTGCTTTCGCTCGATATGTCCATGCGGCGGAGCCATCCGCGGCGGCGCGGTGCGCCCGGCGTCGCTTGCCCGCTCTACGAGTTCATGTCCCGGTGCGTCCCTTCTCGATGCCTTGCAACCTCGCATGGCGAACACAACGCGCCAATCTAACTTCTAACCGATACCAACTCGATGCGCTTGCGCTGCAGGAACCGGCGCACGGCCGGATCGCGCTCGAGTCCGATCGCGAGATCGTATGCGCCGAGCGCTTCGGCCGTGGCGCCGGCGCGCGCGAGCAGATCGGCACGCGCGGCCCAGTACGGCTGGTAGTCGGCCAGCCGCGGATCGTCCGCATACGGCACGAGCGCGTCGAGCGCCGCCTGCGGGCCGTCCCGCTCCGCCAGCGCGAGCGCGCGGTTCACCGCGACCACCGGCGACGCCGCAATCGCGAGCAGCGCATCGTAGAGTTGCACGACCTCGTCCCAGTTCGGGCGTCGCGTGCGGCAACGGTGCACGTGCGCCGACTGCAGCGCGGCCTCAAGCTGAAAGCGCCCGATTGCGTTCAACGTGTTCGCGCGCCGCAGCAGTGCGTCGGCTGCGTCGATCATCGGGGCGTTCCATGTCGCCGGGTCCTGGGCCGACAACGGCACGTAGTCGCCGGCTGCATCGCGTCGCGCGTCGCAACGCGCCTGCGCATACAGCATCAGCGCGAGCAGACCCAGCGTCTCCGGCTCCTCGGGCAGCAGTTCGACGAGCAGTTGTGCAAGAAACAGCGCCTCGCCGGTGAGATCGCGCCGCTCGGCATCGCCGCCGACCGGGTCCGTCCACCCTTCCGCATACACCGCATAGACCGCCTCCAGCACCGCAGCGAGCCGGCCGGGCAACTCCTCGCGCTCGGGCACGCTGAACGGAATGCCCGCTGCGCGGATCTTGTTCTTCGCCCGCACGAGGCGCTTGCTGATCGCGGCGGGCGACATCAGGAACGCGGAGGCAATCGTCTTCGCTTCGAGCCCCAGCACCACCTGCAGCATCAGCGGTGTGCGAATCGCGGCCTCGAGAGCAGGGTGTGTACACGCGAATAGCAGCGCAAGCCGCCGGTCGGGCAACGCGCCTGCTTCATGCTCGTCGATCTCGTCGGCGAGAATCGTGAGCTGGTTTGTCACTTCGTCGCCGACGTGGCGATGGCGCGCGCCGTCGATCGCCCGACGGCGCGCAACCGTCATCAGCCACGCTTCGGGATTCGCGGGGCAGCCACGCTCCGGCCAGTCGGCGAGCGCGGCCGCAAACGCGTCGGCCAGCGCGTCCTCGGCTGCGGCGACGTCGCGCGTGCGCATCGCCAGCAGCGCGACGAGCTTGCCGTAACTGCGGCGAGCGACCGCCTCGGCAATCGAACGCGCGGCGCCGTCAGCATCACGGTCGCCGCCGGACGGACTCATGCAGCAGATGGCGCGTCGTAGGGGGCAGTCCAGACCGGGCGCACTTCCATGATGCCGTGCGCCGCGCCGGGACAACGCGACGCCCACGCGATCGCCGCGTCCAGGTTGGGCACGTCGATCAGGTAGTAGCCGGCGAGTTGTTCCTTCGAATCGGAATACGGTCCGTCGAGCACCTGTGGCTTGCCGTCGACGAGCCGCACCGTGGTCGACGTATTCGTGTTCTGTAGCCGGTTGGCGCCCACCAGAGCCTCCGCTTTTTTCAACGATTCGGTGTACGCCTGATACGCCGCGACGCCTTGCTGCCGCTCGCTGTCGGTCATCTGGTTCCACCTGTTTTCTTGTGAATAGATCATCAGCAGGTATTGCATATGAGCCTCCGTCATGGGGTTGAGGCGGGTGATTGCATCGGGCCGCCATCACAATGACGCGCGGGCCGCATGCTGATGGACAGGCGGCCTCGAAAAATCGCGGACGGCGCACCCGCCTTGTTCAATCGCCGCCGTCGAAGACCCTGCGCCCGGTCATTTCGGGCAAGCGCCATCCCCTCCAGGCGACGATCGATTCACCGCACCATTGCAGCCATGTTATCCAGGTTCGTCTGTAGGCGCCGTGCTTCATCGCACCACCGCTTGGTGTGAAAACACCCTGTCAGCGCAAGCGGCAGATTCAATGCAATGCCGATGAACCAAGCGAACCCTCAACGCCTGCACTGCGATCGCGCGCCTACTGACGCAGCGCCGCTCACCCGTTGCGCGGCCGCCTGAATGTTCGCTGGACAGTCCGACCAGTCATTCGGATCGTAGCCCGTGCATCTCAGCTCGGCCAGTTCCGCGCGAACTTGTGCCGGCGAAGGAGCGCGGTCCGCCTGCTGTCCAGGCGCGACGGTCGTCGCTCACAGATTGGGATAGTTCGGGGGTAACGAACGGGAACCGCTTATGTCCGTTGCGACGGATCGGGTCGACCCGGGGTTCAACCACCCAGACTGATGATTGCCATCGTCAACAGCACGCCCAGTGTGACCATCGAAATCCCGGCTTTCCAACTGCCCCAGCCGGCATGGCGGCCGAGCGCCATGCCGCCGGCGAACAACATGGCGAGCGTGAGAATACGTGAAACCAGCAGGGCTGCCGAAACGTTATCCAGGATAACGAAAGGAATCGCAACCGGGAACGTGGACAATACGATGATGATGAAGATCCCTGCAGCACCGAAAAAATCGTCGCGGACGAACCTGGGTCGATCAGGGAGGTTGGCTTTGGCGGCAAGACGCGCCCGGATGGACTCGAGTTCCGAATCGGAAACCAGCGTCCTCATGGTCGGCGGCAACGCATCGCGGAGCGTGCGAACGCCGGCAACAGGATCCGGTTCGTTCCGGACGGCCAGCGCAAGCGTGAGCCGCCGGCCCCGGTTCGTCAACGTGCGTACGAGGTACATCACGGCGTCGGCAAGTCCCCATGCAAGATTGCAGCCCAGTGCGGTGTACAGCATTTTGCGGCCCGCATCTTCCCCGGCTGTCGCCGAAACGGTGCCGACGAAAGTCAATGCCATGAACAGCCCGAAACACAACTCCGAGACTCGATCAACCGTATCGAGGATCGGTTCGCGCGCTTCGGTATCGTCCTGTTGCGTCAAGCTGCTCACGGGGATATCTCCTTTGTCGTAGACGGTCGCTCCGTGCTCAATGCAGGCCGGCTACGCTGACTTGTCCAGCGGTGAACCCACATGGCGCCCGGAACAATATTCCTTCAAGGCCATGGCAGAGAGATGCCAGTGACGATGCCCCTGCGGCAGTGATCGATCGACCTGCACGACGCTTCCGTGACTACCGTTTCCGATCGGATTAAGCGCTACCACAAAAGTCGCCATGCCGACGGCGACCAGGTGACTCATGACTTTCTCCCTGCGTCGGGCAGCGCATCGAGCGAACCTCGACGCATTCGTGGTGCGCGTTCGCACTCGAATCATTCCGTCATGAACGAAACGCGTGCAGAGCGCCCTGAGCGATCGCACTGGCCCCGGAGAGCCCCTCCGCTCGATCTTGACCTTTTAATCTTCTTCGATTAACAAGAAGAATGCAACATTCCCGACCTGGCATCCTGGCTGTCGACGGCCGGGCTTGCCGCGACCCAAGGTATTTGCGACTTATGGTATAGATTGCTCATGCTCGCTTCGGCAGTCCTCGGAAATCGAAGGAACGATCAACCGATAACGACAGTCACTGGACATGCAAAAATCCAAACGTTCCCTGTCTTGTCGCAGTTCCTCATCCGCATGGGCCCTTCTTCCGTTCGTCATCTGTGGCGCAGCCCATGCGCAGGCGACGCCCAATCAATTGCCCAATCAAGCGCTGCTGGGGGCGAACGTCAAGAGCCACGCCGATGCCGTTCTGGCCATCATGACTTACACGACCGTCCCCGATGTGACGACGAGTTCCCTCTCGATCAATAGCGGCACCACCGGCAATCCCGGATTTGGCCAGACCCAACTGGGTGGCGGCTTTACGGTCAGCCGCTCCTTTCCGCTGTACCTCGAGGGTACGCTGGCATACAGCCGTTACGATCCTACCTTTGTCGCAAGCGACGGCTCCCAGCAGCGGCCGATTCCGGCCAAGTGGAATACCGCCAGTACGACAGTGGGAATTGGCTGGGACTTCCCGATTACCGATGAGTTGAAGTTCAGGCCGATACTCAACGGCACCATCGGCCGGGTGGCAAGCGACCTGAGGTTGGCGCAGACTTTCATCAATCGCATCAAGGACACGAACCTGCAATTCCTCGAAGATGGCGCGCTCAACGCATACGGCTATGGAGGTTCGCTCATGCTCGATTACGAGCATTACCGGGAAAACTACGAGATCGATGTCGAACTGCGTGCCACCGACATCTACCTGCGCAGTTTCGGCAGTACGTCTGACGCCGTGCAAGGATCGGCGACGTCACAGCAATTCAGCATGTGGGCGCGCTGGCGCGCCCCGACAGGCCTTCATGCCCTGGACAAGCCCGTACGCTACGTATTGGAAACGGCCTATTCCCATTATTTCGGCGACAGTGCCGGCGTGCTTGGCTTCAATGATCTCACCTCGCTGGGGGTTGGCCTCGAACTCGATAGCAGCAAGTATCCCGTCTTCGTCACGCGGACGCGCGCGATGGTTCGCTACGTCTTCGGACATAACGTACACGGTGTATCGTTTGGCTTCGCCATGAGTTTTTAGGCGCGTCCCGCCTTCGTCGAATCCGCGGACGGCGACAACCCAGTCGGGAAGGACCCGCCTCTCGCGAAACGGTCGATGTGGTTCGGGAACTGTACGGCAGAGCGCCCGGAAGCGCGGCCGGGCCTGCTTGCCTCCTGCAGCAAAGACGCCTCCGGAGCCAGGAGATTCGCTTACCGACCCAGTACGCGCTGTGCCCACCAGGAGGCAATCGATGCTGCCCACGCCTACATCCGACAAGGCACTGTCCCGCGGCCTGCTCGACGTCTATATTCGCGCCGGGCTGATCGCGGCCCTCGTGATCTTCTGCTTCGAGATCTTCAAGCCGTTCTTTGACCTCGTACTGTGGTCCCTGATTCTGGCGACGACGATCTATCCCCTGCAGGTCCGGCTCAGGCGAAGGCTGGGCAAGGACGGTCGCGCCGCCACGCTGATCGTCCTGATCGCGTTCGGCGTCATCCTGCTACCCACCTACCTGCTGGGTGCTGCAATCGTCGACTCGGTGGACAAGGCCATGGACATCTTCAGGAGCGGGAACTTCCACGCTCCGCCGCCGCCCGCGTCGGTGGCAAGCTGGCCGCTGGTGGGTCATCGCCTGTATGACTTGTGGAACCAGGCGGCCACCGACATGAGCGGTCTGGCGATGAGACTCGCCCCACAGATCAAGGTGGTCAGCCTGGCTTTGCTTGGCAAGCTCGCCGGCCTCGGCATGGCCCTGCTGATATTCGTTTTCGCGCTGATCGTCGCGGGATTCATCATGGCCCACGGCGAAGCGGGCCAAGGCAGCGCGGTCAGAATCGCCTCGCGCATCTTCGGCCCGGACAGGGGCCTGCAGATCACCGAGCTGTGCACCGCTACCATCCGTGCGGTGGCTCAGGGAGTGGTGGGCATCGCCTTCATACAGATGCTGCTGATTGGTGGCGGCTTCGTTGCCATGGACGTCCCGGGCGCCGGCCTGCTGGCCCTTGGGGTGCTGCTGCTCGGGATCATGCAGCTGCCGGCCACCCTGATCACCCTTCCCGTGATTATCTTTGTCTTTTCCGCCGGCGGCGTCAGCGCGGCTACGATTGCCTTTGCCGTCTATGTCTTCATCGCAGGACTCGTCGACAACGTCCTGAAGCCCCTGCTGCTGGGTCGCGGTGTCGACGTGCCGATGCCGGTCGTGCTGATCGGCGCGCTGGGCGGCATGGTCACCGGGGGCGTCATCGGCCTGTTCATTGGTCCGGTCGCGCTCGCGGTCGGCTATCGCCTGTTCTGGCTATGGGTCGAGGACCCGCCGGGCAGTGGCGGGTCAAATGACCGCAAGCCGACATGACACAGTGAAGGCCGGACGCATTTCCGCTCCTTATTTCACACTGACTTTCACACTGACACGCGCTTGCCGCGTCACTCGCGGGCCTGGTCCGCCAGATACCGGGCAACCGCCATGTCCATGTTGAAGAACATCCTGTCGTTTCCGAGCGTCGCTCCCAGCGGCGAGCGCCGCACCATCGCGAGAACGGCGGGGTTCAGCCCGACGAGCCAGAGCACGACGCCGTGCTCCTCGCGAAACTTCCTCTCCGCTTCCGTCAGCATCTTCAGCGCGGTGTATTCGAAATCGAATACACCTGCGAGATCGAGCGCCACGATTTTCGGCTCCGTCGACGCGATCAGCGGCCTCATCCTCTCGGCGACGCGCTTTGCATTCGCGAAGAAAATCCGTCCCTGCGGACTCAGCATCAGCAGACCGGGGAAGGTTTCGTCGTCCGGGTGCTCGGCCGATTGCGGACGGAACACATTCGTCCCCGGCTTTCTGCCGAGAACATAGACCGGCGGGTCCGACGACTGATGAGCGAGCGCGACCAGCGACACGATGATCGCGACGACGATCCCCTCAAGCGTGCCGACCACGGCCACGCCCACCAGCGCAATCAGGGCCCAGATGAATTCCGTCAAGCGTATCCGGAGGATGTCGCGGAACTCCGACGGCTGGATCAACCCGATCGAATAGACGATGACCACCGCCGCCAGCGTCGCTTCCGGCATCAGCTCGATGAGCGGCGCGAGAAAGAGCATCGTGCCGAGCGAGGCCAGCGCCGTGACCACGCCGGCGAGTTGCGTCCGGGCACCCGACAGCCGGTTCACGGCGGTCTGCGTCGTGCCTCCGCCGCCGGCCATCGCGCCGAACAACGCGCCCCCGAGGTTTGCCAACCCCGTCGCCAGCAGCTCGCGGTTCGGCTGCGGCGCCGGCTCGCCGCTTTGGCTGAACGCGCGGCCCGCCGCGATGGTTTCGGTGAAGCTCATCAGCGCGATGCCGAGCGCGGGCGGCAAGAGTGCCGTCAACATGGCGGGGTCCGGCCTTGTCAGGGGCGGCAGCCCCGTCGGCACATGGCCGACGGTCGCCACGCCGTAATCCGGCAGGCCGAGCAGCTTGACAGCGGCAATCCCGGCGGCCACTGCGATCAGGGGCGCGGGCGCACGCGGGAACCCATGCTCCAGGGCGACCAGGAGGCCGATCATGACCGCTCCGACGGCCACGGTCGCGAGCGAGGTCTGCGGCAGCCCCTGGACAATGGCAAGCAGGTTGTGAAACAGCGAGCCTTTGTGGAAATGAATGCCGAGCAGCTTCGGCAATTGATCCACGACGATCACGATGCCGACGCCAGCCTTGAAGCCGATCAACACCGGCTCCGAAATGAAATTTGCGACGAAGCCGAGCCGCAGCAGCCTCGCCAGGACGAGGATGGCACCTACCAGAAACGTCAGCGTCGCCGACGCCGTCACCAGGGCGGCCGGATCGTTCGCGCCCGCCTGTTGAAGTGCCGCCGCGACCAGGATCGCAAGCGTGGTCGTCGTGCTGACGCTGAGCGGACGCGACGTGCCCAGCAGGGCATAGATCAGCATCGGCAGAAAGGACGTATAGAGCCCGACCTGAACCGGCAGGCCGGCGATGGTCGCATAGGCGAGCGCCTTCGGAATGACGACCGCCGCCACGGTCAGCCCCGCGATGGCGTCGGGCCTCAGCCACTCCTTTCTGTAATCGGCAAGCCACTCCGGCAAGGGCACACGCACGCTGCCCGCCGAACGCCGACGGGGCCCGATATGAGATTGCCCGCGGCGCTTCTGCTGACGGGACAAATGTAATCGCTTCATGGCGACGCTTGAGCCTCGTCTGCGGCGGACCGTCGAGCTCAGAATCTCTCGGCTATGTATCTGAACGGATAGTGTGGATCCTCGTAACCCTCCGGTTTTTGCCGTTTGGGCAAGGTCACCTTCTGGCGCGGCATGGCTTCATAGGGAATCCTCGCGAGCAAGTCGCTGATGATGTTGAGCCGCGCCCGTCGCTTGTCATTGGAATTCGCGACGTACCAGGGAGCGAGATCCGTGTCGGACGCTTTGAACATCGCGTCGCGCGCACGCGAGTAGTCATACCATCGGCTGTACGATTTCAGGTCCATGCCGGACAGTTTCCATACCTTGCGCCCGTCGTGGATGCGCGACTCGAGGCGGCGGGTCTGCTCCTCCTCGCTGACTTCCAGCCAGTACTTCAGCAAAATGATGCCGGACCCGACGATCGCCTGTTCGACGAGCGGCACGGCTCGGTAGAAGGCCTCCACCTCCTCGCTGGAGCAGAAGCCCATCACCCGCTCGACGCCCGCGCGGTTGTACCAGCTGCGGTCGAAGATCACGACCTCCCCCGCGGCCGGCAAATGCGGCAGGTAGCGTTGCACGTACATCTGGCTCTTCTCGCGGTCGGTCGGCGCCGGAAGCGCGACGACGCGAAACACGCGCGGACTGACCCGCTCGGTGATCGCCTTGATGGTGCCGCCCTTGCCGGCGCCGTCGCGTCCTTCGAAGACGATGCAGACCTTCCTGCCGGTCTGCACCACCCACTCCTGGAGCTTGACGAGCTCGACGTGCAACTGGAACAAGGCCTTGCGGTACGCCTTGTTCGACAAGGTCGCGTCTTGTGCGGGCCGCTCTTTTTTCCCCTGTGTCTTCGCCATTCCCGTGCCTCCGTGCGTGCGCCGAGCCGAGCGGTTTCATTGGAAATACATTTCACAATGTAGGCGCCAGCACTGAGCAAGGCAATACGACGTTGGTCCAATAGACAGACGGAGCCGCGCCGCCGGGATGAAATCCCGAGCGTTCCCGGGGTATCAGCGGTTGCCGTGGACAAGCACTTCGCTATCGAACCCTACACCGCCTCTCGCCGCCCGTTCACCACGGTCGTCATACCATCAGCATCACGAGCGTCTGCGCAATCAGCGCCGGCTTTTCCTCGCCCTCGATCTGCAATTCGTTTTCGGTCTTGACGAGGATCCGGTCGTTGCCCTTCTTTGCCACCGAAGCGAGCACCACGCGGCACCGCACCCGGGAGCCCGCCTTGACGGGCGTGATGAAGCGCACCTTGTCGAGCCCGTAGTTGAGGCCCGCTTTTGCATCGGCGGGGATGAGGCCGATCTCGATCGAAAGCGACGCCAGCAAGGAGAGCGAGAGATAGCCGTGCGCGATCGTGCCGCCGTAGGGGCTCTCGCGCCTTGCGCGCTCGACGTTCACATGGATCCATTGCGTGTCGCCGGTGCACTCTGCAAACGCGTCGATGCGCGCCTGATCGACTACGACCCAATCCGATACACCCAGTTCACGGCCGACAAACTCACTGATCGTGGTCGTGGCGTATCCAGTCATGCTCATGTTGTTGTCTCTTGTTTGAATGATCAGGCGAATTGTTCGCGCAACCGCTTCTTGTTCAATTTACCGACGCTCGTCTTTTCAAGTTGATCGACGATCCTCACGATTTGCGGCACGGCGTACTTCGAAATCTGCCCGGTCTCGCTAAAAGCACGCACGTGATTTCTGATCTCATCTTCCGACACCAGCGGCACGAACTGCGGCTTCAGGACCACGAGCGCCACGGGCCGTTCGCCCCACTTTTCGTCCTTGATGCCGATCACCGCGACCTCGGAGACGCCCGGATGCTGCGAGATCAGACTCTCGATCTCGAGCGACGAAACCCACTCGCCACCCGACTTGATCACGTCCTTGATGCGGTCGGTGATTTGCAGATAGCCGTTCGGAGCGATGCTCGCGATATCCTGCGTGTGCAGATAGCCACCGTCCCACAGTTCGGCCGAAGCGCCGGGATTTTTCAGGTAGCCCTGCGTGAGCCACGGCGCACGCACGACGATCTCGCCGCTCGCCTTGCCGTCGTGAGGAACGTCTGCGCCCTCCTCGTTCACGATGCGCAGATCGACGAGAGGCACCGGAAGACCCGTCTTGCATCGCAGGTTCACCTGTTCGTCGATGTCGAGCGTCTCACTGCCCGGTTTCAGTTGCGCAAGACTCAAGAGCGGGCAGGTCTCCGACATGCCATAGCCAGCGAAGATATCGATACCGCGATCGAGCGCGGCACGCGCGAGACCCTGAGGCAGCGCGCCCCCGCCGATGACCACTTTCCACCGGCTCAGGTCGACGGTTTTCGCTTCACCGCAGTTGAGCAGCATGTGCAGGATGGTGCCGACGCAATGCGAGAACGTGACGCCTTCATCCCGCACGAGCTTGACGAGCTGATCCGGCACGTAGCGGCCCGGATAGACCTGCTTCACGCCCAGCACGGTGGCGATGTAAGGCATGCCCCACGCGTGGACATGGAACATCGGCGTGATTGGCATGTACACGTCGCCACGGTGAAAGCGCTGCCCCGATACGGGGCTCGCCAGCGCCGCCATGCCGGTGATCGTGTGCAGCACGAGCTGACGGTGCGAGAAATAAACGCCCTTGGGCAAGCCCGTCGTGCCCGTCGTATAGAACGTGGTGGCGCGCGTGTTCTCGTCGAAATCCGGGAAGTCGTAGCTGGGCTCGCTCGCGGCGAGCATGTGCTCGTACTCGCTTGCGAACGGGATCGAATGCGCGCTGGCTTCGCTGCCCTCGTCGTCGATCCAGATGAAGGTGTGCACCGTTTCGAGCTGGTCCTTCATCGCGTCGACCACAGGCAGGAAGTCCGTGTGGAGCATGAGGATCTGCGCGCCCGCATGGTTGATCGTGTAGGCGATCTCCGCAGGCGAAAGCCGCACATTGACCGTCTGAAGCACTGCGCCCATCATCGGAATCGCGAAATAGCATTCGAGATAGCGGTGGCTGTCCCAGTCCATCACCGCGACAGTGGTACCCTTTTCCGCACCGAGCCTTGTCAGGCCATTCGCGAGGCGCGCGATGCGCTCGCGCATCGTGCGGTAGGTGAGGCGCGTCTCGCCGCGATACACGATCTCCTGATCGGGCGCATGCGCGAGCGGTGTATGCAGAAGATGCTTGACGAGCAACGGGTAGGCATAAGCCGATTCATTTGAGTCAATGTCAACGTATTCCATCTGATTCTCCTTGATCGGGCTACCGATTGCCGGCTTGCCGGCGCCTTCAAGGGGCGCCATCAGGTCACGTCGCAATGGGTCGATGCACGCAGAATACGGAAAGACGTCGATTCGAACACCTCTCGCGGCGGGAGGGGAATCGAAAACGAAGGGGTGGTGTCGCGCTACTGCGTGCCTTCCAGGAGGCCGAGCACCAGCGCACGGCGCACCGCGTGCTTGCGTGAGCTCGCGTCGAGCTTGCCGAAGAGGTTCTTGAGATGCCACTTGACGGTTCCCTCGCCGATCATCGCCGCAAGCGCAATCTCCTTGTTCGAGAGGTTGCGTGCCAGCAATTCGAGGATTTCACGCTCTTTGGGTGTGAGCACCAGACTCGGCACTGCGCGAGGTCCGTTGGTTTCGCGTGCGGGTGGCCGCACGATCTGGAAGGCGGCAAGGGGCCGGCCGCCGTGCTCCGTGCCGGCTTCATCCTTGACGCGCCGCGCCCAGTCGGCGAGCGCGGGATGCGCATCGACCAGCGTGCGTGTCAGGTTGAAGGTTTGCGCGAGATTCTTCGCTTCGAGCAGCAAGGCTGTTCCGTCAGCGCCCATCTCGTGTTGTGCGAATGCGCGCAAGGCCAGGATTTCGATCCGGTAGCGGCCCATCTTCATCGCGTCGGCCTGGCCGTCCGCGAGCGCAAGTGCGTCGAGCGCCAGTTGCCAGTTCCGTGAGGCAATCGCCGCATCCGCCTTTGCGAGCGCCTGCAGCAGCGCCACTGACTGCCGCCACAGCGGCCCGTGACGGGCGTCGCGAGCGACGATCTCGTCGATGCGGCGCATCAGGGCCTCGCACGTGTGGGCGCGATACCGGCCAGCGTGCATGCGGACCTGATCTGCGAGGCTGGCGACACACAGGCGCGGCTGGCCACGGCTCAAGCCGAGCGCGTACATGGCCTCCAGCAGATCGAGCGCCCGGTTCTCGTTGCCGTTCACCGCCGCGATCCGCGCCGCCGTGCGATAACCGAGCATCACGGTTTCCGGCGTGGCAGAGCGCTCCAGGATGTCCAGCCGGTTGGCGAGCAGCGCCGTCGACTCGGCCACGCGATCGTCCTCATAGGCGATCGCCGCGCACGCCGCCGCGAACATGCAGCTAAGCGGGTGACGCCGGCCCAGGCCGGCCTCCGCGCTCGCCAGCGCGGGCTTCAGGACTTCCTCGGCGAGGCGCATCTGGCCTTCCCACAGATAGCTCAAGCCAATGATGTGATCGCCCCAGCGCTCCAGGTGGCCGAGCCCCTCGCCGACGTCACCGCGTGCCACGCGTCGCTGGCAACGCCGCGCCTGTGCCGGTTCGCCGAGCAGCATCGCGCGTGCTGCCAGCCGGTTCGCGTGGACCTGCGTGAGCCATGAGTCGCCGGCAGGCGCCGACTCGACCCACGGCTCGAACAAGGCGACGAAGCGGTCGGGTTCGTCCGCGAAGTAGGCCGCCGCGCTGAGGATCAGGGCGCACTCGTAGCGCAATTCGGTGCGCACGTTCTCGCTGGCGAGGATGCGTTCGACCTGGGATCGGGCCTCTTCATGTCGCTGCCCGAGGGCAAGCGCCCATGCAGCGGCGAGCCGCAGGCGGGGGCGCTGCTCCAGTTCGGACTCCGGGAGCAGGTCGAGCCAGTCGAGCACGACGCTCAGTTGTCCCTGTATCACGGCATCGTGCAGGCTGCGTTCGGCCAGTTCGTAGGCGGTCTGCCGCTGACCGGCCGCATGCGCATGGCGTGCGGCTTCCTCGATCATCCCTTGCCCGGCAAGCCAGACCGAGGCGCGCCCATGCAACGCTTCCTGCTCCGCGACAGGCAAGCGCGCGAAGCGCGCCCGCAGAACGTCGCGCACCAGTGTGTGCAGGCGGCACCATGCGCTGTCCTCCGCGGTGATGAATACGGGCGTCTCACGCACCAGACGGTCCAGTTGCCGGGGAGCATCGGCGTCGCCCGTCAGCGTGTGGCACAACGCCGGATGCAGCATGTCCACGGCGCTGATGCGGATGAGAAAAGCTTCGTCTTGCTTCGAGAGATTCGCAATCAACGCGCCGACCAGATGGTCGCGCAAACTGCCCGGACCCGAAACCATCGTCTCGACTGCCTTGCGCGGGTCCGCCGCATGCGCCATCGCGGCGAGCGCAAGCTGCAATCCGAGCGGCCAGCCGTCGGTGACCTCGAAGAGCCGTGCGCACGCATCGGCGTCCACGCGGGCCCCGAATCGGTTGCCCACCAATGCAATGGTCTCGTCGAGGCGAAAGCGCAACGTCTCCGGTCCGAACAGCGTGCCCTGCCCATACGCGAGCAGGCCGGCGATCGACGCTTCGAGTCCGCGCCGCGCCGCCACCACGACCCGAAGATTCTGCGGCGCATTGTGCAGCACATAGGCGAGCACCTCCGCGCCGGCGGCCGGCAGGCGCTCGGCTTCATCGACGATCAGCAGGACATCCAGCGAGAGTTGTGCGATTTCCGCCAGCCATCCCGTCGCGCCGTCCAGTTCACTCACCGACGCGAACGCGCTGTCGAGCAGCAGGTGGCCGAACGTGGGCCGTGCGCAGCCCGTGCGCACCGCCTGCACGAGGCCACGCAGGAACCGTTGCGCATCGTCGCGCTCGTCCGCCAGCAGCCAGGCTACGGCAATGCCGCGCGCCAGATGCTCGCGCCTCCATTGCGCCAGCAACGACGTCTTCCCATAGCCAGCCGGTGCCTGCACGAGCGCGATCTGCCGGTCGCGGAAGTCGGGGTCGTCCGCACTCAGGCGCGGCCGCGCGAGAAGGTTCAGCGGCATGCGCGGCGCAATCGTTTTCAGGACCAGCTCGGTGGTTGAACGTTCGGCGCCGGGAGACGTGGAGGCCATCGGGAGAGGTCGGTCGGAATCGCGCGGCGACTCCGGCGGAGTCGCTTCTGAAGCGGATCACACTCGCAGCATGGTTCTAATCACCTGCGTGCGTCAAGCCCCTCCCTCCGCGAGAGGGTTAAACGAAGCGCCGCTGCACTACGATGCAAGCATGTTCACTCAAACACCAAAGCCGGCGTAAAGGATGCCATGTACCGCCATCTACTCGTTCCTGTCGAGAGCACCGACGCCTGCATCGAAGCACTCGGTCACGCGACGGAGTTCGCTCAGGCAATCGGCGCGCGCATCACGTATTTGCACGTGCTGCCCGCCAGCGCGTCGCGAGTGACCTCCGGGCAGCCAGCCGCACTCGCCCGTCCGGTTCCGCGACGTGTGCACGAACTGCTGGCGAGAGCCGAAGCGGCCGCACGCGCTCAGGGCGTGCCCTGCTCGTCTGCGGTCGCCTTCGCCGTCGCCGGGTCCGTCGAAGAGGGATCGTTCGAGACGATCGCCAAGGCTGCGCGTCAGCACGATTGCGATCTGATTTGCATGGCAACAGGCGCACCCGGGGCGCAAGCGCTCGCATTCGGTACTCCGGACGCGGCCGGGCTTCCCGTGCTGATGTGCGCAGTCGACCGGCGGCCGGCCGTCGAAGCCGCGATCGGCTTTTTGCTCGGGGCGCATCGGGCGCTCGCCGACGAACTGCACGAGTGGCTGGACCTGTTCCAGGCCGCTGGCAGCCAGGGCAGCGTGCCCGGGGCAACGACGCTGCGCGAGATCGCCGCGTGGCTGCGCGGACGTCAGGCGCGACGGCTTCGTCCAGAGGCGGAGGCCTCGCTGTTTTCGAGGCTGCGCGAACGCACGTCGGTGGTCAGCGCGGAACTCGACGAACTCGAGCGCCTGCACCGCCGCGACGAAGAGCTCCTCGACGAGCTGGCTCAAATGGCTGGACAGAACACACAGTCCGGGACCACGGCGAAGCAACTCGAACGAGCGTTGAGCGCCTACGCGCAGTTCGCCTGGGAGTGGATGGGACGCGAACAAGGCGTGATCCTCCCAGCGGCACGACGTTATCTGAACGACGCGGACTGGATGGGGATCCACCTGGAATTCGACTGCGCGGCGACGCTGGGTCGCGCCGCGAAGCACACCGACACAATCAGCGAGCCGGACGGCTCGCGAGCATGACTGGAGAGACAAATGGCACATGCAATCCGCTTTCACGAAACGGGCGGTCCCGAAGTGTTGCGATGGGAAGAAGTCGAAGTCGGCATGCCCGGCCCCGAACAGGTCCGGCTGCGTCATGAAGCCGTGGGCCTGAACTTCGCCGATACGTATTTCCGCTCCGGCCTCTACCCGGTTCCGCTGCCCGCCGGCATGGGCGTTGAAGCGGCGGGCGTGGTCGAGGCCGTCGGCGCTGACGTCACCCATGTGAACGTGGGCGACCGGGTCACCTACACGGGCTTCATCAACACCCTTGGCGCGTACAGCACCGAGCGTCTCATCCCCGCCGCACCGCTCATCCGGCTGCCCGCCGGCATCAGTTGCGCGACGGCCGCCGCGATGACCATGCGCGGCCTGACCTCGTCCTATCTGATGCGCCGCATTCATGCGTTCAAGGCCGGCGATACGATTCTCCTGCATGCCGCCGCTGGCGGCGTCGGACTGATCGTGTCGCAATGGGCGCGCCTTCTGGGCGTGACGGTGATCGGCACCGTATCGAGCGACGCCAAGGCCGAGGTTGCGCGCGCCCACGGCTGCGAGCACATCATCAACTACAGCCATGAGGACGTCGCGAAGCGCGTACGCGAACTCACCGACGGCGCGGGCGTGAACGTCGTGTTCGACAGCGTGGGCAAGGACACCTTCGAATCCTCGCTCGATTCGCTGAAGCGCCGCGGCCTGATGGTCTGCGTCGGAACCGCGTCCGGTCCCATTCCGCCGTTCAATCCGCAGTTGCTGGCGATGAAGGGCTCGCTCTATCTGACGCGCCCGGCGCTGGCCGACTACATCGCCGATCCGGCCGAGAAGAACGCGCTCGCGAACGAACTGTTCGAGCACGTCGCGGCTGGCCGCATCCGCATCGAAATAAACCAGCGCTATGCGCTGCGGGACGCCGCCAAGGCCCATCGCGATCTCGAATCGCGCAAGACCACCGGCTCGTCCGTGTTCATCGTCTAAGGAGACCCGCAATGCGTGTCGAACAAATCACCTGCGCGATTGGCGCGGAACTCGTCGGGGTCAACCTCGCGGACGCAGTGCACGACGACGGCCTGTTCGCAGAGATCCGCGCCAGCCTGCTCCAGCATCGCGTGCTGTTCCTGCGCGATCAGGACATCACGCGCGCCGAGCATGTCGCCTTCGCGCGCCGCTTCGGCGAGCTGGAGGACCATCCGGTCGCCGGCAGCGATCCCGAGCATCCGGGGCTCGTGCGAATCTACAAGAATCCCGACCAGCCCAACGACCGCTACGAAAACTCATGGCATACGGATGCCACCTGGCGTCAGGCCCCGCCCTTCGGCTGCGTGCTGCGCTGCGTCGAGTCGCCTCCCGTCGGCGGCGACACCGTATGGGCCAATATGGTCCTGGCCTATGAAAACCTGCCCGCCCATGTCAAGGAACAGATTGCGGACCTGCGCGCGCGCCACAGCATCGAGGCAAGCTTCGGGGCCGCCATGCCGATCGACAAGCGTCTCGCGCTGAAGGCCCAGTTTCCGGATGCAGAACATCCGGTCGTGCGCACGCATCCCGAGACTGAGGAGCTCGTGCTTTTCGTGAACGCCTTCACTACCCACTTCTCGAACTATCACACGCCCGCGCGCGTGCGCTTCGGCCAGGACGCCAATCCGGGCGCGAGCCACCTGCTCAACTACCTGATCAGCCAGGCGTACATCCCCGAGCACCAGGTGCGCTGGCGCTGGAAGGCAAACAGCATCGCGATCTGGGACAACCGCAGCACCCAGCACTACGCGGTGATGGACTACCCGCCCTGCCATCGCAAGATGGAGCGCGCCGGAATTGTTGGCGACGTCCCGTACTGAGATCGGCGATCCACTCGCCTGACAGCGGGGGTGCTGGCGCGGCGTGAAAGCCGCCGCGCCAGCACGTAAATTCAATTCAAAGCTCCATGGCGCGGGCGGCAGACCGGTTCTGCCGCCCGGAAACTAAAAGCGGCACGCTGCGCGTTAGAGCGCAGGACAGACCCGCACGCCGATCATCGGAGGAGACAATTTTGGAACTTCATTGTGCAAAGCCGGCCGAGGGCGATTTCGCGGGCGCTCCCACCTTTTCGCGCACCTATGCGTGGATCATTTTCGCGCTGACCTTCGGTTTGCTGCTGTCGGACTATATGTCGCGGCAGGTACTGAATGCGGTCTTTCCCCTGCTGAAGAGCGCATGGGGTCTCTCCGACACCCAACTGGGTTCGCTCAGCAGCGTGGTAGCGCTGATGGTCGGCCTGCTGACCTTTCCGCTCTCGGTACTTGCCGACCGATGGGGCCGCGTGCGAAGCCTCATTCTGATGGCGGCGCTCTGGAGCCTCGCCACGCTCGGCTGCGCGTTCGCGACCAACTACGGTGAAATGCTCGTCGCGCGTGCGTTCGTGGGTCTCGGCGAGGCAGCCTATGGAAGCGTGGGCATCGCCCTCATCCTCAGCATTTTCCCGCCGCACCTGCGCTCCACGCTGACCGGCGCCTTCATGGCCGGTGGCGCGTTCGGCTCGGTGCTCGGCATGGCGCTCGGCGGATTCGTCGCCGTGCACTTCGGGTGGCGTTCGTCGTTTGGCGCGATGGCGTGCTTCGGCATCGTGCTGGTCGTCACGTATCGGATCGTCGTTTCGGAGAAGCGCATCGCATCGCGGCAACCGAATCGCGCCGGACAGGAAGCAAGCCGAAGCGACGTGGTCACGAGCCTGCGCACGCTCGTCGCGGGACTCTTCTCGACGGTCTCGGTCGTGTGCGCCTACGTCGGCAGCGGACTGCAACTCTTCATCATGGGCGCCGTGCTCGCCTGGATGCCCAGTTTCCTGAACCGCTCCTACGGACTGGCGCCGGACAAGGCAGCCGCAGGCGCGGCGGTGTTCGTGCTGTTGGGCGCGCTCGGCATGGTCGCCTGCGGCATCGTCACGGATCGAATCTGCAGGGCGAGCCCTCCACGCAAGTGGACGACGGCGGTCTTCTATTGCCTGACTTCATTCGCGCTGCTGGCGACCGGTTTTCATCTGGAGCCGGGTGCGCTGCAACTCGCCCTGCTGGGCGCGGGCATTTTCCTCGTTGCCGGCACTTCCGGACCCGCAGGGGCGATGGTCGCCAATCTCACCCCTTCGTCGATCCATGCGTCGGCGTTCGCCACCCTGACGCTCGCGAACAATCTGCTCGGCCTGGCCCCTGGCCCGCTCGTCACCGGGTTGATCGCAGACCGCATCGGTCTGGTGGGGGCGTTGCAGGTGATCCCTCTGGTGAGCCTCGCGGCTGCGCTTGCCTTCGCGATCGGCAGATCGAGATACACGCGCGATCTGCGCCAGATCGACGCACTGCGAGGCAAGGCAGTCAATCAATGAATTCGCATTCGGAGACACGACCATCATCTCCGCCCGCTCGCCGAGGCATTGCTGGCTGAATCGAGCGTCGAACGCAGGAACGATGGCAGCCTTGGACGCATTCCGAGGATGCCCGCAGCGCCCCCCTTCTTCTTTACAGGAACACGATAAATGTCTGACTATGTACAAAACGGCTCGCCGGTCAAAGGCGCCAATACCATTGAAGCGAAAGCGGATCTGAAGGCTGAATCGGTGTCGCGCAAGCGTGCCACGGAATCGACGGCATCGGGCGTGCGGACCTGGGCGTGGGGCAGAGTCCACGGACCCTACGACTGGATGGACGCGCATACCCCCAGCGGCGATCTCACTTCGTGGCGTTGACCGATTCACGCCGTGCATCCAGTCGATCGCACCGGGGGTAACGAAATGACGCGATACATACCGATTGCCCGCGCTGACGCTCTGGAGGTCGGCGCGCGATCGCTCGCGTTTATCGACGGACGCAGCGTGGTGTTGTTCAACATTGATGGTGTCGTCCACGCGATCGACAATTCATGCCCGCACAACGGTGCATCGCTCGCGAGTGGCCGCCTTGACGGCCATGTCTTGCAATGCCCGGCGCATGGCCTGCGCTTTGACCTGAGGTCAGGGTGTATGGTCGGCGCGCGGGGTATGTGCCTGACGAAGCTTGCCGTCGAGACTATCGACGGCGATCTGGTGGTCCGGGTCGACGAATGACGGATTGCACGACTGTCGGCGCGCGGGCCAGGGTCGCGTTGGAGTTGGCATCCGTTCGAGCGAATTCCTGAAGCCAGCACGACGCGTCGCGCGCGCCGACCCTCGACTGAAACCAGAACGAGGAGACGCCAGGTTGCAATGAATCTGAGACCTGGCGTTATCCGACGTTCCTCGGGAAGTAACGGTGCTGTGAATAGCCACAATTTCTGCGCACCATGGAAACCTCACCTCCCCATGACGCCAGCGATGCACTAACATCTGTTCAAGGCAACATCGCGCTCGGACAAACACATGCGCAGCCGTTTCATGGAACTCGCAACCGGCAACAAGAAAAACCGCGTGCCGTCAGGCATCGTAATCAGTTCGGAGGAGCAGCCATGACCCGGTGGATCGACCGACTCGCTCACGCGCTCTGCATGGGGTTCCTCGTTGCGCTGATGATCGAGTCGAGCGGTGCGCACGCCCAGAATCAACCGCCACAGCCGACCTTCAAGCCAGAGGAGATCGAGGCGCTGGTGGCGCCAATCGCGCTCTATCCGGACTCTGTCTTATCCCAGGTACTGATGGCCTCGACCTATCCGCTGGAGATCGTGCATGCCGCACGCTGGGTCAAGGCCAATCCGTCCATCAAGGGCGACGCAGCGGTCAAGGCGGTACAAGGGGAGCCCTGGGATGTCAGCGTGAAATCGCTGGTCGCGTTTCCGCAGGTGCTCGAGCCGATGAACGACAAGCTCGACTGGACCCAGAAGCTTGGCGACGCCTTCCTCGCGCAGGAAAAGGACGTGCTCGCCGCGGTGCAGCGACTGCGCGCACGGGCTCAGGAATCGGGCAATCTGAAATCCAGCGAACAACAGAATGTCATCACGGAACCGGCGCCGGCTGGCCAGCCAGCCACACAGACCATCGTGCGCATCGAACCGGCGAACCCCGAGGTGATCTACGTGCCGGCCTATAACCCGACCGTCGTGTACGGTGCGTGGAGCTATCCGGCGTATCCCCCGTACTACTGGCCGCCGTCCCCCGCGTATTATCCGGGCGCCGCGCTCGCCACCGGATTTGCGTGGGGCATCGGGCTTGCGGCGGCGGGAGCCATCTTCGGCAACTGCAACTGGGGCGGCGGGGACGTCAACATCAACGTCAACAAGGCCGCCAATATCGATCGCAACTTCGATCGCACCAAGGTCCAGGGCGGCAAGTGGCAGCATGACGCGGGCCATCGGCAGGGTGTCGCCTACCGGGACAACGCGTCCCGCGAGAAGTATTCGAAGAACGTCCCCGGCGCCGACGCGCGCGGCGACTTCCGTGGCCGGAACGGCGGCACGACGGACCGCGCTGCGGCCGACAGAGCCGGCGCGGGCAACCGCGCGGGCGGTGCGAACAACGCGGGTGTATCCGATCGGGCAGGTGCAGCGAACCGTGCCGACGCCGGCAACCGCGCGGGGGGTGCGAACAATGCCGGTGTATCCGATCGGGCAGGTACGGCGAACCGTGCCGACGCGGGCAACCGCGCGGGCGGTGCAAACAACGCGGGTGTATCCGACCGGGCGGGTGCAGCAAACCGTGCCGACGCGGGCAACCGCGGCGGCGGCGCCAATACCGCCGGTGTCGGCAATCGCGAGTCGGTGTCCGACCGGTCCGGTGCAGGCGGCAACCGCGGTGGCTACGGAGCCGGCGGCCGTGACAATGCCTTCCAGGGCGTGGGCGGCGGCGGTGCCTCTCAGCAGGACTTCAATCGGGGTCGATCCAGCGCGCAGGCTTCGAGCTTCAACAGATCGGGCGGCGGCGCGCGGGCGGGCGGCGGCGGCGGTGGCGGACGCAGGCGCTAGGGAGACATGAGCATGAAGGCACGACTACGATTTCTTGCGGCCCGCTGCAGCGCGATCTGCGGTTCAGCGGCCGTTACGCTGGCTATCTGCGTGGGATCACCCTCCGCGGCCTACGCGCAGAAGGATTTCAAATCGCCGGAGGAGGCCATGACTTCGTTCGGCAATGCTGTTGCCCACAACGACGAGGCAACGCTAAAAGCCTTGCTGGGCGATGATTTTCGGGAACTCATCCCGCCCGTGGGCGCCGAGGTCCGAAGCCGCTTCCTGACGGCCTGGGACACATCGCATGCACTTCAGACGAAGGACAGCGAACATGCCGACATCGCCGTAGGCAACGACGGCTGGACGCTGCCCATACCGCTCGTGAAGTCGGCCAAAGGCTGGCATTTCGACACGCGCGCCGGCGCCGAGGAGATGCGCTTGCGTCGCATCGGACGCAACGAGCTTGCCGTCATCCAGACGATGCTGGCGGTCTACGATGCGCAGCGCGAGTACGCCGAGACGGACCACGACGGCAGTGGCGTGCTCGCCTACGCGGCAAAGCTATCGAGTTCGCCTGGCAAGCAGGACGGCCTGTACTGGCCGACCGGCCCGGATGGCAAGCCAAGCCCGCTCGGGTCCGCCTTCATGACGGCCGGCGCGCGTAACGTCGGGCAGGCAGGCTATCACGGGTACCACTACAAGCTGCTCACCTCGCAAGGCCCTCATGCGCCGGGCGGCGCGTACGACTATGTCGCGCACGGCAAGCTATTCGGCGGCTTCGGCGTCATTGCCTGGCCCGTTCACTACGGAGACAGCGGCATCAAGAGCTTCATGGTCAGCCATGACGGGCAGGTCTACGAACGCGACCTGGGCCCCGAAGGCGCAACGAAGGCGGCAGCGATGACGTCGTTCGATCCCGGACCCGGGTGGGCGAAGGTGTCGCCATGAGGCGCCTCGTGCTCGCCGCTGCCTGCGGCGCCCTCTTCGGGTTGTCGTCCTGCTACTACCCCGTACCCGCCGGCACCGTGGTGATGACGCCCGCCAGCTACGACCGCTCGTTCGCCGCTGCGGCCGGCGCCATGCGCGACGAAGGGCTGGCCCTCATCGTCCAGGACCCGGCGAGCGGGAACGTCGTTGGAAGATCCGACAGCGGCACTGTGACCGCCAGCGTGCGCCAACAGGCCGATGGCAGCGTGGAGGTGAGATTCAACTCCAGTGACGCACGCGACCCGAGCTTGATTCAACGTGTCTCGCGCAGCTACGACCGTCGCATGGGACGATGAGCGAGGCCAGGCCCGGCTATCGACTCACGCAATGGGCAAGCGCGCGATTTTGCCGTGGCCGGGCAACTCGTCCTTGACCTCTATTCACGAAGCCTTGACTTCATTCGTGAGAGGCACGCCGCCCTCGAATTCAGAAAGGTTGCGCAAGGTGGTCTGGCATATCGTCGTGATCGCTTCCTGCGTGAAAAATGCCTGATGACCCGTCACGATGACGTTCGGGAACGAGACCAGGCGCTGAAGCACGTCGTCCGCGATGATGGTGCCGGAGAGATCGCGAAAGAAAACATCCGCCTCCTGCTCATAGACGTCGAGCGCCAGCCCGCCCAGTTGACCGCTCTTGAGCGCTTCGATGACCGCCTCCGTGTCGACCAGGCCGCCACGGCTGGTATTGACCAGCAACGCCCCGCGCTTTGCGCGAGCGAGGCTCGTCTCGTTGACGATGTGATACGTCTCCGGCGTGAGCGGGCAATGCAGCGAAATGATGTCCGCGCTTGATCCGATTTCGTTGGGCTTGGCGTAGCGGGCGCCCAGGGCTTCGAATTCGGGCGACGGGAACTTGTCGTAGCCGAGGACGGTGCACCCGAAACCGAGCATGATCTTCGCGAAGACCCGCCCGATCTTGCCGGTGCCGACCACGGCGACCGTCTTGCCGTAGAGGTCGAACCCCATCAGCCCGTCGAGGGCGAAATTGGAATCCCGGGTGCGGTTGTAGGCCCGATGGATCCGGCGATTGATCGCCAGCAGCATCGCAACGGCATGTTCGGCGACGGAATTGGGAGAGTAGTCGACGACTCGAACCACCTTGACGCCGAGACGTTCGGCGGCCGCCAGATCCACGTTGTTGAACCCGGTGCAGCGCAGCGCGACCAGCCGCGTTCCGCCGCGCGTGAGCGCCTCGAGAACGTCCGCATTCGCACAATCGTTGACGAAGATGCAGACGGCATCGTGCCCCGCGGCGAGTGCGACGGTCTCCGCGTCCAGCGGGTCATCGAAATATTTGAGCTGATGACCCTCGGCCGCATTGGCGGCATTGAGATACTCGCGGTCGTAAGGCTTGGCGCTGAATACGGCAACTTTCATGGCGTGTCTCCCGTCGTGTGGAGATGGGTTCATTCGACCGGAAACCGTGGCGGGCTATTCACCCCTCAATGCGACGGCAACCTGCACAAACAGTATTTTCACGATCGTCATCGAAGGGAAATCATGGCATACCCGAGGTTCGGCTCGTCCGGGAAAACCTGCTGCCGGCGAACCCCGTGTCGCTCAACGCGATTTCAGCGGCATCGATGAATCCATGACGGTCCCCGCGAACAGGTTACTCCCCATTACGCATTCCAGTGCCGGCGCCGTTGCAAAACACGGCCTGAACGTCAGGGTTTGATGTTGTCTGCAATGGCTACGCCATGATGTGCACGCCGCCGTCGACGTAGACGGTCTCGCCCGACAGCCGCCTCGCATACGGAGTCGCGAGGTAAGCGCAGGTGAACCCTACGTCCATGATGTCGACCAGTTCCCCGAGTGGCGCGCGCTCCGCCGCTGCGGAAAGGAGCAGATCGAAATCCTTCAGTCCCGACGCCGCGCGAGTCTTGAGCGGCCCCGGCGAGATCGGATGCACGCGAATGCCTCGTGGTCCGAGTTCATATGCAAGATACCGCGCCGATGCTTCGAGCGCCGCCTTCACGGGTCCCATCACGTTGTAGTTGGGAACGACCTTGTTGGCGCCGTAGTAGCTCATCGTGAACATCGTGCCGCCGTCTTTCATCAGCGGGGCTGCCAGGCGGGCCATTCGAATGAACGAGTGACAGGAGACATCGATTGCCTTGGCAAAGCCATCGGCCGAACAGTTCAGCAAGCCGCCCTGCAAATCCTCCAGGGGCGCCCACGCAATGGAGTGCACGAGCATGTCGAGCGTGCCCCACGTCTTTTCGATTCCCTCGAAGACGGCTTCGAGATCGCCCGGCCGCGATACGTCGAGCGGCATCAACAGCGGCGCCTCCAACTGGCGCGCGAGCGGTTCGACATAGGCCTTCGCCTTTTCGGTGGCGTAGGTTATGGCGACATCGGCGCCCAGTTCGCGAAACGCCTTCGCGCACCCGTACGCGATCGAGTACTCGTTGGCGATGCCGCACACCAGTGCTTTCCTGCCCTTCAAGACCTGGCTCGCAACCTGGCTCGAAATCGGCTCCGTCATGACGATGCTCCCTGGAATTCGGTTAGCGGTGCGCGCCACTCGCTGCGTCGATCGTGTGGCGCGCAATCATCAGTTCTTCATTGGTGGGAACCGCCCACACCGATACCTTGCTGGTCGCGGTGCTGATGCGCGGCCCGCCCGCCTCGTTCGCCGCCGGGTCGAGTTCGATACCTAGCCAGGCGGCATCGCGGCAGACCCGCTCACGGATCGCCGACGCGTGCTCGCCGATCCCAGCGGTGAAGACGAGCGCGTCGATGCCCTTCGCCGCGGCCGCAAGCGATCCCAGCTCACGCCCGAGCCGGTACGTGAAGAGATCGACGGCCCGATGCGCGCCCGGATCGTCGCTGGCAAGCAGCGCGCGCATGTCGCTCGATATGCCGGACACGCCGAGCAGGCCCGAACGCTTGTAGATCAGATCCTCGATCGCGCGCGCATCCATGCCGAGTTCGTCCATCAGATACAGGATCACGCCGGGATCGAGACTGCCGCAGCGCGTGCCCATCGGCAGGCCGTCGACCGCGGTGAAGCCCATCGTGCTCGCCACGCTCCGGCCAGCCACCATTGCGCACATGCTGCTGCCGTTGCCGAGGTGCGCCACGATCGTGCGCCCTGCCGCGGCTTTCGGATCGAACTGATCGAGCACGCTTGCGATGTATTCGTAGGAAAGGCCGTGAAACCCGTAGCGCCGTACGCCAAGTGCAGTGATGGAAGCAGGCAGCGCGAACGCCTGCGCCACCTCCGGCTGGACGCGGTGAAACGCCGTGTCGAAGCAGGCCACCTGAACCAGGTCCGGCCGCAACTGCGCCAGGATCTCGATCGGCTTGAGGTTGTGCGGCTGGTGCAGCGGCGCAAGCGGATTCAGCGTGGCAAGTGCGGTGACGACCTCGGGCGTGACCACCACCGCCTGGGTGAAATTCACGCCGCCATGCACCACGCGATGGCCGACCGCCACCAGCCGGTGATCCCCGCGATGACTGCGCAGGAAATCGATCAGAAAGGAGATCGCGCCGTCATGACCCAGTTCGACGCCCCGGTCCCAGACTTTGTCTTCGGCGCTCACGCCCTGCGCGTCTTCGGCGGTGAAGTGCGGCGCCGTATAGAGGCCCTCGATCTGGCCGCGCAGTTGCAACGCGTGGTCGTTCGCCGCGTCGAACACGCTGAACTTGATGCTGGACGAGCCGGCATTGAGCACGAGAATCACATCGGCCATGGTGTCACCCCATTATCTTCGCGCTCACGCGGCGGGCTTCGGCGGCCAGCGCCGCGACCGCACGCGACGCAAGCCGGGTCAGGACGATCGATGCCGCGAGAAGCCGCCACGGCCTGGATTCGCTCATGCGGCCCGACCAGGATCGGCACGATCGACGCACCTTCGAGAGACATCGGGTCGCATGGACGAACGACCGCGGTCGGCGTCGGCGCGATCGTCTTGCAGAGGTCGATCAGGCGCTGATATCTCGCGTGCCTGGCTTCCATCACACCTCCGTTGGCGTGGACGACGTCGCGTCGTGACGAGCTCAGGCGCGGCCAGCCGTTGCAGGGCGGCGCGCTTTTTTTGCCGGCTCCGCAGGCTCGGCTCCGACGGCGGTTCCGGACTTCGCCGCGCTGTCACCCAGCACCTCGCGGATACGCGCGAGCATTGCAAGCTGGTCCGTCGTCGGCGACGTATCCTGCACGCGCTTGTCGGCCATCAGCTTGTCGAGCAGCGTCAACAGGCGTTCGCGGTCCGCTTGTTCACGCAGCAGCACCGTAAGCGATTGCAAGGCGAGATCCGGCTCATATCGCGCGACGAGTTCCTGCTCACCGCGTAACCGGCGCCACTCATGCGGAGGCAGCGCGGGCAGGTACGCCGCATACTCCGACACGAGTTCCTGCCGCAATTCCAGCCGCGACAGCGGCAATGGCTCTCCCGCTCGCTTGAGCAGGAACGCAACGCGGGCGAGCGCCTCCACGTAACCGCCTT
This sequence comes from Caballeronia choica, assembly GCF_001544535.1. Taxonomy (GTDB): domain Bacteria; phylum Pseudomonadota; class Gammaproteobacteria; order Burkholderiales; family Burkholderiaceae; genus Caballeronia; species Caballeronia choica. The sequence goes on along the minus strand of NZ_FCON02000001.1, from coordinate 170,283 downwards.
TCTCGATGTTGGCGAGGGCCTCGCGAACGACCGGCAACTCGCGCGGGTCGCTTTTGCTCCCGGCAGCGCTGGCCTCCTCGACTGCATCGTCGGCATGGGAGCGCGCATACAGGTTGCCATAGATCGTGAAGAAGGCCGCTTCCGTCAGCGCATCGCGCATGCCGCGATAGTAGTCGAGCGACGCGCTGATCAAGTCGGCGCCCAGATGCTCGGCCCGGCGCGCCGGATCGTTCTCGCCGACCGGCTGCCGGTTGGCCTTGACCACTTGCGCGGCGGGTTCGAGCCACGCAAGCCACGGATTGAAGCGCGACACCGACCAGTTCTGGAACCGCAGCGGATGAAACGCCCGCAACCATTGCGCCGAGGAGTCGTTCGACATCGCCTGCACGAACGGCCGCGCGAACAGTTCATAACCTCGCTGATTGAACTCCGACACCTCGGCCACCGCCTCGAATGCCTTTTCGTCGGCGCGCTGAAACCGGTTCAGGCGTGCCGCAATGTCTTCGAGGCGATGTTCGCGAAACTCGACTTCATATTCAGTCTCGCCGCCGGGTCCCGGCGCTTCCGTTATCTTCATTCCGTACAGGCCGGGCGCCAGACCTTCGATGGTCTTCAGCACCGAGACGATCTGCGAATGCTCCTTCTTCGCCACCTTGCCTGAGACGAATATGCCCAGGTGCCCGACGTTCTCATGCAGCAGGCCGACGATGACCTGCCCGCGCGCCTTGATTTCCTCGGTGCTGCCGTAGACATCGGCAACCCAGTTGAACGCCTGCTGCGGCGGCGTGATGTTGTCGCCCATCGAGGCGAACAGGACGATCGGCGAGCGAATCTCACGCAGATCGAAGCCTGTGCCGTCGGGCGACTTGACACCGCCGCCCCAGAGCTGGTTGCCGACGAAAAGATTGTGCGTGATCCATTCGATCTCTTCGCGGTTCATCAAGTAATAGCCGCCCCACCAGCGCTCGAATTCCAGAAAGCGCGGCGGCTCGGTGTCGGCCTTGTCGAACACGTGATAGAACTTGTCCCACAGGCTGTTCGCCGGATTCAGGTTCTCGAAGTTCTGCACGAGATGCGCGCCGTCGAACTTGCCATTGCCCATGTCCGCCGTGAGCGACGCAAGCCACGACCCGCCGAGCATGCCGCCCGCATAGCGCATCGGGTTGTCACCTTCGCCTTCGGTCCATGCCCCGCCCCAGTAGGACATCGGCGCGCCGTTGATCACGATCGGCCCGGTGTCGTCGGGGTCGGATGCCGCCAGCATCATGGCGGCCCATCCCCCCTGGCAGTTGCCGACGATGGCGGGCTTGGCACTATCGGGATGCAGTTCCCGCACCTTCCTGACGAAACGCTGCTCGGCGCGGCAAACGTCGAGAAGCGTCTGGCCGGGCTCGGGGTCGCGAAAGAAGATGACGAAATACACCGGGTGTCCGGCACGCAGCGCGACGCCTACCTGCGAGTCGTCCTTGAAGCCGCCGATGCCGGGCCCATGCCCCGCGCGAGGATCGATGATGAGGTAAGGACGCAGCAAGGGATCAACGACGACTCCCGCAGGCGGCGTGATGCGCAACAGCGTGTAATTCACGGGACGATCGAATGAACGCCCGTCGAGAATGGTCTCGTATTCGAAGTGAAGAACGGGCTTGAGCCCCTGCGCCGTGTTGTCGATGAAGTTGTTGCCGCGCTCCCAGAGGGTGTGCCAGAAGAGCACCGAGCGCTGTGTCGCATCGACGGCGTAACCGTACCAGCTTGCCGGATTCGCCAGCGCCGCCGTCGCGGAAAACGGATCGGTCGCGGGGTCCGACCTCGCTTCGTTCAGGCGCCGCACGAACTTCTCGTTCGTGGTCTGCATGCGCTTTTGCAGGACCTTGGCAACCTTGGATGCTGAGCGTTGGCTACGCGAAATTCGTTCCGCTGAGTCCATGGCGAAGACCTCTCAGATTCGTTGATTTGTCTGCCCCCGCCAGGATGGTGCGAATGCCGCGACGCCTCAATAGCCGGCATGCGTTGCGAGGTTCGACCACTCATACTATGCGAACACTTCCGGTGTCGCAATTGAAAGTGCTTCCGGCGCGTAACCCACGACGGCTATCGGCGACACGCATTTTTCACCATTCGGTCACGAAGAAATCATGTGTCGTCTGGAAGGTTTGGGTCGTCAGGCTCGAGTTTCGCGAATGCTGTCCGCCCTGCCCGAGCCTTGGCAGCGTCGCGCCGCCCGGCGCTTCATTCCGAGCGGTCCTTCATGACCTGCACGTTGATCTTGTGGTTCTTCCAGAACATGTCGTGCACCCTCGGCTGAAGGTGCCGAAGTGCTTCGGGACCCACCCCGGCAAAGGTCAGCAGGACGGCAGGACGTGATCCATCGCCTTCGATATGTTCAATGGCATCAAACGGGGGGAACCCGTACTTGATCAGGAACTCCTTGATCTCCTCATCCGTCGTACCGGGCTCGACGTTACCCATCCATAGATCCGCCATCATCGTTCTCCATATCATTGCCATTAAATCATTGCTTAATGCCACCCTGGACACTTCCGCGTCGAACGGTACGTCGATCAGCGCTTCTGCACCTGCCACTCACTCTTGCCGGTCTTGCAGGCAGTCGGTATCCATATTTCCTTCTGTCCTTTGGCGACCGCGGTGATCGTCAACGTCCGGCAGACGTGCTCCCCGTTCTTCACCGTGTCGCGCGGTGTAATGGTCCCCTTGATGGCGACGGGGTTCCCCGTACCTTCGTTGCTCCAGTTGACTGACTCGCCATCCTTCCTGGTATCGAGCGCCGCGCGTGCCGCGCTGTTGAGCGCCTGCCGGTCAGGCGGCTTCATATAGGCGATAGGCGTGTCGTTGAGAAAGCTGAGGTTCCCGGCGCACGCGGCCGATCCCCAGGCAAGGAGCGCGAAGCCAGAAATGAGTCCGACGAAGCCTCGCGTGGGTGTGAGAGATATCGTCGCCATGAGACGCCTCATGCTCAAGGTTGGATTCCTAAACGTACCGCGGCGCGCGCCGGTTTCAATCCGCCGCGCGGGTACACATCCTGAATCACAATAGTACGGCAAAACTGCCTGTCACAGGCTGTCCTGGCTTGCCACCCGGGCGCTCGCGCATCGGTCGCACGTGCACGCGAAAAGCGCATCCGATCCGGCCCTCGTCACGGCCTCAACGTCGAGCGAATTACCCCGGCAATATCATTGCTCACGGTCGCAAGAGCCCGGCCATGCGCATCGACCAGTGCGTCGTAACCCGGCGCGCGAGCCGGCTCATGGGCAATCGTGCGCCCCGTCACCGTTGCACCCTGCTTCGGTGGCCGCACCGACCACAGCACGACGATGCTCGCCCTCTCCCCCGGCACCGATTCGAAACTCTGCACGTCGACCCATACATGGTATGCCTGTGCATCACCCGGATTCCGCGCATAGCCCGACACCAGCGCGCCCGGCACCGCCTGTGCAAGGTCCGCCGCGAGCACGCGCGCAATCTGCCCTTTGAGCGGATCGGCCCAGCGGGCAAACTCGTCGATCGAGACTTGCGTCGCACCGGTCCTCAGCACGATCTGCGGACGATCGACCAGATCCGGAATCGTGACCGCGTCGACCGCGATGTAGATCGGCGGCGCCGTACTCGGCACGCTTTCCGGCGGCGCTGTCGGGCTCAGCGTGTAGAACGCCGCGCGCGGCGAAGTCGAACAGCCGTCGATGAACGGGGCCACGAGCAGCACGGCCGCCAACAGAAGGGAGCGCATCACTTTTGATCCTCCGGCTTGCCACGGATAAGCGCCTCGGGATGGCGTTCGAGATAGTCGGCGAGCGCGCGGAACGACGCCGCCGTGCGTGACAGCTCGCGCATGGTGTCAACCGTGCTCTGACTAATCTCGGAATCAGGCTGGAGGGTCTGGTTGGCCGCATCCAGTGCCTTGTGCGCGGCTACCAGGGTCGCACGCGCCTCGGGCGCCACGCCCGTGTCGAGCGTCCTGAGCAGCGTCTGCGCGGTTTGCAGCGTCTGGCGCAGGTCATTGCCGATGCCTTCGAACGGTATCTTGTTCAGCTTCGCGACGAGCGCCGTGATCGAGTCCTGCAGCGACTGCAGGCCACCCGGCACGGTCGGCATTTCAGGCGGGTTCTTGTCCCAGTCCATCTTCGCCTTCGGTGCAGTCGGGAAGAAGTCCACCGCGATGTAGAGCTGGCCCGTCAGCAGGCTCGCGGTTCGCAACTGCGCGCGCAGACCACGGTCGACCAGCACCTCCGCGAGCGAGCGGCGATCGTTGGCGACCCTTCCGCTCTTGTCGCCGTTCTCGTAGCGCGACGTGAAGCGCTCTGGATAGAACTGCACCTCGACCGGGATGCTGAACTCCTTCTTGACCGGATCGTAGCGGGTGTAGATCGCCGTCACTTCGCCCACCACGATGCCCCGGAAATCGACCGTCGCGCCCACCGTCAGCCCGCGCACCGACTCCTTGAAGTTGAACACGTAGGTATCGACGATGCGGTCATGACGCTTCATCGCCTCCGTGCGGTCGGCGAAGAGCTGGAACCGCGTGAGCGCATCGGCCTCGGCGATTTCGACCGAATCGGGCGCGCCCTGGAACGCAAGGCCGCCGATCAGGATCGACACCAGCGACTCGGTGTTGACCTTCACGCCGCTCGGGTCGAGCGAGACGTCGACGCCGCTCGCCTGCCAGAAGCGCGTGTCGCTCTTCACATACCTGTCGTAGGGTGCGTTGACGAATACGTGCATGGTCACGCCTGAGCCGTCCGCATCGAGTTCGTAGGAAGTCACCTGCCCCACCTGCAGGCGCCGGTAATACACCGGCGAGCCGACATCGAGCGACCCCATGCTGTCGCTCTTGAGCATGAACTCGCGTCCGGGCACGCCGCTCGCGAACACCGGCGGCGCCTCCAGGCCCACGAAGTCGCGCCGTATCTTCGTCTTCGTCCCGATGTCCATGCCGATGAACGAGCCGGACAGCAGCGTGCCGATACCCGACACGGTGCCGCCGGAAATACGCGGGCGCACGACCCAGAAGCGGGTGTCGTCGACCAGCATGCTCGACGCGTCCTTGGAGAGTTCCGCGGTCGCGACGACGCGCTTGTGATCCGACGACAACACGACGCTCTTGACCACGCCGATGTCGACGTCCTTGAACTTGATCTTGGTCTTGCCGGCCTCCAGCCCTTCGCCAGTGGCGAAGCTAATGGTGATGGTCGGCCCTTTCTCGAGGATCGCCTGCACCGCAAGCCAGCCGCCGATCAGGAGCGCGACGAGCGGCACCAGCCACACGAGCTGCACGCGAAAGCGCGAGCGCGGCTTGCCGACCGCGTCGGGGAAATCGGGTGAACCGGGCTCGTCGTGCTGGCCGGGCGGCTTAACCATGGTCTTTCTCCGCGGCATCCCAGATAAGGCGTGGGTCGAACGACATGGCGGCGAACATGGTCAGCACGACCACCGCTCCGAATGCGATCGCGGCCGGTCCGGCGTGGATCGTGGCGAGCGCGTTGAACTGGACCAGCGCGACCAGTACCGTGACGACGTAGATATCGAGCATCGACCAGCGCCCGACGAATTCCACCACCCGGTAGATGCGCGTGCGCTGCCTGGGTTGCCAGTCCGAACGGCGCTGTGCCGACACGACGAGAAAAATCAGCGCGATGATCTTGAGCATCGGCACGGCGATGCTGGCGATGAACACGACGACTGCGAGCGGCCACGCGCCCGAGGTCCACAGATACACGACGCCGGAAAGGATCGTGTCGCGCTGCGCGCCGAACAGGGAACTGGTGTCCATCATCGGCAGCATGTTGGCCGGGATGTAGAGGATCATGGCGGCGACGAGGAAGGCCCAGGTGCGGGCGATGCTGTCGGGTTTGCGAAAGTGCAGGTGCGAGCCGCAGCGCGGGCAGCGCGCTTCGTGGGCGTGCGCCGCCGCTTTCGACAGGAGACCGCATTCGTGGCAGGTGAACAGGCCGGCGCGGGCGGCGGTCAGCGCCGCGGCCGACGTGGGCGACGCCTCGGCCGGCGCTTCGCCACCGGCGCGGGCGGCGCTGATCCGCGCCCAGAATTCGCGAGGGTCGAAGGCCGCGGAGATCGCCGCGAGCAGGACCATCAGCACGCCGAACGCCCACAACGCGATGCCGGGCACCACGGCCGCGATGTGCGCGAGCTTGACGAGCGCGACCAGCAACCCGAGGATCAGGACTTCGGTCATGCCCCACGAGCCCGCCCACTGCACCAGCCGGAACGCGAGGTCGGGCCGCCCGGGCAGGCGTCCCAGCCGCAATGGCAACAGCAGGTACGCGATGCTCACCATTTGCAGCAGCGGCATCAGGATCGTGGTGAAGAACACGAGCCCGGCGATCGGCCACATGCCATCGCGATACAGGATGCGGGCCGCGCCGATCAACGTCGTCTGCACGAGGTCGCCATTCACCGACAAGCCCACGATCGGGTAGGCATTCGCTATCGCGAACAGGACCATCGCGGCGAGCGTGGAAGCGAGCGCGCGGTTCAGGCTGTCGGGCCGGTCGCGATACAGTTCGCCGCCGCAGCGCAGGCAACGCGCGGTGCCGCCGCCCGGCAGGACCGTCTCGCGCTGCAAGAGGTCGCATTCATGGCAGGCGATGAGCGGCGCGTGGTTCATGGTGGCGGCCCCTTGCCATCGGCGGGTGCGGATGCGGGTGCCGCTGCCGCCGCCGGCATCGCGCTGTCCGGCGCCATGGGCCCGCCATTCGCGCCATACATCGTGGCGGTCTTGCGTTCGGCGTCCGTGACCCAGCCGCCGCCCATCGCCTTGTAGAGATTGACCATCGACGTGAATACCGCGCTTTGCGCCTGCGTGTAGCTCAACTGCGCGTTGAAGAGACTGCGTTCGGCATCGAGCACTTCGATATAGCTCGTATAGCCGCCTTCATAGCGCAGCCGCGCGAGCCGCGAATAGGTGCGCAATGCGTCCACCTCGCGCCCCTGCACGGTGAGCGCCTCCTGCGTCTTTTGCAATCCAAGGAGCGAATCGTCGACTTCCTGGAATGCCACCTGAATCGCCTTCTGATACTCGAAGAGCGCCTGCTGCTGCTGCGCCTCGGCCTGCTTCACCTGGCCCGCGATATTGCCCGCCGTGAAGATCGGCATCGTGACCGCGCCGGCGTACGACCACACCCGCGCCGGCCCGGTGAAGAGATTGGAAACCTGTCCGCTCGCGGTGCCGAACAGGCCCGTCAGCGAGATCGACGGGAAATAGAGCGCGCGCGCCGCACCGATCAGCGCGTTGGCGGCGATCAGGTTCTGCTCGGCCTGCCGCAAGTCGGGCCGGCGCGTGAGCAGTTCCGACGGCAGACCGGCGGGCACCACGGGCAATGCGAGATCGTCGATTTCACGATCGCGGAGGATCGCCTGCGGGTTGCGCCCGAGCAGGACCGACAGCGCATCTTCCTGTTGCCCGATCTGCAGTTCGAGCTGCGGAATCGTCGCGAGCGAGGCTTCGTATTCGGACTGGCTTTGCGAAAGCTCCATCTGCGAGACCTGGCCGTACTTGAAGCGCAAGCCGAACACCTTCACCGAATCGGCGCGGCTCTCGGTGGTGGCCTTCGCAATCTCCAGTTGCCGGTCGAGCGACACGAGGTTGATATACGAGGTCGCCACCGATGCCACCAGCGTGAGGATCGTCGCACGCCGGCCCTCTTCGCTTGCCAGCAGGTTCGCGCGCGCGGATTCGGTCTGGCGCCGCACCTTGCCGAACACGTCGATTTCCCACGACGCCGAGAGCGTCCCCGAGAACTGGTTGAACACGGGACCGACGCCCGCCGGCAGCACGGTCGAGCCAAACGGCACGCGCTGGCGCTGGGCATCGAAACCGGCCGACGCCTGCGGGAACAACTGCGAGCGCGTCGTCTGGAACTGCCCGAGGAACTGGTCGACGCGCGCCGCCGCAATCTTGACGTCCTTGTTCTCCGCGAGCGCGATGCCGATCAGCTCATTCAACGCCGGGTCGTTGAACTGCTCCCACCAGACCGTATCGACGATCTCCTTCGCTTCGGGACCGGCGAAGCGGTACGAAGGAGGTGTTTCGACCGCGGGGTGCTCGTAGTTCGGACCGAGCAGGCATCCGCCGAGCGCGAGCAAGCCGGCGAGCGAAGCGGCGAACGATGCGATGGAAGAAGCAGCCGAGGCGCGCATGTCAGTCGTCCTCGCGTCTGGCGGACGGCGTGACCTTCGGGCCGCCCGAACCGGTACCGACCGGACCTGCCGGATCCGCGGGTCCCGCGGGTTTCTTATCGGGCGGCGTGCCGGTTGGACCCGCACCCGGTGTCTTCTTGCCGCCGCCCGATTTCTCCGACATCGTTTCGAGCACGTAGAAGAACATCGGGATGAAGAACACCGCGATCACCGTCGCGCCGAGCATCCCGCCAATCACGCCGGTGCCGATCGAATGCCGGCTGTTCGCCGAAGCCCCGGTCGCGATCGCGAGCGGCACGCAGCCGAGGATGAACGCGAGCGACGTCATCACGATCGGGCGCAGGCGCTCGCTCGCCGCCGTGACGGCGGAATCGTAGACCGATGCCCCCGTCTCGCGGTTGAGCACCGCGAACTCGAAGATCAGGATCGCGTTCTTGGCGGCGAGCGCCACCAGCATCGTCAGGCCGATCTGGAAGTACACGTCGTTCTCCAACCCGCGCAACAACACGGCGAGGAGTGCGCCGAAGAGCGCGAACGGCACGGCCATCAGCACGCCGAATGGCAGGCTCCACTTCTCATACTGGGCGGCAAGAATCAGGAACACCATGATCAGGCCGAACACGAACACCAGGCTCGACTTGCCGCCCGACTCTCTCGCTTCGTAGGCCTCGCCGCTCCAGCCGATGCCGTAGTCACTCGGCATCACTTCGTTGGCGACTTCCTCCAGCGTGGACAACACCTGCCCCGAGCTATAACCGGGTGCTGCATTGGCCGTGATCTTGACTGCCGGGAAATTGTTGAAACGCGTGACCAGGTCCGGGCCGGTAACGTACTTGGTGGTCACCACCGATTTGAGCGGGATCATGTCTCCGCCCTTGCCGCGCACAAAAATCTGATCGAGGTCGTCCGGCTTCATCCGGTATGACGGCTCCGCCTGCAGGATGACCTGCCACAGTCGGCTCGACCGGTTGAACTGCGAGACGTACAGCGAGCCGAACATGGTCTGCATCGCGCTGTACACCTCTTCGATCGGAACGCCCTGCGTTTCCGCCTTGTCGCGGTCCACGTTGACGAGCAACTGCTGGGACGACGCATTGAACGTGGAGGTGACCTGCGCGAGCTCGGGCCGCTGCTTCGCCTTGGCGAGGAAGTCATTTACCACGCCCGCGAGCTGGGGAATCGTCGCGTCGCCTTTACTCTGGATCCACATCTCCGTGCCGCCCGTCGTGCCGAGCCCCGGTATCGATGGTGGATTGACCGGCAGGATGATGCCCTCCTTGACCTGGGAAAGATGTTTGTACGCATCCACCAGTACCGCTCTGGCGTTCTGCGTCCTGATGTTGGCAGAGGAATATCGCTCGTCGAAACTCTTGAAGCCGACGAAGAACGTCGAAGCGTTGTTCTTGTTCTGGCTGTCGAGCAGGCTGAACCCGTCGACCACGGTGATGCTGCCGACGGCCGGCTGCTTCATGAAATAGTCGGTGACGTGCTGCGACACGTCGCCGGTGCGGTCGAGGCTCGCCGCATCCGGCATGATGACCGCGCCGAGCAGGTAGCCCTGGTCTTCAGGCGGGAGGAACGCCCCCGGGACCGACTTGAACAGGACGACCGAGAGCGCGATCATGCCCGCGAACAGCAGCAGCGCCACCACAAAGCGCTTGATGGCGAGCTTCACCAGCCGGGTGTAGCCGTGGGTCATCCGCTCGAACGAATTGTCGAACCACTTGAAGAAACCCTTCTTCTCATGGTGTCCGGGCTTGAGCAGCAAGGCGGCGAGCGCCGGTGACAGCGTCAGGGCGACGAGGCCCGAGATGACCACCGAGATCGCGATGGTGATGGCGAACTGCTTGTACAGTTGCCCGGTGATGCCGCTCAGGAAGGCCACCGGCACGAACACCGCGCACAGCACGAGGACGATCGCCACGACCGGGCCGGCGACCTCGTCCATCGCCCGTTTCGCTGCATCCTTTGGATTGAGCTTGTGGACCGTCATGTTGCGCTCGACGTTCTCGATCACGACGATCGCGTCGTCCACCACGATGCCGATGGCAAGCACCATCCCGAACAGCGTCAGCATGTTGATCGAGAAACCGAGCGCGAGCATGCCCATGAACGTGCCGACGATCGATACCGGCACCGCGAGCACCGGAATCAGCGTCGCGCGCAGGCTTTGCAGGAACACGAACACCACGATGACAACCAGGACGACTGCTTCGAAGAATGTGTGGACCACATCCGAGATCGACGCGCGCGTGAATTCGGTCGTATCCATCGCGATGCTGTAGTCGAGGCCCTCGGGAAAGGTCTTCTTCATCTCCGCCAGCGCCTTGCGTACCTGGTTGGATACGTCGAGCGCGTTGGCGCCCGGCTGCTGGTAGACCGCGAGGACCGTCGCCGGCTTGCCCTGGAATTTGCTGCGGATCGAATAGTCCTTGCGGCCCAGTTCGGCCCGGCCGATATCCTTCAGACGAACGATCGCCGCACTGCCGTTCGAGGCGCGGATGATGATGTTGTCGAATTCAGTCGGGTCAGCTAGGCGACCGGTGGTGGTCACGGCGAAGGACTGCTCGACCGGCGAGGACGTCGGCGACTGGCCGATGCTCCCGACCGCGAACTGCTGGTTCTGGTTGGCGACGGCTTTCTGCACGTCGCTGGCGGTGACCCCGAGTTGCGCCATGCGGTCGGGCTTGAGCCAGATGCGCATTGCATAGTCCGGGTTGCCGAAGATGCTCGACTGGTTCGCGCCGGGGATGCGCTTCAACGCATCCAGCACGTAGATGTTCGTGTAGTTGGCGATATAGGTCGAGTCGTAGCGGTCGGTGGGCGAATAGACCGCGATCACCATCATGAACGCCGATGACTTCTTTTGCACCTGAATGCCCTGGGCCTGTACCGATTGCGGCAGTTGGGGCAGCGCCAGGTTGACGCGGTTCTGCACGTCGACTTGCGCAAGTTCAGGGTTCGTGCCGATGTTGAAGTACGCGTTGAGCGTGTAGTTGCCCGTCGAGGAACTCGACGAGCTCATGTAGATCATGTTGTCCGCGCCGTTGACCTGCTGCTCGATCGGCGCACCGACGTTGTTCGCCACGACGTCGCCGGTGGCGCCGGGGTAAGTGGCGGAGATCGTGATCTGCGGCGGCGTGATGTCGGGGTACTGCGCAACCGGCAGCGCAAGCATCGCGAGCCCACCGCCAAGCGTAATGACGATGGATATGACCGACGCGAAGATGGGCCGGTCGATGCAGAAGTGCGAAATGTTCATGTTCGCTGCCGGGTCAGTTCAGTTCGCCCGACCCGGACTGGGTGCGGGCAAGGCTTTGTGTCTGGTCGGACCGCGCGCCTTGGGCCGCCGAAGCCGGCGCGGCCGGCGCGGCCGGGGAACCCGGTTTGGCGGGCGCCTGCACGATCTTGAGCTCTGCGTCACTGGAGACGCGGATCGCACCGTCCACCACGATGCGCTCGCCCGGCTTCAGACCGTCGTTCACGAACCAGTTGTCGCCGTGCCACGCGCCCACTTCGATCACGCGTTGATGCGCCTTCGAATCCTTGTCGACGACCCACACGAAATGGCTCTTCGATCCCTGCAGCACTGCGCGCTGGGGCACCAGGATCGCATTCGGGCGCACCGCGCCTGAAACGCGCGCACGAACGAACTGGCCGGGCCGCAGTACGCCTTTGGGATTGGGAAACGACGCACGCACGAGGAACGTGCCGGTTTGCGTGTTGAAGGCAGGATTCAGGAAATCGATGTGGCCGCGGGCAGGGAATTCCGATCCGTCTGCGAGGACCACCGTAACTTCGAAGTCCCTGTTCGGCGGGAACTTGATCAGGCCTTTGGTTTCCTGGTCGCGATAGGACAGGATTTCGTTCTCGGAGATGCTGAAGTTCACCCACATCGGATCGAGCTGGTACACGTAGGTGAGCAGGCCCGTCGAGGTCGCCGTCACATAGCTGCCGTCCTGCTGTCTCGCGAAGCTCGACAAGCCCGTGAGCGGCGATTTGATCGTGGTGTAGCTCAGGTTGAGCTCAGCCGTGCGGACCTGTCCGCGCGCCGCGATCACGGCGGCCTCGGCTTCCTTTTCGTTGCCGGTCGCGTCGTCGAGGTCCTTCTGGCTCAAGGCATTCTGGGCGACGAGCGGCACCACGCGAGCCAGGTTCGCCTTGGCGACGGCGAGCCTCGCCTGCTGCTGCGCCAGCTCACCCCGCGCCGACTGGAGCGTGGCTTCGAACGGCTTGGTGTCCATCAGAAAGAGGGTTTGCCCGGTATGCACCAGCGAACCCTCGGTATAGACGCGCTTTTCCAGAAAGCCATCGACGCGTGCGCGAATCTCGACCTCGCGGGAACTTTGCGTCTGCGCGGTGAACTCGACGTCGACCGGCGTGTCGCGCTGCTCGACCGTCATGGTCGTCACTTCGATCGCTTGCTTCGGAGGCTCGGGCTTCTCTTTGTGACACGCGGCGAGCAGCATCGCCACTGCGGCCACTGCGCCCGCAAGCGCGAACCGGGACCACGTGCCGGAACGGGCACGGCCCCCCGTTGGACCGGCGATCTCGATCCGCGAAGGTGACATCAGCATGTGACACTCCCATTGGGAAGTCGGACTTCCTGGAACCCGACGTGGGCACAACCGCATGGCCGGCGGCGACGCTGGCCGCTATGGCGGTGTGCAGTTGCCGAACACGACGAACACGTCATCACGATTGACCAGTGTCAAAGCCATCTCGCCGCTGGTCTTGTCGAGCGCAATGGACCACGCGTAGCCGAGTTCGGTCCCCTGCAACAGCAACTGGTCCGCGCCCTTGTCGATCTCGCGGATCGCGGTCGTGCGCTTCGGCCCCGCGATCGTCTTGTTCGCGAAGTCGATGCGCATGAACTGCGGCACGCCGAAGCTGTCCGGCAGGTCGCGCACGCACACCTCGCCGACGCCGCAGGCGTGCGCCTCCACCGTGGCGCAGATCAATGCCTTGCTGCCGTCGAAGTCCGCGGCGGATGCCCACGTCGTCAACGCAAGCAACGCCGTCGCCAACGCGATTCGCCATAGTCTCGTCACCATCGCTGCCCCTCGGTTCGTTGCGTTTTTCTTCGCGTTTTTCGTTGCGTTTGCGCCGCTATTGAACGGTGTATCCCCGGCCTGTCATGCACGCCCCTACCGCACGGTTGAACGTGGCCATCTGCTGGGAGGCCTGCTGCGCCCCTGCTTGCTGCTGCTCCGACTCGGCCCGGTTGGCACGGCGCTGGCGCGAGCCGCCCACCACCGTGCCCGTGACCGCGCCGACCGCCGCGCCCTTGCCGGCATCCCCCGCGACCGCGCCGATCACGGCGCCGCCCGCCGCTCCCCCCGCCGCGCCCCTGACTCGCCCGCCCTGCTGGGGCGGAGGCGCCGGTTGCCCGGCCTGCTGCGCAAGCACGACCGGGTCGACGCCCGTGTTCTGCTTGGCCCAGAGCTGACATTCGGACATATCGGAGTTTTGCTTCTGCGGACTCTGCCCCTTGGCGGGATAGATGATGGGCTGTTGCGCGGAGGCACCGAACGCCACTGCCCACACCATCAGTCCGATCATGATCTGCTGCATTCGTCGCATGGCTTCAAGCTCCCAATGTTGCGTATCGTCGCGTCACGTCACGTCTCGTCACCCGGCGCCATCTTCGCGATGCACGCGAAGCGTGGCGCGCGGCCAGGCCCCCACCGGCACCGGCATCCGGCTGCAACGTCATGATGGTCAGAGAGTCTTGACCCCCACTCGTGATCCATTCAGAAAGTGCGCAAGGGATCGTTGCCGAGCCGGCTTCAATGCGGAAGCTGAACGGGCGCAGCGCCATTGGACCTGCGTCCAACAGCCGCGCGGGGATGCGGAGGTCTGTCAGCTTCTTCATGGTCCAGGGTCCAGGTTGAGAGCCGTTCGCACCGCCTTGATCAGGACCTCGTCGTTGAAGGGCTTGCGCAAATAAGCCGCAGCGCCCGCCGACAGCGCGTGTTGTCGAACGCTGATCTCGTCGTGCGCCGTGATGAAAATGATCGGGATGCCGCTGCTTGCGAGCCGCTGCTGAACCTCAAGGCCGTTGAGGCCCGGCATCTGCACGTCAAGGACAATGCAAGCCGGCCGATAGGATGGAATGGAATCGAACATCTCCAGGAACTCGTCGCCCGATTTGAACGTCTCTGCCTTCAGTCCTGCGGAACTCAACAGTCGCTTGATGGCACGGCGCACCGATTCGTCGTCATCGACTACAGCAACGGACGGTGTGTCATTGCTCATAGCGAATAGTCTCCCTGCAGGCAACGCGGTACGCGACCAGGCTCGACGCTTGGGTCCAAGATAGGGCAGCGCGCGGCTATCGTATATTGGACTTTGGTCCTATATCCGCTGCGCCAAGCTTGCTTTTTGAGCCGCGGCCGTCTAAGAAACGCGCGTGGAATTCGGTGCGGAAGGCGAATTCGTTACCTGAATTGTTTCAGTAAGGATGATCGCGTGAACTTATGTGAGGCGGGAGACGCTGCGTCATACGCGCGATCTGTCGACTCGCTGCATTGCTCCTCTGCATCGCGACGACTCTGATTGAACGCCGCTCGCACCAGCACCCTGGGGATGCTTCATGCGTCCGGTCTTTTCTGGCCTGGCGGTATTCGATCACATAAGATCGAACTCTAGCGATCGGTTGGCGAGTACTGATCTAATATGGGTTCCATCATCTGCTCACCGTGCAGGGTGTCGCCGCGATCTACTCGTCACCGGAATCATCTGCACGATCATCCGGCCCTGTAAGTTTGAAGCCCAGGAAAATTTCGCTGCCTGAGTGAAGGAACGCGGATGGAACGCGGAACGAACGCGGAGCGACCATGGCGATAAGGATTGCACGACTCTTGAGCACCAGCCTCGTCGTCCTGTTGGCGGGCTGCCCATCGAAGCAGCAGGATCAGCAGGCTCAGACTCAGCCCGCTTCAGCACCGGCCCCGGCCTCTGCCGCGGCTTCTGCTGCGGCTGCGGCTTCCGTTGCGGCCGCGGCGTCCGCGCCAGCTCCGGCCTCAGCCCCCGGACCTCAGGCCCAGCAATTTCCACCGGAGGAAATCGAAGCGCTGGTCGCGCCGATCGCGCTCTATCCCGACTCGCTGTTATCGCAAATCCTGATGGCGTCGACCTATCCGCTCGAAATCGTGCATGCGGCCCGCTGGGTGAAAACGCATAAGGACCTGAAGGGCGAAGCTGCCGTTAAGGCCGTGCAGGACCAGCCGTGGGACGTCAGCGTGAAGTCACTGGTGGCATTTCCACAGGTGCTGGAACCCATGAACGACAAGCTCGACTGGACCCAGAGGCTCGGCGATGCTTTCCTTGCCAATGAAAAGGACGTGCTCGATGCCGTGCAGCGCTTGCGGGTGCGTGCGCAACAAGCCGGACATCTGAACTCCAACGCGCAACAGAAGGTGATCGTCGAAGCGCCGATCCCGAGCCAGGCGGGCCAGGGCGCGCAAGGTGGCCAGGCGGTCCAGGCGCCGCAAACCATCGTGCGTATCGAGCCATCCGATCCCCAGGTCGTCTACGTGCCCTCGTACAATCCGACCGTCGTCTACGGCGGCTGGAGCGCTCCAGCCTACCCGCCGACCTATTGGCCGCCGTATCCGGCCTACTACCCAGGAGCCGCCCTCGCGAGCGGCTTCGCCTGGGGGGTCGGTATCGCGGCAGCAGGCGCAATCTTCGGCAATTGCAACTGGAACAACAATGATGTCAACATCAACGTGAACAAGGCCGCCAACATCGACCGCAATTTCGACCGTACCAAGGTAGTGGGCGGCAAGTGGCAGCACGACGCGGGACATCGTCAGGGCGTCGCCTATCGCGACAACGCAACGCGCGACAGGTATTCCAAGGGCGTGCAGGGCGCAGACTCGCGACGCGACTATCGCGGTCGCACCGACGGCGGCGCCGAGCGCGCGAACGTCGCCAATCGCGCGGAAGCTGGAACCCGCACGGGCCGCCAGAACAACGCGACTGCGGCCAACCGCGCCGGCCAAACGAAAACAGCGGGTGTCAGCGACCGGTCCACCAAGTCCGCCCGAGATACTACAGCGAACAATCGGGCATCAACGTCCAACCGCACTGCCTCCGCCAACAATCGCGCGGAGACGTCCAACCGCAATACCGCAGCCAGTAATCGCGCACAGACATCCAATCGAAGCCCGGCAGCGGGTAATCGCGCGCAAACGCCCACTCGTGCCGGTGCGTCAAATGCGCAAACCGGCAACAGAAGCAGCGGCGGTTACTCGGGTGCCAGCGGGGACTCGGCGTTCCAGGGCGTCGGCGGAGGCGCCGCGACGCAGCGCAACTACAATCGCGGGCAAGCGAGCGCGCAATCTTCGAACGTTAGCCGTGGTAGCGGCGCAGCCCGTGGTGGTGGCGGCGGCGGTGGTGGCGGCGGTGGTGGCGGTGGTGGCGGCGGCGCAGGCGCACGCGGCGGCCGGCGCTAGGTCGTCATATGAAGGGAAGCGATCCCAGATGAATCAACATTCTTCGAAATGACCATTCCGCGCCCACCGCATGAGCGGCGTTCATGCGCATGACCTTCGGAGAATCGCCTTCCGCCAGCGAAGCGGGAACTGAAGCGCTGCGTGGCTCGAGAATGCTCGACGAATGGTAAAGACAGATCCACTCGTGGTTGCCCGCCTTCGACATGTCGGTTTCGAGCATCCAGTTCACTCCGCACTGAAGACAGCAATATTTGCAGACTTCGAGCGGGCGGCGACCCAGCGGACGCAGCCTCGTCGACCAGTGTGCGTTCCGTAGTTGTGGATGAGGCGCAGGGGTAGCGCTCTGCAGCATTCTCTCGCACGCGTCGCAAACCATGGGAGTCAGGATCGTAGAAGAATGACGGAACGACTATATCACCGGGCATTGCGGGGTTGAACAGGGTAGCGCGGCACTCGCCGCGCTTCGGATGACGAGCGGACCGTGGCGGACGACAGTGCATTGCATCGCAATGAGCACAATCAGGGTTTGTCAGCATGACGTTCCGCCGCGTACCGCAGACATGTGCCAGCATGCGCCACCAAAGCGGGCCGATGACCCGCCAGACGAAGCCGTCGCACCGGCTATTCGGTGAATCTGCGGCGGTATGATCGACAGCAGGCACGTCGCATTCTCCGGGAGTGTCAAGAGCATGCTTTCGTCACCTGTGCCTCTCAATTGCCTGAAGGTGCTAACCATGCGGACCGATGATCCCGTTCATTCGGAGCACACGAGAAGCGCACAGCGATGGCTTCGTTCATTGCCCGTCGTCCAGGTCGTCAAAGGCTATCAGACGAGCTGGCTGCCGAAGGATCTGGCTGCGGGCCTGGTGTTGACCACGATGCTGGTGCCGGTCGGCATCGCTTATGCGGAGGCGTCAGGCGTTCCGGGAGTATGCGGCCTGTATGCGACGATCGTTCCGCTGCTCGCCTATGCGATATTCGGACCCAGCCGAATCCTGGTGCTCGGACCGGACTCCGCGCTCGCCGCACCCATCCTGGCGGTGGTCGCGCCGCTCGCCGCCGGCGATCCCGCTCGTGCAATCGCGTTGGCCGGCATGATGGCGATCGTCTCCGGTGTGGTCTGCATCGTGATGGGCGTCTTGCGGCTGGGCTTTATCACTGAACTGCTATCCAAGCCGATCCGCTACGGTTACATGAACGGGATTGCGCTCGCGGTGCTGATCAGCCAGTTGCCCAAGCTCTTCGCCATCTCCATCGAGGATCAAGGACCGCTGCGCGATCTCGCCGCCCTTGCGCAGGCCATCGCCGCGGGCAAGGCCAATTGGACCAGCTTCGCAGTGGGCGCAGCAAGCCTCGTGCTCATCCTTTTCCTGAAGCGTTTTGAAAGGCTTCCGGGCATTCTCATCGCGGTCGTGCTGGCGACGCTGTGTGTCAGCCTGTTCGGCCTCGACAGCCTTGGCGTCAAGGTGCTCGGCAAGATTCCGCAGGGACTGCCGGCGTTCGCGCTGCCGTGGGCAAGCGGCGCTGACCTCGCGAAGATCGTCCTCGGTGGCAGTGCGGTCGCGCTCATCGCTTTCGCCGATACCAGCGTGCTGTCGCGGACCTTCGCTGCGCGCGCCAACAGCCGGGTCGATCCGAATCAGGAGATGATCGGCCTGGGTGCCGCCAACCTTGCGGCGGGGCTGTTCCACGGCTTCCCGATCAGCAGCAGTTCCTCCCGCACTCCCGTCGCGGAGGCCGCAGGCGCGAAGACCCAGTTGACAGGCGTCGTAGGCGCCGTGGCGGTCGCGGCGCTGCTGCTGGCGGCACCTAACCTGCTGCGTTATCTGCCCACCAGCACGCTCGCCGCGGTCGTCATTGCCGCAGCCATCGGGCTCTTCGAGATCAAGGATCTCCAGCGCATTTTCCGCATCCAGCAATGGGAATTCTGGCTCTCCATCGCGTGCCTCGCAGGCGTCGCTGTCTTCGGGGCCATCCCCGGCATCTGCCTTGCGGTGGGGATAGCGATCATCGAATTTCTGTGGGATGGCTGGCGACCGCATTCCGCGATTCTCGGGCGCGTCCCCGCCCTGCGCGGCTACCACGACATGGAGCGCTATCCGCACGCTGAGCGGATGTCCGGTCTCGTGCTGTTCCGCTGGGACGCACCGCTCTTCTTCGCCAACGCCGAGCTGTTCCAGGAGCGTCTGTTACAGGCCATCGCGGAATCGCCGACACGCGTGCGCAGAGTGGTCGTGGCGGCAGAGCCGGTGACGAGCGTGGACGTGACATCGGCCGATATGCTTCGCGAGTTGATCCGCAAGCTGAGCGTGCAAGGCATCGAGTTGCACTTCGCCGAGCTCAAGGATCCCGTGCGCGACAAGCTCAGGCGCTTTGAAATGATGGACCTTCTCGGGGATGCGCAATTCCATCCCACGATAGGCAGTGCGGTCGATGACCATCTCGGCAATCGTGGGGTCAAGGAGCCTGGTGGCTATCCTGGTCCTGGAACGTCGGGCGGGACGTGATTGGTTGTGGGTTCCATATCGGGATCATGGCCCGCGGGTAATGGACGCTCGTTCCGCATGGACGGGATGCGTCCTTCACATCCTGTGCATCGAAAGCCTGGTCGCGCGAAAAGCGTACTTACGCCTGAATGGCGAAAGCGTCAGCGCGTTGACAATAAAGTCGTCCGCGCATTCGGCTTACCGGCACATGCGTGATCCGGCTTGCAGTCATCAAATTTAATTCGGTATGCAAATATTCCGGCAATCAACTCGCAACACGTTCTCCTTCATGAGATCACCTTGCGCCCATCACATACGTCATCTCTTACTTGCCTTGCGAATCGCGTCGAATTCCCATCAATGACATGATCGGCCCAATGGCGCAAATCGGCCTGCCCGAGCATGGGTCTTTTCGATGCAGGTTGCAGATCGGTATTTGATGATGCAATCTTTGGCGAGAGCCGAATGGGCGTCGCATCCGCCGCGGGCGAGCCTCGTTCGAGCTTCCGGATATCGGATCGCCGCGCAAATGACGCGCACCAGCCCTCGTCATGCCTGAGCCACAGGCGACTGGCCCGTAATCCCGGTCAGGCAGGGCGACCTCATCTGCAAAGGATCGCCATGAACGCATCCACCGGACGTGAACCCGGCAACGCCCTGATGGGCGCTGGCCCACCGGCTTGCACCGCTTTTCGCGGTCGTTTCCGACCCGCGCGCCCCTTCAAGGGTCGTCGTGCGTGGCGCGCCATGTGGATGGCGTGCGTGTGGCTTGCCGTGTCGGGCTTGCTTCTGTCGACGCCGCGACTCGCGGCCGCAACGCCTCTGTCCGCAGGGCTGCAGCGCCTCGTCGAGGGCACCACAGGCGCGTCAGCACCGCATGCTTCGCCGGCGCAGGCGGCATCGGCGCCCGCCCCGGCCAGCAACGCCGACCTGGCGCGGACGCTGGACAATCTCATTGGCACGCTCGACAACGACACGCAGCGCACAGCGCTCGTGACGAAATTGAAGAAGTTGCGCGACGCCGCGCAGAGCCCCGAGCCCGAAGCACCGGCGGAGCCGAACCGCGATTTGCTTGGCACGATTGCCTCAGGCATCTCGTCGGTCGAGGCGAGTCTGAACGAGGGTCAAACGCCCTTGCATTACTGGTCGGGCCGTTCGAGCGCAGCCGCAAACGAGCTGAAGGCTATCGTCACCGGAGCGCGGGGCGAGTCGTTCGGCCAGGTGGTCCTCGGAATGTTCGTGACGCTCGCTGCCTGGAGCGTCTGCACAGCCACATTGTTCTACGGACAGCGGCGCATCCGTGCACGGAAAGGCTGGGATGCCTCGCTCGTGCCGAACCCGACCTCGCTCGAACTGTTGAGCTTCGGACTGCGGCAGACCGGGCCATGGATCGTCGCATTCCTCGCCGCCCTTCTCCTCGTGGGGACCAGGTCCGATAGGCTCGGCTACACGCTGGGGCTCGTGATCGCGTATTCGATCGTCGCGGGCGTGGTCTTCTCCGCCCTCTGCACGATTGTGTTCTCGGTATTCGGCACGGCACACCGGCGCGTCGCGGTACAACTGCTGCTCCCGCGCGCCCGTTCGCTCCTGTTCGTGATCGGCGCATGTGGCGCACTCGGAGACGCTGCTTCAAATCCCGACGTCACTCAACTGCTCGGCTCGAACCTCGCCGGACTCGTGTCGACTTTCGCCAACATGGGGGCTGCGATTTTGAGCGCGTACTTCGCACTCGCCTATCGCCGGCCGGTCGCACATCTGATCCGCAACCGGACGCAAAGCCAAAGGCGCTATCACAAACTGGCGACCGAGGCGCTCGACATCTTCGCATCGCTCTGGCACATTCCGATCCTGCTGATTGCAATCGCGTCGATCGTCGCGATGATCGACGGACGCGGCACGGAGCGAGGGGTGTTGCAACCCTCGCTGGTCAGCGCGCTGCTGCTCGTGCTCACGCTCTTCCTGTCGGCCCTCCTGCTTCATCTGACGCGTGGACGGAACAGCCGGGCACAACGCCGCAAGCCGCACGTGACGAGGCTGCTGCGCTTCGGCGGCATGCTTCTGATTTTCATGATATGGCTCGTCTATATCCGGTTCGAACTGGAACTGTGGAGCGGCCCGGTCGCGCGGCTCCTCAAGCACAGTGCGATGACGCCAGGTGTCAAGCACACGTTGATTGCGCTCACGACGACTGTTTTCGGCGCGTGGTTCGCATGGATTCTGATCGATACCATCATCCTCGAAGCGCTGAGCCCAAGCACCGCGCGCGCCCGAGCACTCGATCCGGGCGTGCGCGGGCGCACCATATTGCCGCTCGTGCGTAATGCACTGTTCGTGATGGTTGTCACGATCGCGGCCATCAGCGTTGCCGCGAGCCTTGGCATCAACCTGACGCCGCTGCTCGCGGGCGCGGGCATCATCGGTCTTGCCGCCGGCTTTGGTGCGAAATCGCTGGTGACAGATTTGATTACCGGCCTCTTCATCATTATCGAAGAGACGATCTCGGTCGGCGACTGGATCGACATCGACGGCGGCCATGCCGGCACTGTCATAGACCTGACGATCCGCACGGTCCGCCTGCGAGACGGGCAAGGCGCGATCCATACCATTCCCTTTTCGCAGATCAAGATCGTGAAGAATCTGTCGCGCGACTTCGCCTACGCGGTGTTCGAAGTGCGGGTATCGTTTTCCGTCGAGATGGATCTGGTCAGGCGTCTCATTGTCGAAGTGGGCGCCGAAATGATGGCCGATTCGCGCTTCCGCAACGAGATACTTGGGCCCGTCGAAGTGTGGGGGCTCGACCGGTTTGATGCCAACTGGATGCTGGTCAAAGGACAGTTCAAGACGCGGCCATTGCAGCAGTGGAGCGTGGCGCGCGCGTTCAATGAGCGGCTCAAGCGCAAGATGGACGACGCGGGCATCGAGATTCCCGTGCCGCAGATGGAAGTTCATACGCTGGAGAAGTCGAAGGGCCTCAAGCCAGACGCTGAGAACGGCGCAGATGACGAGCGTCGCGACGTCATCGACGCGGATGTCGCCGTCGGAGACCAGGCCGGTACCAGGATGCCTTCAGCACCGAACCTGCAAAAGCCGCCCCGCACACAGCCCGCTGCCGGTTGAACGTCTCGACTTGCGCGCCGTGTCGTGGGCCGCAGCGTGTTGAATCGCTCACCGATCCCTTGCGACGGGGAATCGGAAATCAGAACTTGAAGGTCACATTCACGCTTGGGCCGCTGAAGCGTAGCGTTTGTACGAGTTGATCACCCGAGCCGTAAAACGCGAGATATCGATAGAGCACGCCGAAGTCGACCCGCTTTGTCGCATAGGCCACACCTGTCAGCGCCTGCCAGGTGAACTTCGAGGTGCCGGTCCCCACGTCGAGATAGAACGGGATGTACCAGGCGCCGTCCGTCGTGAGGGTTGCACGCCCGCGCACGCCCGCAAAACCGTCGAAGATGTTCTGCATCTGCCCGACATGAAAGTTCGTGGTGGCTCCAGGTCTTGAGCCGGCTGTCGCACCGAGGGCGGCGTCGAGTGTTGCCTTCACACCCAGGTAGCGCAGCCCCGCGATCGCATCGATGTATCCCCATCCCTGCCGCACGACGGTGCGACCGCCGCCCAACTGGACCAGCGTTCCGGCGAAACTCGTCTGAACGTCCTTCTGGGTTTCGCGCGTGCCGAGGACGCCGCTCGTCGAATTGACAGAGCTATCGTGCCGGCCGAAGTTGAGGTAGATGGCGTCGGCGAAAACACTCCAGTCTCCCTTGCGGGCATCTCCTTGCAGCATCAAGGCAAATCTGAGGTTCTGCAGATAGTTGTACGGCCCGGAAGACGCGTCGGCGCCGCCGCCGGGCAATGAGAACCGGAGCGTCCCGCTCACGGTCGGCAACCACAGGTAGGGCCCCGCTGCGAACTGCCATTGCGCGCCGGCGTCGCCCGGAGGAGCGTCGGTCGCGAACGCCAAGCCGCTTATGGCAGCCGTCGTCAACGCGGCGATGCATTTCGACCGTCGAGTCATGATGTCTCCTTCTGCCGCTCCACGCGTTTCAGATGCGCGCGGCATCGCTTGCGTGGTCAAGCCGCAGTACGACGCGGGCCGGTTGCCGTCAGCACAGAGATTGCGCACAGCAGACACTGTGAAGGCTTATTGGATCAGAAGCAAGGATCGCGGGACGCTCGTCAATTCGGTTTCAGCCAGCGCATCCTGTCGCCCGAGGGGGTGTACAGGACAAAGAGAAGGAGAGCATGTGTCATACGGCGGTGAGCAGAAGCGGCAAGAGGATGGCATCGCGTCTTGCCTTGACGGCCCATGCGGCAGCGCAAGCGCGGCTTTCAACCATACACCGCTCTTGCGCAAGCAGGTGAGATTGCCGTCTCACGGCAATCTCGCGCACCAGTTGTCTTGTGCACGCGAATGCGCACGCGTGATTCCTGTGCCCCGGCAGATCCACGGCGAAGCGATTTCGATTTCTTCGTTGTCGAATCTCGCCCGAGCGAGCTCACAACCTCAAAATCCCATCTCCGATCCGACAGCGCATTCAGAATCGATGACGCACGCCGACCGTTGCTTCGACCTGGTTATTCGTCGACGACGGCGCGCTCACGCCGTTGATCCACGCCACGCCCAACGGCGAATTGCCGCCCGCACTCAAGCCCTGCCAGGTGCTTTGCAGATAAAGATCGGTGCGTTTTGAGAAGCTATAGTCAGCCATCGCGCTCACCTGGTTCCAGTGCGGACTGCCGCTCCCCCCGCTGCCACCCGCGCGCGAATACGTATAGGCGCCGGAGAGCTGGACAGCCGGTGTCAGCGCATAACGCACGTTGCCTTCGAAGTTCTGGAAGTGTGTGCTCAAACCGGTCTGGAACAGTTGCGTCAGGTTGGTCTGCGAGTACACAAAACCGGCAACCGCCGGGCCGATCGCATAACTCACGCCGCCACCCCACGTCTGTTGCCGGCTGGCCAGGGCGCCCAGCGGAACTGAGGTTGGCGACAGCAGCGCCTGAATCGAAGAGCCGGTCGTATCGGTCACCGCGCCACCCGTGTTGACCTGTCCCGGCGTCCCGGCGGCGCTATTCAGATGCAGATACCCAGCGCCGAAATTCAGTGGCCCCCATGCGTACGACATGCCCACACTGTAGGCGCGATTGTCCGCAAAGCCACCGGCCTCGTTCGAAAAGCCATACAGCGCACCGAACTTGAACCCGGCGTACACCGGACTTTCATATTTCACCGAATTGTTGATTTGGAACGAGTCGTTCAGGTTGTCAATGTCAAAGGGGTGGGCAAAGTGAGTGCCGCCATATTGCGTGCCGGTCATCGAGAGCGGCGCGACGAAGTCGACCATGTCATCGGTCTGGCGACCAAGCGTCAGCGTGCCAAAGTCGCGGCTGGACAATCCCACGTACGCCTCGCGATTGAATATCCGGTTGCTGGACGAAAACTGCCCGTTGTTCACGTTGAAACCATTTTCCAACGTGAAAATGGCCTTTATCCCGCCACCAAGGTCTTCCGCGCCACGCAGCCCCCAACGGCTGTACTGGACGGATCCGCTGGTCATCTGCCAGTTGCTGTGCCCGCCCGACCCGGTTCCGGTGATCTGGCTGTTCGTATACGTCAGGCCCGCGTCGATCAGGCCATACAGCGTCACACTGCTCTGCGCGTGCACCGATCCCGCCAGGACGATCAGTGATGCGCCAGCGATAAGGGATTTGTTCATTAGCTTGCTCCAGATGATCCGCTCGGCGGGATTGTTCTGAATTGCTTCACTCAGACACGTTCAGGTTGGCGTTGCCACAAGCGCGCTGAAAGGCCGGTGCATTGCTGAAAAGCGATGCACCGGCCGGTACCGTATGAAAGGATTCGACACCGGCGACTTCGGGATCGACGAAGCAGTCGTGCCAAACGTGCGTCACTGCCGAGTGCTCAAAGCCAGCCCGTTACCGCTTGGGAAGGTCGACATCGTCCCTGGTCTGAAACGCGACCTCCGCACCATTCCTAGGATAGTTGAGCGCTAAGAAAAGACAACCGCTGCGCCGCGACAAAAGGTGCTCATGTTCTGGCGCATCGCATCGCGGAGGAATCCGCCGAGCGGCCGCGCATTCTCGTAAAGCACCCTGCCCGCTTGAGCGACATCGACCGCACAGGAGCGGAAGTTCGTCAGCCGCATTGCTCTGCGCCATGCGCCACCATCGGCATGCGGTCGGATTCGTCGCACGGAAACGTTCTTCGCTGCGAGCCAATCGACCATCGCGCTCCAGATGACAATCCGGCGATCACCCTCGCGAACGCGGCGGGCGCATGCTCGAACTTCCAGATACCGACCTCTCCCAACGTGTCCGACCGATTCGCGATTCTTCGCAATCGCTGCGTTTGTTGCATGCAGTGATCAACTGGAGAATATTCGCCAGCGAGTTGGTATTGGCGGTTCTGAAATCGAAACACACCTGCAAGGCAACGCGCCTGACTTAATTCGTGCAGCGAATAACAAAGTCGTTGCCTATGATTGTCCTAGGCCGGTTCAGGTCCTTTGCTTCGCGGCGTCCGCCTCGCATCGGGTTTAACCTCATATCGGCAGTTCTTGAGCTTATTCCCGTCCGCGCCTGCGAAGACCGCGCCGCTCAAGTCAAATCGTTTCAGCCAGGCATCAAACAAAAGGAGTCGTGCAAATGAAAGCTCCTCCGCGACCAGTACGCTTCGAGTTGACGGCGCCGCTCTCGGGCGTGCTGGTGCCGCTCGAAGACGTGCCAGATCCGGTCTTCGCGCAGAAGATGGTCGGCGACGGCATTTCGATCGACCCGACCTCGGACGAATTGCTCGCCCCGCTTTCCGGCAAGGTCACGCAACTGCATCGCGCGAACCACGCCGTGACGATCACGGGCGATAACGGGCTCCAGGTACTGCTGCACATCGGGCTCGACACGGTGATGCTGCGCGGCGAGGGTTTCACCCCGCTGGTCAAGGAAGGCGACACCGTCACGACGGGCCAGCCGCTGATTCGGTTCGATCCGCTCGTGGTCGGCGCGAGGGCGGTGAGCCTGCTCACGCAGATGGTGATCGCCAACGGCGATCTCGTGACGCGCTACGTGCCAGCGAAGGGACTCGTCACCGCGGGCAAGGACGCGGCGCTGTCCGTCGACCTCGTCGGCGGTGCGCCGGAAGCCGAGGCGAGCGGCGCGGCGGGCGCGATCTCATCCGACGAAGTCACCCTGCCGAATCCCGCGGGCCTGCATGCGCGGCCCGCCGCCGTCTTCGCAGCCGAAGCCAAGAAATACAAGTCCGAAATCCGCCTGCTGCGCGGCAGCGACAGCGCGAACGCCAAGTCGGTCGTGTCGCTCATGGGGCTCGCGACGAATTTCGGCGACAAGGTACGCGTTCAGGCGACCGGTCCCGACGCGGGCGAAGCCGCGGGCGCGCTGGCGCGTCTGCTCGCAGAAGGTTCGGGCGAGAAGCCCGGCGACGCGCCCGCACCCGCACCCGCATCATCGCCCGCTGCCGCTGCCGCTGCCGCACCGTCCGCCGGCGCCGTGCGCGCAGCGGCCGCCTACGCCAACGAACTGACCGGCGTATCGGCCTCGCCCGGACTCGCAGTCGGCAAGATCGTGCAGTTCCGCCAGGAAGTCATCGACGTCAAGGAAGCGGGCGAATCGCCACAGCGCGAACGGGCGCGGCTCGAATCGGCCCGCCATGAAGCGCATCAGCAGATCGAAGGGCTCAAGGCCAGGCTTACGGATCCGTCGAAGGCGCAGATCCTCGACGCACACCTCGAACTGCTCGAAGACCCCGACCTCAACGACATGGCGATCGGTCGCATCAGCGAAGGCAAGAGCGCGGGCTTTGCATGGCGCGATGCTTTCCAGAAGCAGGCGAGCATACTGGAGAAGCTCGACAACCCGTTGCTGCGAGAGCGCGCAGGCGATGTCCGGGACGTCGGCCGCCGTGTGCTGGCGCTCCTCGCCGGCGTGGAGCAGGCGCAGATCGACGTGCCCGCCGACTCGATCCTGATCGCCGAGGAACTCTCGCCGTCCGACACCGCCGCGCTGGACCGCAGCAAGGTGCTCGGCTTCTGCACCACGACCGGCGGCGCCACGAGTCACGTCGCGATCCTCGCGCGCTCGCTCGGCATCCCGGCCATCTGCGGCATCGACGAGGGCGCGCTGCAGCTCGCCAACGGCACGCTCGTCGTGCTCGACGGCTCGCACGGCAGCTTGCGGCGCAATCCGAGCGACGAAGAACTCCAGAAGGCGCACGAGCGCATCAAGCGCCAGACGGCCAAGCGCGAAGAAGAGAAATTCATCGCGAGCAAGGTCGCGATGACGGCCGACGGTCACCGGGTCGAAGTCGTCGCGAACATCCGCAACGCGCAGGAAGCGCGCGAGGCGGTAGCGGCCGGCGCCGAAGGCGTGGGCCTCCTGCGTTCCGAGTTCCTGTTCGATGACCGCGACACCGCGCCGTCCGAGGACGAACAGGCCGCCGAATATTGCGCCGTGGCCGAAGCGCTCGGCCGCGAGCGTCCGCTCGTCGTCCGCACGCTCGACGTCGGCGGCGACAAGCCGCTCTCCTACATGCCGCTGCCCAAGGAAGACAACCCCTTCCTCGGCCTGCGTGGCGTGCGTGTAAGCCTCGACCGGCCGGACATGTTCCGCACGCAGCTGCGCGCGATCCTGCGCGCAGCTTCCATCGGCAACCTGCACGTGATGTTCCCGATGGTCGCCACGATCGAGGAAGTGCGCGCGGCGAAGAAGATGTTGCTCGAGGAGGCCGGCGATCGCGCGAACAGCGTCAAGATCGGCGTGATGATCGAAGTGCCGGCTGCCGCGCTGATTGCCGAGCCGCTCGCACGCGAAGTCGACTTCTTCTCGATCGGCACGAATGATCTGACGCAATACACGCTTGCGATGGACCGCGGCCATCCGAAGCTCGCCAAGCAGGCCGATGCGCTTCACCCGGCAGTGCTGCGTTTGATCGGCATGACGGTCGAAGGCGCGCACAAGCACGGCAAATGGGTCGGCGTCTGCGGCGGCATCGCCTCGGACGCGATGGCAGTTCCCGTGCTCGTGGGCCTCGGTGTCGACGAGCTTTCGGTCAGCATCCCCGCGGTCGGTTCGATCAAGGCCCAGCTTGCGCGGCTGACCATGGACGAAGCGCGCCAGCTCGCCGCCCGCGTGCTGCAGGTCGGTACCGCCGCTGAAGTCCGCGCCCTTCTCACCCCTTACGCCGAATAAGCCGGCCAGCCGGCGGGAGACCATCCATGTTCAAGAACGCGTTTGGCGTCGTGCAGAAGGTCGGCAAATCGTTGATGCTGCCCGTCGCCGTGCTGCCCGTGGCCGGACTGTTGCTCGGCCTCGGCGCGACCGACTTCCACGGCTACGTGCCGGCCATCGTGCTCGCGCTGATGAAGAACGCGGGCGACGTGATCTTCGGCAACCTGCCGCTGATCTTCGCGATCGGCGTCGCGCTCGGCTTCACCGAGAACGATGGCGTATCGGGCATCGCTGCCACGATCGGGTATCTCGTCATGACGGCGACGCTCGGCGTGATTGCCAAGGCGGAAGGCATCGTGCCCGACACGATCATGGGCATTCCGTCGATCCAGACCGGCGTGTTTGGCGGCATTCTGGCTGGCGGTCTGGCGGCCTGGATGTTCAATCGCTACTACAGGATCACGCTGCCGCCCTATCTCGGCTTTTTCGGCGGCAAGCGCTTCGTGCCGATCGTGACCGCGATCGGCGCGATCGTGCTTGGCGGCATCCTGTCCGTCGTGTGGCCGCCGATCGGCGGCGTGATCAAGGCGTTTTCGCAGTGGGCGGCAGTTTCGGATCCGCGCACCGCGGCGACGCTCTACGGCTTCGTCGAGCGTCTATTGATCCCGTTCGGCCTGCATCACATCTGGAACGTGCCGTTTTTCTTCGAGGCGGGCAGCTTCCTCGACCCGACGACCGGCAAGGTGGTCCACGGCGACATCGGCCGCTTCTTCGCGGGAGACCCCACCGCTGGCATCCTGTCGGGCGCGTTCCTGTTCAAGATGTTCGGCCTGCCGGCCGCGGCGATCGCAATCTGGCACTGCGCCAAGCCGGAGAAGAAGGTCGCTGTCGGCGGCATCATGGTCTCGGCCGCGCTGACTTCGTTCCTCACCGGGATCACCGAGCCGATCGAGTTCGCCTTTCTCTTCGTCGCCCCGATCCTTTACTTCATCCACGCGTGCCTCGCGGCGTCGGCGCAGTTCGTTGCCAACACCTTGAACATGCACATGGGCTTCACGTTCTCGCAGGGCGCCATCGACTTCCTGATGTTCAACCTGATCGGCAACAAGGCGACCCATGCCTGGTACGTCTTCATCCTCGGGCCGATCTACGCGGTGATCTACTACAGCGTGTTCCGCTTCGTGATTACCCGGTTCAACCTCAAGACGCCGGGTCGCGAGGACGACACCGTCGAAGCCGCCACGGTCAGCACGGCCGGCACCGGGGGGCGCTCGCGCGAACTCGTGCTCGCCTTCGGCGGCCGTTCCAACATCCAGAGCCTGGATGCCTGCATCACGCGCCTGCGCGTCTCGGTGAAGAACCCGGCGCTCGTCGACGACGGCAAGCTCAAGGCGCTCGGCGCCGCGGGTGTCTTGCGTGTCGGCAATGGCGTGCAGGCGATCTTCGGGACGTCGTCGGAGAACATGAAGACCGACCTGCAGGAATACCTGAAGACGGCAGGCAGCGAAGCCGACCTCGCAGCGGGCGGAACGCAAGTCGCCGAGGCCGCTGCTCCGATCGCGGCTCCCGCCGCCGCCGCGCCCGGCTCGACGCAGAAGGCGCGGGCGGACAAGATCCGCGCAGCGCTCGGTGGCACTGCCAACATCAAGAAGCTCGAAGCGCTTGCGGCCACGCGCCTGCGCGTCTTGCTGTCCGACGCCTCCCGGCTCGACGCCGCCGCGCTGAAGGAGGCCGGCGTCCCCGCGACGCAATCGCTCAGCAACGGCGAGCTGGATCTGATCGTCGGCCTCGAGGCGGAACACCTCGCGAGCGAGATGCGATAAGCGCCGACAAGACCCCCACCCCTCATATCGGCCCTTCGGGCGCCCTTGTTTTTGGGGCGGCGCACGCGCGCATCATCCGCGCGGACCAGGCAATCGCCCGTCGTGCGGGCGAGCGGCAAGCGCTCTGGACGCGACGGTGCGGAGCCAGAAGCAAAAGACCGGCACTGCGGCAAATTCACCCCTCTTCGAGAACGACAACACTTCGCCCTTGCACGGAACATGTTTCGCTTTCGACGCTCGCGTCCTTGGCTTGCGGCTCGATATCGTGAGGCGGAACGGCGGCCGTATCGACAATGCGCCGCCAGCGCCGCTCTTCTTCCAGAGCGGGAAGCGCCACCACGCGCGTGGCATCGCCCATGTTGAACACCACATGCAGCAGCGGCTCGTCGGGCGATCTCCCGGCGAGCGTGAAAGCGAGGAGACGCCCCCCGGGGTCGTTCCACTCGGGAGCGTGCAAGCGCTCACCGTGCCACGCGACATCGGGATGCGACTGCCCACTCGGCCGACGCCCGGTCAAGAAACGGCGGTGACGCAGGCTCGCATGGCGCTTGCGCAAGGCGATGAACTCGCGGGTAAAGCGCAGCATCCCGGAAGCGCGATCCGAGAGCCGCCAGTCGATCCACGCCAGCGCATTGTCCTGGCAAAAGGCGTTATTGTTCCCGTGCTGGGTTCGGAGGAACTCGTCGCCCGCAAGAATCATCGGCACACCCTGGCTCAGCAGCAGGATCGCCATGAAATTGCGCGCCTGACGATGACGCAGCCCAATGATCTGAGCATCATCCGTTTCGCCTTCCGTGCCGCAATTCCATGACAGGTTGTCGTTACTGCCATCCCGGTTGTCCTCTCCATTGGCCTCATTGTGCTTCGCGTCAAAGCTGACGAGATCGCTCAGCGTGAAGCCATCGTGGCACGTAACGAAGTTGATGCTGTTGGCCGGCAGCCTCCCGTCGTCCTGATAGAGATCGGCGCTTCCGGCCACACATGTGGCGACCTGTGCGACAAGACCTGGATCGCCTCGCACAAAACGGCGGATCACATCGCGATAGCGTCCGTTCCATTCTTTCCATGCCATGCCGGGAAAGGCACCCAGATGATAGAGGCCCGCCGCATCCCACGCCTCCGCGATCAGCGCCGCGCGAGCCAGCACGGGCGACGACTCGATCGCCCACGGCAGTGGAGGCACGCTCATCGATTCGCCATGCTGGCCGCGTGCGAAGACACTCGCCAGGTCGAACCGGAAGCCGTCGACACCGAATTCGCGTACCCAGTATTCAAGACACCGCACCACGAACGCAGTCACCAGAGGATGGTTGCAGTTGACGGTATTTCCGCAACCCGTGTAGTCGCGGTAGCCGTGGCTGCCGGTGCTGCTGTTGGTATCGACGTGGTAGAAGATGTCGTTCGCCAGAACCTTGAAGTTGATCACCGGACCATTCGCGCCCGCTTCCGCTGTGTGGTTGAACACCACGTCGAGCAGTACGCCGATATCCGCCGCGTGCAAGGCATCGACGAGCGCGCGGAACTCGTGCGGTGCGCGGACAGGGTCCACACAATAGCGTGGGTGGGCGCTGTAGAAGCTATGGGTGCTGTAGCCCCAGTAGTTGTGCAGGCTTCTCGCAGCCACGGCGGCGGGGACGTCCTGCTCGTCGAAAGCCATCACCGGCATCAGTTCAACATGGGTCACGCCGAGCTGCTGCAGATAGGGGATTTTTTCGATCACGCCCGCGAACGTGCCGGGATGAAGCACGCCACTCGAAGGATGACGGGTATAGCCGCCGACGTGCAGTTCGTAGATGATCGCGTCGTCCAGCGTGCGAATGGCCGCCCTGTCGCGCGTGCGGAACGGTTCGGTGACGATGGCCCTCATTGACGCGTGACCGGTATCGGTCGATTGGGCGGATTGCTGCCGGTTCCAGAGGTGATCGCTGACTGCGCGCGCGTGAGGATCGAGAAGCTCCCTGCGTCCAGCGGCTTCGTCGCTGATCTGCAGCAAGCCATGCGGGCCATGCGCGCACCACGTGTAATGACAGTGCAACGGCAGATCTTCGACCAGCACATGCCAGTAGAAGAACGTGCGATTGGACTCGGGCTCGAGCGAGATGACCTGGAACGGCTCCGGACTGGCCGGACCGGCGTAAAGAAGAAGCTCGACTTCCGTTGCGTGCCGGCAGAACACGCAGAAATTGATGCCACCGGACACGACCGTCGCCCCGGACGGGAATCTCGAACCCGGCTGCACCGCATAGCTGCGTTCCATCGCGGCGCTATGGCTGAACAAGGTTTGCGTTCACCGCGCGCACGGCCCGGATACGCTCGCAGACCTTGCGAATCTCAAGGTCGGAAGAGATATGCAGCGAGCGCGCCGTATTCATGACCGATGTCTCACGTTGAAATCCGGATAGAAGACGACCTCCAGCCACGCTTCAATAGCCGGATCGTTGTTCACGACTTTCCGCTACACCTGTGATGCGTCGAACGATGAGTTTCGCCAGGTCATCCGGCTTCGTCATTGTCTCGACGTAGCCCTGCGAGCATGCAATTTTTTTGGTTTCTGTTGGGCGTCTCGTGCACTGTGCAATGATATGCTGAGCGATGTAGATTGCAAGGAAAGGCCTCCTGGCGCCTTTGTCAGTTCACCGGTCGATATCGTTATCGAATTTTTTATTGTTGCAGCGCATCCGCAGCACGCGTTCACCGAGCCGCGGTGCAATGCTCCATGACAACGAAGACAGGCCGAGCCGATTCCCCCGTAGCGGAGCACTTCCATGCTCAACCGACTTGCATTCCTGATCGTGTGCGCCGCAGTGTCGATGCTTGCGGGTTGCGCTGGGCCGCCGCATCAGCAAGTCGAGCCTGGCGCCGACCAGTCCGCCCTGATTGCCCGTCTGGGTCCGCCCAAGGAAACATACGATCTGCCCAACGGCGGCAAGCGGCTGATGTGGCCGACCCAGCCCATGGGTTCGACGACAACCGCAGCCGACATCGACGCTTCCGGCAAAGTGCTGGCCGTTCGACAAGTCCTTCAGGACAATGAGTTTTATCGCGCGGAGGTGGGAAAGTGGACCCGCAACGACGTGCTCGTCAACTTCGGCCGTCCGTTCGAAACCTCCTACTTCAAGCGAGTACAAAGGGAGGTATGGTCGTACCGGTACATGGAGAACAACATCGACCATCTGATTTACAACTTTTATTTCGATGATCAGGGAGTCCTCCGACAGACGCAGAGACAACCCGATCCAAAGTACGATCCAAGCCAGCGCAACCGGTTCTAGCGGCAAAAAGCAGGCGATGCCTTCGCTTGCCGCCCTCGTTCGATATCCGGCTCACGCTCCGCTCTCCAACGGGCAGAGAACGGAGCGTTTGCGCCGCATCCCCCGTGATCCGCAGCTTGCTCGTTACGCGATTCCAATAGCACAATGGTTCAATAGCCGTCATGCGAGACGGTTCGGCCAACTATTTGGAGGTGCGCACATGCGAGCTGTCGACATCATGACGAAATCGGTGATCACCGCCAATCCGGAGATGACGGTGCGCATCGCGGCGGGAACGATGGTTTTCGCCGGCATCAGCGGAATGCCGGTGATCGATCCGGACGGCAAACTCGTCGGCATGGTCACGGAGGGTGACTTGATGCGCCGGGAGGAAATCGGAACGGGCAAACGTCAATCCTGGTGGCTGGAATCGCTGGCATCGACAAGCGATCTTGCGAACATGTATGTCAAGGAGAATGCCACCACGGTCAAGGATGTAATGAGCACCGATGTCGTCACCATTACCGAGGAGTGCACGGTCGCCGAGATCGCCGAGTTGCTGGAGGCGCGGCGGATCAAGCGCGTGCCGGTCGTCCGCGACGGGAAACTGGTGGGTGTCGTCAGCCGTGCAAACCTGATCCGCGCACTCGTGACGGTGGTGCCGAAGCGGCCAGCCTCGACCGAGGGCGACGACGCCGGGCTGCGAGAAGCGATTCTTCTTGCGATGACGGGTCACCGCTGGGCGCTTCCGCCGGAGAACGTCATCGTCAAGGACGCAACCGCGCATCTCTGGGCAACGGCCAGGAGCGACGAAGAACAGAGGGCCATTCGGGTCGCTGCCGAGTGCGTGCCGGGCGTGAAGGAGGTCGTGATGCACGCCGGGCCTCTCGGTGGGGCTCTCGGCGATGTGGGGCGCTCCAGCTAGTCAGCAGAATGGCAAGGGTCAACGCAAGGAGGCGCAACGTCAACGCGGGTGTCCGGCGGCGGCAGGTGCAACTTCAGGCTGCGTGCAACTGTGGCAGGGTCGAGAGTCCGCGCGACTAGTCGACCTCATCGTCGTCGATCGCCTTGCGGTCCCGGCGTTCTTCATTGCCACGGCGGGCGCGCAGGCGCTGTTGCATAAGCACTGTAATCGTCTCGCCGGTGGTCGCGTTAGCTGGAAGCTTGTTGCGGATTATCCTGGGCACCATCGGCAAACCTGCCCTCTGCCGTCGGAGCGCTTTGGCTATGGCTCGTCGGCATTCGTCGCCGTGACAATCCCATTCGTCACGGATTCTTTCGCAGTATTGGCACTTCTCCATAGTGAGCAACTTATGTGCTGTCATAGGTTGTCGAACGCAACGTCTTCTGGCATCCGGCCCAACTGCGCCGTTAATCGTCGTCAGTGAAAAGCGAGGCTTGCAAGCTCGCCTCTGCCCGAGCATCAGTTCGCGCTGGAGCGAGTCAACCCGCGACAGGCGATCCGTCGCCGACAGGCCGATCCAGGCGCTGGCACGTGCGACGCGAGTCTGGTCCAGCGGGAAAGCCATCTCGTCACACGTTCGACATCGCCTCTTGAATAGAAACGGTGGCAAGCGGATAGCATCCAATTTTACGCGAGAGTGCGTTTCCTTTCCGGACGCAGATTCTCCTTTCGATGATCAGGGCCGCGACGCAGTGGTCGCCCAAGCCTTTCGCCAGCACTGGAGCATCCCGCACGCCTGGCGATGCTCGTTGCGTTGGCAAAAGGCGTTGCTGCGGGTGGGCGGGGAAAGCGCAGCGGTATCCACAGGAACTCGAAGAAGGCAGTCCCACGGCGATCGTGGCCGTCCGCCGCCTGCAGGTCAAAAAGCTGCTTCCAGATTTTTCTTGTAGTGGTCGAAAGCAATGGTCCGGTTCTGCAGCGCAGACATGGCGTCAGGCTTGGGCGGACGTTCTCAGCAATAAAATACCGTCAAGGCACGCTCGCGCACCTGACGGTATTGGCGTTTCTTCACGAATCGGCTATTCGCGATACCGTGAAAAATTAGCGTCCGCCACAGATAGATGGCGAATCCAAAAACGAGTAAATGCCGCGCAACGCTCCGTGCTTACCGGGTTTTCCGATAGTCGCCGAAAGCACGCGATTAACGCCCGATCATTCCCACTCAATCGTCGCCGGCGGCTTCCCCGAGATGTCATAAACCACCCGATTGATCCCGCGCACTTCATTGATGATGCGATTCGAAACATGCCCGAGCAATTCATGCGGAAGATGCGCCCAATGCGCCGTCATGAAATCGAGCGTCTGCACTGCACGCAGCGCGACGACATACTCGTAAGTCCGCCCGTCGCCCATCACCCCGACGCTCTTCACCGGCAAAAACACCGCGAACGCCTGGCTCGTCAGGTCGTACCACGACTTGCCGGTCTCCTTGTCGATGGTCGTGCGCAATGTTTCGATGAAAATCGCGTCCGCGCGACGCAGCAGGTCCGCGAACTCGCGTTTAACCTCGCCAAGAATCCGCACGCCAAGCCCCGGCCCCGGGAAAGGATGGCGATACACCATCGCCGGCGGCAACCCGAGCTGCACGCCCAGCTCGCGCACTTCGTCCTTGAACAGTTCGCGCAGCGGCTCGAGCAGCTTCAGGTTCAGCGTCTCCGGCAAGCCGCCGACGTTGTGATGGCTCTTGATCGTATGCGCGCCCTTCTTGCCCTTGCCCGCCGACTCGATCACATCCGGGTAGATCGTGCCCTGCGCGAGCCACTGGGCATCCGTGAGCTTGTTGGCCTCGGCCTGGAACACTTCGACGAACTCCGCTCCGATGATCTTGCGCTTCGCCTCGGGATCGGTCACGCCCGCGAGTTTCGACAGGAACGCGGTGCTCGCATCGACATGGATCACCTTCACGCCGAGGTGATCGGCGAAGGTCGACATGACCTGCTCGGCTTCGTTCTGGCGCAGCAAACCATGATCGACGAAGACGCACGTCAACTGGTCGCCAATCGCGCGATGCAGCAGCGCCGCCGCCACCGACGAATCCACGCCGCCCGACAAGCCCAGGATCACGTGCTCGTCGCCGACTTGCGCGCGAATCTTCTCGACGGCCTCTTCGACGTAATGCCCCATCTCCCAGTCGGCCCGCGCGTTGCACAGTACCAGCACGAAGCGATCGATCATGGCGCGGCCCTGCGCCGTGTGCGTCACCTCCGGGTGCCATTGCAGGCCGTAGAAGCGGCGCTCGTCGTCGGCCATCGCGGCGATCGGGCACGACGGCGTCGACGCCATCAGCTTGAAGCCGGCCGGCATGTCGGCGACCTTGTCGCCGTGGCTCATCCACACCTTGAGCATGCCGTGGCCTTCGGCCGTCTGGAAATCCTCGATGCCCGTCAGGAAGCTCGTGTGGTTGTGCGCGCGCACTTCGGCATAGCCAAATTCGCGCAGCTTGCCGAGTTCGACCTTGCCGCCGAGCTGGTCGGCCATCGTCTGCATGCCGTAGCAAATGCCAAGCACGGGGACGCCCAGGTCGAACACGATCTGCGGCGCGCGCGGCGAGCCCGGTTCGGTCACCGAGTTCGGGCCGCCCGACAGGATGATGCCCTTTGGCGCGAACTCGCGAATGAAGGCCTCATCGACGTCGTACGGATGGATTTCCGAGTAGACATGCGATTCGCGGATGCGTCGCGCGATCAACTGGGTGACTTGGGAACCGAAATCGAGGATCAGGATTTTGTCGTGCATGGCAGCGGCCAAAGGCGAAGTGAGCGGTTACGGTGATGGATGCGCGGGCGTTCGGGCGTCGTCGCGACGTCCGGCTCGCGCCAAAAAAATCGACGGCCGGCGCAAGGGCCGACCGCAGGGGTACTTGTCATGGCGAAACGCCCGGTCGGAAGAAGCGCGTCTCGCTCATTCGATATTCATCGCGTATCGGGACGAAGCGGATCGGCGCCAAGCCGGGGTTCGACGCGCTCGCCCGTGACGGGGTCGACGGTGTGGCCGGTTGCGGGGTCGATCACGGGGTCGATCCTTCTGCCGGTTGCGGGATCGATGTTTCGGGCGATCGAGGGCTCGACTACGCGGCCGGTCACCGGGTCGATCGTCCTGCCGGTAGCGGGATCAATGCTTCTGGCGATCGCGGGCTCGACCACGCGACCGGTCGCCGGGTCAATCGTTCTGCCGGTTGCCGGGTCGAACGTCGCGCCCGTTGCGCGATCTCGCGCCAGCGGATCGAGCGTACGGCCCGTGGCGGGATCGATCGCGCGGCCCGTGACCGGATCGATCGCGGTGGCGTTCGGTGCGCGCGCCGCCGGGCGGCTCGCCACATCGAGTGCTTCGCCCGCGACGGGCTCGCCCGCCAGCGGATCGACACGGCGCTCCGCCGCGACAGGCACAACCGCAGGTTGGACGCGATCGTCACGATAAGCGGTGGAAGCCGGCGGGACCGGCGTCGCCGCGCGAATCTCGTCACGCTTTTGCGCCGCACGCTTCTCGGCGCGTCCCGCCGACGCCGCGCCGGCCAGCACCGCGCGCTCGCGCCGGCGAACCGCGCCGGCAAGCCGCACGCTGCCCAGCCCGAGAATCAGCAGCACCACGCCCGCCAACGCCGACACGATCTGCCCGAAGCTTTCGAGTTGCGGCGTCCGAAGGCCAAGCAGCCACACGAGCAGCACGACGCCCGAAAGCCACTCGACATGCCCCGACACCTTCGCGGCCGTAGCCGTCAGCGCGCCATCGACAGCCGCATGAAACGCCAGCCACGACAACCCGATCAGCGCGATGCCGAACAACTGCCCCGCGAACGCAGGCTGCATCTGAACTAGTTGCAACGCGCTGTACAACGCAGCCCATGGCGTCAGCAGGAACAGCACGCCGAACGCGAGAAAGATCAGGGCATTGATGACGAGTACGGCCCGCAGCAACGGTTTCATGGTTTAGTCCACGTGGTAGTTGGGCGCTTCCTTGGTGATCTGCACGTCGTGCACGTGCGATTCGCGCATGCCGGCCGCCGTGATCTGCACGAACTCGGCCTTGTCGTGCATTTCGAGGATCGTGCGGCAACCGCAATAGCCCATGCTCGCGCGCACGCCGCCGACGACCTGGAACAGGATCGCGTTGACCGAGCCCTTGTAGGCAACCCGGCCTTCGATCCCTTCCGGCACCAGCTTGTCGATATTCGCCGAGTTGTCCTGGAAGTAGCGGTCCGCGGCGCCGTCCTTCATCGCGCCGACCGAGCCCATGCCGCGATACGCCTTGTACTGGCGGCCCTGGAACAGGAACACGTCGCCCGGCGATTCTTCGGTGCCGGCAAGCATGCTGCCCATCATCACCGCGTTCGCGCCCGCTGCGAGCGCTTTCGCGACGTCGCCGGAAAAACGCACGCCGCCGTCCGAGATCACGGGCACGCCGCTGCCCTTCAACGCCTCCGACACATTCGACACCGCCGTGATCTGCGGCACGCCGACGCCCGCGACGACGCGCGTCGTGCAGATCGAGCCCGGGCCGATGCCCACCTTCACGCCGTCCGCGCCGTACTCGACGAGCGCCTTCGCCGCCGAAGCCGTCGCGATATTGCCGCCGATCACTTCGATATGCGGATAGTTCTGCTTGACCCAGCGCACGCGCTCGAGCACGCCCTGGCTATGGCCGTGCGCGGTATCGACGACGATCACGTCGACGCCTGCCGCCGCCAGCAGCGCCGCGCGCTCCTCGTTCTCGGGGCCGACGCCGATCGCCGCGCCGACGCGCAGCTTGCCGTGTTCGTCCTTGCAGGCGTCCGGGTGTTCGGTCTGCTTGGTGATGTCCTTGACGGTCATGAGGCCGCGCAGTTCGAACGCGTCGTTCACGACCAGCACGCGCTCCAGCCGGTGGCTGTGCATCAGCGCCTTCGCCTGGGCGAGCGGCGTGCCTTCCTTGACCGTCACGAGGCGCTCGCGCGGCGTCATGATGTTGCGCACCGGCTCGTCCATGCGCTCTTCGAAGCGCAGATCGCGGTTCGTCACGATGCCGATCAGTTGCGGGCCTTCGACGACGGGAAATCCGGAAATGCCATGCTGTTGCGTGAGGGCGATGACGTCGCGCACGCGCATTTGCGGCGGAACGGTGATCGGATCGCGCACGACGCCCGATTCGAAACGCTTCACCTTCGCGACTTCGCGCGCCTGGTCGGCGGAGGTGAGATTCTTGTGGACGATGCCGACGCCGCCCATCTGGGCCATCGCGATGGCGAGGCGACCTTCGGTGACGGTGTCCATGGCGGCGGACACGAGGGGCATGTTCAGGGAGATCTTGCGGGTCAGCTGGGACTTCAGGCTGGTGTCGCGCGGGAGAACGTTGGAAAACGCGGGCACGAGGAGCACGTCATCGAACGTGAGTGCTTTCTGGATCAGACGCATGGCAAATCCTATGGGCGCAAAAGCAGATTATACCGATAGTTCCCCGGTTTTTCACTGACCGAACATTGGCTTACGTGATTCGCGGGCAATTTTCGGGCCTCCTTTCAAGGGTCGATTTCGCTTTTCTTTTCGCCGCGCTTTCGGGTCATTTTCGGTTTTGCGCCTGGCATCGCCGAGCCGCTGCGACGGCGAAACCCGCATCGCATTGCAGCTTTCGACAAGACGACCCTCCCCCGCCGCGTGCTAACCTGCGCGCCTTTCCTCAAGTCAATGCGGGAGCAGGCAATGCAGCGCGGTGTGGCATATGGAGTGATGGCGGGCGCCATTTGGGGTTTCATTTTTCTCGCGCCGCGCCTGCTGCCCGATTTTTCGCCGCTTCTATTGAGCAGCGGCCGTTACGTGATGTACGGGCTGGTCTCCGTGGCGGTCGCATTGCCGTTCGCGCGACGGCTCGCAAGCAAGCTCACGCGCGCCGATGTCGTCGCGCTCGTCAAGCTCGCGCTCGTCGGCAACCTGCTCTACTACATGCTGCTCGCCACCGCCGTGCAGATGGTGGGCGTCGCGCCGTCATCGCTGATCGTGGGGATCTTGCCCGTCACCGTGACGCTCGCCGGCCGGCGCGATCACGGCGCGATCGACCTGCGGCGCCTCTTCTGGCCGCTCATGATGGTGATGGCCGGCATCGTGTGCATCAACATCGACGTCTTCAGCGACGCCGGCGGCAATGCCATCAGCATCGTGACCAAGCTCGTCGGCCTCGCGTGCGCGGTGGGCGCGCTCCTGTCGTGGACGTGGTACGCAGTCGTCAACGCGCGCTACCTGCAGGCGAACACGCACTTCGACGGCAACGAGTGGTCCGTGCTGTGGGGCATCGTCACGGGCGTGCTCGGCGGGATTGCGTGGATCGTCGTCCTGCTGTTGCCGCCGGGATTCGTGCAGACGGGCGTTTCGCCCGCGCGCTGGCAGATGTTCTGGATCGTCGGCTTCGCGCTGGCGGCCGGCGGTTCGTGGCTCGGCAACACGCTGTGGAACGCCGCGTCGAAGCGCCTGCCGCTGACGCTGTCGGGGCAGATGATCGCGTTCGAAACGCTCTTCGCGCTGCTTTACGCGTTCGTCTACGACCAGCGTATGCCGCGCTTGCCCGAGGTCCTGGCGATCGTGTTGCTGCTGGGAGGCGTGTGCTGGTCGGTGCGCCAGCATGCGGTGGCGAGAGCGCCCTCGGGTGCGGAGAGAGAGGCGCCGGCGCACTGAAGGCGCCGGGCGGACCTGCACTCAAGCCGCCGTGGCCCGAAGATGGACGCGGCGGGGGCGGCCTTTAAGGCTCGGCCAGCGTGCAAGCCGCAGTGGCTTGCACGCCGGAGCACGCAACTCAAATTTCTATCTTGGTCCCGAGTTCCACCACGCGATTGGCCGGAATGCTGAAGAAATCGGTTGGCTTGGCGGCGTTCTGGTGCATCCAGGCGAACACCCGCTCGCGCCACACCGACATCCCCGGCAACTCCGTCGGCACGACCGTTTCGCGCGCCATGAAGAACGACGTGTCCATCAGCTCGAAGGTCATCGCGTGGGTGCGGCTGATCTGCTCCAGCACCGCCTTTACATCCGGCGTCTCGTTGAACCCGTAGGCCGCCTTCACGAGGAAGAGTCCACCGCTGATGTCCTTCACGTCGACGCGCTGCGCATCGTCCACATACGGAATATCGCGCGTCAGAAAGTTCAGGAAGATCGTGCGTTCGTGCAGCACCTTGTTGTGCTTCAGGTTGTGCAACAGGCTCACCGGCACGAGCGTGTCGCTGCCCGTCAGGTAGATCGCCGTACCCGACACGCGATGCGGCGGGTGCGCCAGCAGCCCCTGCAGGAACGGCATCAGCGGAATGCCGTCGGCGGCCGTGCGCTCCTTCACGATCAGGCGGCCCTTGTACCAGGTCATCAGCAGGAAGAAGAGCGCCCCGCCGATGCACAG
This sequence comes from Caballeronia choica, assembly GCF_001544535.1. Classification (GTDB taxonomy): domain Bacteria; phylum Pseudomonadota; class Gammaproteobacteria; order Burkholderiales; family Burkholderiaceae; genus Caballeronia; species Caballeronia choica. The sequence goes on along the minus strand of NZ_FCON02000001.1, from coordinate 128,583 downwards.
CGGCAGCCAGCCGCCCTGCTCGATCTTCAACAGGCTCGCGCCGAAAAAGCCAAGGTCGACCAGGAAGAATACGCTGATGATCGCAGTCACGAGCGCCTTGTTCCAGCCCCAGAGCTTCGTCATCACGACCGACGCGAGCATCGTCGTGACGATCATGGTTGCGGTGACGGCCAGACCGTAAGCCGCCGCGAGATTCTCCGAGCTCTTGAAGCCAATCACGATGCACAGGATGATGAAGAGCAGCATCCAGTTCACGAGCGGAATATAGATCTGCCCGATCGCGAGATCGGACGTATGCAGGATCTTCATGCGCGGGACGTAGCCGAGCTGGATCGCCTGGCTCGTCAGCGAATACGCGCCCGAAATGACCGCCTGCGATGCGATCACGGTCGCGATCGTCGAGAGGATCACGAGCGGCAAGAGCGCCCAGTCGGGTGCGAGCAGGAAGAACGGGCTCTGGATCGCGTCGGGCGAATGCATCAGCAAGGCGCCCTGCCCAAAATAATTCAGCAGCAGCGACGGCATCACGAGGCAATACCAGCCGAGCCGGATCGGCCTCGCACCGAAGTGGCCCATGTCTGCATAGAGCGCTTCGGCGCCGGTCAGCACCAGCACGACCGAGCCGAGCACGATGTACGCCTGCAACACGTGCTGGGCCATGAACGACGCCGCGTAGTAAGGGTTCAACGCGATGATCACGCGCGGTTCGCGCATGATGTGGTACACGCCGAGCACGGCGAGCGTCACGAACCACACCAGCATGATCGGACCGAAGAGCCGGCCGACGACCGCCGTGCCGCGTCGCTGGATCCAGAACAGCATGATCAGGATGACCATCGTGATCGGCAGCACGTAGGGCGCGAGCTGGGGCGTCGCGATCTCGAGACCCTCCACCGCCGATATCACCGACATCGCGGGCGTAATCACCGCGTCGCCGTAGAACATGCAGGCGCCGAAGATGCCGAGCATCATCAGGACGCCGGACGTGCGCCCGGTCTTGTTGCTGAAGGTGCGCAGCGCGAGCGTCATCAGCGCGAGCACGCCGCCTTCGCCGTTGTTGTCGGCGCGCATGACGAAAAGGACGTACTTGATGGCGACCACGATGACGATCGCCCAGAAGAGCAAGGAGATGACGCCGAGAATCGAGGCGTCCGAGAGCGCGATGCCATGCGATGGACTGAACGCCTCTTTCAGCGCATACAAGGGACTCGTGCCGATGTCGCCGAACACTATGCCGATGGCAGCGAGCGCCAGCGTCGGGAGAGGCTGCTTGCGCTCTTGCGCGTGAGTCAGGTTGGTCATAAACGCGAGGTATCCGTTTGAGGCGGAAAAAACGAACGCCATTCTAACGTCGCACGCAAACCGGCGGCTCCGTGTTGTCGGGGCGCCACGGGAGCCGGGAACCGGCAGTTTAGCATTGCGTCAGTAGGGCGGAAGTGCTGGAAGTGCGTGGTCCAGCGCGTCGGCGAGGCGCGCCGCGTCGTTCGACATCCCAATGAAAACGCCGTTCGGCCATGCCCGAGGCATGAGCGAACGGCGTCGAGCCGGGCTTGTTCGATGATGAGATCAGCCGCGACCGTTCTGCATGCCGCGCTTGATCCATGCGCCGAGATTGTGCGGACGCACCGTGTCCCACTCCTCGAACGGCTGGTGGATCCACGGATTCGTTTCGAGGAACTGGACGTGGTAATCGGGCTTCACCTTCGAGCAACCCTTGTACCACAGCACCGCCGAGCGCACCGACGTGATCGCGGGATAGCGGTCCTTCAGGTGCTCCTGCACGCGCGCGAGCGTCACGCCCGAGTCGACCAGGTCGTCCACGAGCAGCACGTTGCCCGCCAGGTGGCCGCGCGTCATCGTGATGTACTGGGCGATGTCCAGGTCGCCCTGTTCCGTGCCGGCGGCTTCCCGGTACGAACTGGTGGCGAGGATCGCGAGCGGCAGATCGTAGATGCGCGAGAGCTGGTCGCCGACGCGCAGCCCGCCACGCGCGAGACACAGGATCTGGTCGAACTTCCAGCCGGACTCATGCACCTTAAGCGCGAGGAGTTCGATCAGCCGGTGGTATTCATCCCAGCCGACCCAGAGGTTCTTGTCGTCGTTGCGCGGGTCCGTCATCGCGATCATGGTAAGGCTCTTTCAAATGCTTACAGCGGTGGATACGAAATGTGGCCGCTCGGCGCGGCCACATTTTTTTCAAGCGATCGGTTCAGGCTGCTTCAGACCTTGAACGGATGGCGCAGCAGGATGGTTTCGTCGCGATCGGGACCGGTCGAGACCATGTCGATCGGCACGCCGGCCACTTCCTGCACGCGCGAGAGATAAGCGCGGGCGTTTTCCGGCAGGCCGTCCCATTGCGTGATGCCGATCGTGCTTTCCTTCCAGCCGCCGAAGGTTTCGTAGACCGGCTCGCAGCGCGCTACTTCCGAAGCGCCGCGCGGCAGGATGTCGACCCGCTTGCCGTCGAGCTGATAGCCGACGCACAACTTCACTTCCTCGAGACCGTCGAGCACGTCGAGCTTCGTCATGCAGAGGCCCGAGATGCCGTTGATCTGGATCGAGCGGCGCAGCGCCGCGGCGTCGAGCCAGCCGGTGCGGCGCGGGCGCCCCGTGACCGAACCGAACTCCTTGCCGACGGTGGCGAGCGTGAGGCCGACCTGCTCCTGGCGCTCGGCGTTGTCGGCGTCGTACAGCTCGCTCGGGAACGGACCCGCGCCGACCCGCGTGCAATACGCCTTCGTGATGCCGAGAATGTAGTTCAGCTTTTGCGGGCCGACGCCGGCGCCGGCGCTCGCGGCACCCGCGACGCAATTGCTCGATGTGACATACGGATACGTGCCGTGGTCGATATCGAGCAGCGTGCCTTGCGCACCTTCGAACAGCAGGTTGCGGCCGGCGTGATTCTCGTCGTAGAGACGGCGGGAGACGTCGGTGACCATCGGCGCGAGACGGTCGGCATAGCCGAGCATCGTGTCGAGCGTTTCCTGATAGTCGACCGCTGCCGCGCCCAGATACTGCGTCAGCACGAAGTTGTGGAAGTCGAGCGTTTCGCGCAGGCGTTCGGCGAAGAGCGGCGCGTCGAACAGGTCCTGCACGCGCAAGCCACGACGGCCGACCTTGTCTTCATACGCCGGTCCGATGCCGCGCCCGGTGGTGCCGATCTTGCCCGCACCGCGACGCGCTTCGCGCGCCTGGTCGATGGCGACGTGATACGGCAGGATCAGCGTGGCGGCTTCGGAAATGAACAGGCGCTTCTGGACGTCGACGCCCGCCGCTTCCAGCTCGCCGATTTCCTTGAAGAGCGCTTCCGGCGACAACACGACGCCATTGCCGATGTAGCAGGCCGTTCCCGCGCGCATGATGCCCGAGGGAATCAGGCGCAAGATGGTTTTCTTGCCGCCGATGATGAGCGTATGGCCCGCGTTGTGACCGCCCTGGAAGCGCACGACGCCCTGGGCGTGGTCCGTCAGCCAGTCGACGATCTTGCCCTTGCCTTCATCACCCCACTGGGTGCCGACCACGACGACGTTGCGCCCCGGGTTCACATTCACTGCGCTGGCAGACATGTTGATTCGTTAGCTGGTTAAAAACGCATTTTACCTATGTTCACGAAAGGTTCCGAGTTTTTCGGGACCTTCGTGAACCCGTGTCGATCAGCGGATGCTGAAAAAAACGTTGCCGATCAAGGGTGTGGCATGTTGCTGCCTACTGACGAGCCTCGACGGTCCACTTGCCGTCGCGCTCGACGAGCACGCGATCGAACGCAAATTCATCGAGATCGTGGTCGTGGCCCGGCAACGCCTGGATCACGACTTCGCCGGCGTCGCGCAACGCCGCGACCGCCGCGCTCAACGGCTCGTCGTGCCGCCACGGCGCGAGAATCGCGCTGCCGCGTGCGTCGACCGGCGAGATGCGCGCCACTTCGCGCAGGTCGAGCGAGAAGCCCGTCGCTGGCCGGGCACGGCCATACGCCAGGCCGACATCGTCGTAACGGCCGCCGCGCGCAACCGCGTTCGGCACGCCGTCGACATAGGCCGAGAACATCACGCCGCTGTGATAGGCATAGCCGCGCAGGTCGGCGAGATCGATCATCAGTTCGGCGCCGTTTGCCTGGCGCGCGAGAAACGCGAGGTCGTCGAGCGCGCGCGCGATGACCGGCAAGTTCGGCAGACGGCCGCGTGCGGCGTCGAGTACGGACGCATCGCCATACAGCGACGGCAGCGCGCGCAACGCGTCGCGCGGCACCTGGCCGAGATGCGCGGTGAGTTCGTGAAGGCGCGGCACGTCCTTGCTCGCGAGCGCGTCGTACAGTGCCTCGCCGAGCGTGGCCGCCGCCGGCTCCAGTTCGAGCAGCGCCGCGAGCACGCCCGCGTGGCACAGGTCGAGACGCACTTTGGTCAAACCCGCGAGACGCAGCGAATCGAGCATCAGCGTCTGGATTTCGAGATCGGCTTCGAGGCCGGCGTGGCCGTAGATCTCGGCGCCGATCTGGATCTGCTCGCGGGTCGCGTGCAGTCCGCGCGGACGCGTGTGCAGCACGTTGCCCGCGTAACACAGGCGCGTCACGCCCTGCCGGTTCAGCAGATGCGCGTCGATGCGCGAGACCTGCGGCGTAATGTCGGCGCGCAGGCCGAGCGTGCGGCCCGACAACTGGTCGACGAGCTTGAAGGTGCGCAGGTTGAGATCGGTGCCGCCGCTCGTCAGCAGCGATTCGAGATACTCGAGCATCGGCGGCATCACGAGTTCGTAGCCGTACGAACGGAAACGGTCGAGCAACCGCCGGCGCAGCTCCTCGATCTTGCGGGCTTCCGACGGCAACACGTCGGCGATATTCTCGGGAAGTAACCAGGTCGACATCTGTTGATACCTTTCCTACGGGGTGTTGAGCGGCGCGGGCGCCGTTGTAAGAGAACAGGCGAACCAGCCCGGCGCGAGGAACGGCCTGCCGGCGAACGTTCAAGAGAACGGACAGTTCCTCAGGTCGCGATCAAGAGCAGGATCAGCCCGAGCGCCATCGCGACCAGGCCGCCGATGCGGATATGGTGCGTCGGCCGTTCGGCGATCCGGCGGAACGTGTCGCGCCACGCCGTGGGGAACACGAACGGGAACATCCCTTCGATGATCAGCATGAGCGCAAGCGCAAGCAGTAACGTCGCAGCCATATCCATTCGCATGAAAAGTGCCGGGCGGACCCGGCACGCGGACAATCAGCGCTTCTGCGGAGGAACCGTGTCCGCCCCGCTGTTCGGGCTGCGCATGAAGCGGAAGAAATCGCTGCCCGAGTCGACCACCATCACGTCGCCGGGCTTGAATGTCTTCTTATACGCTTCCAGGCTCTGATAAAACTGGTAGAACTGCGGATCGCGCCCATAGGCCTCGGCGGCAATGGCGGCTGCCTTGCCGTCGCCTTCGCCCTTGATGGTCTGCGCCTGGCTGTAGGCATCGGCGAGAATCGCCTGCTGCTGGCGATCCGCATCGGCCTTGATCTTGTCAGCATCGGCCGTGCCTCGGGCGCGCTCGTCGGCGGCTGCCTGCTGGCGAGCCGCGATCATGCGCTTGTAGACCGAATCGGCGACGGCCGGCGGAAAGTCGATGCGCGTCAGTTGCAAATCGACCAGTTCGACGCCAAACGACGAAGCCGGTTGCTCGATCGTCTTCTGCGCTTCGCTTGCAAGCGCCTGCTGCCCAGCGAGCGCGTCGTTCAGCGTGCGCTTCGTGAAAGCGCTCGCGAGCGCCGTGCGGGCAAGCGCCGTCAGGCGTTCCTGCGCGGTCTGCGTGTTCTTCTCGTTGCTTTCGAAGAGCTTGAGCGGATCGGCCACGCGATACTTGATGACCGTGTTGACGAGCACTTCGTTCTTGTCGGAGGTCGTGAAGCGGTCCGAGCCGGTTTCGTCGATCGTGAGGGTGCGGGTGTCGATCAGCGTCGCCGTCTGGAAAGGCGGCGGCAGCTTGAAGTGCAGGCCCGGGCCGTCGAGTTTCGGATTGCCTTCGCCATGCGCGGAAACGACGGCGGCATGCCGCTCATCCACGACGAAGATCATCGACGAACCGACGAACAACACGATGACGACAGCCACGACGAGCGCAATGATTCGATTCATGGTCGCGCTCCTTATTGCAAGTCGTCTTGACGGCCGCGCGAGCGGAACGAATCGCGCGAACGCAGCGGATCGTTCGCCGTGCCCTGGCTTGCGCCACTCGCGGCGCTCGCCGGCGCTGCGGTGGCAGCCGCTGCGGACGCGGCGGGCGCAACACCCGACGCCGGCGCCGCAGCCGCGGCACCGCTCGCAGCCGGCTCGGCTGTATCGCCGGCGCGCTGCCGGGCCGCCTCCGCGAGCTTGTCGAGCGGCAGATACAGCACGTTGTTGCCCGCCTTGCTGTCGACGAACACCTTCGTCGTGCGCGAGTAGATCTGCTGCATCGTGTCCAGGTACATGCGTTGACGAATCACTGCCGGAGCCTTCGAATATTCTGCGTAGACCTGCTTGAAGCGCTCGGCATCGCCTTGCGCCTGCGTGACGACGCGATTGCTATACGCAGTCGCCTCGTCGATCGTGCGTGCCGCATCCGACTTCGCGCGCGGCAGGAGCTGAGCGGCATAGGCGCGGGCGGTATCGCGGGCGCGCTCGTTGTCCTGGCGCACCTTCGCCGCTTCCTCGAATGCGGGCTGAACTTGCGACGGCACCTGCACGCTCTGCAGCGTGACGCCCGTCACCTGGAGACCGGTCTTGTAGGCGTCGAGCGAACGCTGGATCGTGTCGACGAGTCGCGCGCGCAAGGCCTCGCGATCGTTGTAGAGCAGGTCGTCGGTCGGTTGCGCGCCGGCGATCTCGCGGATCGCGGCCTGCCCCGCCTGCATCACGCTCTGCTCGGGATCGAGATTACGGAAGAGATAATCGGTCGGCGACTTGATCTGATATTGCACGGCAAAGCGCACATCGACGATATCGGCGTCGTGGGTGAGCAGCGATGCGTCGCGCACGTTCGCCTGCGTGAGCGCATTATTGCGGCCGACTTCGACGGAGCGGATCTGCGCGGTATTGACGATCTCGTGCGACTGGAACGGATAAGGCAAGCGCCAGTGGATGCCCTCGCCGGCAGTCGACCTGAACTTGCCGAACTGCGACACGACGCCGACATGCCCGTCCTGTACAACGAACACACCGCTGCCGAGATAAATCGCGATCAGAACGCCGACGACGATGCCGAAACCGATCCTGGCGCCACGGCCGTTGTCGGCGCGCGGCGCGCCGTTTCCGGGCTTGCGGCCGAAGAAGCCCGCGAGGCGCCGGTTGAACTCGCGCCACATTTCATCGAGATCGGGCGGGCCTTCGCCGTCCTTGCCGTTGCCCGGGCGCTTCGGATCCTGCGGTCGCTTCTGATCGTTCTTCGTGCCGCCATTGCCCTCGCCCCGCCCCCAGCGCGGATCGTCAATCGAAAAGACGGCATGCGAATGCTGCCGGTTACTCCGCTCGTTGTAGTCGTTCACTCGGTGATTCACCATTAGACAGCCGGGTCAATGCAGATCGGAACAGCTCAGTGCCCGTGCTCGGGGACTTCGCGGGCGTCGCTTTCGTCGGCTGACCGGTGGTCCTCCGGCAGCGCGGTTCCGTCGTACGACGAGGATTGCGTTGATTCGATCGATTCTGTGGATTCGACAGGTTCAGTGAATTCGGGAACCGCGGTGAATTCACTGGAATCCGATGCAGCGATTTCGGCGATGGCAGCGCGCAGCGCGTCGAGCCCCTGACCCGTGCGTGCGCTCAAAAAGACGCGCGAAATATTACCATACTCGTCCCTTTCGACCGCGTCGCCACGGGCCGCCAGCTCAGGCACCGCGTCGATCTTGTTGAAGACGAGGATCTGCGGAACCGTGTCCGCGCCGATGCCGCGCAGCACTTCGTTCACCTGCTCGATCTGGTCGAGCCGAACGGCGCTCGATGCATCGACCACATGCAGCAGCAAGTCGGCGTGAATCGTTTCCTCGAGCGTCGCGCGAAACGCCGCGACCAGTTGGTGCGGCAGCTCGCGAATGAAACCGACCGTATCCGACACCACGACATGCCCTGCTGCCTCACCCAGGAAAACGCGGCGCGAAGTGGTATCGAGCGTGGCGAAAAGCTGGTCGGCCGCGTACGCCTGCGCCTTGGTCAACGCGTTGAAGAGCGTCGACTTGCCCGCGTTCGTATAGCCGACGAGCGACACCGACATCGTCTGGTTGCGCACGCGCTGGCGACGCTGCGTACCATGCTGGCGGCGCAGTTTCTCGAGCTTCGCCTTGAGCGCCTTGATGCGTTCGCCGATCAGCCGGCGGTCGGTTTCGAGCTGCGTTTCGCCTGGGCCGCGCAGGCCGATACCGCCCTTTTGCCGCTCGAGGTGAGTCCACGCGCGGATGAGCCGCGTCGACAGATACTGGAGCTGCGCGAGTTCGACCTGCAGCTTGCCTTCGTGGCTGCGGGCGCGTTGCGCGAAAATATCGAGGATGAGGCTCGTGCGGTCGACGACACGCCGGTTCAGCGCAGTTTCGAGATTGCGCTGCTGCGCGGGTGCGAGCGCGTGATTGAAAATGACGAGTTCGACGTCGTTCGCTTCGCAGGCGAGGCGCAGTTCTTCGACCTTGCCGCTGCCGACAAACATCTTGGCATCGGGGCTCGAACGGCGGCCGGTAAGCGTGACGGCGGGATTGGCGCCCGCACTTTGGGCGAGCAGACTGAGTTCTTCAAGACTGGCTTCGAAATCGATTTTTCCGAAGTCGATGCCGACAAGCGCTGCGTTGATCAAATTGAGTTTTTGGTTTTGAAGCGACCGGCGAGTAACTTTTTATGGGTGCTGGACCACCGGCCGCGACGAGGTTTAGGACGATTCAGCGTCCGGGTGGAAATTCACCGGACGGGCCGGCACGACCGTGGAAATGGCGTGCTTGTAGACCATCTGGGTAACCGTATTGCGGAGCAACACGACGTACTGGTCGAACGATTCGATGTTCCCTTGAAGCTTGATGCCGTTGACCAAATAGATCGACACCGGCACGTGCTCTTTACGCAGTGCGTTCAAAAACGGGTCTTGTAACAATTGCCCTTTGTTGCTCATAGCAAACTCCGTGTTTTTTTGCAGGTTGAACATGATTGTGGAGGAAGAAAAAGAGATCCGCCAACAATCGCTACACTATAGCCGATTTTCTTTTCCGCACCAGCGCTGCCACAGCGGCGAAACGCTTGGTGCGCGCGGGACTCAGCCTTTGTCCGCGTAAGGGTTCGTGCTCGAACGGAACTCTATGCGCAATGGAGTCCCGGCCAGCCCAAAAGTTTCTCTGAAGCGTCCTTCGAGGTAACGTTTATAGGTATCGGTGATCGCGTCGAGCGCGTTGCCATGCACGACGATGATCGGCGGATTTTGCCCGCCCTGGTGCGCATAGCGCAGCTTCGGGCGCACCGGGCCGCGCCGGCGCGGCTGCTGGAATTCCACTGCGTCGATGAGCGCGCGCGTGAGCTTCGGCGTCGGCAACTTGGCCATCGCCGCGGCGTAGGCGTCGTCGACTGACTTCATCAACTGGCCGATACCCGTTTTCTCCAGCGCCGAGACGTAGTGGAATTTGGCAAAGTCCAGGAACTTGAGCTTGCGGGTGAGATCGGCCTTGGTTCGCTCGCGCACGTGCGAGTCGAGCCCATCCCACTTGTTGACGCCCACCACCAGCGCCCGCCCTTGCTCGACCACGAAACCCGCGATGTGCGCGTCCTGCTCGGAGATGTCCTGTTGCGCGTCGAGCAACAGGATCACGACGTTCGCGTCCGAGATCGACTGCAGCGTCTTCACCACCGAAAACTTCTCGATCGCCTCGAACACCTTGCCGCGCCGGCGCAGGCCCGCCGTATCGATCAGGGTGTATTTGCGGCCCTGACGCTCGAAATCAACATAGATCGAATCGCGGGTCGTGCCGGGCATGTCGAACGCGATCACGCGCTCCTCGCCGATCAGCGTGTTCACAAGCGTCGACTTGCCGACATTCGGCCGCCCGACGATCGCGATCTTCACGCCGTGCTTCGCCTTCTCTTCGTCGTCCTCTTCGGGCTGACCGGCGTAGGCGATTTCAAGCGCGTCGCCGATCATTTCGTTGACGCCATCGCCATGCGCGGCCGAAATCGCGCGCGGGTCGCCGAGGCCGAGTTCGTAGAAGTCGGCGGCGACCGCGCTGTACTTCATCCCTTCGGCCTTGTTGACGACGAGAAAGAGCGGGCGGCCGGTCTTGCGCAGATAGTCGGCGATCGCCTTGTCTTGCGGAGCGAGGCCGTTGCGCCCGTCGACGATGAACACGACCACGTCCGCTTCCTCCACCGCCTGGCGCGTCTGGCGCGCCATTTCGTGCAGGATGCCGTCCTTCGCGACGGGCTCGAAGCCGCCCGTATCGACGACCAGATACGGTCGATCGCCCACGCGGCCCTCACCGTAGTGACGGTCGCGCGTGAGTCCGGGCAGGTCGGCGACGAGCGCATCGCGCGAGCGCGTCAGCCGGTTGAAAAGGGTCGATTTCCCCACATTGGGGCGCCCAACGAGGGCAATTACGGGTTTCATCAGATTTTGTTCACAGTTGAACGCAAGGCGGCCGACACCGGCGCATGAAACGCCAAGGCCACGGAAACGCCGCGAGAAGCCTGCGTTTGTCGAAAATTAGCATGGATTTGGCATACGGCACGGTTCTCGTGCGTCGCATGCAAGAGGCTTGCCTCAGCGGTTGCGCCGATTCGCGGCTCGGCGACGTCATCGATTCGATGCGCGTCTTGTGCGGCCACATGGCGTTGCTTTCGCGAGTGTGCGCTCATGCTCGGCGCCTCGCTTTTACTTCTGTTCGTTGCTGCTTTCAGGCTGGCGGGCAGGCGCCGGTGCTCGGGGCGCCGCGCCATTCCATTTTGCCGATGGCGCGAATGACGCGCCGATAAAGCACGCGAGCCGGCAGCGCCGGCTCGCAGGTTACACCACCGCGACAACTCAGCGCGGACGGAATCCGTAGAGACCGCCGTCGTGAGTCTGCACGACGAGCGTATCGCCAGCGAGGACCGGCGCTGCCGTGATCGCGCTGCCATCGGTTTTCGTGCGGCCAATGAACTCGCCGTTTTCGGTCGAGAGGAAATGAACGTAGCCTTCGAAGTCGCCGACGACCACGGCGCGGCCCAGGATATACGGAACGCTGACCTGGCGGCTCTTCAGCTTGTCGTTCTTCCAGATCGGCGTGCCGTCCGCCGCACGGAACGCATTGACCACCGACCAGTCGTCGCCGGCCGCGACAGTCTGATCGTCCTGCGCGAGACCGCTGTCGCTCGAAAACGCCTTTTCCCAAACCGGCCGGCCCGAGTTCGCATCGAAGCAACCGAGGCGGCCCTGGAACGTCACCGCGCAAGTCTGTGCGCCGACGAGCGACGGAGCGCCCGTCACGTCGTTGATCCGCTCAACTTCCGTAACGCCTTTCGGGAACGATACCGGCGTCTGCCAGAAAGCGTCGCCGGTTTGCAGGTTGATCGCCGCGAACGTGCCGCCAGGGAAGCCGGCGAGCACCGCCTGATTGCCCGCGAACGTCATGCCCGCCGCGACGCGCAAGTTGAGCGGAACGGCGCGAACCTGGAAGATCCACTTCTGCTCGCCGGTCTGCGCGTTGAACGCGATGACCTTGCCGTCGATCGTGCGCACGACCACGAGATCGTTGCCGACGAGCGGCGGCGAGACGATTTCGCCCGGCGCGACCGCGGTCCAGATCTGTTTTCCGTCCGGCCCGAGCACATAGACCGAACCCTTCAGGCCGCCGACCGCCGTCAGGGTGCCGTCGCTGCCGACGCCCGCGGAGAGATCGTCGTCCAGTTTCGTGCGCCACACGTCCTGACCCGTCTTCGCATCGATCTTCACGACCGAGCCGTTGGCGCCGGCGGCATACACGGCGTCGCCGACGGCGATCGGCGTGAACAGATAGCGGCCGGCCTTGCCGACGCTCGCCTTCCACGCCTGCTCGACGTTCAGGACCGGCTTGATTTCCACGAGCGGCGTCGGTACGCGGCGTTCGTCCTTGGTGGCTGAGCACGCCGCGAGCAGGGCAGTCATCGCACAGGCAAGCGGGAGAGCGTAGCGTTTCAGAAAAGTCATCGGTGGACGCAGTATTGGGATTGGAAATTCGATTGATCGGCGTGGGCCGTGGGTCCGCTTGTCAGCGCGGGTCCCGCCGGCTTACAGAACGGCGATGTTTCGGCGAAGTTCAGCCGCCGATCGCGTCGAGCTTGAACTGGACGAGTTGACGCGCGGAGGTGTCGTTCTGCGGCAGCGTGTCGAGCGCCACCTTGTAGGCGGCACGGGCGTCGTCGCGTTTGCCCTGTGCCGCGAGCAGGTCACCCCGACGATCCGCCACCACGCCCTTGAACGCATCCAGCGGGGCATCGGCCAGCACTTTCAGGCCGGCATCGTAGGCTTTTTCGTCGAGCAGCACGAGCGACAAACGCAGTTTCGCGATCTGCTTGTACTCGTCGTCCTTCGCGTGATCGATGGCCCATTGCAACTGGGTCTTCGCGCCGGCGCTGTCGCCGGCCATGTAGAGCGCCTTCGCCGCGGCAAGCGCCGTCATCTGCGCGTACGCGGTGCCGCCGAACTTGTCCTCCATGTCGGAGGCAACGCGCGCGATCTTCGCCTTGTCGTTCGTGTTGACCGCCTGCTGAACCTGGTCGTAGAGCACGGCGGCTTCCGCCGCCTGGCGACGCTGCCAGTAATTCCAGCCATTGAAGCCCGCCGCGACCACGAGCACCGCGAGGACGATCCACGTCGTCGCGTTGCCCCATTTGGCCCACCAGTGCTTCAGGTTTTCCAGTGATTCTTGTTCGTCGTGATAGCTCATTGCCCAGCCGTTCCTTCCATGTCTTATCTGTTGCGTGCGCCGTGCCGGGTTGCTTGACCGGGCACCGCACACACGGCCGCTGCCTAAAAATTAATCAGCGCCGTCGTCGGCGGATGCAACCATCGCATTGATTAGAAATTCGGTCAAGTTTTCCAGCGGAACGTTCGACTGTTCATTCTTCTGCCCTTCTCGCTCCACCTTCCGCAACGGCTTGACGCCCGCCGTGCCTTGCGCGAGCTCGTCCTCGCCGAGAATCACGGCGAACGCGGCGCCGCTGGCGTCGGCTCTCTTCATCTGCGACTTGAAGCTGGCCGATGCGCCATCCGCGCTGCAGTGCAGGATCACGTCGAGGCCGGTGTCGCGCAAGCGTTCCGCGATGATGAACGCCTGTTCGGCTGCCGCTTCCCCCTGATGCACGACGTAGACGTCGGTACCTTCGGCTTCCGGAACGAGCTTTTCTTCCTTCAGCAATTCGAGAATCCGTTCGACGCCCATCGCCCAGCCGCACGCTTTCGTCGGCTTGCCGCCGAGTTGCTCGATCAGCGGGTCGTAACGTCCGCCGCCCGCAACCGTGCCCTGCGCGCCGAGCTTGTCGGTGACCCATTCGAACACGGTCAGGTTGTAGTAATCGAGCCCGCGCACCAGACGCGGATTGATCTTGAACGGAATGTTGTTCGCCTTCAGCAGACGCTGAACGCCTTCGAAGTGCGCACGCGATTCGTCGCCGAGGAAATCGACGAGCTTGGGCGCGTTCTGGGCGATCTCCTGCAGCGCCGGGTTCTTCGTGTCGAGCACACGCAGCGGATTCGTGTAGAGACGCCGCTTCGCTTCCTCGTCGAGCAGGTCGACGTGTTTTTCGAGGTACGCGATCAGCTCCTGGCGATGCGCCGCGCGCTCGTCGGCCTGCCCCAGCGAGTTCAGTTCGAGGCGAATCCCGGTCAGTCCCAGGTCGTCCCACAAACGCTGGCACATCATGATGATTTCTGCGTCGGCATCCGGTCCCGCGAAGCCGAGCGCTTCCACGCCGACCTGATGGAACTGCCGATACCGGCCACGCTGCGGCCGTTCGTGGCGGAACATCGGGCCGACGTACCACAGCCGCTTCGGGCCATCGTAGAGCAGGTTGTGTTCAATCGTCGCCCGCACGACGGCCGCCGTGTTCTCCGGGCGCATCGTCAGATGCTCGCCGTTGAGGGCGTCGGTGAAGCTGTACATTTCCTTCTCGACGATATCGGTCACTTCGCCGATGCCGCGCGTGAAAAGCTGCGTGTGCTCGACGATCGGCGTGCGGATGTTCTGATAGCCGTACGCACGCAGCATCGACTTGACCGTCGATTCGAAGAAGTCCCACAACGCGGCATCCTGCGGGAGGATGTCGTTCATGCCCTTCACGCCGCTCAGTTTCTCGAGCCGTTTCTTCTGTTCTGTCATCTTTGTTTAGAGTGATGCCGCGGCCGTTTCTTCGCGCTTGCCGTAGGTACGCGCGACGTAGTCGCTCACGATTTGCTGGAATTCCTGGGCGATATGCTCGCCGCGCAGCGTCTTGACCTTCACGCCGTCGACGAAAACGGGCGCCGCCGGATTCTCTCCCGAACCCGGCAGGCTGATGCCGATGTTCGCCTGTTTCGATTCGCCCGGACCGTTCACGATGCAGCCCATCACCGCGACGTGCATCTTCTCGACGCCGGGGTATTGATCACGCCAGACGGGCATTTCGTTGCGCAAATAAATCTGGATCTGCGATGCGAGTTCCTGGAACAGCGTGCTCGTCGTGCGTCCGCAGCCGGGGCACGCGATCACCATCGGCGTGAACGAGCGCAGGCCCATCGTCTGCAGGATCTCCTGGCCGACGACCACTTCACCGGTACGCGCGCCGCCCGGTTCCGGCGTGAGCGAGATGCGGATCGTGTCGCCGATGCCTTCCTGCAGCAGCACGGAAAGCGCCGCCGTCGACGCCACGATGCCCTTCGACCCCATGCCGGCTTCCGTGAGCCCGAGATGCAGCGCGAAGCTGCAGCGCTTCGCCAGTTCGCGATACACCGCGATCAGGTCCTGTACGCCGCTCACCTTGCACGACAGGATGATCTTGTCGCGCCCGAGGCCCAGTTCGACCGCCCGTTCCGCCGAGCCGATCGCCGATTGGATCAACGCCTCGTACATCACGCTTTGCGCGTCCCACGGTGCCGTGCGCGCGGCGTTTTCGTCCATCATGCGCGCGAGCAGGTCCTGGTCGAGACTGCCCCAGTTCACGCCGATCCGCACTGGTTTGTCGTAGCGCGCGGCGGCTTCGATCATCTGCGCGAACTGCGTGTCGCGCTTGGCGCCTTGCCCGACGTTGCCCGGGTTGATCCGGTACTTCGACAGCGCCTCGGCGCACGCCGGGTAATCGCGCAACAGCAGATGGCCGTTGTAATGGAAATCGCCGACGAGCGGCACCGTCACGCCCATGCGGTCGAGTTGCTCACGCACGTGCGGCACGGCGGCGGCGGCTTCCGGCGTGTTGACCGTGATGCGTACCAGTTCGGAACCGGCTTGTGCCAGATCCTTGACCTGAATCGCGGTGCCGATGGCGTCGGCCGTGTCGGTGTTCGTCATCGACTGGATGCGCACCGGCGCATCGCCGCCGATGGTCACGAGCTGGCCGCCCCAGCGGACGTCGACCGCGTGTGACGCGCGCCGCGTAATCGGACCGCCGAAAACCGGATCGGTCGAACAAATCTTGCTGCTGATCAGGGATTGAGCTTCAGATTGCATCGAAAAACCCTCGAGCGCCGCCGGCTACCCTGCGGTGACGCGTATGTGGAACAATCAAACCGACGCCGCCGGGATGACCGGCGGCGCTCTTGATTCGGCGCTTGCGCGCTTCGCTATGCGGCCCGCGGATCAGGGCACCGAAAAGCGTGCGACGTTACCTTTTGCCACCGCGTACTTGGCGGGGTCGACGGGTTCGTCGTCGAGCGTGAGCGATTCCATGCCTGCCCGATTGCCGATCGTCACTTTGAAAGGCGTCTCGCCTTCCACGCGCTGGGTGTTCCCGCCGCGAACGAGACCAGAGAATACTTCCTTGCCGTCTTTCTGGCGCACGCTGAGCCAGCTGTCCTGCTTCACCTTCAGTTCGAGCGCGTTCGAACCCGTGCCGGCGACGGCCGGCGCGGAAGCCGAAGCGTCCGCCGCGGCCGGAGGCGGCACGACCACGGGCGCCACGGCTGCGGCGCTCGCGCCCTGCACGCTCGCGATCGCCGACGACGATGCCGGCAAAGCATTGGTGCCAAGCGGGTGCGGCATCGGTTGCGTGCCGGCGGCGGGCGTGTCCGTCGGGGACGCTTCGCCCGTTTCGCCCGTGTTGCCCGCAGCCACTTCGTCGGGCGTCGCGACGGCCGACGCCGCGCTCGGTTCGTTGGCGCTCGACACCGCCGTGCCATTCGCGCTCGCCTTCAAGCGCGCGAGCCAGGCGGCCGAATCGCCGCCCGTGTGCCACATCGCGAGCGCGATCACCGCGACGATCACCGCGGCCACGCCCCACAGCCACGAACGCCGGCGACCGGCACTGTTCAGCGGAACCGACACGCGCGCGCGCGGCAATCCGCCGCCCGCCGATGCCGGCAGGGAGAGATTCTGTTCCAGCGGGCCGCTTGCGCGGCGCATCGCCTGCGTGAAAGGCGCCGGGTCCGCGCCGAGCATCTTCGCGTAGCTGCGCACGATACCCGCCGCGAACGTGCGGTCGGGCAAATGGCTCAGGTCGCCGGCTTCCAGCCCGCGCACTTTTTGCGGCGAAACCTTGAGTCGCGCCGATACGTCGTCGATCGACCAGCCCTTGGCCGTGCGCAACTGCGCGAGGCGCGCGCCGACGGCCACGATCGATTCCAAGCTCCCCGCCAGATTACCGCTCGAAGCCGTCGCGCCGGCCAAAGCCTCGCCGTCCGGCTGGTTGCCGGAATGACTGCCGGTTTGACTGCCGAAAGGCGTCGGGTGCTGCGGCTCACTCATGCCAAATTCCTCGCATCGATTCTTGTATTTGACGCTTCACAGCGCCGGGTTGCATACGCGATGTGCACGATACAACCCAGCCGCGTGTTGCAGACCGCTTTATAACAAAATGTGCGGCTTTCCGTGCCGCATCCGATCGCTTGCTTCGTTTTTCTTGCTTTTTTGCGCCGAAAACGCGGCTGACAGAGGCAAGCGCTTCACCATGCAAGCGCCCCCGCCGAAGAACGCGCGACCCTCAAACCGGCCGCACCTCGATCACTTTCGACTGCCGGCCCATGCGCTCGGCGAGCCGCGTGCGATCCTGCACGGCACCGGCGAGTTGTCCGCAGGCGGCGTCGATGTCGTCGCCGCGGGTCTTGCGCACCGTGGTCACGATGCCCGCGTCCATCAGGACCTGGGCGAAGCGCTTGATCTGGTCATTGCGCGAACGCGTGAGTCCGGATTCCGGGAACGGGTTGAACGGGATCAGGTTGAACTTGCACGGCACGTCGCGCGTGACGGCGAGCAGTTCGCGCGCGTGCGCTTCAGTGTCGTTCACACCGTCGAGCATGCAGTACTCGAACGTGATGAAATCGCGCGGCGCGACCAACAGGTAACGCTGACAAGCCGCCATCAGCTCGCGCAACGGATACTTCTTGTTGAGCGGCACGAGCATGTCGCGCAGCGGATCGTTCGGCGCGTGCAGCGACACCGCCAGCGCCACCGGCAAATCGGCTGCGAGGCGGTCCATCATCGGCACGACGCCCGACGTGGACAGCGTCACGCGGCGGCGCGAGAGGCCGTAGGCGTTGTCGTCGAGCATCAGGCGCATCGCGGGGACGACTGCGTCGTAATTGAGCAGCGGCTCGCCCATGCCCATCATCACGACGTTCGTCACGACGCGCTCGCCCTTGCCCGGCCCGCCGACGTCGCGTCCGAGCGACTTGCGCAGCGCGAATTCGGCCATCCGCAACTGGCCGATGATCTCGCCCGTCGTGAGATTGCGCGAAAAGCCCTGCTTGCCGGTCGAACAGAAGCGGCAATTGACGGCGCAGCCCGCCTGCGACGAGACGCACAGCGTGCCGCGATGTTCCTCGGGGATGAAAACGGTCTCGACCGCGTTGCTGTTGCCCACGTCGATCAGCCACTTGCGCGTGCCGTCGGTGGAAACGTGGTCGCGGACGATGTCAGGCATCGCCATGTTGGCGCGGCCCTTCAATTTTTCGCGCAGGGATTTTGCCAGGTCGGTCATGCCGTCGAAGTCGTCGGCGCCGTACTGGTGGATCCAGCGCTGCAACTGCTTGGCGCGAAACGGCTTTTCTCCCAGGCTGTCGCAGTACGCCACGAGCCCGGCGGCGTCGAGATCGAGAAGGTTGACGGTAGCGCTGCTCGTCATGTCGAATTCTGCCATTTCTGTCTTGAGCGAAGCCCGGGCAGACGCCCGGGGCCATTCGCGCCAATTCCTGCTGTCAATCTACTCCAAGGCCTCTTTCCGCGCATGCGGAGAATCGGCCGCGCAAATCGACCAGCGATTAGCGCGAGTAGACGTTCACTTCCGGGAAAAAGAACGCGATTTCCTGACGCGCGGTTTCCGCTGCGTCCGAGCCGTGCACGGCGTTCGCGTCGATGCTGTCGGCGAAGTCTGCGCGGATCGTGCCTTTGTCGGCCTTCTTCGGGTCCGTCGCGCCCATCAGGTCGCGGTTCTTGATGATTGCGTTCTCACCTTCCAGCGCCTGGATCATCACCGGGCCGGAGATCATGAATTCGACCAGATCCTTGAAGAACGGGCGCGCAGCGTGCACCGCGTAGAACTTTTCCGCGTCAGCGCGCGAGAGATGAACCATGCGAGCCGCAACAACCTTGAGGCCAGCGTTTTCGAAACGGCTGTAGATTTGGCCGATAACGTTCTTTGCCACTGCGTCCGGCTTGATAATCGACAGGGTGCGCTCGATCGCCATGAAAAACTCCCAAAAAATGAACGGGTTACGAATTTAAATGAATCGACAATTATAGCACGAAGACATGTATGATTGCGACTGGAACCTTACGGTATTGTAAGAATCAAACGATGCGTTACAGATGATGACGCCGCGGTGCAGCACCATTGAATTCGGTGCAAGATAGACCCATATTCGAACCGCATGCGACCGGCGGCCAGAAGCGCCGGCGCATCATACCCACCGCGTTTTACGGATGTCTTGTTTCGATACTCAAGGCAAAGGCAAGGAGAAACCATGAACGAATCACCCTACAGTTTTGGCCGAAACGGCACCGTCACGTCGGTCGAGACGCGCAACCGCGTGCTGCGCAACACCTACTGGCTGCTCGCGCTG
This sequence comes from Caballeronia choica, assembly GCF_001544535.1. Lineage (GTDB taxonomy): Bacteria > Pseudomonadota > Gammaproteobacteria > Burkholderiales > Burkholderiaceae > Caballeronia > Caballeronia choica. The sequence goes on along the minus strand of NZ_FCON02000001.1, from coordinate 109,419 downwards.
TCGATGGTGCCGACGGTTCTCGGCGCGTGGGTCGGCGTCGCGACCGGCTTTTCGCTGTTCGCGGCCACCAGCCCGACGATGAGTTTCATCGCGTTCCTCGCGATCGCGTTCGGCTTCATGTTCGCCATCGAGAAGACGAAGGAAAGCAGCATCGGCGTGCTCGTGCTGCTCGGTTTCACGTTCTTCATGGGCCTGATGCTCTCGCGCCTGCTGAGCTTCATTCTCGGGTTCTCGAACGGGCCGCAACTCATCATGATGGCGTTCGGCGGGACCGGCGTCATTTTTGCCGCCATGGCAACCATCGCCACGGTCAGCAAGCGCGACTTCTCGGGCCTCGGCAAGTGGCTCTTCATGGGCGTGATGGTGATCCTGCTCGCGGCTTTCGCGAATATCTTCCTGCAACTGCCGGCCCTGATGCTGACGATCTCCGTGCTCGCGATCGTGATTTTCTCGGCCTACATGCTGTTCGACGTGCAGCGCGTCGTGAACGGCGGCGAGACGAACTACATCAGCGCCACGCTTGCGATCTACCTGGACCTCTACAACGTGTTCACGAACCTGCTGGCCCTGCTCGGCATTTTCGGCGGCAATCGCAACTGATCTGCGAGCCTCAAATGAAAACCGGCCCTTTTCAGGGCCGGTTTTTTTACGCCCGCGCACAAGGCGCCGCGCTCAATCCCGCTCGAACAGCGCGATCGATTCCACGTGCGACGTGTGCGGAAACATGTTCACCACGCCCGCGCCCTTCATCCGGTAGCCGGCTTCATGCACCAGCAGTCCGGCGTCGCGGGCGAGCGTCGCCGGGCTGCACGACACATAGACGATCCGCTTCGGCAACGGGCCGTCGCCGCTCTGCGCGATCTCCGCGAGCGCCTTGGACACCGCCAGCGCACCCTCGCGCGGCGGATCGATCAGGAATTTGTCGAACGCGCCGAGCGCGCGCAGGTCGTCGGCGGTGACTTCGAACAGATTGCGGCACGCAAACGACGTATGCGCATCGACGCCGTTCGCCTTCGCGTTTTCCAGCGCGCGCGCCGTCAGCGCTTCGCTGCCTTCGATCCCGACCACCTCGCGCGATACCCGCGCGAGCGGCAGCGTGAAATTACCGATGCCGCAAAACAAATCGAGCACGCGCTCCGTCTTCGACGGCGCCAGGAGACTCAACGCCCGGCTCACCAGCACCCGGTTGATCTGGTGGTTCACCTGCGTGAAGTCGGTCGGCTTGAACGGCATGCGGATATTGAATTCCGGCAGCGTGTAGGCCAGTTCCCGGTCGAGCGGATAGAACGGGTAGACGGTATCCGGCCCCTTCGGCTGCAGCCAGAACTGGACCCCGTGCTCATCGGCGAAGGTGCGCAGAAGCGCCTCGTCGGCTTCGGTGAGCGGCTCGAGAATGCGCAGGACGAGCGCCGTCACGTCCGATCCCACCGCGAGTTCGATCTGCGGCATGCGATCGCGGATCGACAAACCCGCCACCAGATGCCGCAGCGGCACGAGCATCGCGGAAACGTGCGGCGGCAGCACTTCGCAACTCGTCATGTCGGCGACAAAACTGCTCTTCCTTTCGTGAAAGCCGACCAGCACGCCGCCCTTCTTTTCCACGTGGCGAACGGTCAGGCGCGCGCGATACCGATAGCCCCACGACGGCCCGTGAATCGGCCGGAACATGGTTTCCGCGCGCAGCTTGCTCAGATGCTGCAGATTGTCTTCGAGCACGCGCTGCTTGACGGCGATTTGCGCGCGCATGTCGAGATGCTGCATCGAACAACCGCCGCAGATGCCGAAGTACTTGCACTTCGGTTTGGTGCGGATCACGCTTTCGCGCAGCACGGCGACGACCTGCGCCTGCTCGAAGCTCGGCTTCTTGCGATAGCTGGAATACGTCACGCGCTCACCCGGCAGCGCGCCTTCGACAAAAATCACCTTGCCCGGCTCGCCGTCTTCGTTGACCGTACGGCCGACGCCGCGCGCGTCCATGTCGAGCGAATCGATCTCGATGGCGGGCGCGACGAACGACGGATCGGTGACGACGGATTTGGCCGGCGCGGCGCGACGGCGATGCGAGGGTTTTCGAGCGGTTTCAGACACCTGCGGACTTCCTGGCTAACGTGGCAAAGGCGAGATTGTAGACGAACGTCGCAGCGTCACTTGCCGAACGCGGCCAGATACTCGGCCCAGTGCGGCGCCGGTTCGAGTGCGAGCGCGTTCTTCACGAGGTTGATTTCGTCGGCGTATTCGCCGGCCGAAAAACCGCCGCGCATCAGCTGGAAGCGACAGTACATCAGGTACGTGTTGACGACGTCCGTCTCGCAATAGGCGCGGATTTCGTCGATGCGGCCCGCGCAGTAGGCTTCCCACACCTTGCCGCCGTCCATCCCGAGCTTGCCGGGAAAGCCGCAGAGCTTCGCGAGCGCGTCGAGCGGCGCGTTCGCGCGCGCCTGATACATCGCGAGGACGTCCATCAGGTCGGTGTGGCGCGTGTGATAGCGGCTCAGGTAATTGTTGAACTTGAACTCGCGATCGTCCTGGCCGTTGTCCCAGTACCGCGACGCCGCGATGCCATGCACGAGCGCGCGGTAGTGCAGGACGGGCAGATCGAAACCGCCGCCGTTCCACGAGACGAGTTGCGGCGTGTATTTCTCGATCACGCGAAAAAACGACTGGATCAGCGCGGCTTCGGGGTCTTGCGGCGTGCCGAGCGAACGCACGCGGAAGCCGTTGTCGTCGCGAAACACGCACGAAATGGCGGCAACGCGCTGCAGATGGTGCGGCAGGAAATCGTTGCCGACCCGCTCGCGCCGCGCGGCGAAAGCGAATTCGGCAACTTCCGCGTCGGACAGGTCGGCGGGCAGATCTTCGAGACGGCGAATACCGTCGACATCGGGAATCGTCTCGATGTCGAAAACGAGGATGGGAGTCATCAAGTCTTAGAGCACGGCGTCCTTGCGAACGCCGTTGGAGGCAAAAAAGCGCTTGAGCCGCACGAGCGCCTCTTGCTGGATCTGGCGCACACGCTCCCGCGTGAGGCCCATTTCGTCGGCGAGTTCTTCGAGCGTGGCGGGCTCGATATGGTTCAGCCCGAAACGACGCTCGATCACGTGCCGGTGCTTGTCCGACAAGCGCGACAGCCACAGGCGCGTAAGCGTCTCGAGTTCACGATGCTGCACTTCCGCGTCGGGCGACTGGCTCTGGTCATCCGAAAGCAGGTCGAGCAGGCTCGAACCCGGATCGAGATCGAGTGGCGCGTCGAGCGACGCCGTGTGTTCGTTGAGCGCGAGAATGTCGGTGACTTCCTCGGGCGTCTTGCCGGTCAGATACGCGATGTCGTCGATGCTCGCGTCGCGGCGGTCGGGCGCGATCGCCGTGTTCGAGTTAGCGGAATTTTTTTCCAGATGGCGTTTCGCGCGCAGCACCTGGTTCAGTTCGCGAATCACATGCACCGGCAGGCGCACGGTGCGCGCCTGATTCATGATCGCCCGTTCGATGCTCTGCCGGATCCACCAGGTGGCGTAAGTCGAAAAGCGGAACCCGCGCGTCGGGTCGAATTTTTCGATCGCATGCATCAGGCCGAGATTGCCTTCCTCGATTAAATCGAGGAGCGGAACCCCGCGATTCAAATAACCCTTCGCGATACTCACGACGAGCCGCAAATTGCGCTCGATCATTACCTGGCGCGCTTCGAATTCCCCCGCTTTGGCGAGCCGCGAATAGCGCTGCTCTTCCTCGACGGTCAAAAGCGGCTTGACGCTGATTCGATTCAGATAATGCTGGATGGTATCGGCCGTGAGTTCGGCCTGAAGAATCGAGCGGAAATCGTCAGCGTCGGGCACGGAATCGTTTGCGGCGCCATTCGCGTCGTCTCCCGTGCCCTTCGAGCGTATCCCGCCTTCGTCGTCGGCTGGATCGATTTCGACGTCGACCGTCTCGATGTCGTCGTCATCACGGCTCGAAGCGCCTTCCTCCACCGACACTGGCATCGGTCGGCTGATCGTCTCAGTCTCGGCTTGCGGCGGGCGACGCTTCGGTTTAGGCATGATGGTTTCGCTTTTTTATTGCGGCGGCAAATACTTCAGTGGGTCGACAGGTTTGCCCTGCCGGCGAACTTCGAAGTGCAACATCACGCGGTCCGAATCGCTATTCCCCATCTCAGCGATTTTCTGCCCTTTTGTCACCGCGTCACCCTCTTTTACCATCAAAGCGCGGTTATGTGCATATGCCGTGAGAAAAGTCGCATCGTGTTTGATGATAATAAGGTTGCCGTACCCGCGCAGACCGTTACCCGAGTACACGACACGGCCGTCCGCCGATGCATTCACCGGATCTCCCGCCGCACCGCCGATGTTCAAACCCTTGTTCTTCGCGTCGTCGAACGTGCCGAGAATCGGGCCGCGCACCGGCCAGATGAACGCCGGCTGCGCCGCCGGCGCCGTCGCGCCGCTGGTGTCCGCGCCCGCTGCAAGCCCGGCTCCCGCCGCGGCTCCGACACCCGCCGCCGCGCCCGGCGCCGCACCCATTCCCGATGCGGAACCATACACCGGCGGTGCCGCGGTCGTGCCAGTCGTCACGCCGGGCTGTGGCGTGCCGTACGTCGAGCCGCTCAGCGGCTGCGCCTGCACGCCACCGGGCGTGATCGGCGCGGTCGACACACCCGGCGTCGTCGCGGCGAGGTTCGCGCCCGGCGGCGCCACCCGCACCAGTTGACCGACTTCGATCTGGTTCGGGTTGGTCAAGTTGTTCCATGCCGCGATGTCATGATAATTCTGACCGTTTTCCAAGGCGATCCGATATAGGGTGTCGCCCGGTTTCACGCGGTAATAGCCGGGCGGCGGCGGACCGTTCTGCGCGGCCTGCGCGGCTTCGGTACTCAACGGCGCACCCGTGCGGTCGACGACGGGCGCCTGGTCCATCCTCGTCGAACAGGCTGCCAGCACGGACAGCGCGATCACGCACAAACCACGCTCGAGCGCCGTCGGGCGGGCGTTCGCGCTCCTTTCTCGCATAGCACGCAACATACTCATCGGTGTCAAATCACTCCGGATTTCAAGGGTACAAAGAAAACACGATCGAGCTGCGATTCCCGCCACTGTGTGGCCGATACGCGCTCGACGAGCGTCAGCACCTGCGACTGCGCGCTCTGCGAGCCGACCGGCGCGACCAGCCTGCCGCCGATCGCCAGTTGATCGAGCAGCGCCTGCGGCACGTCGAGCCCGGCGCACGCGATGACGATCGCATCGAACGGCGCCGCGGCCGGCAGCCCGAGCCGGCCATCGCCGTAGTGCAGGCGAATGTTCGGCACGCGCAGCGGCCGCAGGTTGAGCTTCGCGCGCTCGGAGAGCGGACGCACGCGCTCGATCGAATATACGTCGGTCGCCACCAGCGACAGCACCGCCGCCTGATAACCGCATCCAGTCCCGATTTCCAGCACCTTCGTGAGCGTGCGGCCCGCCGCGACGAGTTCGATCATGCGCGCGACCACCGACGGCTTCGAGATGGTCTGATGATGGCCGATCGGCAGCGCGGCGTCTTCATAGGCCTGCGCGGCAAGTCCGGGATCGACGAACATATGGCGCGGGACGACTGACATCGCGTTCAGCACGCGCGCATCGGTGATGCCGTTCGCGCGCAGCCTTTCGACCATGCGTTCGCGAACGCGTTCCGAGGTAAGCGCATGCGCCGTGTTCAACGCGACGTTCGGCGCGCCTCGTTTGACACCGGAAGGCGCTTCGCGATGGTCGTTCTGGCGAGGCGCTGCGCGCAGCGCGCCGGGCAGTTGATGCGCGACGGCGGCCGCTGGCTTCGGGCTGGCTTTCTTGACGACGGGCTGCAGGGGCGCTCGGGCGACTGTGGCGGACGAACTCGCGATGACTGGCTTGGCCGGTTTGACCACGGTGGCGACGGAATCCGGCTTGCCAGCCGTGCCCTTCGCACCCGTGCCCGGGACCGAACGCAACGCGCCGCTTGCCGCCTTCGGGCGCGCGTCGTTCACGCGCGTGCCCGGCTTGCGCGGCTCGCGCACGAGATCGGCAAGAGCCAGCGGAAAGCGCTTCGCGCGCTCGTCGGTCATGTGCGATGGCTCCCGGCGCGCGCCCATTCGCGCGTTTCGGCGAGAAGCCGGGTATGCGTCAAGTCGAGTTGCAGCGGCGTGATCGACACGTGACCGTTCGCGACCGCATGGAAATCGGTGCCTTCGCTCGCGTCGAGCGCCTCGCCCGACGGCCCGATCCAGTAGATTGGATTGCCGCGCGGGTCGGTCTGGCGGATCACCGGCTGCGAAGGATGGCGCTTGCCGAGCCGCGTCACTTGCCACGCGCCCAACTGATCGTAAGGCAGGCTCGGGATATTGACGTTCAGGAGCGGATGCCCGGGCATCGGATGCTCGAGATAATGCGCGACGATTTCGGCTGCCACGCGCGCCGCGTCTTCGAGATGCAGCCAGTCCCGGCCGACGAGCGAAAACGCGATCGCGGGGATGCCGAACATGAAGCCTTCGGTGGCGGCCGCGACGGTGCCGGAATACAGCGTGTCCTCGCCGACGTTCTGGCCGTTGTTAATGCCCGAGACGACCAGGTCCGGCTTCTCGTCCAGCATGCCGGTGAGCGCGATGTGGACCGAGTCGGTAGGCGTGCCGTTCACGTAGTTGAAGCCGTTCACCGCCTGGTGAATGCTGAGCGGGCGCGACAGCGTGAGCGAGTTCGACGCGCCGCTGCAGTTCTGCTCCGGCGCCATCACCGTGACTTCGCCGAGCGGCTGCATGGCCTCGTACAGCACGTTGATGCCGCGCGCCAGATAACCGTCGTCGTTGCTGAGTAGGATTCGCATCCGGCGATTGTAACCGAGGAAACATGGCAGGCGAACGACTCCGCCAGCAGCCGGGAACGCCGTGCGCACGGCGACGGGACGCCTGCTCTACACTGGCGAAAGACCCATTCAGGAGACGATATGCGCGCTGTTCGATGCCTTCAGTACGGACCACCGGAAACGCTTTCCATCGAGACACTGCCCGACCCGCATCCGGGAGCCGGCGAAGTCGTGATCGACGTGAAAGCGGCAAGCGTGAACTTCCCCGACGTCCTCATCATCCAGAACAAATACCAGTTCAAACCACCGTTGCCGTTCACGCCCGGTGCGGAACTCGCGGGCATCGTGCGCGAAGTCGGCGCGGGCGTGACGCAGCTCAAGCCGGGGATGCGTGTCGCGGCTTACACCGCGCACGGCGCATTCGCCGAGCAGGCGGTCGCGAGCGCGTCGTCGTGCGTGCCGCTGCCCGATTACGTCGATCTCGCGGATGCCGCCGCCTTCACGCTCGCCTACGGCACGTCGTATCACGCGCTCGCCGACCGCGCGGCGCTCAAGGCGGGCGAGACGCTGCTCGTGCTCGGCGCGGCAGGCGGCGTCGGGCTCGCCGCGGTGCAGATCGGGCGGGCGCTCGGCGCGCGCGTGATCGCGGCGGCGTCGAGCGCGGAGAAGCTCGCGCTATGCGTCGAACATGGCGCGGACGCGACCATCGACTATTCACGCGAGGACCTGCGCGAACGCCTCAAGGCGCTCACCGGCGGCCACGGACCGGACGTGATCTTCGATCCCGTCGGCGGCGAGTATGCCGAGCCGGCGTTTCGCAGCATTGCGTGGCGCGGCCGTTATCTCGTGGTCGGGTTCGCCAACGGCGAGATTCCGAAGCTGCCGTTCAACCTGGCGCTTCTGAAAGGCGCGAGCATCGTCGGCGTGTTCTGGGGCGAGCACATGAAGCGCGAGGCGGAACTGGGCAGCGCCGGGTTTCAGCGCATGATCGACTGGATCAGGGAAGGCAAGCTGCGCCCGCACGTATCGAAGCGCTATACGCTCGATGAGACGCCGCAGGCGCTCGATGACATGGCGCATCGCCGGGTGACGGGCAAGATCGTGATCGTGCCCTGAGCGTACCCTGAGCGACCACTCGGGCAAAAAGCGGCGCACGCCGCTTTTTGCAACCGGATGCGGCGTTACAGCTTCTCCGTCTCGCCGGTCTTTGGCTGCCACTTCATCAAGCGCCGTTCGACCAGCGCGACGATGCCGTCCAGCACCAGCGCGAACGCGGTCAGGACGAGGATGCCGGCGAACACGGTGTTGATGTCGAAGGTGCCTTCGGCCTGAAGAATGAGATAGCCGACGCCCCGCGCCGAGCCGAGATACTCGCCGACCACCGAGCCGACGAACGCCAGCCCGACCGACGTGTGCAGGCTCGAAAACACCCAGCTCGTCGCACTCGGCAAATAAACGTGACGCAACAATTGTTTGCGGTTCGCGCCGAGCATGCGCGCGTTCGCGAGCACGACGGGGCTCACTTCCTTCACGCCCTGATAGACGTTGAAGAACACGATGAAGAAGACCAGCGTCACGCCGAGCGCCACCTTCGACCAGATTCCGAGCCCGAACCAGACGGCGAAGATCGGCGCGAGAATCACGCGCGGCATCGAGTTGGCGGCCTTGATGTACGGATCGAGCAATGCGCTCGTCATTGGCGCGAGTGCAAGCCACAAGCCGACGCCGAGCCCCAGCACCGTGCCGATCACGAACGCCAGCACGGTTTCGATCAACGTCACCCACAGGTGCACGTAGATTTCGCCGGTCGTGAACCACTCCCAGATGCGCAGCAGCACCTTCTGCGGTTCGCCGAAGAAGAACGCGGCCTTGCTGTTGTCGTCGAAATAGAACGGGGGGAGCAGCGTCGGGCTCGTCAGCGCGTACCAGAGCACGAAGCACATCACGAGCAGCAGCCACTGCCACAGCACCAGGTTTGCGCGGTTCGGGCGCAATTTGTTCCACATGATCGTTCGTTCGGCGTTGGGGTTAGACGGCGGTGAGCTGCTGCTGATAGCCCTTGAGCACTTCCTCGCGCAGCACGCCCCAGATTTGCGCGTGCAGTTCGACGAAGCGTGGATGCGAGCGAATCTCGGCGACGTCGCGCGGACGCGGCAGATCGATCGCGAATTCGCCGATCGGATGCGTCCCCGGCCCCGCCGACAGCACGACCACGCGGTCCGACATCGAAATTGCTTCGTCCAGATCGTGCGTGATGAAGAGCACGGCCTTGCGCTTTGCCGCCCACAGGTCGAGCAATTCGTTTTCCATCAACTGGCGCGTCTGGATGTCGAGCGCGGAAAACGGTTCGTCCATCAGGATGATGTCGGGATCGAGGATCAGCGTCTGCGCCATTGCGACGCGTTTTCGCATGCCGCCCGAAAGCTGGTGCGGATAGCGGTCGCCGAAACCGCCGAGGCCCACGCGCTTCAGCCATTCCTCGCCGCGCTCGCGGGCCTCGCCTTTCGGCACGCCGCGAAACGCGAGGCCCGCCGTGACGTTGTCGAGCGCCGAGCGCCACGGCATCAGCGCTTCGGCCTGGAACATATAGCCGGCGCGACTGTTGATGCCGGTGAGCTTCTGGCCGAACACGGTCACCTCGCCCGACGACGGCTGCAGCAATCCCGCGCCGACGTTCAGCAGCGTGGACTTGCCGCAGCCCGTCGGGCCGACGACCGACACGAACTCGCCCGGCGCGATGAAGAGGCTCGTTTCCTTCACCGCCGTGTAGCGCGCGCCGCGGCTCTCGCGCGAGGCGAACGTACAGGTGATGTGATCGAGCGCGAGCGCGTAAGAGGAAGACGCTTGTTGCATCGGTCAGGCCTTGACCGTCGCGAGCGCCTTCTTGACGAAGTCGTTGGTCCACGTCTTCGACAGGTCGATCGGCTTGCCCTTCACCGTCTGGTCGAACGCCTGCAGCGTCTTGAGCGACGTCGCGGGACCGTCGGCGGGCATCAGGCCATCGGGCGAGAGCGCTTCCTTCACGTGCTGCCACGCGTCGAGATAGAGCGCACGATCGCCGAGCAGATAGCCTTCCGGCACAGTCGCGATCAATTCCGAGCCCGACGCCGTCTGCAGCCATTTCAGCGCCCGGACCATCGCGTTCGTGAGCGCCTGAGTCGTGTTCGGGTTCTTGTTGATGAAGCTCTGCGATGCGTACAGGCATCCCGCCGGCATGTTGCCGCCAAAGACGCTCCTGGTATCTGCAAGCGTGCGGGTATCGGAGACGATGCGGATATCGCCCGAACGTTCGAGCTTGGTCATCACCGGATCGAGGTTCGCAATCGCGTCGATCTGTCCCGACTGAAGCGCCGCGATCGCGCCCGCGCCGGCGCCCACGCCGATGAACGCGACATCGCTCGCGGACAGCCCCGCCTTCGCGAGCACGTAGCTCGCCATGATCGACGTGGACGACCCGGGCGCCGTCACGCCGATTTTCTTGCCCTTGAGATCGGCGATCGACTTGTAATTCGGCATCGCTTTCTTCGACACCGCCAGCACGATCTGCGGCGCGCGCCCTTGCAGCACGAACTCGCGGAACATCTGGCCTTTCGCCTGCAGAAGCAGCGTGTGCTCGAACGCGCCCGAGACGACATCGGCACTGCCGCCGACCGCAGCCTGCAACGCCTTCGCGCCGCCGGCGAAATCGGAGATTTCGATCTCGAGCCCTTCGTCCTTGAAGTAGTTGCGGCGTTCGGCGATGGTGAGCGGCAAGTAGTAGAAAAGGTTCTTGCCGCCAACCGCGATCGACACCTTCGATTGCTCAGGCTTACCGCTCTGCGCGAACGCGAACGGCGCGCCCGTCAATGCACCACCCGCGAGCACGGCGCCGCTCGCAACAAACGTTCTGCGTTTCATCGACTACTGTCTCCTGGTCTTGTGTTTTTTATCGGCCAAGCGTGGCGCGTAGGTCAGATTACGTTCGCCGCCCGCAGCCTTGCGATATCGTCGGGATCATACCCGAGCGATTGAAGTACTTCATCCGTGTGTTCACCGAGTTCCGGCCCGAGCCAGCGCGTCTCGCCGGGCGTCTCGGAGAGCTTCGGCGTCACGTTCGGCAGCGTGATCTCGCGGCCGTCCTGCCAGGGAAAACGCTGCAACATCTGGCGCGCGAGGTACTGCGGATCGGTGAACATGTCCGCGACGCTGTAGATGCGGCCCGCCGGCACGTCGGCGGCGTTGAGCACCGCGAGCGCTTCGTCGATGCTGCGCGTGGAGAGCCATGCGGCGATGGCGGCGTCGATTTCCTGCGTGCGCGGCACGCGGCCATCGTTCGACGCGAGCGCGGGATCGTTCGCCAGGTCGGCGCGGTCGATGGCGTTCATGAGGCGCTTGAAGATCGGATCGCTGTTGCCGCCGATCACGATGCTGCCGTCGCGGCATGGATACGTATTCGACGGCACGATGCCCGGCAGCGACGCCCCGGTGCGCTCGCGCACGAGGCCGTACACGCCGTACTCCGGCACGACGCTTTCCATCATGTTGAAGACGGCTTCGTACAAGGCGACGTCGACGACCTGGCCACGGCCGCCGTTGACCTGCCTGTGATGCAGCGCCATCAGCGCGCCGATCACGCCGTGCAGCGCCGCGATCGAATCGCCGATGGAGATGCCGATGCGCGGCGGCGGCAGGTCGGGATAACCCGTGATGTGCCGCAGGCCGCCCATCGATTCCGCGATCGCGCCGAAGCCCGGCCGGTCGCGGTACGGCCCGGTCTGTCCGTAGCCGGAGAGCCGCACCATGACGAGCCCCGGATTGTCCGCCGACAGCACGTCGTACCCGAGCCCGAGCTTTTCCAGCAACCCCGGCCGGAAGTTCTCGACGACGATATCCGCTTCCTTCGCGAGCCGCCGGACAATCTCCTTGCCCTCCTCGGCCTTGAGATTCACCGTCACCGATTTCTTGTTGCGCGCCTGCACGGCCCACCAGAGCGACGTGCCGCCGACTTCCGGATACAGCTTTCGCCACTTGCGCAGCGGATCGCCGCCGTTAGGGTCTTCGATCTTGATGACGTCGGCGCCGAACTCGCCCATGAAGCGCGCGGCGAAGGGCCCCGCGATCAGCGTGCCGAGTTCCAGCACCTTGACGCCGGCGAGCGGTCCGGTCGATGCGGTCATGGTGTCTCCCTTTGTTTTTTCAGCGCCCGCCTCTAAAGCGGAATGTCCAGCGCCTCGAAGCGCGGCGTGCCATCCGCGAGCGAGCCGTTGAACATCTCGGCCGGACGCACCCATAGTCCGCGTTCATGCGGCCACAGGTGTTCGTAGACGATCATCGCCTCCTCGGTCTCCGAATGCCGCGCCACGCCGACCACGCGATACAGGCCGCCCTTGTAGTGCCGATGCGTGGCGAGCGCCAGTGCTTGTTGTTCCGTCATCGCTTGGCTCCGCTTCATTGCTATACCGATCGCCGGTCCAGCATCGCACGCGCGATCGTTCCGGCATCGACGTATTCGAGTTCCCCGCCCACCGGCACGCCGCGAGCGAGCCGCGTCACCTTCAGGCCCTTCGACTTGAGCGTCTGCGCGAGATAGTGGGCGGTCGCTTCGCCCTCGTTTGTGAAGTTCGTCGCGAGGACGACTTCCTGCACGATGCCATCGTTCGCGCGGCCGATCAGCCGGTCGAAGTGGATCTCCTTCGGACCGATGCCGTCTAGCGGACTCAGATGGCCCATCAACACGAAGTAGAGTCCGCGATAGGTGAGCGTCTGTTCGAGCATGATCTGGTCGGCGGGTGTCTCGACGACGCACAGGAGCGCCGGATCGCGGTCGGGATCGCTGCACACTTCGCAGATCGTCGCCTCGGTGAACGTGTTGCACTTCTCGCAGTGCTTCAGGTGCTCGGTCGCGAACATCAGCGAGCGCCCGAGCTTTTCCGCGCCCGCGCGATCGTGCTGCATCAGGTGATAGGCCATGCGCTGCGCCGACTTCGGACCGACGCCCGGCAGCGCGCGCAGCGCTTCGACGAGCGCCGACAACGCGGAAGGTTGTTTCATGTTTTCCTGGTGTGGAGGAACGCGCCGCCGTTCATGCGAGCGATCAGAACGGCATCTTGAAGCCCGGCGGCATCGGCATGCCGGCCGTCATGCCGCTCATCTTTTCCTGCGTGGTCGCTTCGGCCTTGCGCACGGCGTCGTTGAAAGCAGCGGCGACGAGGTCTTCCAGCATGTCCTTGTCGTCGGCCAGCAGGCTCGGGTCGATCTGGACGCGCCGCACGTCGTTCTTGCAGGTCATCGTGACCTTCACGAGCCCCGCGCCCGACTGCCCTTCCACTTCGATCAGCGCAAGCTGGTCCTGCATCTTCTTCATGTTTTCCTGCATCTGCTGGGCTTGCTTCATCAACCCGGCGAGTTGGTTCTTCATCATGATGTGCTCCTTGTCTGGATCGGGATTGCGGATGATTGACCAACGCGCTCTGTAGCGGAATGCACGTCCGAGCGCGTCTTTCGAAAAGTAGTGCGCGCGACGCTTGGGCCCTCTGGCGAGCGTCGTTCGAATAATCAGTTGCCCGCCGCCGGACCGGCTGCGAGCGGCTTGATCGAACCCTGGACGATGCTCGCGCCGAAGTCGCGGATCAGCGACTGCACGAACGGGTCCCGCGTGATTTCCTGCTCGGCCTCCTGCTGACGCTTCGCGCGCGCGGCGGCGTCGAGCGCCGCGGCCGTGCGGCGCGCCGGACCGACCGTGACGTTGACTTCGAGCGGGCGTCCGAGCTTGTCGGCCAGCACCGCTTTCAGCTTGGCGACTTGCGACGCTTCCGCGTATTGCGGCACGGGCACGCTGAGCGTGATCGAAGCCGCGTCGCAAGCGGTCAACTCGCTATTGAAGGCGAGCTGGTAGGCGATGCCCTTCAGCGGCAGGTCGACGGCAAGCGCCGGCCAGTCGCCGTCGACGCCGATCGCATCGAGCGGCACGGCGAGTGGCAGCGGCCGGGTGTCGGCCTTCGGAGCGGCCGCAGCCGGGGACGGGGACTGTGTGTCGCCGAAACGCAGGTCGTCCGGGCCGCTTTCGAACGCGGGGACGAAGCCGTCGTCGGGCGGCATGAAATAGGCGTCTTCCGCCGAGGCCGGCAGGTAGTCGTCCGGCGGCATGTCTTCCCACGGCGGCACCGGTGCGTTGGCGCTTCGCTTTGGCTCGGAAGCAGGGTCGACTGCGGAGGCGGCTGGGGCTTGCGGGGCAACGCGGCGCGGCACCGGCACCTGAACCGCTGGCGGCGGCGCCTTCGGCGCGACGGGCTTCGGTGCGGCCGGCGCTGCACGCGCACCCCGATCCGACGTCACGCGCATGCCGGCGCTGCGAAGGACGTCGAGCGCGGCGCTTGCGCCGCTCACGGCGCGCGGCTTGTCGGCTACGGTCGCGGCTTCGGTGGCGGCTTGCTGGACAGCGGCGGCAATTGGTGCGGCAGGTTGCGCGGCTGAGTCGCTTGCGACAGCCTCCGGGGCGGCTGCGTCCCTAGCCGGCGAGCGCGAAGCTTCTGCATCGGATGGGAAAGCGCCGGTGGCAGCCTGCTCGCGCGCGGATTCAACGGACTCGACATCCTCATCCCACGCCGACCGATCGGACGCTGCTGCTTCGCCAGAGGTGGCCAGCTTCGTATCGTCCGAGTTACCGGATTCGTCCGAGGCCGCCGGGTTCCGGGTCGCCTGTGCTTGCAGAGGTTCATCGGGTTTCGCGCGATTCTGCGAGCGCGGCGCGGCGGCATGATCGTCGGATGGAGGTGCCTCGGGCCGCGTCGATGAGACGGCTTTGGAGTCCGGTTCAGTCGCGGCGAACGCAACAACCGCCCGTTCGACAGTCACCGGTTCGTTCATGCCGGAAGCTTGCGCCGCCTGAGCCACGAGCTTCCCGGATGATGCCGCACGAGCAACACCCGCGCTCGACGCCGTTGCAACCGGAGCCGCCGTTTTGCGCGCCGCACCAGCGCCCGATGGCGCATTCACCACGACGCCACCGCCGCCACCCGGCCCGCCGGCAGGCTCGAACGCGAGCATGCGCAACAGCGTCATCGTGAAGCCAGCGTATTCGTCAGGTGCGAGGCCCAACTCGCTCCGACCCACCGTCGCGATCTGATAGAACAACTGGACCTGCTCGGCGGAGAGCGTGTCGGCGAACCGCCGGACGTCCTCCGCTTCGGGCCACTCGTCGAGCACCGAAGCCGGCGCGAACTGCGCCCATGCGATCCGGTGCAACAACCCCGCGAGATCCTGCAACGCGGTCGAGAACGACAGGCTGCGCAACGCCATTTCATCGGCGACGGAGAGCACGCCTTCGCCATCGCCCGCCGCCAGCGCTTCGAGCAGGCGAATCAAATAGCTCTGATCGAGCGCGCCGAGCATGCCGCGCACGGCTTCCTCGGTGACCTGGTTGGCCGAATAGGCGATCGCCTGATCGGTGAGCGAGAGCGCGTCGCGCATGCTGCCATCCGCGGCACGCGATAGGAGCCGCAGCGCCTGCGACTCGAACGGAATCTTCTCCTCGCCGAGAATGTTCTCCAGATGCGAGACGATGTGCCCCGCCGGCATCTGCTTCAGATTGAACTGCAGACAGCGCGACAGCACGGTGACCGGAATCTTCTGCGGATCGGTGGTGGCGAGGATGAACTTGACGTGCGACGGCGGCTCTTCGAGCGTCTTGAGCATCGCGTTGAACGCGTGGTTCGTGAGCATGTGCACTTCGTCGATCATATAGACCTTGAAGCGCGCATCGACCGGCGCGTACACCGCGCGTTCCAGCAGCGCCGCCATCTCGTCGACGCCGCGATTGCTCGCCGCATCCATCTCGACATAATCGACGAAGCGCCCTTCATCGATCTCCCGGCACGCGCGGCACACGCCGCACGGCGTGGAGGTCACGCCCGTTTCGCAGTTGAGCGCCTTCGCGAAGATGCGCGAGAGCGTCGTCTTGCCGACGCCGCGCGTGCCCGTGAACAGGTAGGCGTGATGCAGGCGGCCGCCGTCGAGTGCGTGCGTGAGCGCACGAACGACGTGCTCCTGGCCGATGAGCGTCGCGAAGGATTTCGGCCGCCATTTGCGTGCGAGAACTTGATAGGTCATGCCGAAATTGTATCAGCAACCTCATCGGGCAAAGGCAGCGGGAAAGGCGTTTCGGACGGGTAGCGCGGACGTGCGGACGGAGGCGCGCAAAGCGCTCGCGGCATGAACAAAACGAAGGGGAGACAACAGAAAAAAGCAGAAACAAACAGAAAAAAGCGGAAGGTGACGAGCCCGACCCTCGGCACTGGCGGAAAACGGCTGTGGCTGCTTCGTTCCCGACCTGACCAGGTTGACCGCGCCGCCATGCGAGGAGGCCCGTCACGGCGGATTGTATCATCGGGCTCGGCTTAACGCACCTGCTGCTTCGAACGCGCGCCCGCAAGGTCGTGACAGGCACGCTCGATAGCCACTGCAACCGCCTCTTGCGCTTTGCGTTTCCGCCCGCAAATGCGGCCTATCGGCTCCGGGCAACGGATAGCAAAGTAGGCTAAGATGACATTTGAATCACCCGTAACCGACGTGCTCCGGCACGTTCGCGGCCCGGCCGGCAATGGCTGTGCGCGTACGGTACGCGAGCGGTTTCACCCGCAGCGCAACGAAGAACTTTTCTTGTTTTGATGTATCGTGGCGAGCATTCAAACGCGGGCCTCGAATCGATAGAGGTATTCAGACAATGAGCGAATCAATCAAGCATATCAGCGACGCATCGTTCGAACAGGACGTCGTCAAGTCGGATAAACCAGTGCTGCTCGACTTCTGGGCAGAGTGGTGCGGCCCGTGCAAGATGATTGCCCCGATCCTCGATGAAGTCGCGAAGGATTATGGCGATCGCCTGCAGATCGCGAAGATCAACGTCGACGAGCATCAATCGACGCCGGTCAAGTTCGGCGTGCGCGGCATCCCCACGCTGATCCTGTTCAAGAACGGTGCAGTGGCCGCGCAGAAGGTCGGCGCACTGTCGAAGTCGCAACTCACCGCATTCCTCGACAGCAACCTGTAACACCCCACGCTGTACCCGATGCCGGACACAAGGGAAGCGTGCCGCAAAGGCACTCTTCCCTTCGCAACGAACATGACCCGCAGCGCGTGGCCCATGTTGTGAAGCGACAACATGCGCGCCCGGCCCGCAACGCCGCGCCACCCGGGGCTCGTCCGGCGTGTGCTATGCTAGAATCACAAGACTTCAAAGACGTATAAGTCCTAGAGCGGTTCCGCTCACCTCTTCTCCCAAATCTTTCTGTCGCACCTCTCTCCCTGGCGGGAAATCCGTATGCATTTATCCGAGCTCAAGTCTCAGCACGTGTCAGCACTGATCGAAATGGCCAATGGCCTCGAGATCGAAAACGCAAATCGCCTGCGCAAGCAGGAATTGATGTTTGCGATTCTCAAGAGGCGCGCCAAGACGGGCGACACGATCTTCGGCGACGGCACGCTGGAAGTCCTTCCCGACGGCTTCGGCTTCCTGCGCTCGCCCGAGACCTCGTATCTCGCGAGTACGGACGATATTTATATCAGCCCGTCGCAGATTCGCCGTTTCAATCTGCATACCGGCGACACGATCGAAGGTGAAGTGCGCACGCCGAAAGACGGCGAGCGCTATTTCGCGCTGGTCAAGGTGGACAAGGTCAACGGGCAGCCGCCCGAGGCCTCGAAACACAAGATCATGTTCGAGAACCTCACGCCGTTGCATCCGAACAAGCCGTTGCCGCTCGAGCGCGAAATGCGCGGCGAGGAAAACGTGACAGGCCGGATCATCGACATGATCTCGCCGATCGGCAAGGGCCAGCGCGGCCTGCTCGTCGCTTCGCCGAAATCGGGCAAGACGGTGATGCTGCAGCACATCGCGCATGCCATCAAGTCGAACCATCCGGATGTCGTGCTGTTCGTGCTGCTGATCGACGAACGTCCTGAAGAAGTGACCGAGATGCAGCGTTCGGTGGTCGGCGAAGTGATCGCCTCCACCTTCGACGAACCCGCCGCGCGCCACGTTCAGGTCGCGGAAATGGTGATCGAGAAGGCGAAGCGCCTGGTCGAAATGAAGCACGACGTCGTGATCCTGCTCGACTCCATCACGCGTCTCGCGCGCGCCTACAACACGGTCGTGCCGGCGTCGGGCAAGGTGCTGACGGGCGGTGTCGATGCAAACGCGCTGCAGCGTCCGAAGCGTTTCTTCGGCGCGGCTCGCAATATCGAGGAAGGCGGCTCGCTCACCATCATCGGCACGGCGCTGATCGAAACCGGCAGCCGCATGGACGACGTCATCTACGAAGAGTTCAAGGGCACCGGCAACATGGAAGTGCACCTGGAGCGCCGTCTTGCCGAGAAGCGCGTCTATCCGTCGATCAACCTGAACAAGTCGGGCACGCGCCGCGAGGAACTGCTGATCAAGCCGGACCTGCTGCAAAAAGTCTGGGTGCTGCGCAAGTTCATCCACGACATGGACGAAGTCGAAGCGATGGAATTCCTGCTCGACAAGATCCGTCAGACGAAGAGCAATTCCGAGTTCTTCGACCTGATGCGCCGCGGCGGAAGCTGATTCACGCCGCGCCTGTGCCATTCGTGCCATTTCGTGCCGCACAAGAAACCGCCCGCTTCGCCGGGCGGTTTTTTTTCGCCTGCCCTGGCTGTCATCGACAGGCTGAACATATACGTTCACGTTCATGTTGATTTATAATGCCGGGCATGTCCGATGAATCCACTCCGCTCCTGACCGTACGTGACGCCGCCGAGCGCCTCGGCGTCACGCCGCGCACGCTGAAGTATTACGAAGAACGCGGCCTCGTCACGCCGAGCCGGAGCGAGGGCCGCTACCGCTTGTACGACGAAAGCGATCTCGAGCGATTCGGTCGCATCCTGCGCCTGCGATCGCTCGGTTTTTCGCTGCACGGCATCGTCGAGATGCTGAAGCGCCCGCTCGAATCGACCGACGCCGGCGGCAAACGCTACTCCAGCGAATCGCTCGACGAAATCCGCAGCGGGCTGCAACAGCAACTCGACGCGCTCGAGGCCCGCATCGAAAGCGTACGTCGCGAATTGAAGGAAGCGCAGACCGTTCGCGCCGAACTGCGGCACGACCTCGATTATGTCGAGGCGCGGCTCGCCGGAACGCCCGCCGACGAACTCCTCGCGCAGCGCAAACATGCCCGCGTGGCGTCCACAGCGTCCGCGGCGTCGAAAACCAAGCGCACGCGAAGCGGCGGCGCATGAGTTCGCCGGCAGTGTCCGCCGTCCGGCTGCGCGGCGATTTGTTCCCCTGGGTGCTCGCGCTCGCGACCGGCCTCGACTACTTCGACAACGCCATCTTCTCCTTCTTCGCGAGCTATATCGCGGGCGGCGTCAATGCGTCGCCGGATGAGCTCGTCTGGTCGTCGAGCGCCTATGCGGTCGCGGCCGTCCTCGGCATCCTCCAGCAACAATGGTGGGTCGAACGGCTCGGCCATCGGCGCTATATCGCCGGGTGCCTGTTGCTCTACGCGGCGGGCGCCGCGATGTCGGCGCTTAGCGACTCGTCGTGGCAGCTGATGTTCACGCGCGGTTTCCAGGGCTATTTCATCGGGCCGATGATGGGCGCCTGCCGCATCCTGATTCAGAGCAGCTTCGCGCCGCAGCAGCGCGCGAGCGCGCTGCGCTCGTTTCTCGCGATGATCATCCTGAGCAGCGCATTGGCGCCGCTCGCCGGCGGCTTCCTCATCGCCCACTTCGACTGGCGCGCGATCTTCTTCTGCACCGCGCCGGCCGGTGTCGCCTTCGCCGTGTTTGCGTTCTTCGTGCTGCCCGACTCCGGCAACGTGGTGCGCGAAACGCGCGGAGAATCGAATTTCTGGCCGTATCTGCTGTTCGCGTTCGCGCAGGGCGCGCTGCAAATCGTGATGCAGCAGGTCCGCTTCCAGCTTTTCACGACATCCCCGCTGCTAATCCTGCTGACCGTTGCCGGCATCGGGGCGCTGGCCTGGTTCGTCTGGCACCAGTGGCATCATCCCGCGCCGCTCGTTCGCCTGCACGCGCTGCGCGAGCGCACGTTCCAGGTCGGACTGCTGCTCTACATGTTCTATTACTATGAGTCGACTGGTTTCAGCTATCTGATCTCGCGCTTCCTCGAACAGGGCTTGAGCTATCCCGTCGAGAATGCCGGACGGCTTGTCGGCGTGTGCTCGCTGATCTCGGGCACCGCGCTTTTCGCCTATTTCCGCTACGCGAAGCTCCTGCCGCGCAAGAAGTGGATCATCGTGCCGGGGTTCGCCATCGCGGCGCTCGTCGCGTGGATGATGACGCGCATGTCGCCGGCCGTCGGACAGTCGGCGCTGATCCTGCCGATGCTCCTGCGCGGCCTCCTGCTGCTTTTCATCGTGCTGCCGGTCGCCAACCTGACGTTCCGCATCTTCGCCATCGAGGAATTCACGCACGGTTATCGCCTGAAGAACATCGTGCGGCAAGTGACGATATCGTTCGCCACGGCGTCGGTGATCATCGTCGAGCAGCATCGGCAGGCGCTGCATCAGTTGCGACTCGCCGAGTGGGCAAATCCGTACAATCCTGTGTTCCAGCGCACGATCGAAGCGCTCGCGAATGGTTTTGCCGCAGCCGGCCGCAGCGCCGCCGAGGCGCATTCGCTCGCGATCGTCGGCGTCAGCCGGATGGTCGCGCAGCAGGCGGACTTCCTGGCGTCGCTGGACGGCTTCTACTTCCTGATGGGCGTGGCGCTCGTCGGGGGCATTTTCGCGTGCTGGCAAAAACAGATCGACTGAACGATGCCCAATCCTTTCTCCCGATGGTTCGGCGCCCAGCGCCGCGAGCGGGCGCTGCGCAAATATGCGATCGACGACGCCCTCTGGCAAAGCACGCTCGACGCGCTGCCGTTCTTCGGCCATCTCGCGCCGGCCGATCTCACCCGTCTGCGCGAAGACGCGAGCCTCTTCATCGCGCAGAAAGAATTTTCGACCGCGCACGATCTGCAGCTCACCGACACGATGATCGTCTCGATCGCCGCGCAGGCGTGCCTGCCGGTGCTGAACCTGAGCCTCGACCTGTATCGCGGCTGGGTCGGCGTGATCGTCTATCCGGGCGAGTTCGTGATCCGCAAAACGGTGGAGGATGAAACGGGCGTCGTCCACGAGGTCGAGCACGACGCGAGCGGCGAGGCGTGGGAAGGCGGGCCGGTCGTGCTGTCGTGGGAAGACGCGCAGATGACGGACGAAACGGACGCCTACAACGTGGTGATCCACGAGTTCGCGCACAAGATCGACATGGTGAACGGCGAGGCGGACGGCCATCCGCCGCTCTTTCGCCGCTGGCACGCGCCGCTCGATGCAAACGCATGGTCCGACGTCTTCGACCACGCCTACGACCATTTCTGCGCGCAGGTGGACGCGGTGCCGGCACGCCGCTGGAGCCGCTTCGAGCGCGATTCGTTGATCGACCCGTACGCGGCCGACCATCCGTCGGAGTTTTTCGCCGTGTGCAGCGAGGCGCTTTTCGTCACGCCGCACGCGTTCGAGGCGGCATACCCCGAACTGTACCGGCTGCTCGCGCGCTATTACCGGCAGGACCCGGCTGGCGTCGGCGCGCTGGACGCCTGAGCGCATAATGAACCGCCCGAAAACATGCCAAACGACTGATTTTCTGGCATAATCGCCGTTTTTCGACCCTAGGCAAGTGACTCGCTCAAGACCGCGTCTGAATCGTCCGGACGCAACGAGCAGGTTGGCTACCGCCAGATACCAGGAAAGACCATGAAAGAAGGCATTCACCCGAATTACCGCGAAGTCCTGTTCGTCGACATGTCGAACGACTTCAAGTTCGTGACGCGTTCCACCATCAACACGCGCGAAACCGCCGAGTTCGAAGGCAAGACCTACCCGCTCGCGAAGATCGAAGTGTCGTCGGAATCGCATCCGTTCTACACCGGCCAGCAAAAGATCATGGACACGGCCGGCCGCGTCGAGAAGTTCAACAAGAAGTTCGCAGCGTTCTCGTCGAAGAAGTAAGACGGCAGCGTTTCACGGTTGGCGCGAGACGCCGATCCGGCAAAAAAGGGCAGCGAAAGCTGCCCTTTTTTGTCGCCGCTCACTTTGGGCGCCACCTGCTGCTTTCGTCGCAACCGTGAAGCGATGTTGCGGCTGGTTACATCGGTTGCGCCTCGCCTGTGACGTGCGCTGCGGCTCGCGTCTACAATGCCGCATGTTCACGCGCGGCCCTTGGCTTCCCGCAATAGCGGCAATACCCGCGCCGCGCGCGCTGCCTCGAAGTCGATCGATCCGCCTCTCCACCCTCAGCTCCTTTTCGCATGCGATCTGTCGTCCGCCTGACCGCTTCCGCCACCAGCGCCCTGCCGCGCTGGCTCCTGCTCGCCATCTGTATCGTCTATGCGTCGTTCGGGCTGTTCGGCCGCGACCCGTGGAAGAACGAAGACGCGGCGGGCTTCGGCGTGATGTGGACGATGGCCAACGGCGACGCGAAGGACTGGCTGCTGCCGAATCTCGTCGGCAAGGCGCTCACCGGCGACGGCCCGCTGATGTACTGGCTCGGCGCGACCTCGATTCGCCTGCTGAGTCCGTGGGTCGATGCGAGCAATGCGTCGCGCGTCGTGACCGGCCTGCTCTTTTGCCTCGCGTGCGCCTTCGTCTGGTACACCGCCTACCTGCTCGGCCGGCGCGACGAAGCGCAGCCGTTCAAATACGCATTCGGCGGCGAGCCGGAACCGCGCGACTACGGCCGCACGCTCGCCGACGGCGCGCTCTTGATTCTCCTCGCTTGCTTCGGGCTCGCCGAGCGCGGCCACGAAACTACGCCGCAACTCGCGCAGTTCGCGGGCAGCGCGATGCTCGTGTACGGCCTCGTGCGCAGCATCGACAAGCCGGTCCAGGGCGCGCTGACCTGGGGCGCGGCAATCGGCGTGGTCGGCTTGTCGAGCAGTCCGGTGCTGGTCTTCGCGCTCCTCCTCTCCACGCTGGCGATGACGATCATCGTGCGACAGGTGCGGCCGTTGCCGCTCGTGATCATGGGGCTGCCGGTCGCTGTCGCGCTGATTGCCGCGTGGGTGCTGCCGACGCTGCACTTCTATCCCGACGACGGCGAATGGTGGCTGCGCCAGTGGTGGCGCAACAGTTTCCACACGTTCACCGGGCCGCCCACCGAAGTGCTCGGCTACGCGATGAAGAACCTGCCGCTCTTCACGTGGCCTGCCTGGCCGCTCGCGATCTGGACGTTCGTGAGCTGGGGCGGACAGCGCCGTTCGCCGCACGTCGCGGTGCCGCTGTCGGTCATCGGGCCGCTGCTCGTGCTCGTCGTCCTGCAAAGCCACGAGACGAACCGCCTCTTCATGCTGCTGTTGCCGCCGCTGTCGGTGCTCGCGACCTTCGCGCTGCCGACCCTGAAGCGCGGCGCGATCAACGCGATCGACTGGTTCGCGATGCTGAGCTTCACGATCCTCGGCACCTTCGTGTGGCTCGTCTGGACGGCCGGCATGATCGGCTTTCCCGCGCCGCTCGCGCGCAATCTCGCACGGCTCGCGCCGGGCTTTCACCCCGAGTTCAAGGTCCTGTCGTTCGTCTGCGCGGTGGCGGTCACGCTCTGCTGGTTCCTGCTTGCGCGCTGGCGCCTCGCTCGTCATCCGAAGGTGCTGTGGCGCAGCGTCGTGCTGTCGAGCGCCGGCACCACGCTGATGTGGGTGCTGCTCATGACGCTGTGGCTGCCGGTCGTGAACTACAGCCGGACCTATCGCGACGTCGCCGAGCAGATCGCCGACCATCTGCCGCCCGACTACAGCTGCATCTCGCCGGTGCGCCTCGGCGACGCGCAGATCGCGACGTTCGCTTACTTCGGCGGCATGCACTTCTCCTTCGACGAAGACTGCGACGTGTTGTTGCGCCAGGATCGCTCGGATTACGGCGAGCCGTCGACGCTGTCGGCGTTCGTGTGGAAGCTCGTCTGGGAAGGCCGGCGCGTCGCCGACCGCGACGAGCGCTTCCGGCTCTATGTGCGTCTCGAGCGCCCGGTTCCGCCCGTGAAGAAGCCGCGCCCGAAGACGCTGCGCCAGCCTTGACGCGATGCAGCCGGCGTTTCATGTAATTCTCGCCGACGTTCGCAAGATCGCGTCGCTTGCGTGGCCGGTGCTGATCGGCCAACTGGCGATCATTGCCTTCGGCGTGATCGACACCGCGATGGTCGGCCGCTTCTCGGCCACCGATCTCGCGGCGCTCGGGCTCGGGTCGTCGGTATATATCTCGATCTATATCGGACTGACCGGCATCCTGGTCGCGCTGCAGCCGATCGCCGGCCAGTTGTTCGGCGCGGCGCGCGAGAAGGAGATCGGCGAGGAAGTGCGCCAGGCGCTCTGGCTCGCGGCGGTGCTCGCCGTCATCGGCTTCGTGCTGCTCTATTTCCCCGAGCCGCTGCTCGGTCTCGCCGACGCCCCGCCCGCGTTGCACGAGCGCACGGTCCAGTATCTGCGGATCGTGTCGTTCGGGCTGCCGGCGAGCCTCGTCTTTCGCGTCTACGGTTCGCTTGCGAACGCGGTCGGCAAGCCGCGGCTCGTGATGTTCCTGCAAGTGGGCGCTTTGATCGTCAAGGTGCCCCTCAATACCTGGTTCATCTTCGGCGGCCTCGGCGTACCGGCGCTCGGCGGCCCGGGCTGCGCTCTCGCGAGCACGCTCATCAACGGGATGCTCGCCGTGGTCGGCATGACGGTGCTCGTCAAGTTCGAGTTCTTCCGTCCGTTCGCGATCTTTTCGCATTTCTGCTGGCCGGTGTGGAAGCGTCAGGCGGCTCTCCTCAAGCTCGGCATTCCGATGGGGCTGTCCTACCTGATCGAAGTGACGTCATACACGTTCATGGCGCTCTTCATCTCGCGCTTCGGCACGACGACGCTCGCCGGTCACCAGATCGCCGGCAATCTCGGGGCCGTGCTCTACATGACGCCGCTCTCGATCGGCATCGCTTCGTCGACGCTCGTTTCGCAGGCGCTCGGGGCGCAACGGTTCGATGCGGCCGCCTCGCTCTCGCGGCACGGCATCGCGCTCGCGACGCTGATCGCGTGCGTCTACGGGACGCTCGTGCTCGTGCTCAGGCCGCACATCATCGCGGCCTACACGCCGAACGATGCCGTGATCGCGGCGGCGATGCCGCTCGTGCTGATCATCGTGTTCTATCACCTCTTCGACGCGCTCCAGATCTCGACCGCCTTCATCCTGCGCGCCTACAAGGTGACGCTGGTGCCGACCGTGATCTACGCGCTGGCGCTCTGGGGCATCGGGCTCGGCGGCGGCTATCTGCTCGGCTTCAACGTGGGCGGCGCCGTGCCGCTTTGGCTGCGGGGCGCGCGCGGCTTCTGGTTCGCGAATACGGCGAGCCTCGGCGTCGCGGGCGTTGGGCTCTTTCTTTACTGGCGGCGTGTCAGCACACGCCATATCCCGGTGACGAGGAAACCGGCTGGCGTGCGGAGTTAGCATCGAACGCAATATGTGCTCGTCAACCTGTCGTCCGATGCACGCCGACTGAAAGGATTGTGTAGCGCTCCGGTAGAATCGGCCGAATCTGCCGATCCGGGAGCGAGCGCGAATGAGCCGCGTCAAAGCAAAACAACAATGGATTCTGGTCGCGACGGCCGTTCTTGCCGCCGTCGTCTTCGGCAGCGCGATGCATCGCGCCGACGCCGCGCGCGCCGTGAGCGTATCGCCGCAGGGCAAGGTCGCGCAGGTGCGGCAGGTGGTCGTCAAGTTCGACGAGGCGATGATCGCGTTCGGCAGTCCGGGCGCGCAGGCGCCCGCGAAGGTCAGTTGCAGCGGCCCGACGCAAGCTGCCGGCACGGCGCGCTGGATCGATGCGAAAACCTGGGCCTACGATTTCGCGAACGATCTTCCGCCCGGCGTGAAATGCGCCGTCGACTTGAACGACGGCCTCAAGTCCGTCGCGGGTGTCGCGCTCAACGGCAAACGCAGTTTCGCCTTCGAGACGGGCGGCCCGTTCGTCACCCGCGTGATCCCGGATGGCGGCGAGATCGAGGAAGACCAGGCGTTCGTGCTGCGCCTGAACGGCCCGGCCACCGATGCGTCGGTACTCGCGAATGTCTGGTGCGAATCGAGCGGGCTCGGCAACCGCATTCCGGTGCGCCTGACCGACGCCGCCACGCGCGCCGCCCTCCTCAAGCATTTCCGGCTCGACAAGCAAAGCGATCGCGTACTCACGCTCGCGTGCCAGCAGACGCTCCCTTCCGCGACGAAGATGCAGCTCGTGTACGGCGCGGGCGTCGCGGGGCCGGGCGGCGTCGCGAACGACGTCGAAAAGCGCTTCGACTTCACCGTGCGCGCGCCCTTCACCGCGAGCTTTTCGTGCGAGCGCGAGAACGCGAAAGCGCCCTGCACGCCGCTACGTCCGCTGCGGCTGCGCTTTTCCGCGCCGATCGATCGCGCGGAGGCCGCGAAGATCGTGCTGCGCGGTCCCGCGGGCCAAGTCGCGCCTCATTTCGACAGCAACGACAAGAGCGCCGAAGTCGACGCCATCGAGTTCGCGGCGCCGCTGCCCGAACACGCGGCGTTATCGATCGAATTGCCCGCGAACCTGAAGGACTCGAGCGGCCGCAAGCTCGCGAACGCCGACCTCTTCCCGCTCAAGACCCCGACCGCGCCGATGCCGCCGCTCGCGAAGTTTTCGTCGTCGACGTTCGGCATCATCGAGCGCTTCGCCGAGCCGAACATGCCCGCGATGCTGCCCGTCACGCTGCGCCACGTCGAGGCCGACCTGCATGTGCAGGGGCTCAACTCGGGCACGTCGCGCGTGACGAAGCTGAAGGTCGATGCCGACGAGGACATCCGCCGCTGGATGCGCACCGTCGATCGTTTCGACGGCACGTCGATGGCGCGCTCCGACATCGAAAAGCAAATGCCGCAGGCGCTCGCAAACGGCACCGCGCCGGTGTATGCGCCGAACAGCAGCGCCGACGACCCGCAGATCGACGTGCGCTCGCTGTCCTTGCTCGCGGGGCAAGCCGGCGTCGAGGCGCTGAGCCTGCCGGCCGCCGACCCGAAGTCACTGAGGCCGTTCGAAGTCGTCGGCATTCCGCTCGCCAAGCCGGGCTTCTATGTCGTCGAACTGGCGTCGCCGGCGCTCGGAAGTTCGCTGCTCGGCAAGCCGCAGTCCATGTATGTGCGCACGTCGGTGCTGGTCACGAACCTTGGCGTGCACTTCAAGCAGGGCCGCGAGAACAGCGTCGTGTGGGTGACCGCGCTCGACAGCGGCAAGCCCGTGCCCAGCGCGCAAGTGCGCGTGACCGACTGCAACGGCGATCAACTGGCGGTCGGCAAGACCGACGCGAGCGGGCTCGTCACGATCAGCAAGCCGCTCGCGCCCTTGCGTCCCTGCGATGAAAACAGCTTCAGCTACGACGGCTTCTTCGTATCGGCGCGCGTGAACGATCCCGCCACCGGCCCCGACATGGCATTCGTGCGCTCGGACTGGAATCGCGGCATCGAGTCGTGGCGCTTCAACGTGCCGACCGACATGAGCCTCGACCAGACGACGCGCGCGCATACCGTCTTCGACCGGACGCTCGTGCGCGCGGGCGAGACGGTGTCGATGAAGCACCTGATGCGGGTCGAGACGCTCGATGGCTTCAGGTTTCCCGAGCGCTATCCGTCGCGGGTGACGATCCGGCACGAGGGCAGCGGGCAGACCTATCACTTGCCGCTGACCTGGGCCGCCGATCATAGCGCCGATTCCACGTTCCCGGTGCCGGCCGCGGCGAAGCTCGGTGAATACAGCGTGTCGCTCGATGACGGCTCCGCGTCCGGCGACGACGAAGGCTCGGCCGGTTCGACGACCTACACCGGCAGCTTCCGCGTCGAGGAGTTTCGCCTGCCGGTCTTCAAGGGCTCCATCGCCGTGCGCGACCAGAAGACCGGCGCGCTCGTCGCGGCAAAGGAAGCGCCGCTCGCGGTGCAGATCGAATATGTGGCGGGCGGGCCGGCGTCGAACCTGCCGGTGCAGGTATCGGCGCTGCTCAAGGACACGTCGCCCGCGTTCGCGTCGCAGTACGAGGGATTCAGCTTCGCGCCGTACCGCAAGCCCGCCGACAACGGCGCGAGCGCTTCCACCGACGATGAAGAGAACGCGCAGGAAGAGACCTCGACGGCGAAACTCGTCGCCGACAAGCTGCCCGTCACGCTCGATCGCAACGGCGCGGGCACGCTCGCGCTGAAGTCGCTGCCGGCCGTCGACGCACCGAAGCGCCTCGCGCTCGAAGCGACCTTCGCCGACCCCAACGGCGAGATCCAGACGATTCGCGGCGATGCCACGCTCTGGCCCGCCGCGGTCGCGGCCGGCATCAAGGCGGGGCAATGGGTATCGGTCGGCAACGCTGTGCCGGTGCAGGCGCTCGCCGTCGATCTGCAGGGCAAGCCGCGCGCGGGCGTGGCGCTCGAGCTTCGCGGCGTCGCACGGCTGATGTCGAGTTCGAGAAAGCGCATGGTCGGCGGCTTCTACGCCTACGACAACCACACCGAAACCCGCGACCTCGGCACGCTGTGCAGTGGCAAGAGCGACGACCACGGCCTCTTCTCGTGCGAAGCGAACCTCAAGGACGCGGGCAACATCGACCTGATCGCCGTCGCGAAAGACGGCGACGGCCGCGAAGCCAACGCAACCACGTCGGTGTGGGTCACGCGCGAGGACGAACTGTGGTTCGGCGGAGAAAACACCGACCGCATCGACGTGCTGCCCGAAAAAACCCACTACGAAGCGGGAGAAACGGCGCGCTTCCAGGTGCGCATGCCGTTCCGCTTCGCGACCGCGCTCGTGGCGGTCGAGCGTGAGGGCGTCGTGGAAACGCGGGTCGTCGAACTGAACGGCAAGGACCCGACCGTCGAACTGCGCGTGAAGGATTCGTGGGGGCCGAATGTCTACGTGTCCGTGCTTGCGCTGCGCGGGCGGATTCACGAAGTGCCGTGGTACTCGTTCTTCACGTGGGGCTGGAAGGCGCCGCTCGAATGGGCCCATGCGTTCTGGTACGAAGGCCGCCAGTACGAGGCGCCGACGCCGCTCGTCGATTTGTCAAAGCCCGCGTTTCGCTACGGGCTCGCCGAGATCAAGGTCGGCACGGCGGCGCACAAGCTCGCCGTCACGGTGACGCCCGATGCGAAATCGTACGCCGTGCGCGCGAAGGCGCATGTGAAGGTGCGCGTGGTGCTGCCCGGCGGCAAGCCCGCGCCGGCGGGCACGCAGATCGCGCTCGCGGCCGTCGATGAAGCGCTGCTCGAACTGATGCCGAACCGAAGCTGGGACGTGCTCGACGCCATGCTGCAACGGCGCGCCTATGGCGTCGAGACGTCGACGGCGCAAATGGAGATCATCGGGCGCCGGCATTTCGGTCGCAAGGCGGTGCCGGCGGGCGGCGGCGGCGGACACAGCGCGACGCGCGAACTGTTCGACACGCTGCTCTTGTGGAACCCGCGCGTCGCGCTCGACGCGAACGGCGAGGCATCCGTCGAGGTGCCGCTGAACGACGCGCTGACGAGCTTTCGCATCGTCGCAATCGCGACGGTCGGCGCGGGGAAGTTCGGCAGCGGCAGCACGTCGATCCGCAGCACGCAGGATTTGCAGTTGATTTCCGGGCTGCCGCCGCTCGTGCGGGTCGGCGATGCGTTCCGCGCGCAGTTTACGCTGCGCAATACGACCTCGCGCAAGATGCAGGTCGTCGTGACGCCGCATGTGGCGACGCTCGACCTGCCCGCGCAGACGATTGAACTTGGCGCCGATTCGTCGCAGGAAGTCGCGTGGAATGTCACCACGCCCGATGCGCTCGGCGCGGCTTCATCGGCGGCGTTGATATGGAATGTGAGCGCGGTCGAGCAAGGCGGCGCGAAGGCCAGCGACAACGTCAAGCTGACCCAGCGCGTGACGGCCGCGATTCCCGTGACGGTTCAGCAGTCGACGCTCGCCCAGGTCGACGGCACGCTCACGCTGCCGGTCGCGCCGCCCGCCGATGCCACGTCGTCGAGCGATGGCGTCGTGCGCGGCGGCATCGCGGTGTCGTTGCAGCCGAAGCTGGCCGACGGCCTGCCCGGCGTGCGCCGCTGGTTCGAGCGCTATCCGTATAGCTGTCTCGAACAGCAGAGCTCGCGCGCGCTCGGTCTCGCCGATGCCGCGCAATGGCAGACGGTGATCGCGCGCATGCCGTCGTACCTGGACCGCGACGGGCTGGCGAACTATTTCCCGCCCGCCGACGACGACAAGCCCACCGGCAGCCCGACGCTTTCGGCGTATCTGCTCGCGGCGTCGGACGAGGCGTCGAAGGCGGATCGCCGCTTCGCGCTCCCCGACGACATCCGCGGCAAGCTGGCGGCGGGACTCGTCAATTTCGTCGAAGGGAAGATCCAGCGCAATGTCTGGGCGCCGCGCCAGGATCTCGACCTGCGCAAGCTCGCGGCGATCGAGGCGTTGTCGCGTTTCGGCCTCGCGGCGCCGCGCATGGTCGGGTCGATCACCATCGCGCCGGATCAGTGGCCGACCTCCGCGCTCCTCGACTACTACGCGATCCTCTCGCGCGTCGATGGCATCGCGGGCCGCGACGACAAGCGCGCGCAAGTCGAGCAGATCCTGCGCGCGCGGCTCACGTATCAGGGCACGCGTCTCACCTTTTCCACCGAACGCGACGACGATCTCTACTGGCTCATGACCGGCACGGAATCGAACGCCGCGCGCACCGCGCTGCTGTTCGCCGATGCGCCGGGCTGGAAGGACGAGATGCCGCGTCTCGTCGGCGGGTTGCTGGCGTTGCAGAAGAACGGCGCATGGCAGACGACCACCGCGAACCTCTGGGGCACGCTCGCCGTCGAGCGCTTCTCGCGCGTGTTCGAAAGCACGCCGGTAAGCGGGCAGACGAAGGTTCAACTGGGGTCCGACGTGAAGACGCTGACGCCGCCCGCCAGCACGACGCTGCCGTGGTCGTCCGGCGCGCTCACCGTGACGCAGGAAGGCAGCGGCAAGCCGTGGGCGACGGTCGAAAGTCTGGCGGCGGTCGCCCTGAAGGCACCGTTTGCGGCGGGCTATCGGATCACGAAGACCGTGACGCCCGTCGATCCGGCCGTCAAGGGCGCGCTCTCGCGTGGCGACCTCGTGCGCGTGCGGCTCGACATCGATGCGCAAAGCGACATGACGTGGGTGGTCGTCAACGATCCTATTCCGGCGGGCGCGACGATTCTCGGCTCGGGACTCGGCCGCGATTCGGAGAGCGCCACCGCAGGCGAGCAACGTCCACAAGGCGCGTGGCCGGCGTTCGTCGAGCGCGGCTTCGATGGCTATCGCGCGTATTACGACTATCTGCCGAAGGGCAAGCTGCAGGTCGAATACACGGTGCGGCTGAACAACGCCGGCACGTTCGGCCTGCCGCCGACGCGCGTCGAAGCGCTCTATGCGCCCTCCGCGTTCGGCGCTGTCCCGAATGCGCCCGTCGTCGTGAAACCGCTCGCCGCGAAGTGACATCATGAAACGCGCTGCGTGCCTCGTCATCGGATGCCTGCTGGTGCAGGCGGCGCACGCATGGCCCACGTTCGACGAAGTGCGCGGCAACTGGCGCGGTTCCGACTGGGTGCTGCTCGATCGCGAAGGCGAACCACTGCAGCGCGTGCGCATCGACAAAACCGCGCGGCGCGGCGACTGGGTCGCGCTCGCCAACATCTCGCCGGCGTTGCGCGAGGCGATCGTCGTGTCGGAGGACAAGCGCTTTTACGAGCATGGCGGCGTCGACTGGAGAGGCGCGGCCGCCGCCGCGTGGGCCAACCTGTGGAACACGCGCACGCGCGGCGCATCGACGGTGACGATGCAACTCACCACGCTCATCGACGACGAAGGTAAGCGGCCGGGCCGCCGCTCCGTCGGAGAAAAGGCGCAGCAGACGGTCGGCGCGCTGTGGCTCGACCACGCGTGGCGCAAGGACCAGATTCTCGAGGCGTATCTCAATCTCGTGCCGTTTCGCGGGGAAATCGTCGGGTTGTCGGCGCTGTCGCAGACCTTGTTCGGCAAGGCGCCTTCGGGGCTGAACGAACGCGAGGCCGCGCTCACCGCCGCGCTCGTGCGCGCGCCGAATGCGCCGTATGCGAAGGTCGCCGCGCGCGCGTGCGTGATCCTGCGCGAGATGCGCGACCCGCGCGTCGCCGACCCTTGCGCGAACCTCGACAGCTACGTGCAGTTGACGTTGACGCGCACCGCATCGGCGTCCGTGGTGTCGTCGGACTATGACGCGCTCGCGCCGCATTTCGCGCGCCGTGTCGCGGGTGAAGTGCATCCGGCAGCGGGCGAGCACGTTCGATCCACGCTCGATGCAAAGCTCCAGCGCTATGCCCGCGACACGCTCGCGCGCACGCTCACCGAACTCAATTCGCGCGCCACGCCGCGCAACGTGCACGATGGCGCGGCGATCGTCATCGACAACCACACCGGAGACGTGCTGGCGTGGGTCGGCTCGGCGGGCGGCTTCTCGAACGCGCCGGACGTCGATGCGGTGCTCGCCGCGCGGCAGGCCGGTTCGACGCTCAAGCCCTTCCTCTATGCACAGGCCATCGACGAGAAACGGCTCACCGCCGCCACGCTGCTCGACGATGCCCCGCTCGACCTCGCGGCCGGTGGCGGCCTCTATATTCCGCAGAACTACGATCACGATTTCAAGGGCTGGGTGAGCGTGCGCACGGCGTTGGGCTCGTCGCTGAACGTGCCGGCCGTGCGCGCGCTCGTGATGGTCACGCCGCATCGCTTCGCGAAGACGCTCGTCGCGCTCGGCCTGCCGCTCACGCAAGCCGGCGATTACTACGGCTTCAGCCTCGCGCTCGGCAGCGCCGACGTCACGCTGCTTTCGTTGACCAACGCCTATCGCGCGCTGGCGAACGGCGGCATCGCACAATCGACTCGCGACGTCGCGCGACAGGCCGCGCCGCCGCAGGGCGCGCGGGTGTTCAGCCCCGAAGCGAGCTTCATCGTCACCGACATCCTCGCCGACAACAACGCGCGCACCCGCACGTTCGGCTTCGACAGCGTGCTCGCGACACGCTTTTTCAGCGCCGTGAAGACGGGCACCAGCAAGGACATGCGCGACAACTGGGCGGTCGGCTATTCGTCGCGCTATACGGTCGGCGTGTGGGTCGGCAACGCGGACGGCGCGCCGATGTGGGACGTCTCCGGCGTCACCGGCGCGGCGCCCGTGTGGGCCGCGCTCGTCAACTACCTGCATCGTCGCGTCGCGAGCCGTGAACCCGCGGCGCCCGCTGGCGTCGTCAGGACGCACATTGCTTATCAGGATCGCATCGAGCCATCGCGCGACGACTGGTTCCTGCGCGGCACGCAAATGACGAACATCGGATTGTCGGCGGCGGCATCAGCGGCAGCGTTCGATGCGTCCGGCAGCCAGGGCGCCGCGAAAATCGGCTCGCCCACCGACGGCACCATTTTCGCGCTCGACCCGGACATTCCGGCGTCGGCGCAACGCGTGTGGTTCGAAAGCGCGGGCGGCGCTGCGGGAGCCAACGCCTGGCAGCTCGACGGCAAGCCGCTTTCGCGCGCCGCGCGCGTCGCGTGGCTGCCGTGGCCGGGTCGTCACACGCTTGAGCTCGTCGATGCGAAGGGTGTCGTGATCGACAAGGTCGGCTTCGAAGTGCGCGGGGCGTTCGCCCGTGCATCGGCACCGAAGCCGCTGCGCAATGCGTCACGATCCGCCAGTTCGCTGTCGAATCCGGCTCAATGACGCCTGTGTGATGTCGCGAGAAACATCCGGACCACGAAGTTTTTTTGTCATCGTCGCAAACGAAGTCATCGCCCGGCGCGCGGCAACGTTAAATATTGTGCGGCCGCGCGATGCCATCGGCAGGGTCGGGCAAAATGCGGCCCTTTATCGTCCGGCGCGATTTTTGTCCTATGCTTAACGGCGCCGATCGAGTTCGCCCGTCCGACTTTTCAATCTAGCTCTCTTTCTGGAGTGCCTGTCATGCTGAAAAAGCTGCTGATGCTGTGCGTTGCGCTTATGCTGTCCGTGGGCGCGGCGTTCGCGGCCGTCGATGTCAACACCGCCGATCAGGCCGCGCTCGAGTCCGTCAAGGGCCTGGGACCGGTGAAGTCGCAAGCGATCATCGAAGAACGCACGAAAAACGGCCCGTACAAGGACGCCGACGATCTCGCCAACCGCGTCAAGGGTCTCGGCACGAAGTCGGTGGCGAATCTGGAGAGCGCTGGCCTGACCATCGGCGGCTCGTCCGCGCCGCCGACCGGCAAGCCCGCCGCGACCCAAGGCGCCACGACACAAGGTGCCGCGCCGGCGAAATCCACGGTCAAGTCGTCGGCCGCCGCGACAGCCGCGACATCGCCTGCCGCCACGACCGCGACCACGCCGGCGGTCACGCCCGCATCGGCGACCAAGCCGACCAAGGCATCGAAGAAGGCGAGCGCCTCGGCGGTTGCGGCCTCCGGGACGGCAACGACAACGACAACGGCAGCGGCGACGACGCCGGCCGCGGCATCGGGCACGAAGGCGACCAAGGCATCGAAGAAAGCCGCCGCCGCGGAAGCCGCGTCCGGCGCCAGCGACACGAAGCCGGCCAAGTCGAAGAAGAAAAAGGACAAGGCCGCGAGCAGCGCCGCAGCGAGCCAGTGACACGGCTTTCGATGAACCCGTGATGAACCAATGAGCGAACCGGCACTCGATATCCCGGTGCTCGGTTCGTGAAGCCGGATCGTCCAATCGGCGTGCAGCGCCCGCGCAGCAGTATCATTCTCGATCGCCCACCTGGGCGGTCGGCGCATCCCGTCGGGGCGCAACGTGAGGAACAGGCACGCAGCGCCACGTCGGCATCCAACTCGCATCATCTCGCAGTGAGACAGCCATGAGCCTACTTGATACCCTCGCATCCTCCCTCGGCAAATCGTCGCCTGAAGGCGGCGGCGGCTCCTCCGCCCTGATCGCCATGGCGATGGAGTTCGTCAACAACCAGCCAGGCGGACTGAATGGCCTGATCCAGCGCTTTCACGAGCAAGGCGCCGGTGACATCGTTTCATCGTGGATCGGCACCGGCGAGAACAAGCCGGTCAGCCCGGACACCGTCACCAACGTGCTCGGCGCCGACAAGGTCGACGAACTGGCGCAAAAGGCCGGCGTGCCGGGCGACCAGTTGTCGGGCATGCTGGCGTCGGTGCTGCCGCATCTCGTCGACCGCGCGACGCCCAACGGCGAAGTGCCCGCCGAAGGCAAGCTCGACCTGACCAGCGTGCTGGGTTCGCTCGGCGGCCTGGCAGGTCTGTTCGGCAAGAGCGAAGGCGACAAGAACGCCTGAGCCTCGTGACGGGCTCGACGCCGCCGGCGCGAAAGCGCCGGCGGCGTTTTCATTTGGAGAGCTTCTGCACCATCTCGGCGATGATCGTATGGCGGATCACGCGCAGGCAGGTCAGTTCGCCGCCGAGCGTCGCGGCGAGCGCGGGATTCGCCGCGAGCAAGGCGGCGTTTTCCGCTTCGACTTGCGCATACAGGTCGGCCGCCGCCTTCGCGATGGTGCCGGCGAACGTATCGAGCAGGCGCTCGGCCGTTTTTCTCGCGATGCCGAGCACGTCGGCGGCGCGCAACATCAGCGCGCGGTCGAAGTCGGCGTAATGGCGCGCGTCGAGCACGTCCCATGCAAACGCGGCCCTGCCCGGCCAGTCGCCCTTCTGATACGACGGCGTGCCATACGCGGCGACGCTCAGCAGATCGTAGAACGGCGCGAGCTGGATGCCGTCGTGAGAGACGAGAAAGCTCAGGTTCTTGAGATGCGCGTCCGAATTGCCGACAAGCACATTGAACACGAGCCACGAAAAGAGCCGCGTTCTCGCCGACGCCTGATTGCGGCAACGCGCCGCAATCGACGCAAGCTGCTCGACGCTGCCCTGCTCGTATTTGAACGTGCGGGCGAGATCGAGCAACTGGCAGGCGTCGATCGAATGCAGGCGGCGCCACGAACCCAAGCGCTCTTCGCGATCGAAGCGGTCGACGAGATACACCGGCGACGGCACATAGCGCCGATGCACCGCCGGCACGTCGAGCCGCACCTTTGCCGCGAGTTTCATCACGAACCATTCGTTGATGACGGAATGCGGATAGTCGTCGGTGTCCTGGTGATTCGGCTTCAGGATATGCGTCGACGGCGCCGGACCGGCCGGTTCGTACAACGCGTCGCCGCGCAACACGACGGCGAGCTTGTGCTGCGCGCCCGCGAGCGACATGCGCTTCGGCGCATCGTGCGTAAGCGGCACGCGCGGCAAGGCGTCGATGCGCGCCTGCAAGGCTTCGTCGGTGAGACGGCGTTCGGTGAGCGTATTCGGCTGCGCCGCGCCCGGCGGGACCAGCGTCACCGATCCCGCCGATTCCGCGCCGTAATGCGCGAGCAGCGCGAAGGCATCGGCTTCGTTGCGGATCGCGGCATCGCGGGCGAGCAGCGTGCGCTGACCTTCCTCGGGCAGCAGATTGTCGAAATACCATTGGACCGAGCGGCGCGTACTGCCGTCGCGGCAGGTTTCATCGATGAGTGGCAACGCCGGACTCAGCCCATAGCTGTCGGCGCGCTGGCGCCACGCCGGGAGATAGGTGAACGCCCAGATGTCGTTGTCCGCGTCGAGCGTGCCGACTTCAGCGTCGTTGATGCTCGCGATCAGGCTGCGCTTTGCGGGCGGCGTGGTTTGGGGCGCGGCCGGACGCGCCGTTGCTGCGCTTTCCGGGATCAACGAGCCATGCTCCGGCACGCCGGTGTTCGTTTGGTCAGCCATCCGTCTTCCCCTGCGCGGTCTTGCGCTTTTCCGCCCGCTCGACGCGCGCATAGCGCTTCAATTCCTCGCTCGCGAAGAGTTCGCCGGCGGCCTCCGGAATGTCGACGCTGACCCGCACGCCCAGCCCTTCGAGCACCTGGAACAATTTGCCCCAGTGCACGCTTTCCGCGCCTTTTTCGACCTTTCCCAGGAAACTCTCGCTCACGCCGATGCTGCCGGCGGCATCGTCCTGCCGAAGGCGCTGGGCCTTGCGCGCGGCGCGCACCGCGACGCCGATGTCATGCGAATCAACGATCTCGATTTTCATCCGAAAAATCCTTTTGACCGCAGAGATAATAGCATCGTCGCGCAGAGTACATCGCGTATCCATTCGATTGCATGGATTTTAGCAGGTGACGTGCCTTGCGCGCTAAAATCGGTGCGATTGCAAGGATAAATTGCCTACGCCTTCGGCGCCAGCGACTTATCCTTGCAATCGCAAATAAAAAAGGCAGCGAATCCCTCCGCTGCCCTTCGACCTGCCAACCGCCTTCGCGCTTTAATGAACGACGCGGTCGAACACAAACTTCCCTTCCCTCACATCGACCGGGATCACGTCCTTCGGACCGAATTTTCCGGCCAGAATCAGCTTGGCCACCGGATTCTCGATCTCCTGCTGGATCGCGCGCTTCAACGGCCGCGCACCGAAATGCGGGTCGTAGCCGACCTTGCCGATCTGCTCGAGCGCCGCATCCGACACATCGAGTTGCATGTCGAGCTTCGCCAGCCGGTCGTGCAGACGCTGAAGCTGGATCTTCGCGATCGACTGGATATTGTTGCGGTCGAGCGAATGGAACACGACCACGTCGTCGATCCGGTTCAGGAACTCAGGCCGGAAATGCAGTTTGACCTCTTCCCACACCGCGTCCTTCACGGTCTCGTGCGGCTCGCCGACCATCGACTGGATCGTGTGCGACCCGAGATTCGACGTCATCACGATCACCGTGTTCTTGAAGTCGACCGTGCGCCCCTGGCCATCGGTCATGCGGCCATCGTCGAGCACCTGCAGCAGCACGTTGAACACGTCCGGATGCGCCTTCTCGATTTCGTCGAGCAGGATCACGCTGTACGGCTTGCGACGCACCGCTTCGGTCAGATACCCGCCTTCCTCATAGCCGACGTAGCCCGGCGGCGCGCCGATCAGCCGCGCGACGCTGTGCTTCTCCATGAACTCGCTCATGTCGATGCGGATCAGGTGATCCTCCGAATCGAACAGGAACGCGGCGAGCGCCTTGCACAACTCGGTCTTGCCGACGCCCGTCGGCCCGAGGAACAGGAACGACCCATACGGCCGGTTCGGGTCCGAAAGCCCGGCGCGCGAACGGCGGATCGCATCGGCGACGGCGCCGATCGCTTCGTCCTGGCCGACCACGCGCTCATGCAGCTTGCCTTCGATCTGCAAGAGCTTTTCGCGCTCGCCTTGCATCATCCGCGACACGGGAATGCCGGTGGAACGCGACACCACTTCCGCGATTTCCTCCGCGCCAACCTGCGTGCGCAACAGCCGCGGACGCGTCGGATTGCTCTGCTCGGTGGCTTCCGCCTGCGTGACCTGCTTCAGGCGCGATTCGAGTTCGGGCAGCTTGCCGTACTGCAACTCGGCGACTTTTTCGAGCTTGCCTTCGCGCTGCAAACGGACGATGTCCGCCCGCACCTTCTCGATCTCTTCCTTCAACTGCGCGCTGCCCTGCACCGCGGCTTTCTCGGCGGTCCAGATTTCCTCGAGATCGGAATACTCGCGATTCAGCCGCTCGATTTCCTCCTCGATCAGTTGCAGGCGCTTCTGGGATGCTTCGTCCTTTTCCTTCTTGACGGCTTCGCGCTCGATCTTCAACTGGATCAACCGGCGATCGAGCCGGTCCATTTCTTCCGGCTTCGAATCGATTTCCATCTTGATCTTCGAGGCCGCCTCGTCGATCAGGTCGATCGCCTTGTCGGGCAGGAAACGGTCGGTGATATAGCGATGCGACAGTTCCGCCGCCGCGACGATCGCCGGATCGGTGATATCGACGCCGTGGTGCAGTTCATACTTTTCCTGCAAGCCGCGCAGGATCGCGATGGTCGCCTCGACCGACGGCTCATCGACCAGCACCTTCTGGAAACGCCGTTCGAGTGCCGCGTCCTTCTCGATGTACTTGCGGTATTCGTCGAGCGTGGTTGCGCCGACGCAATGCAGTTCGCCGCGCGAGAGCGCCGGTTTCAGCATGTTGCCCGCGTCCATCGCGCCCTCGGCCTTGCCCGCGCCGACCATCGTATGGATCTCGTCGATGAAGACGATGGTTTGCCCTTCGTCCTTCGCGATGTCCTTCAGGACGGCCTTGAGCCGTTCCTCGAACTCGCCGCGATACTTCGCGCCGGCGAGCAGCGCGGCCATGTCGAGCGACAGCACGCGCTTGCCCTTGAGCGTCTCCGGCACCTCGCCGTTGACGATGCGCTGCGCGAGCCCTTCGACGATCGCCGTCTTGCCGACGCCCGGCTCGCCGATCAGCACCGGATTGTTCTTCGTGCGGCGCTGGAGAATCTGGATCGAGCGGCGGATTTCGTCGTCGCGGCCGATCACCGGGTCGAGCTTGCCTGCGCGGGCGCGCTCGGTCAGGTCGACGGTGTACTTCTTGAGCGCCTCGCGCTGGCTTTCGGCGTCCTGGTTGTCCACCTGCGCGCCGCCGCGCACCGCGTTGATCGCGGCTTCGAGCGCCTTGCGCGTCAGGCCGTGCTGCTTGGCGATGCGGCCGGTTTCGCCCTTGTCGTCGGCGACGGCGAGCAGGAACATCTCGCTCGCGATGTAGGTGTCGTTCAGCTTTTGCGCTTCCTTGTCGGCGCTGTTCAGCAGCCCGGCGAGGTCGCGGCTCACCTGCACGTTGCCGTCCGTGCCGCGTACTTGCGGGAGACGCGTCATCGCGTCGTTGAGCGCGGTTTGCAGCGCCTGCACCTGCACACCCGCGTGCGACAGGAGCGAGCGCGCCGAACCGTCCTGCTGCGCGATCAGCGCGGACAGCAGGTGGGCCGGTTCGATGTATTGGTTGTCATGTCCGACGGCGAGACTTTGCGCGTCGGACAGCGCTTCCTGGAACTTCGTAGTTAGCTTGTCGATTCTCATTATTGAGACCTCCAGATCGGAATGTGTTCAAAATGAGGTGTTTTTCTGCGCTTTCAAGCGCTTATTTGCGCGCGATGCGCATTTTTTCGGGCTTTCGAAAAAGTCTGCGCGTGCCCGTTTCAGGTGGCCTCGACGCCCCGCGCGGCCGTTACGCCACCCGCGGCCGTGGTCGGCGGCATGAAGCGCACGATGCCCAGAAGTCCCGCGAGTTCGTTCGCCGGATGCGCCAGCTCGGCGACGGTGTGCTTGTCCAGTTCGGCGAGAAACGCGTCGCGCGCGGCGGCGAACAGGCCCCTCAAACGGCAGTGGGATTGAATCACGCAGTGACGGTGCGCCTCGTCGTCGCCGGCAAAGCAGCCAACGATCGAAAAATCGCTCTCGGTCTTGCGCACCACTTCGCCGATGGTAAGCGCACCCGAACGCTCGTTCAGTTTCAGCCCGCCATTGCGCCCGCGCACGGTCTCGATCCATCCGAGTTCGCCGAGTCGCTGGACGATCTTCATCAGGTGATTCTTCGAGATGCCGTAGGCGTCCGAGATTTCCTGGATCGTCGACAGCCCGTCCGGCCGAACCGCCAGATAAAGCATGACGCGGAGTGAGTAATCGGTGTAGTCGGTGAGTCGCATGATTCTGTGCACGCGCGAGAGCGCATCAGGGACGAAAATGGACGCAGGCAACGGCGCAAACCGCTTGCCCGACAGCGCGGACGCCCGAAATCCGCTTCGCGCGCAAGGGATAATCGGCGCCTCCGGTGCGGCGGCGGCTAAGATTCGCTGCCGAAGCGACGATTCCGGCACTACAGTGCCGGGATTCGGCCCGCCACGGATGGTTGAACAGGCCACATTGTCCGTCAGAACGCGCCCGGGCGTCAGCCATTGCGATGCGTCGTCGGGGCGTGCCGCTTCGTGTGCTGCTCCATGTGCCACTTGTGGCTCGAATCTCTCCAGGACCGCTCACATCATGAATCAGCCCACTCCACCTCTGGACGGTACGCCACGCCACACCGAAGCCGACGAAACCAATGTGCGCGCGCTCGTCGAGGCGTTTTATCGACGCGTCGACGACGACCCGCTGCTCGGTCCTGTTTTTGCGCGTGAACTGACGGGCCGCTGGGACGAGCATCTCGCGAAGATGACGACGTTCTGGTCCAGCCTCGTGCTCGGCTCGAAGCAGTATCGCGGGAATGTGCAGGAGGCGCATCGGCCGCTCGGCGACATCGAGCCGCAGCATTTCGCGCGTTGGCTGGCGCTGTTTCTGAATACCGTCGAGGCGCGGTACGAGCCTGCGGCGGCCGTGCTGTTCATGGAACCCGCACTGCGCATCGCGCAGAGTTTGCAGCTCAGCAAGTTCGGCTGGGACTATCGGATTCCGGAGGAGCAGGTGGCGTTGCTGGCGGCTTTGAAGCGCATGCGTACGGGGAAAGAGGCGACCGATCCGCCGGCGCGAGGCGGCGGGGAGCCGTTTCCGGCGAGGTTTGTCGGGCGCGGGGCGGGAGAGGATTGAGCGGTTTTCAACCCCGCGCTTACGTGCTTACGACTTGGTTAGCGCTTCTTCGCACTATTCGTCCTGGCTCCAGCGCTTCAACGCCGACTCGTCCGATTCGCGCGCATCGACCCAGCGCTCGCCGGCTTCGGTCTTCTCCTTCTTCCAGAACGGCGCCTGGGTTTTCAGATAGTCCATCACGAACGCGCAGGATTCGAACGCTTCAGCGCGATGCATCGCCGTGGTCGCGACCAGCACGATCTGGTCGAGCGGCTTGAGCTGCCCCACGCGATGCACGATCAGCACGTCCGATCCCGGCCAGCGCTCGCGGGCTTGCCGTGCGATGGCTTCGAGCGATTTCTCGGTCATGCCGGGGTAATGCTCCAGTTCCATCGTCTGAACCGCGCTGCCTTCGTTCAGATCGCGCACCGTCCCGACAAAGCACGCCACCGCCCCAACCTTCGGGTTCTGCGCGCGCAACGCGGCCACCTCGGTGCTGATGTCGAAATCGGCTTCCTGGACCCGGACCGTCGTCATGTCAGCCCCCCGTGACCGGTGGAAAAAACGCGACTTCGCAGCCGTCGGTGATGCGCTGCGACGCGTCCGTCATCACGTGATTGCAGGCCATGCGCAACGCGCGGCCTTCGGCGAGCGCCTCGGCCCACGCGCCGCCGCGCGTGCGCAGCCACGCGCGCACGTCGCCGACATTCACGATGCCTTCGGGCACCTCGACGCTCTCGTTCGCGACGCCGAGCGCTTCACGCACGCTGGCGAAAAACCTCAATTCCACTTTCATGATTGCCTTGCCTTGCCCGATGCTCATTACAGCTTCAGCGCA
Organism: Caballeronia choica; assembly: GCF_001544535.1. Classification (GTDB taxonomy): domain Bacteria; phylum Pseudomonadota; class Gammaproteobacteria; order Burkholderiales; family Burkholderiaceae; genus Caballeronia; species Caballeronia choica. Next base: position 67,375 of record NZ_FCON02000001.1, on the reverse strand, counting down.
TCAGTTCCGAAAACGGGATGAAGCGCACGATTTCGCCGGCGCTGATCGCGTGATTCGGCGGATTGTCGATGAGGCCGTCGCCCCAGACCGTCGAGGTCAGCACCGCCGAGCTCTGGTTGTCGAAAACGTCGAGGCCGCCCGCATCGTTCACGCGCGCCCGCAGGAATTCGTTGCGGCGATCGCCCTTTTTCTGCGTGAAGTCGGCGCGCATCGAATAGACGCGCGGCGCCACGTTGCCGACGCCCGCCAGGCGCAGGATGAACGGCCGCACGAACAGCAGGAATGTGCAGAAGCTCGACACCGGATTGCCCGGCAGTCCGATGAAGAACGCTTCTCCGCCTTCGCCTTCGCTTTCACGTTCACCGCCGCCGCCGCGCCGCACCGCGCCGAACGCGAGCGGCTTGCCAGGTTTCATCGCGATCTGCCACATCGCGATGCGACCTTCCGCCTCGACCGCTGGTTTCACGTGATCCTCCTCGCCGACCGAAACGCCGCCGCACGTCAGGATCAGGTCGTGGCCGCGGGCGGCCTCGCGCAACGTTTCGCGGGTGGCGTCGAGCCGGTCCGGCACGATGCCGAGATCGGTGACTTCGCAGCCGAGCTTCGCGAGCAGCGCGCACAGCGTGAAGCGGTTCGAGTTGTAGATCGCGCCTTCCTTCAGCGGCTCGCCGGGCATCGTGAGTTCGTCGCCGGTGAAGAAGACGGCGACCCGCGTCTTCCTGACGACGTCGAGCGCCGCGCATCCCACCGACGCCGCGAGGCCGAGCGCCTGCGGCGTGAGCCGCGTGTCGGCGGGCAGGATCACCGAACCCTTCCTGATGTCCGCGCCTTGCCGCGTGATCCATTCGCCCGCGGCGGGGGCCGCTTCGAACGCGACGCGTCCGTCGTCAGTCGCGCTCGCCATTTCCTGCATCACGATGGCATCGGCGCCGGGCGGGACCGTCGCGCCGGTGAACACGCGCGCCGCCGTGCCCGCCGCGAGCGGCCCGGCGACGTGTCCGGCCGGTACGCGCTGCGACACCGTCAGCGTGACCGGCTGCTGTGCCGATGCGCCCGCCAGATCGGCCGCGCGCACGCCGTAGCCATCCATCGAACTGATGTGCATGGGCGGGACGTCGAGCGGCGAAACGACATCGGCAGCAAGCACGCGGCCGAGCGCATCGAGGGTGTCGATGGATTCGACACCCTCGACGCGGCGCGCGGCGGCGAGCAGGATGCCGAGCGCTTCGGCCGTGGCGAGCATGGGTGGACGTGAAGGGGCAGCGGGCGTGGATGACATTGGGGTCGAGATGAGCGCCGGTGAACGCGTTCGTCAGGGTCGGTGAAAGCGTAAGCACCATTGTAGCGACAAGCGCGCGAATCGATCGCAGCGGGCGGGCGGGCTTTGCGAGACCTGCAGGCCTCGTCCACACGCTCCGCCCGATCGTCATGCCGACCGCACCGCGCATCGCATGTAGAACCCGTGCATTGCATCTCAAGACAGCGTTGATGCTTCAATCGAATCGCGCATCCCGCACTGCGCCGTACGGGTGAACCACGGATTCGACTCGGATCGCGGATCGCCTCAATCCTTCAAAACAGGAAAGTCATGAACGTCAATCAACAACTCCGCTCGCCACAGCAATTGCAGCACAGCTCCGGCGACGGGCCGCGGGAAGTACCGCCGCCGGTGCAGCAAGAAGCCGGCTCCGGGCCGCGGCAAAACCCGCAACAGCCCGCGCCGCCAAACCAGCCTCGGATTTATTCTCCGAGCAACCGAACCGCGAACGGAAGCGCCGGCAACGACGCGCCCGAGGAACCGGCGGGAACACCGATCTTCGAGGGTTTCACCCCGCAGCAGGAAAATACTCTGAGCAAGGCTTTTTCACACGCGAAGAGGATGGTCCATTCGGCGCTGGAGAAGCTGAAAACATCCCCCCCGGATGTCAACTACGAGATGAACTTCCGCGAACCGACCCCGGAGAACGTCAAGGAAGTCGAGCGAGTGTTGACCAATATGGATAAATCGATGGCGCACGACCAATACACGTTCAAGGCCGCCGAGCCCTCCTCCGAAGTGCCAGAGAGTTTTGGGGCCTATGTCAATACCCATGATTCCGACCATCCTCACGAGATCTACGTGATGCCGAACTTCTGGAACCATGCACCCGAGACGAACCGTACCGAAGGGATGATCGCGCACGAAATAAGCCATTTCAAGGACATCGGTGGGACGGAAGATCTGGCGTAAGGCCCCATGCAGTCCTGGCTGCTTCCCCCGTCCGACGCTCTGCGCAACGCCGATAGTTACGGCATGTTCGTTCAACACCAGCCGACCGCCTGACGCCCGCTCCGCTGAGCGATGCAGTCTCGCTCAGCACTGACGCCGCCCCGTGCCGCCTGGTGCGCTGGAAACAAAATCACGAGAAGCACGGGGCGGCATCTGATCGACCTTAATTGGCACGCAAGCCGTCACAAAGCTAATACCAACCACTGATCCCTCAATCCCGCATCGACTTCCGAATCCCATCCCGAATTGGCTCCAGCAAATAATCGAACGCCGAGCGCGCGTGCTTGCGGATATAGACCTCCGTCCTCAGGCCCGGCCCCAGAAAAACCGGCTCTTTGGCAAGCCGGTTTGCTTTTTCCAGCGCCTGAGCCGGCACCTCGATCCTCACGACATAGAAATGCGCGCGCTTGTCGCTATCGGCCAACGCATCCGCCGAAACATAAGTCACCCTGCCGTCGAGCATCGGCGTGGTGCGCGAGTTATAAGCGGTCAGCCGGACGTCGGCGTGACTGCCGGGCGCGATCTCCCGCACGTCATCCGGCCTGATATTGGCTTCGACGATGAGCGGCGCGCCGTCGGGCACGACATCGACAATCGGTTCACGCGGCGCGACCACTGCGCCGATCGTGTGCACCTTCAGTCCGACGATCAGTCCCGCCACGGGCGCTGCCACGCGGGTACGCGCGGAAAGATCGTGGGCCGGGCGAAGTCGTTCGCTCAATTGAACCGCACGGTTGTTGGCTTCCTTGAGTTCGTCGTCCGCAGCCTTCACGTAATCGTTGCGCAAGCTCGTGATCCTCAGTTCGAGATCGGTTTGCCGTTGTCCGGCGCGGCTCAGCTCGGCACTTCCGGACTGCACGTGCGACAGGGCTTCAGCTTCCGTCCGCTGCAGATCGAGCACCTTCGTTGCAGCCACGAACCCTTCCCGCTGCAACGCTTCGTTCGTCTCCCTCTGCTGGGCCGCCATCGCGTGGCTGCGGCTCATGGTCTGGACCATCTGTGCGCTGATTGCGATTTCCTGCCGGGTCTGGGCGAGTTCGGCGTGCAGCATCGCGCTCTGCTCGACGAACCCACGACGGCGCGCCGTGAATAGCGCCGACTCGTGCTCGAGCATTTCAGCGACGCGCGGATCGTCGCGTTGCTTCGCCAAGCCCACCGGAAACACCAGGACATCCTTCAAATCGCGCTCGGCCGAGAGCCGCGCGATCTTCGCCCGCTCCGCGTCGGATTGCGCCTGCAGCGCGGACAGTTCAGCCGCCGGCCCGACGTTCTCCAGCACGATCAGCACCTGGCCAGCTTTCACCCGATCGCCATCGCGAACCAGAATCTCCTTCACGATGCCGCCTTCCTGATGCTGCACTGTCTTGCGCTCACCTTCCGTGCGCACCAAACCTTCGGCAACCACGGCGCCGAACAGCGGCGCAAGTGCAGCCCAGCCCGCCATCAGACCCAGTCCGACTGCGACGCCCGCGCTGCTGACTGCGATCAGGCGGCGCGGCAACGGCAGCACGTCTCCGGTGGTGGTCACTGCACTGGACGATGATCGCCGCACGGAATCTCGCAGTCGGCGAAGTGAATCAAACCAGGTCATCGGTCGCCTCCGTCGGCAGTTCGGCAATGGGTCGCCGAACCGGCTGAAGCGAGGTCCGGCCGACCGGAAGTGCCGCCAGATCGATTCCGGGTACTTCGTCTACAGGGGACATCGGCGCGCCGGCGCCCGCCCGAAGCAGGTCCGGCGGGGGTCCGAAATGCTCCATCTGCCCGTCCCGCAGACGCAACACCCTGTCGGCCAGTTCGATCAGCGATGGCCGGTGCGTAATGGCGATGATGGTGACGTTCTCGGCTTTCAGTTGCCTCAGCACCTTGTCCAGGGCCGCTTCGCCTTCCGCATCGAGACTGGCGTTCGGTTCGTCCAGCAACAGCACAGCCGGCTCGCCATACAGGGCACGCGCCAGCGCGATCCGCTGGCGCTGACCGCCGGAGAGCAGGTCGCCCGCATCCCCGATCATTGTTTCGTAGCCTTGGGGCAGGCCGAGGACCATCTCGTGGACGGCCGCGCGCCGTGCCGCGCGCACGATCGCGGCCGAGTCGAGCGGCAGCGGCTTCGCAGTACGCGCGATGTTTTCGGCGACTGTGCCCGCCAGCAGTTCGATGTCCTGCGGCACGTAACCGAGGTAGGGACCGAGCGCATGCCTCGGCCATTGCGCTACATCTGCGCCGTCGAGCCGGACAGTGCCGGCCTGCGGCCGCCACAGCCCCGCAATGACCCGCAGCAGCGTCGACTTTCCGGAAGCGCTCGGACCGGTGATGACGAGTGTTTGCCCGGCCGCCAGCTTGAAATCGATACCTCGCAGCAGCACCCGGCCGAGCCCCGGCGTGCCCGATGGCACGCTGAACGCAACCTGCTCTACCCGGATCTCGCCGGTCGGCCTTGGCAGCGCCACCGTCTCGGCATCGGCCGAAACGGCCAGCAGGCTGTTCAAGCGGGGCCATGCCTCGCGCAGCTCGCCTGCCTGCTTCCAGTTACCGATCAGCTGCTCGATGGGAGCGAGCGCCTTGCCGAGCAGGATCGTCGTGGCGAGCATCACGCCGGGCGTTGCGTAGCCGGCGATCACAAGCCCGGCGCCAGCGGCCATCATGACGACCTGGATCGCCTGGCGGAGAGTCTTGGTCACATCGCGGTAAAGCGCGCTCCTGTCGGACACGTCGCGCTGAGCGGCGATGTATTCGCGCTTGCGCTTGTCCCAGGCGTCGGTCAGGTTGCCGACCATCCCGAGCACGGTCATGACCTCGGCGTTACGCATGATCTGCTGGTAGAACACATCGCCTTCACGCTGCCGTGCAAGGTAGGACTGGATGGCTTTGCGCGTGACCCGGTCGTTGAATAACGCGACGCAGACCAAAACGAGCGCGCTGATCGCCGCGATCAGCGACAGGGTCCAGTGAAAGAGACCAATGACGGTCAGATAGACCAGCAGCCATGGCGTGTCGAAGAAGGCGATCACGCCCGGCCCCGCCAGAAAGGCCCGCAGTGTGTTGATATCGCCCTGGCTCGCGATCGGCCGGGGCGGCAGGCGATGCGCGTGCGCCGAAATCTGTGTTTGCATCGCCAGGCGGTCGAGCCGATTGCCGATCTGCAGGCCAAGGTCGGAGAGGATTCGGCTGCGCGCGATGTCGACCATCAGCATCATGCCGAGCGCGATCACCATGAAGACCATCAGCATGAGCAGCGTTTCGATGCTCCGGCTCGGCAGCACGCGGTCGTAGACCTGGAGCAGATAGATCGTAGGTGCAAGCACGAGGAGGTTCGAAGCGATGCCGAACATTGCGGCGATGAGCAGGTGACGTCTGACGAGCCTGTACATCAGTGCACCGCCTGCGTGGCGGGTGGACTTTCGATCAGCAACGCATCCAGTGCTGCCAGGTCGGCCTCGCCGAGATCGGCGGTGCTCGCCTTCAGCTTCAGGCCTTGCACCAGCGTTTCCGCCCGTGCGCGGGCCAGATCACGCCGCGCACGATACAGCTTGTCGGTCGCGTCCAGCACGTCCGAGTTCACCCGGACGCCGACGCGGTAGCCGGTCTGGTTCGACTTCAGTGCGATCGCCGCGGATTTCACGGCGGTGGCGAGCGCGTCCGTCTGCGCCAGACCTCGTGTGACGCCGAGGTATGCATCGCGCGCCGCGAGTTCGGCGCTGCGTTGCGCATCGTCCAGATCGTGCCGAGCCTTGTCCTCCAGCGCGAGCGCTTCGCGAATCCGGCTCTGCGTCATGAATCCGTCGGTCAGTGGCAGCGAAATCTGAATGCCGATGGCGCTCGCGGTGCCACGATTGCCCCCCGTGTAGAAGTTCGCCTGACCGTTGATGAACGCCGCGTTGCCGTTATCGACGTTGCCAACCAGGGAAACCGTGGGGTAATGCCCCGCCCGCGCCTTGCTGCGTTCTCGCCTCGCAACCTGCGTCGCGATTATTTTTCGGCGCACGTCGTAACTCGATGCGTTGGCCGCGCTGACCCACGGGTCCACATCGGGTGGATCGACGGGAGGCAGCCGGACATCGGAGCGCCATCCGCTTATTTTGCCGACAGGTCGGCCGACGATCTTCTGCAACACCGCGTAGCTCGTGTCGAGCCGGGTCTGCGCGGCGATCTCGTCTGCCCGTGCCGCGTCGAATCCGGCTCTGGCTTCGTTCGTGTCGACGATGGTCGCGTCGCCCATCGCGAAGCGGCGCTGTGCGAGTGCCAGTTGCTCCGCTATTGCCACCCTATGATTGACGGCAAGCGCGAGGTCGTCCTGCGCGTCGAGCGCGTCGAAGTAGGCCTGCGATACGCGCAACAGCAATTCCTGCTTCGCCTGAGCCAGCGCCAGGTCGGCGTCCATCGCGAGAAGCTTGCCTTGCTGATAGGTTTCCCACGCGTCCCATTTGAAGAGCGGCTGGTTCAGCGTCAACGTGAAACCGATCGTTGAATAGCCCGGGATGGTCTGCCCCGGAATGCGGACGCCGTTGCGATAGATGGACTGCTGGATGCCCACTTGCGGCAGGATTCCCGCCCGGCCTTGAGGGGCTTTTTCGATGCCGGCCCGCCACGCAGCTTCCGCGCTTTGAAAGGCTGCATCGGCCGCGAGGGCTTCATTCGCCAGATCGGCCAGACTGGACGCCTCGGAAGTGTTCACCGATACAGCCAAAAGAATGCCGGTGATGGCCCGCACTGCGCCGGCCATCCTTACGATGAAATTAGCTGAACTCGTCTGCGTTAAATGGAGTTTATGGTTGCTTTGGCTACCGGGCACCTCGGCGGTTTGATGCGTAACGCGGAGCGGCACTTCTGAATGCTCGACAGTCGAACTCACGGGTGGGTTTCTCTGATTATTTTTGAGTAATAGGCGGGATTTAATCCCCGCCGATTGCGGGGATGCGCTTCATTCAAATCACAGCATGCCGCTCCAGAGCGGCTGCCCCGCAGGGAAGCTACCCCCGCCGCCATAAATGCTGCTGTTTTGCAGCAGGTGTCCATCGCCGGAAAATTTTGACTGTGCCGTCAAATGGCCGGTCGCATCGTAGTTCTTGGACCAGTAGGTGCCGTCGTTGTTGTACGAAAACTGTGAGAACCCGGTCAGGTTGCCCGACGTGAAGCTGTAATGATCGGCCTCGATTTGACGGCCACCGCCATCGAAGAAATCCCGCTCGCTCAGCTTGCCCGACATGAACTGGTAATAATCGGTGATGACGTGGTTTGAGCCAAAAAATCCGACTAATTCCTGTGATCCGCTGAACGCATGCGAGACGTAGCTTTTGTCGATTGAAAAGTCGTATTGCTGTTTCGCTTGCCCATTCGCGTAGAAGATGTCCTGCGTCTTGAAGCCGCTGGCGCTGAATTTTGCATATTCTGTTATCTGACCGGATACGCCGAACAAGGCGGCGATCTGCGAACCGTCGGTGTTAAAGACGTGCGAGCCGTAGCTACCGTCCAAGTTGAAGTCGATTTGCTTCGTCGCCTTCTTGTCCGCGCCGTAAAAGATGTCCTGCGTTTTGGAACCGCTCGCGTTGAATTTCGCATACTCGGTGACCTGGCCCGTTACGCCGAACAGTGTTGCGGTCTGCGTGCCATCGGAGTTGAAGTCGTGCTTCGTGTAACTTTTGTCTAAATTGAAGTCGTATTGCTGTGTCGCTTTGCCGTTCGTGTAGAAGATGTCCTGCGTTTTGACGCCGCTTGCGTTGAACTTCGCGTATTCGGTCATTTGGCCGCTCACGCCGTATAGCGTCGCGGTTTGCGAGCCATCAGCGCCGAAATCGTGCTTGGTGTAGCTCTTGTCCAAATTGAAGTCATACTGCTGCGTCGGCTTTCCGTTGGTGTAAAATATATCCTGTGTCTTGACGTTGTTTGCGTTGAATTTCGCGAGCTCGGTTATCTGCCCGGTTGCGCCGTACAGGGTCGCGGTTTGCGAACCGTCTCCATTGAAGTCGTGTTTTGTGAAGCTCTTGTCTAGATTGAAGTCGTATTGCTGTGTCGCTTTGCCGTTCGTGTAGAAAATGTCTTGTGTCTTGACGCCGCTCGCGTTGAACTTTGTGTACTCGGTCATCTGGCCGGTTACGCCGTACAGTGTCGCGATTTGAGAGCCGTCTGTGTTGAAATCGTGTTTCGTGTAGCTCTTGTCAAGGTTGAAGTCGTATTGCTGCGTCGCTTTGCCGTTCGTATAGAAAATGTCTTGTGTCTTGACGCCACTCGCGTTGAACTTCGTGTATTCGGTCATCTGGCCGGTTATGCCGTACAGTGTCGCGATTTGTGAGCCGTCCGCGTTGAAATCGTGCTTTGCGTAGCTCTTGTCGAGATTGAAGTCGTACTGCTGCGTCGGTTTGCCATTCGAGTAAAAGACGTCTTGCGTTTTGAAGCCGCTCGCGTTGAACTTCGCGTATTCGGTCATCTGGCCGGTTATGCCGTACAGCGTCGCGGTTTGTGAGCCATCCGTATTGAAATCGTGTTTCGTGTAGCTCTTGTCGAGATTGAAGTCGTACTGCTGCGTGGGTTTGCCATTCGTGTAAAAGATGTCCTGCGTCTTGAACCCGGCTGCGTTGAACTTCCCATACTCGGTCATCTGACCGGTTACGCCATATACTGTCGCGGTTTGCGAACCGTCGGTGTTGAAATCGTGCTTGGTGTAGCTCTTGTCCAGATTGAAGTCGAATTGTTGAGTTGGTTTTCCATTCAGGTAGAACATGTCCTGAACCTTGAATCCCGTGTAGTCGAATTTTCCCTGCTCCCTTACCTGCCCGTTCAGGCCAAACAGGGTTGCGGTGATGTATCCCTTCAGCGACACATCACCCGACATTGTCATCCACGTGCCGTCCTTCAGAGGAACAGGCTGCGTCCCTATCGAGCACACCTTCTCGCCATTGACGATGGTGTTCGTATAGGTGATTGTCGGCCCCTGGATTTTCTGCCAATCCACGGTCGTCGCGACCTCACCGCAATGACTGACGATCCACCAATCCGCATAGAATTCCTTATAGGTGAGATTCGTCGCGATGGATGGAGAAAGCGTGCCATAGAATTTGCCCGCCACATCGACAAAGGTCGAACTCGGCTTGGTAAGCGTTTGTGCGGCAGTGGAACCATACAGTACGCTAGTAACATCAATTCCAAGTGACTGAGCAAGTTGTGTCAACTGCGGCGTCAGCACGCTTTTGTCGTCGGAATGCATATGCCCGGCTTTGCCGCCAGTCAGGCCAAGTTGCATAGCGACTATGTATTCCGAAAGGAGCGCCACGCCTTCGTTAGCCAACCCGTTTGCGACGGCCTCGTCCGGATTAGTCGGGTTTTTACCGCCCGTACCGCCTGGTAAGAGCGCGTGCCCCAGTTCATGCGCGAGCGTGGTGGCGAAAAGGGTTGGAGACTCGATCCAGGAGGGGTCGAAGTTGATTGCCTTGTCCGTAGAATTGGTGGAAACGCCACTCCCTGCAGAGCCCAGACTGAATTTCCATTCACGATCATTTCCAAACGAATTCAGCTCGCCAGCAAGGAAGGGAGATTTTTCCGCAGCCGCAATAATTGCATTATATGGAGCTGAATTCAAAACCAAACCTTCGGCCAGCTTTTTCAGAATATTCTGCGTGAGCGCTATGGTCATTGTTTAATCCTCTTACTTATTTTCGTTAACTTCTATTAAGATATTTTTCAACTGACCGCCAGGGTTGAAACTTAACGTAATCTTCTTTTCAGTTTTATCGTCGAACACTTGGTATCTCCAGCTTTCGTTCCCGTGCGGGTCCGTGGCGGGAGGTGGGCCACCGTGAGGATTCGGAAGGGAGGCGAGTCGAACAAAACTCTCTCCGAATATTCTTCGAGTTTCATCAAAATTCGGCCCACCCTCATTCATGCCGAAATTTATACCAGCTGTGGTCAATCCAGATTCGCTTTGCTTTTTACCACCAACAAAACCCGCACTCGGTACCGATCCACCGAAAAATTCTGATGCCTTTATCCGTGGAAATATCGAAGCGGGCGGGTTGGCCGCAATAGAGATATCGCGCTCCAACTTATTACCGCTGTCGACGATACTGACCTCTTCGAGATTGAAGACATCTTTCAGGTTAGCTTCCACATAAAACTCATCCTGCAACAGAAGATCATGATCAAAAATGAATTTGAGATTCCTGGCGTATTCAGTCGGGGTTTTCGGTCGGGAAATCATATGACTCACCTCTTCGCCCGCTTGTGGGGAAACGGACTGCATTGTCGGAGGGGCTGTCGGCTGCGCAAAGACCAGGCTGCTCGTCATTGTCGCTGCCGCCATAACGGTTGTTGCGATGTATCTCATCTGCAATGGTTCTCCTTGGAGTAAATTGGACTGCCAGTCATTTATCCGCACTAGTTGTATTTCCTACCGTGCCGCCCGACAAGACCGCACGCCGCTATTTCTGCACAAGCTTTCCATCCCTCTGTCTATCTTTTGTCTATTTCAATAATCACAGCGTCAAGCTGACCAGCCGGATTAAAGCCAATCGTGGTTGATTTTTCAGTTTTATCCTCGGCCCAATGACGTTTCCATGTTTCGTTTCCATGGGGAGCTGTGGCGGGAAGAGGTCCGCCATGAGGAGACGGCGTAGGTGTGAGACGAATAAATTCATCCCCGAAGATTCTCTGCGTTGCAGCGAAGTCAGGACCGCCCTCAAACATGCTGAAATTTACGCCGGCCTTAATCGAACCGTCATCATGAATTGTTCTTCCAGCCGTCAATTGAGCGGTTGGAGTAAAATCAGTACGCCCCGGAATCGGCACCCACGGGAATATCGATACGAAGTGGCTCGACGAAACGGAAATCCGACGATTCCCGCTGCCATCATTGTCTTTGAAGAGACCAACCTCTCCGAGATTGAAAATGTCTTTTAAGTTAGTTTCCGTATAATACTCATCCTGCAAGAGCAAATCGTGATCAAAAATGAACTTGAGATTCCTAGCGAATTCAACCGGTGTTTTCGGTCGGGAAATCATATGACTCACCTCTTCGCCCGCTTGCGGGATAACAGACTGCATTGCCGGAGGAACCGCCGGCTGCGCATAAGCCAGGCTGCTTGTCATTGTCGCTGCCGCCATAGCGGTTGTCGCTACGTGTCGCATCTGTAGTAGTTCTCCTTTGGACAAAAATGGATTGAGAGCACTTGTTTCTAATTACCCGTTCTGTTGGAGCTTTGCCTCCCGTGCCGCCGGGTAAAAGTGTGTCCCAGTTCATGGACGGGCATGGTGGCAAAAAAAGACTGTCATGATTTTCCATTCATTAAAATTTAGTTTTGGCTCAATTTAACATTAACGCCGGACAGCTCGCCAGCCGCGTTGAAACCCAGCGTTATCATGCTTTTTTTGCTTCCCCCAATAAATTCATATCGCCATGTTTCATTTCCATGAGGTGCTGTCGCGGGAATGAATATGCGGTGAGGGTTGGGTTCGGGCTGAAGTCGAATAAAGTTATTTCCGAATATGCTTCGGGTTTCATCGAAATTCGGCCCGCCCTCACTCATGCCGAAATTTATGCCCGCTATAATCGATCCAGATTCATTATTCTTCTTACCGCCAACAAAGACCGCACCTGGGAGTGAACCATCGAACATTTCCGACGCCTTTATCCGTGGAAAGATCGACGAGGGCGGGTTGGCCGCAATAAAGATATCGCGCTCCAACTTATCACCGTTATCGACGATACTGACCTCTTCGAGATTGAAGACGTCTTTCAGGTTAGCTTCCGTATAGAACTCGTCCTGCAAGAGCAGATCATGATCGAAAATGAACTTTAGATTCCTCGCAAATTCAATCGGTGTCTTAGGTCGAGAAATCATAAGACGCACCTCTTCGCCCGTTTGGGGGGAAACAGACGGCATTGCCGGAGGCGCCGTCGGCTGCGCAAAGACCAGACTGCTAGTCATTGTCGCGGCTGCCATAACCGTTATTGCTGCGTGTCTCATCTCGCATCCAAGTAGGAGTTCACGCGGACACTGACGCCGTCGTTCGGCTCGTCCGACTTCGGTGCGATCGCACGCGATTTCACGGCAGCCACACGAGCGCCCAACCGCGCCAGACGTCCCGTTTCGCCAAGATATGCATCTACCGCCGCGAAGTCGGCACTACATTCCGTTGCATGGGCCATGTGAGTGGCTTGCCCCCCGGCCACCTCACCGATCCGGCGCGCAACACACCGCGGCACCTCGAATTGCTCGACGTTCAATTTCACAGGTTGATGTCTCGCTGATTGTTTTTCGTATCCTTCGTAAACTAACCATGCGTCCCCGTTTTCCTAACCAGAAAATTCCTATTTACCAACAAGACCCTTGGCCACCCCCCGCCCATGAATTCCCCGCCCCCGCGGTGATACACTCCCACGACACTTTCCCTCTCCTTTTTCCATGAAATTCTGTTCCGTCTGCGGCCACGAGGTCGGCCTGAGCATTCCGCCCGGCGACAACCGCGAACGCTTCGTGTGCGGTAACTGCGGCACCGTCCATTATCAGAATCCGCGCAACGTCGTCGGCACGGTGCCGGTCTGGGACGACAAGGTGCTGCTTTGCCGGCGCGCAATCGAACCGCGCTACGGCTACTGGACGCTGCCCGCGGGCTTCATGGAAATGGACGAGACCACGAGCGAAGGCGCCGCACGCGAGACGCTGGAAGAAGCGGGCGCGCGCGTCGAGATCCAGAGCCTCTTCACGCTGCTCAACGTGCCGCACGTGCATCAGGTGCACCTCTTCTACCTCGCGCGTCTGCTCGACATCGACGTCGACGCGGGCGAGGAAAGTCTCGAAGTGAAGCTCTTCGACGAAAGCGAAATTCCCTGGGACGAGATCGCGTTCCCCACCGTGGGCCAGACGCTGCGCTTTTTCTTTGCCGACCGCGCCGCCGGCACCTACACGCTGCATACCGGCGACATCTTCCGCACCCTGCGCGACGGCTGACGGAACCGAACATGGTCCCGTGGCTCGCCTCCGACGATCCGTTTCCGCCCGTCGAGCGCGCGCTCGGCGCGATGAGCGGCGCGCCGGGCCTGCTTGCGGCGAGCGCGGACTTGCTGCCGTCGCGGCTCATCGATGCCTATCAGCGCGGCATTTTCCCGTGGTATTCGGACGGCCAGCCGGTGCTGTGGTGGAGCCCCGATCCGCGCATGGTCCTCTTTCCGGCCGAATTCAAGGTCTCCGCTTCGATGCGCAAGACGCTCAGGCGGGTGCTGCGCGATCCACAGTGGGAAGTGCGGGTCGACGACGATTTCGCCGCGGTGATGCGCGCCTGCGCCGATACGCTGCGCGAAGGCCAGCGCGGCACCTGGATCACCGCCGATATCGTCGAGGCGTACTCGTCGCTGCATCGCGCGGGCAATGCGCACAGCATCGAAGCGTGGTTCGACGGCAACCGCGTGGGCGGTCTCTACGGGGTGTCGTTCGGCAAGATGTTCTTCGGCGAATCGATGTTCGCGCACAGGAACGATGCATCGAAAATCGCGCTCGCCACACTCGTCGGACACTTGCGCCGCCATAAAATTGAGATGATAGACTGTCAGCAGAACACGTCGCATCTGGCGTCGCTGGGCGGCCGCGAGATACCGCGCAGGGGTTTCGTTTCGCACTTGCGCCGCGCTGTCGTCGAGCCGCCGATCCCCTGGCGCTTCGACAAATCCGTCCTCCTCGAGGTGCTCGCGCGCTAATGCACTGCTAACGCACGCGAAGGCGCCAGCCAGATACGACGCATGACTCGATGACTCCCTCGCGCGGATGGCGTATCCGCGCAGTGTCCGCGACCGAGAGAAGACGCCTGCGAGAGCCGCCAACGTGACTCACCCCAACGAGCTGCCGCTTTCACCGCTTTCCGCGCTGCAATTCTATGCAACAGCGCCCTACCCTTGCAGTTACCTGGAAGGGCGGGTCGCGCGCTCGCAAGTCGCCACGCCGAGCCACCTGATCAATTCCGATGTCTACACCGAACTCGTCAAGGCCGGCTTCCGGCGCTCGGGCGTGTTCACCTATCGCCCGTATTGCGATGGCTGCCGCGCGTGCGTGCCGGTGCGCGTGCCGGTCGAGCGCTTCATGCCGAACCGCACGCAGCGGCGCGTGTGGAAGCAGCACGGCAGCCTGGTCGCGAGCGTCGCGCCGCTGCATTACGACGAAGAACATTACGCGCTCTACATGCGCTACCAGTCGGCACGGCACGCGGGCGGCGGCATGGACCGCGACAGCCGCGACCAGTACGAGCAGTTCCTGCTGCAAAGCCGGATCAACTCGCGGCTCGTCGAATTCCGCGAGCCGGTGCATCCGGGTCATCCGGATACGCCCGGCGAATTGCGGATGATCAGCATGATCGACATCCTCGGCGACGGGCTCTCTTCGGTGTACACGTTCTTCGAGCCGGGGCTCGCGCGCACGAGTTTCGGCACCTACAACATCCTCTGGCAGATCGAGCAGGCGAAGAGCCTCGATCTCCCGCACGTCTATCTCGGCTACTGGATCCGCGAAAGCGAAAAGATGGCATACAAGGCGAATTTCCGGCCGCTGGAAGGTCTCGTCGACGGCAACTGGTCGCTGCTCGATCCATCGACGATGCACTCCGCCGGGACGCCGCCGATGCCGGGGAAGATGTCGCGTAACGAGCGCGGAGTGCCCTGAGTCGTGGTGGCGTAAACACCCCCCACCCCCGACGCGCCAGCAGACAGGGGCAACGCCCCCAAAGCCGCTAAAATAGCGGGTCTCAATTTTCGCCGTCGCCGGCTCATTCCCTCGTGTTCAGTTCTCTTTATCCGCTCGCGCGCGCCCGGCTCTTTCGCATGGACGCCGAAGACGCCCACCACCTGACGCTGCGCATGCTTGGCGCCGCGGGCCGCACCGGGCTCGCGGGCATGCTCGCGAAGCAGGTGCCCGAAACCCCGCGCACCGTCATGGGCCTCACTTTCCGCAATCCCGTCGGGCTCGCCGCGGGTCTCGACAAGGACGGCGCGTGCATCGACGGGCTCGCCGCGCTGGGCTTCGGCTTCGTCGAAGTGGGAACGGTCACGCCGCGCGCGCAAGCCGGCAATCCGCGCCCGCGCATCTTCCGCCTGCCCGACGCCGAAGCCCTCATCAACCGGATGGGCTTCAACAACGGCGGCGTCGATCAGTTCGTCGCGAATGTGAACGCTGCGCGCTACCGGGGCATCCTCGGGCTGAACATCGGCAAGAATGCCGATACGCCGATCGAGCGCGCCGCCGACGACTATCTCTACTGTCTCGAACGCGTCTACCCGTTTGCGAGCTATGTGACGATCAACATCTCGTCGCCGAACACGAAGAATCTGCGCCAGTTGCAGGGTGCCGACGAGCTCGATTCGCTGCTCGGCGCGCTGAAGGAGAAGCAACAGCGCCTTTCGGATATGCACGGCAAGCTCGTGCCGCTCGCCCTGAAAATCGCGCCCGACCTCGACGACGAGCAGATCAAGGCGATTGCCGACACGCTGCTGCGTCACAAGATCGACGGCGTGATCGCGACCAACACCACGCTCTCGCGCACCGCCGTCGCCGGCATGAAACACGGCGACGAAGCCGGCGGCCTGTCGGGCCGGCCGGTCTTCGAGGCGTCGAACAACGTGATCCGCAAGCTGCGCGCGGAAGTCGGGACCGAGGTGCCGATCATCGGCGTCGGCGGGATTTTTTCGGGCGCGGATGCGCGCGCGAAACTGGCGGCGGGCGCGTCGCTCGTCCAGCTCTACACGGGCCTCATCTACCGCGGACCGGCGCTCGTGACCGAATGCGTCGAGGCGCTGGCGTAATATAGAAATAAACAAACGATATTTAATGAGCGATTGTAGTTTGACTATCATCGCCTCACTTGAAGCTTCACAGAACCAACCAAGAGGGAATCAACATAATGAAACTGTCTCTGCTGAAGAAAGTGCTGGTGGCCGGCCTGATCGGCGCGTCGCTGTCGGCGGTCGCGCATGCGGAAGACCTGCTCGACACGGTCAAGGCGCGCGGCACGCTGCGCGTGGGCCTCGAAGGCACCTTCCCTCCGTTCAACTCGAAGTCGCCGCAGGGTGAACTGGTCGGCTTCGACGTCGATATCGCCAAGGCGGTCGCCGCCAAGCTCGGCGTGAAGCCGGAATTCATCACGACGGAATGGAGCGGCATCATCGCGGGCCTGCAGGCCGGCAAGTTCGACGTGATCGTGAACCAGGTCGGCATCACCGATGCCCGCAAGCAGACGCTCGACTTCTCGCCCGCGTACACGTATTCGAACGCACAACTGATCCAGCGCAAGGACGACACGCGCGAGTTCAAGTCGCTCGAGGAACTGAAGGGCAAGAAGCTCGGCGTCGCGCTCGGCACGAACTACATGGACATGGCGAAGGCCGTGCCCGGCATCGACGTGAAGACGTATCCGGGTGCGCCCGAATACTTGCGCGATCTCGCGGCCGGGCGTCTGGATGCGGCGCTCAACGACCGCCTGATGCTTGCGTACCTGACGAAGAACTCGCAACTGCCGCTGCGTCCGGGCTCGAACGTCGGCGCGGGCAATCCGTCGGGCATTCCGTTCAAGAAGGGCAATCCGAAGTTCCAGAAGGCCATCGACGATGCGATGACCCAGCTCGAACAGGACGGCACGTTCAAGAAGATCTCGGAGAAGTGGTTCGGCATCGACGTGACGAAGCCTGCCTGACGCGCCTGATCGCCCAGGGCCTGCGAAGTCGCATGGCACGGCAAGCCCGTCAGGTCTGAAGGAACCGGAGGGCGGCATCCGCTGACGATGCCGCCCTGCTCTTTTTTGCGCCCGGTTTATGATGTGCGCTTTCTCGCGTGAGAGCGCCATCGCTGGCTAACGTTACCTCTACATGTCCACGACATCCCTGCTCGTCCAATCCGTCCCGGCCCTCGCACAGGGCGCGCTCCTGACGATCAAGTTCGCGCTCTATTCGATGTGCTTCGGCCTGATCGCGGCCGTCGTGCTGGCGCTGATGGGCATCAGCCGCAGCCGCGTGATGAACGCGATCGGACGCTGCTACGTGAGCGTGATGCGCGGCACGCCGCTGCTCGTGCAGATCTTCGTCATCTATTACGGGCTGCCGAGCCTCGGCATCTCGCTCGAACCGACGCCTGCCGGCGTGATCGCGCTGTCGGCGAACGTGGCGGCGTATCTGTCGGAAAGCATGCGCGGCGCGATTCTCGGCGTGCACAGCGGGCAATGGCTCGCGGCCTACAGCCTCGGACTCTCGCGAACGCAGACGCTGCGCTACATCATCGCGCCGCAAGCGCTTCGGATTGCGGTGCCGAGCCTGTCGAACAGCCTGATCAGTCTTATCAAGGACACGTCGCTCGTCTCGGTGATCACAGTGACCGAACTCTTGCGCAGCGCGCAGGAAGTGATCGCAGCGACCTATCAGCCGCTGCCGCTCTATCTCGCGGCGGCGTTCGTCTACTGGGTGCTGTGCAGCGTGCTCGAATTCGTGCAGCGGCGCTTCGAACGGCGTCTCGCGTTGCCGGGGCGGCATTGATCGCGCTTTTCAATCGCAGTAGTTGCTCATGAAAAAACCCCAAAGATTGGACGTGCGTCCAACCTTTGGGGTGCGGGCTTTTTCGTTTGTACGGGAAGCGCGTGAGCGTTATCGGGTCGCGGACAGAACGAACGCGCTCGAACGCTGCGGCGTCACGCCGGCGAATGTCAACTGACCGTTGATCACGGTCGCCTCGATCGGCATCGCAACGCCATTGCCGGCCGAGCATGCCGCGCTCGTGAAGAGGAGCGAACCGTCGAGCACGTGCTTGCCCGTCGAACGCGGCTTGACGCTGCCCGTGAACGTGCAAGCGCCCTGCGATCCGGTCAGTGAACCATCGGCGGCGAAGGTGACGGTGGTCGCCGTCGTCACGGTCGCGGGATTGGTCCAGGTGCCGAGCACGTCGGAGACGGCGAGCGGCGTGTCGTAGACGGTGTTGTAGGTGCCGTTGAAGACGAGCGGCGGGACGGCGGGCAACAGGTTGACGTTGGTCGTCGCGGCCAACGATGTCTTCGCGGTGAACGAACCTGTCACGGTCGCGGCGATCAGCGCGCCGCTGCTTGCAAGCGCGACCGTCGCGGGATCGGTGAATGAACCGTCAGCCGCGGTGACGATGCCCTGCGTCATCCACACGAAGTTGCCGCTCGACGTGTAGACGCTGAAGTATTCCCCGTTTTCGAGAACGAGCGTCTGCGCGGCGAGTCCCGAAGTGGTAGCGCCGTTCCAGATACCTTCCGGCAATGCGTGAGACGTCTTCGGCACACAGTTCTTTTCGAGGTTCGCGCCGCCCGTGCAGACCTGATCGCTCGAACCGCCCCCGCACGCAGCGAGAACGGGCAATGCCAACAGCATGAGTTTCGACAGAATTTTCATAGGGACGTAGGTTCGACGTTGGCTGCGCGAGCGGGATACGGTTGGGCAGCGCCGCCGTCAGAAATGAACGCGGCGCCGGTACGCGAAGTTAACGGCGAACGACGCCGGAACTTTAGGAGGACCTGCTGGACAGGCAATAGCTGGCGCTTGCAGAACCTCACTCAGTCTCGAAAGGAAACCGCACGCCAAGATCGCGCCGCGCCGCATCGGTAATCGCGATCATGCGCATCGAGGTTGCGTGCGACATCACCGGCGATTCGATCGCCCCGGCGCGCAGCAACTCGCAGAAATGCGCGGTCTCGTAATTCAGGCCGCCACCTTCGAACGGCGCATCGAGTTCCACCTTGCGGCCGTCGAGATACATGATCGTTGCGCGGGCCGGGTTCCACCAGTTCTCGTGGATCGTCACGGTGCCGCCCGTGCCGGCGATCAGCGCATCGCCGCGGCCCTGCAGGTCGAGCCCGCAGAAGAGCTGCGAGATGCCCCGCTCGTGGCGCACGTTCAGGCTCGCGAAGGTGTCGACACCGGTTGCACCGATCCGTCCGATGGTCTGCACGTCGAGCGCTTCCCCGAGCCAGTCGACGGCGAGAAACGCCTCGTAGATGCCGATGTCGAGCAGCGCGCCGCCGCCGATGTCCATCGAGAACGACGGATGCGTGGCGGGGACGTTCGCGATCGAGCAGCCCGCGCGCACCAGCCCGATGTCGCCGATCGGATCGGCTGCCAGATGCGCGCGCAGTTGCGTGTAGAGCGGATAGAACGGCGGCTTCATCGCTTCCATGAATAGCCGCTTTGAAGCGCGCGCTGCGTCGATCATCGTCTGCAGGGCGCGCGCGTTCACGGCCGCCGGCTTCTCGCACAGCACGGGCTTGCCCGCCGCGAACGCCCGCAGCGCGTACTCGGGATGACTGTCCTGATGAGTCGCGATATAAACCGCATCGACTTCGCCGAGGAGCGCATCGAAGTGCTCGAAGGCGCGCGCGCCGAACGGCGCGGCCAGCGCTCCGGCGCTCTCGGCACGCCGCGACCAGACGCCCGCGAGCACGGTGCCCGGCACATGGGCCAGTCCGTCGGCGAAGCGCCGCGCGATGCGGCCCGCGCCGACGATGCCCCAGCGGATCGTATTGTCGTTGCCCATCGAAAGTTCTCCCGGTGTTGTGAAAATCGTTGCGCCGCATTGTGCCCGAAAGGCGGGCGCGGACGACGGGGAGAAAGTGGCGCGCCAAAAACAAAAAACCGGGGCAGGCCCCGGTCGTCGCATCCAGCGAGGGAAGAATCGGGCAGCGGCCTCAGATGCCCGCTGGCGCCCCTACGGCCGGCGGATTCTCGCCGCTTCTCTCCAGCGAAAACGCGCGCCCGACTTCCTCGGCGGCGAGATCGATGAGCGCGAGCGTAGCCCGCTCGGCACCCGGCGCGTCCTTGGCTTCGATCGCCTCGACCACCTTGCGCTGCGCCGCCAGCGTGGCCTCGCGCACGGCCTCGATGCCGTCGACGATCGGGTTCACCGTCACCAGCGCGCCGCGCACGATCGCGGTCATCTGGCGGAAGAACTGGTTGCCGCTCGCCGCGACGATGCGCGTGTGCAGCATTTCATCGGCAGCCTGGTATTCGGGCTCGCCGACGGTCAGCCGGGCGAGCGCGTCGAACGCATCGCGAATCCCGGCGACCTCGTCAGGCGCCGCCCGCACGGCGGCAAGCGCGGCCGCCCGCGGCTCGATCAGCATGCGGAATTCGATTACATCGCGAAGAAACATCTGGTCGGGCTTGGCACGAAAGCGCCAGCTCACGACATCCTCGTCGATCAGCCGCCAGTCGCTCATCGGCCGGATGCGCGTGCCGGTCTTCGGCCGCACGTCCAGCATGTGGCGGGCGAGCAGCATGCTGAGCGCCTCTCGCATCACGGTGCGGCTCACGTCGAATTCCTTGGACAAAATGTCCTGTGGCGGCAGTATCGCGCCATATTTCTGCTCGACGATTCCGGAGACGAGTCCGTCCATCACTTTCGCCACCAGCGATCGCTCTTTGTTTTCATCCATCACGCTTCTCCCCTTGCGCCTGACCGTAGCCGTATGCCTCTCGCGCATCGCCTTCGCGCTTCCCCAAGCTGTGAAGGGCACGGCGAGAGCCCGTACGGGCATTCGCCGCGCTAGATACGTTGCGTCTTCGTTGAGCCGAAAGCCAGTTGGGAAAGTCCTGACAGGGTATTCCCTCTGGATTGCCCGCGCTCAAGCGTCATCCGCTCATATCGCCCCGCGCTCTTTGTGTATCCATTACCGTTTTGCACTATCGACCGCACTCGACACGACCGGCAGCCACACTCGCGCTTCATCCAGTTCATCGGACGATTGGCGGCGTTTCATCCGCGCACGCGCCGCCGTTCGTCAGGGAACCTGAAGAACGACAGCGCGATTGTTCCGCTTGCGAGGGGACCGCCGGATCATTTCGGAAATCGAACCGGTGACGCAATCATTTGAACAAGCATCCAGCAGGCCTTCTGTGCGCACCCGAACGCTTCCGTGTGCTGAACGCTGTATTGTCCGATCAAGATGTGCTTGACGCACTGCGGCGACGGGGCGATGAGCGCTTCGTGGGACCGGGCGCGAAATGGCCGTCCTTGTAGATGGCGCGAAGATGGCGGCGCAATGACAATGGGTATGAGCAATGAAGCAATCGGTATGAGCAATGAAGTCGAGGTCGCGATGGAGCCGGTGTCCGCCGCTCACACCGCACCGTCCGGCGCGCGGTGCGTGCGCGGCGCGCCCTGCCTGCGCTCGATCGACGCGCGCTCGGCGAGCGTGCGCTGGTAGATCGCCATGTACTCGTGCGCCACGCGATCGACCGACAAGCCCTCCAGGTTGCGCTTCGCGCGCGCCCCGAGTTCGGCCCGCGCGTGCGTGTCCATCAGGAGCCAGCGCAGCTTCACCGCAAGCTGCTCGGGGTCGCCAGGCGCGACGAGCACGCCGGCCGTGCCGCCGTCGAGCAACTCGGGAATCCCGCCGACGCGCGTCCCGACGATCGCGCAGCCCGCCTCGCGGGCCTCGCTCAGCACGAGCGGACACGGGTCCTCGAGCGAGGCGAGCGCGAACACATCGGTCTGGGCGAGATACGGACGCGGATCGGCAACGAAGCCGGTGAAATGCACCGACTCCGCGATGCCGAGTTGCGCGGCAAGCTCCTCCATCGACACGCGTTCGGGACCGTCGCCCACGAGGTACAGATGCGGCTCCTTGATAAATTCGCGCTCCAGTTCCGCTTGCGCGTGCACCCGTTCGAAAGCGTGCAGCAGATCCGCGATTCCCTTGCGCCGAAACATGCCCGCCACGCTCAGCACGTTGGGATGCTTCAGGCGCACGGGACGCGCGGGCGGCCGGCAGATCAGGCGCGGCGCGTCGACGGCGCCGTTGCGCACGACCGAGAGCCGCTCCGGCACGACGCCGCGCTCGAGGAGCGCGGTCGCGACGGCATCGCTCACCGCGACCATGCGGTCGCCGGTACGCACGATCGACGGGCTTTTATGGAATTCGTGATGCACCGTCGTCACGAGCGCGAAGCGCCGGCGCATGCCCGCGAAACGCGAGACGAGCGCGCCGGTCATCATGTGGGCATGGACGATGTCCGGATCGAAACGATCGATGAGACGATTGAAGCCCGCGACCATCGACGGCACGCGCCACGGCTGGCGCGACTGCTGCAACAGCACATGATTGATGCCGTGGCGCCGCAACAGCGGCTCGAAGCCGCCGCCGGACGAGGCCACCACGACGTCATGGCCCGCGCGCGCCTGCACGCAGGCAAGGTCCACCATCATGTTGACGGTGCCGTTGCCGATCGTTTGCGCATGGTTGGCGAGGTGGACGATTTTCATTGAGGTCCGGATCGAGCGACGCGGAACCTCGTCGCTGCGGATCGTTCAGAGGAGTTCGAAGGTGTCCTTGTAAGCGCCCGGTCCGGCGCTCTGCGTTTTCATCAGGCCCGCCGTGTCGCGCGACTGGCGACTCTTGCGCGTGAGTCCGATGTACGGCATGCCGTGCTCGAGGAACGGCCCTTCTGTCTTCCGAAAACCGAACGCTTCGTAGAAGCCGCGCAGGCTGACCGGCGCCGACAGCCGCACGCCGCGTCCCGGCCAGCGCTCGGCGGCAACCGCGAGCACGCGCTCGATCAGCACCTCCGCGGTGCCGTCACCGCGCCGCAGCGGGCTTGTCAGGATCTTGTCCACCACCACTTCGGGATCTTCGGCATCGCCTTCGTGAATGCGCGCATAGGCGAGCACCGGCATCGGCCGCGTCATGTCCTCGGCGGCGAAGACATGCACGCCGGTCTCGTCGCGGCCATCGGCGTCGAGATGCACATGCGACTGTTCGACCACGAACACCGCGCTGCGCGCGCGCAGGATCACGTACAGCTCGCGTGCCGTCAGTTGTTCGAAGTCCAGCGTTTTCCAGTTCATCTGATGGTCTCCATGCAGCCGGCGACACGCCGACGTAGCGACGTTCACACGTTACGTCCGCCACTCCCGGCTTTCAGTGCGCCATCGCACCGACGCTCCAGCATGCGGCTTCGTTAAATAGGCCGACCGCACACGGGCCGCGGGGAACGGCGCGTCGCGCGAACCACCCGTCACGTATGACTTATCGGCATGCCAACTGCGCCCTCGCAGCGCATCGCCGATGCGCGATTGCGCTCGCGCAACCCTCCCCCTTCATGGGAAACTCCACATGAACACCGCCACCGATGAAGGCAGCGTCGCGCATGCGAATGGCTCGCGCTGCGGCATCGAGATCACGACGGTTCGCCTCGAGGTACCTGCATGAGTGCGTTCCATGTCACGGGTGCATCCGGCTCCGACGAGAGCCGCGCGCGCGTGATCCGTCTCGACCCATTGCGGTTGCGCGCGCGGCGCCATCACGCGCATGCGCTGCATCGCGGCGAGCGCATCTGGCACGACACCGACAGTCACGTCGACCTGTGGATCGAACTCCTGCACGGCTATGGCTTCGAACCGCGCGCGGCACTCGCGTTCACGGTGACGCAGGACTTCGAGGACGACCAGTTCACGCTGCCAAGACTCCCGCTCGACGACATCGACAAGCTCTACGGCCTGCAGGTGCAGGAGCTTTCCATCTTCGATTCGCTTGAGGAGCGCGCGCTCACGCAGACGCGCCGCGCGAACACGGTGCTGATCGAAGTGGATGCGTTCTACCTGCCCGACACGCGCGCAATCTCGTATCACCGCGCGCATGCCAAAACGACGATCGGCATCGACGTCATCGATCCCGACACCCGGCGGCTCGGGTACTTCCACAACACGGGCTATCACCTGCTCGGCGGCGACGACTACGACCGCGTGCTGCATCGGCCCGGCGGCAATGGCGCGCCGCCTGACGCGCTCTTTCCGCATGTCGAGTTCGTCAAGCGTGCGCGGCCGCCGGTCGCGGGCACGGCGCTCGCCGAAACGTCTGCGGATATCCTCTGCACGCATCTGCCGCGGCGGCCCGCGAGCAACCCGGTGAGCCGCTGGCGCGCGGCGTTTCCCGGCCACGTCGAGACCATGCTCGAACGTGGCGAACCCTATGTGCGCGACTACGCACTCAATGTGATGCGGCAACTGGGGTCGAACTTCGAGTTCCTCGCCCAGTATCTGCACTGGATGCGCAAGCAGGGCTTCGACATTCCGGGCGATGCGCATGCGGCCGCGCAGAAGATCGCGAGCGAATCGATGGTGCTGCAATGTCGTCTCGCCCGTTCGGTGTCGCGCCGACGACGCGATCATTGCGAGGCATCGTTCGACCTGCTGGAAGACGCTTACGAGCGGGTCGTGCCGTCGCTTGCGGGTATCGTCTGCTGATTGGAGCCGGCAGTCTCTCGACGGTCACGAAAGCGGCAAGATTCGCGTCGCGCGAAGGGGTTGTCGCCAACTGAAACATTTCCGCACGGGTCCAGGAAACCCCGACCGATCCATGGGCTTCGATTCAGTGTGCACTGCGCAAACGTTATGTCATCGCGCGTCGTCGTTCTGGAACGCTCGCGAGTGCGTTCCCGAGCTGGCACCGAAGCTGGCGCCGTTACGTTCGGCGTGCGCCGTGACGCGCGCGACCCGGTGACCTTTCGCAGACGTACTGGTCGCGCGCATCGGGAAAGCGCCCCTCACGCAACGTTTCGGGGCCGGTCCGCAAGCGGCGAAACAGCACGCCAGGCACCGCGCTCAGCTTACTGCCACGGGCGTTCGCCCGTATCGCGTGCGACCAGCCAGCGCAGGGGTCGGATAGTGCGCGAAGATGATGGAACACGAATGAATCAATTTTCAATATCCCTACAAATGTCGGTATCGCTCAGAAGGGACGCATGCTCCTCAGGCTTATCGGACGGGCAGGCAAAAACTGTAGGGCACGCGAATCGGACATTGCGCAGAGGAAATAAGGGGTAAAGCACATCGATTCGTAAGACCACCGATGTTCAAGACTGAAACAAAAACGCTTCGCTGCGCTGCGTCACGGATGGCCCGCTTTTAATGGCGCCATGGTGGCATTGGCGTTGCCCCGACTGGCACGGTCCTCGCTAAAAGAGGTTCGCAGCCAAGGCACGACGCAAACAACATCCTCTTACAAGCGATCGGGCTGCGAAACGGGGCTGGCGATGAAATGTTTCAGATGCGGTCGCAACCGACACTTCTCGAAACGCGTCGCGCCAGTAATAAAAAGTGAAGCGCACTGCGCGAAGTTACGAGAGAAAAAATCATGCTGACCCTTCAGTCCGACCTGCATGGAAACCATTTACTGGGGGCGCTTCCGGCGCACGAATGGCAAGCACTCACACCGCATCTTGAACTCGTCCAGCTCCGTACCGAACAACTGCTGTGTGATTCGGGTCAGCGCATTCACCACGTTTATTTCCCCACCACCGCGATCGTTTCGCTGCTGCACACGATGGAAGACGGCGGTTCCGTCGAGATCGCGGCAGTGGGCCGCGAAGGCATGACGGGCGTGCCGGTTCTCACGGGCGGCGAAACGATGCCGACGCGCGTCCAGGTTCAATGCCCGGGCTTCGCCTACCGCATGAGCGCCCAGGCGCTGCGTGAGCAGTTCGCCCGCTCGGACTTCCTGCGCCGCCTGATGCTGCTCTACATGCAGGCGCTTCTCACGCAAGTCGCGCAGACGGCCGCCTGCAATCGCCATCACTCGCTGAACAAGCAACTGTGCCGCTGGCTCCTGATCGAGATCGACCGCACCGCATCGAACGAGCTGCAAGTGACGCAGCAACTGATCGCCGACATGCTCGGCGTGCGCCGCGAAGGCGTGACGGAAGCGGCCGGCAAGCTGCACGACGCGGGCCTGATCCATCACAGCCGCGGCTGCATCAAGGTGATCGATCGCGAAGGGCTGGAAGCGCGCGCATGCGAATGCTACGGGCTCGTGAAGCGCGAGTTCGACCGCCTGCTGCCGCGCCTGCGCGCGACGGAACCCGCCCAGTCCACGACCAGCGCCTGAGAACGTGCATCCATGAGCGGCCAGCCTGGAGCGACCATGATGTTCAACCGGACGGCGCGATGCCTGGACGTTGCCTTCATCGTCGCAGGCGGATTGATCGCGCACACGATGCGCTTTTCATCGTCGCTCGATTTCAGCGACACTGAAAAGCTCCTCATCGCGTTCAACTGCGTCCTGGCGCTGCTGCTGTTCCCGACCTTCGGCGTGTACGAAACATGGCGCGGCAAGGCGTTGCCGGCGATGCTCGCACGCGTCGCGCTGGCCTGGATGTCGGTCGTCGCGACGGCGCTCCTGCTCGCCTTCACGCTGCACCGGATGGACGCCGTCTCGCGCCTCTGGTTCGCCTACTCGACGTTGTTTTCGGGCGCGCTGATCATCGTGTCGAAGTGCGTCGTCTATCTCGCGTTGCGCGTGATGCGCAGTCACGGATTGAATCAGCGCACGGTGGCGATCGTCGGGGCGCAGGGCTTCGCGCGCACCCTGCTCGCGCACCTGAACCGCACGCCGGGGCAAGGCTTCACGCCCGTGTGCCTGCTCGATACGAGCGGCAACGAAGCGCTGCATGCGAGCGGACTCGGCAATGCCCGTTCGGGGCGCCTGCCGGTGCTGAACGACTTCGACGAATTCGTGGCCAAGGTGCGCGCCGAAGGCATCAACGAAGTGTGGCTCGCGTTGCCGCTGTCCGAGGAGCATACGATCTACCGCTTCGTCCACGCGATGCGCCACGATTTCGTGAACCTGCGCCTGATTCCGGACACGCGCAGCATGACGCTCTTCAATCATTCGATGACCGACGTCGCCGGCCTGCCGACGATCAATCTCACGACATCGCCGGTCAGCACGCTGCAGATGTGGCCGAAGCTGCTCTTCGACCGCTGCTTCGCGGCGGCCGCGCTTACCGCGCTCGCACCGCTTTTGATCGGCATCGCGATCGCGATCAAGGCGACGTCGAAGGGGCCGGTGCTGTTTACGCAGTTTCGCAAGGGCGCGGATGGCCGGCCGTTTCGGATCTACAAGTTCCGCTCGATGGCGATGCACACGGAGCACGACGGCCGCGTGACGCAGGCAACGCGCAACGATCCGCGCGTGACGAAAGTCGGCGCGTTCCTGCGCCGCACGAGTCTCGACGAGTTGCCGCAGTTTCTGAACGTGCTGTTCGGGCAGATGTCGGTGGTGGGACCGCGTCCGCACGCGATCGAACACGACGACCTGTACAAGGATCTGGTGTACGGCTACATGTCTCGGTATCGCATCAAGCCGGGCATCACCGGCTGGGCGCAGGTGAACGGCTATCGCGGCGCCACGACGAAGGTCGAGAAGATGGAAAGCCGGGTGAAGTTCGACCTCTTCTATATTAACAACTGGTCGTTCTGGTTTGACATCAAGATCGTGGCGATCACGATGTTTAAAGGATTTATCAACCGCAACGCGTATTGACCGCATCGGGCGGACAAAGCGAAAGGCCCGGCAGGAAACTGCCGGGCCTTTCGCTTTTTGCTTTCTCCCTCGCTTTCTTCCGTCTCAACGGCCGAGGTCGCTCCGCACGCCGAGCAGGATTTCGTACAGCGTCGCGAGCATCGACAGGCGGGCGCGCTCCACCGCCGCTT
Organism: Caballeronia choica; assembly: GCF_001544535.1. Lineage (GTDB taxonomy): Bacteria > Pseudomonadota > Gammaproteobacteria > Burkholderiales > Burkholderiaceae > Caballeronia > Caballeronia choica. The sequence goes on along the minus strand of NZ_FCON02000001.1, from coordinate 39,655 downwards.
CGTCCTTCGACATTCCCCCGCAAGTCCGCCCGCCCATGATCATGCCGAGACACACCGCGTAACTGCTGGCGAACGCCGCCGGTGACGGTTCCGGTCGGCTCATTCGTTCGTAGGCTGTGTCGAGTGCGTGGCGGAGATCGGTATGCATGGAGTGGCCAAATTCAGGGCAGCGGTTGTGCGGGGAACATTCGGACGCTCACGTTCGAGCGCGGCCCGCATCGTAGCGGGCGACCCCAGCGGCCCTCCATCAGCGCCGCCCGAAATCTTCTCCCGATCCAGCAATAAAAAGTCCTTGTCAAAAGATATATCTTTACTAAGATATATCTAGTCAATCTCCAAAAGGAACCGATCATGTTCGGCAGACATCGCAGACACCTCAATTTCGAATCCGCAGCCGAGCACATCCCGCACGGCCATGGCGGTCACGGCGGGCGCGGCATGCGCCACCGGATGTTCGACTCGGGCCATCTGAGGCTCGTCATCCTCGATCTGATCGGCGAGACGCCGCGTCACGGCTACGACGTCATCAAGGCGCTCGAGGCACGCTGTGGCGGCCTGTACAGCCCGAGCCCGGGCGTCGTCTATCCGACGCTCTCGCTGCTGGAGGATCAGGGGTTCGTGACGGTGGAGGTTTCGGCGGGCAACAAGAAGCGCTACACGATCACCGACGAAGGCCGCGCGCATCTGGCGGAAAACCAGGCGTTTCTCAACGCGATCAACGCGCGGCTCGCGATGGCGCGGTCACAAGAGGCGCACGGTGAAGCCAGCAACGACGGCCATCCCGACGTGCGCGCGCGTTCGCCCGAACTGCGCGAAGCGTTTCACCGGTTGAAGGGCGCGGTCCTGCAGCGGGTTCGGGCAGGCGACCTGGATGCCGCACGCGTCGCGCGCATCCGCGAGATCCTCACGCAGGCAGCAGACGACATCGACAAGCTTTGAGGCAGGGGAAAACAGCATGAGAGCGCATCACTACCGCATTACGGTCGAGCACACGGCCAACCCGAAAGGCACCGACGAACTGCACGCGCCGCTCGTTTTCGAGGCGACCAATCACGATGAGGTGCTTGCCATCGTCGACCGGGCGCAGGCGAATTCCGGCTTCTCGTCCGACGAAGCCGCGCAACTCGCGATGGGATTGAAACTGCTCGGCGAAGTCATGCTGAAGCATCGCGACGATCCGCTTTTCGAGGACCTGCGCGTGCCTTATCGCGCGTTCATCGGCAAGGTGAAGGCGCGCAATGCGGGCGCCGAGCCGAAGTGAGATGAATGCGTCAGCCGCAGATGCGCAGCCGCGCGATGAAGCGCGTGCCGGCATCGGCCGATGAAGCGACTTCCAGCACGCCGCCGTGCGCCTGGACGATCTGCGAGCAGATATAGAGGCCCAGGCCGAGCCCGCCGCCCGGCTTGCTCGTCACCGGCCGCCAATAAGGTTCGAAGACCCGGTGCAAGTCGTCGGCTTGGATCGGCGCGCCGCCGTTCGTGACCGAAAGCACCACGCAGTCGCCGTCGACCGACGCGTCCACCCGCACCGGCTCATCGAGCGCGCCGTGCGTGAGCGCGTTGCCGAGCAGATTCGACAGCAGTTGCTGCATGCGCGTGCGGTCGCAGAAAACGCGCTGGCCGATCGCGATGTTTTCCAGCACCGCGCGGCCCGGATTGGCATCGCGCAGTTCGGACACCACGTCGCACAGCGCGGTGTGCAAGTCGTCGTCGGGCTGGAGCGTCACGCCGATGCCGGAACCGAGCCGGCCGCGCGCGAAATCCATCACGTCGTCGATCAGGCGCGACATGCGGCGCGTCGTCGCCTGCAGGCGCTTGCCGATCGAAACGGTCTCGGGGTCCTTGCTGCGTCGCGTGAGCAGGTCTGCGCTCGCGCTCACCGCCGCGAGCGGATTGCGGAGGTCGTGGCCGAGCACGGCGATGAACTGCTCGCGCAGCTCCGCCGTCGCGCGTTCGTCCATCAGCGCCGATTCGGCCGCGTGCTGGCGCCCTTCGCTTTCCAGTTGCAGCGCGATCAGTTCGGCGAACAGCGTGAACATCGTCACCGTGCGCGGGTCGGAGACGGCGCGCGGACGCGGATCGATCGCGCACAGATTGCCGAAGTACTCACCGTTCGACAGCACGATCGGCACCGAGATGTAACTCTCGATGTTGTAGAGGCGCGGCGTGTGATGGTCGCGATAGACGGGGTCCTGGCTCGCATGATCGATCACGACGGGCATGCGCGCCGCGCGGGCTTCGATGCAGAGCGTTGTGTTGACGTCGAGCTGGCCGCCCGGTTTCAGCCCGAACTGGATGTCGTCCTGCACGGCGCAGGCGGTCCAGTTCCCTTCGGTGACGCGCGCCACGGCGGCGAACCCCAGGCCCGTGTTCCGGCAGATGACGCGCAGCATCGCGGGGACGGCGCTGATGCGGCTGATCGCCTCGACGTCGCGTGCGATGGCTTCTTCGCTATCGTTCATCGTGGGCTGGTGGCGAGGCATTTCGTGTAGGTGTGATCCGGCAATGCTACCCCAGGTTCTCGTCGTTCGATCAGTTTCCGCGCCGTGCGTGTCTTCCTGCGAGCGTTGGCTCGGCGGCCAAAAAAATAACGCGCGGACGGCGCTCCCCGTCCGCGCGTTTTGCCGTCATGTGCCGGACTTAGCCCTGCTGCTGCGTGTAGTCGATCCGCTCGACGCCGCTTTCCGTCCCGAGCAGACACAGATTCGCCCCGCGCGCCGCGAACAGCCCGACCGTCACGACGCCCGGCCACGCGTTGACCTGCGCCTCGAGCGCGCGCGGATCGGTGATCTTCAGTCCCTTCACGTCGATGATCTCGTTGCCGTTGTCGGTGATGAACGGCAGCCCGTCTTTCTGCACGCGCACGATCGGCACGCCGCCGAGCGCAGTGACGCGCCGCCCGATCGCCGTGCGCGCCATCGGCACGACTTCGATCGGCAGCGGAAAGCCGCCCATCACGGCGACGCGCTTGCTCGCGTCCGCGATGCACACGAACACGTCCGACACCGACGCGACGATCTTCTCCCGCGTCAGCGCCCCGCCGCCGCCCTTGATCATCGCGCCGTGGGCGTCGATTTCATCGGCGCCGTCGACATACACCGGCAGCGAGTCGATTTCGTTCAGGTCGAACACCTTGAAACCGTGGGATTCGAGCCGCGCGGTGCTCGCGAGCGAACTTGAAACCGCGCCGCGATAGCGGGCCCGCGAGCGTGCTATTGCATCGATGAAACAATTTGCCGTCGAGCCGGTGCCGACGCCGATCACCGAGCCTTCGGGCACGGTCGCGTTGACGTAGTCGGCTGCGGCCTGGCCGACGAGTTGCTTGAGTTCGTCTTGAGTCATGGGAATGGGGAACGGGCCTGCGAATAAGGGAAACTGAAGGAAACCGAGGGGAACCGTGATTTTAGCGGACCTTTGTGCGCGCTTCGTCGGTTCTTGGTCCGTTCAGGAGATCATCCGAAAAAAACCGAGCGGATCGTGCGAGCGCGCCACCGACGCAATGAACGCGAACGTGACGATCGCAAGAACGCCGAACACGGCGCGCGCGGATTTAGTGCGGCCGCGCTTGAGCGCGAACGTGCCCAGCGCGATATAAACGACGAGCCCGGCGATCTTCGCCGACAGCCACGCCGCATTCGCGCCGAACCCGACGATCCCGACAAGCAGGATCGCGCTCAGCAAAAGCGCCGTATCGACGATGTGCGGTGCGATTTTCGTCGCGCGCTTTTGCAGGAGCGGCGAATCGCGCAGCATCCAGATCCAGCGCAGGATAAAGCCCGCGATGCTCAGGCCGGCGCAGGCCATGTGGAATGTGCGGAGCGGGAAGTAGTAGTCGGCCATCAGGGGAAGTATTTGTCCAGCAGCGCGGCGGCGATCGCGTCGCTTTCGGCGTCCGCGTTGCCGGCGTAGTCGGCTGGGCGAAAGTGCATCTGGAACGCGCTGAAGACGTGGCGCGTCTTGTCGTCGAGGACGCCGTCGGTGGCGACTGCGTAGCCGTAGCGCTGCAGCTTCTCCTGCAGCGCCTTGACGTCGGCGGGCGACTTCGGAGCGCGGCCCGCAAGGTGACGGGCGATGTCCGCTTCGTCCGGCCATGCTCCGACGCCCGCCCCGTACAGCGTGCGCCACGGAAAGAGCGGTCCGGGATCGATCTTGCGTTGCGGCGCGATGTCACTATGTCCGACGACGCGCGTCGGCGGGATGCCGTAGCGGGTCACGATGTCTTTCGAGAGCCGGACGAGCGCATCGACCTGCGCGGGCGGATACGGCTGCCAGGCGCGGCCTTGCGGGGTATCGACGGGACCGAGGTTCACATTCTCGATCCCGATCGATGCCGCGTTGAGTTCCGTCGTGCCCTGCCACTCGCTCGCGCCCGCATGCCACGCGCGCATTTCCTCGGGCACGAGCTGGTAGACGACCGGCTCGCCGTGTTCGAGCGGCGGCGCATCCGGGACGACGTAATGCACGCTGACATGGGGGCCGGTCAGGACGTCGAGCGAGCGCGCCTCGCCGATCTCGGTGTAATGCATCACGAGGAAACGCACGCGCGAGTCGACGCTCGTAGCGCGATGGCTCGTGTCGGCGATGTAGGTGCCGCGATCGATTTTCGTCACGGTGCAGGCGGCCAGGAACGCGCTGATGAGTGCGGCGGCGATGAAGCGGAACGTCATCGACGCGCTATTTCTTCACCGACCGCTGCCGCACCGCTTCGAACAGGCAAACGCCGCTCGCCACCGAAACATTCAAACTCTCCACCGTCCCCGCCATCGGAATATTCATGATCTCGTCGCAGGTTTCGCGCGTGAGCCTTCGCATGCCCTCGCCTTCCGCGCCGACGACGATGGCGATCGGACCATCGAGCTTCGTCTCGTAGAGACTCGTGGTCGCCTCGCCCGCCGTGCCGACCACCCACACGCCCGCGTCCTTCAATTCGCGCATCGCACGCGCGAGGTTCGTGACGGTGATGTACGGCACCGTCTCGGCGGCGCCGCTCGCGACTTTCGCCGCCGTCGCGTTCAAACCGGCCGAACGGTCGCGCGGCGCGATCACCGCGTGCGCGCCAGCGGCGTCGGCCACGCGCAGGCACGCGCCGAGGTTGTGCGGATCGGTCACGCCATCGAGCACGAGCAAGAGCGGCGTGCCGGAGACGCCATCGAGCAGTTCCGCGAGGTTTTGCGCGAGCGGCATGTCGTGCGCGCGTGCCACCACGCCCTGGTGCCCGACGTTGCCGGCCAGGCCCCACAGACGCGATTCGTCGGCGGCGATCAGGCGCACGCCGGCTTCCTTCGCCGAGCGCAGGAAATCCTGCATGCGACGGTCCTTGCGCGTGGGGTCGTACAGCACCTCCTCGATCGTCGATGCATCCGCCCTGAGGCGCGCGGTCACCGCGTGAAAACCGTAAAGAACCTTGAGACGTGACATGACTGACAAACCTTGATTGAGAAAACCCAAAACCAAAACGCGGCCCGAGGCGCCATCGCGCATCGGGCCGCGCAGATTGAAATGACGCGCGACGCTTAAAACAGCCCGGCCCGGCGCCTAGCGCTTCTTGCGCGCGAGCCGCCCCTGCGACGCCGACTTCGGCGCCACGCCGCGCTTTTTCGCGACGCCGTTGCTGTCGCTCGCCGTCGCCGCCAGGGCCGATGCGCCTCGCTTGCTGCCGCCGCGACGCCGCGTGCTGGGCGTTTCGTCGGCGGTAATCGACCTGACGCGCGGCCCCGCCGCCGCGACATTGCCCGCGTGCTCCGGCGTACTCGCCGCGATGCGGCCCGACGGCGGCTTCACCGGCGTATCGCGCACGAGCCGGAAATCGATCTTGCGCGAATCCAGGTCGACGCGGCTCACCTGCACGCGCACCCGATCCGACATCCGGTAGCGGATGCCCGTGCGTTCGCCGCGCAGTTCGTTCTTGATCTCGTCGTACTGGAAGTAGTCGGCGCCGAGTTCGGTCACGTGCACGAGCCCTTCGATGAACAGCGAATCGAGCTGCACGAAGATGCCGAACGACGTCACGCCGTTCACCATGCCGCCGTATTCCTCGCCGAGCTTGTCGCGCATGAAATAGCACTTGAGCCACGCTTCGACGTCGCGCGAGGCTTCATCGGCGCGCCGCTCGTTCGACGAGCAATGCAGCCCCAGTTCTTCCCAGATCGCGACGTTGTTGCGCGAGCGGCTGCGCGATTCGTCGTCGGACTTCTGCATTTCGCGCGCGGCTTTCGTGAGACCCGTGCTGAGCGAAATGTCGTGGCCGACGGCCGGCTGGTACTTCTTGCCCTGCAGGATCGCGTAGATCGCGCGGTGCGTGAGCAGGTCGGGATAGCGGCGAATCGGGCTCGTGAAGTGCGCGTACGCCTCATACGCGAGACCGAAGTGGCCGATGTTGTCCGGACTGTAGACGGCTTGCTGCATCGAGCGCAGCACCATCGATTGCAGCATCTGCGCGTCGGGCCGGTCGCGGACTTGCGCCATCAGCGCGGCGTAATCGCTGGCGTGCGGCTTGTCGCCGCCCGTGAGCGTGAGCCCGACGCCGCGCAGGAAAGCGCGCAGGTTCTCGAGCTTTTCCGGCGTCGGGCCCGCGTGCACGCGATACAGCCCCGGATGCTTGTGACGCTTCAGGAAGTCCGCCGCGCAGACGTTCGCGGCGAGCATGCATTCCTCGATCAGCCGGTGCGCGTCGTTGCGATGCCGCGGCACGATCTGCTCGATCTTGCCCTGCGCGTTGCAGACGATGTACGTCTCGGTCGTATCGAAGTCGATCGCGCCGCGCTTCTGGCGCGCCGCGTGCAGCGACTTGTAGACGCCGTAGAGGTTCTGGAGATGCGGCAGGAGGTCGGCGCGGCGGGCGGCTTCCGGTCCCTTCGTGTTGGTCAGCACGGCCGCGACTTCGGTGTACGTGAGCCGCGCCGACGAGTGCATCACGCCCGGATAGAACTGGTACGCCTTGATCTCGCCGCGCGCGGTGATGACCATGTCGCAGACCAGCACGCAGCGGTCCACTTGCGGATTCAGCGAGCACAGCCCGTTCGACAGCTTCTCCGGCAGCATCGGAATCACGCGGCGCGGGAAATACACCGACGTGCTGCGATCGAGCGCATCGACGTCGAGCGGCTCGTTCGGGCGCACGTAGTGCGAAACGTCCGCGATCGCGACCAGCAGCCGGAAACCCGTGCCGCGTCCGACGTTCATCGGCTCGCAGTAGACGGCGTCGTCGAAGTCGCGGGCGTCTTCGCCGTCGATCGTGACGAGCGGCACGTCGCGCAAGTCCACCCGATGACGGATGTCCGCGGGCCGCACTTCGTCCGGCAGCTTCGATGCGGAGGCGAGCGCCGCGTCGCTGAACTCGTGCGGCACGCCGTACTTGCGCACCGCGATTTCGATTTCCATGCCCGGATCGTCGATATCGCCGATCACTTCCACCACGCGGCCGAGCGGCTGCGAATGACGGCTCGGGAAATCGGTGAGCTCGACCGACACCACCTGCCCGACCTTCGCCTTCTTCGGATTCTGCGTGATGAGGATGTCGTGGCCGATGCGCTTGTCTTCCGGCACGAGGATCAGCGCGCCGTTCTCGTTGATGAGCCGGCCGATGATGCGCTTGTTCGCGCGGTCCGTGACCTCGACGATATGCCCTTCCGGCCGCCCGCGCCGGTCATAGCCGACGATGCGCGCCAGCACGCGGTCGTTGTGCATCACCTTCTGCATTTCGCCGTTGGGCAGGAACAGGTCGTCCTGGCCGTCGTCGCGAATCAGGAAGCCGAAGCCGTCGCGATGGCCCTGCACGCGGCCCGCGACGAAATTGGAAGGATGAGTGAGCTGATAATGGCCGCGCTTGTCGAGCCGGATTTGCCCGTCGCGCTCCATGGCGCCCAGTCGCTTGAAAAATCCTTCGCGCTCCTGGCGCTTGATCGACAGAGCCTCGGCGATGTCGTTTGCAGCGAGCGGTGCTTCGCTCGTGCGCAACACGCCGAGAATTTCTTCGCGGCTCGGTATCGGATAGGGATATTTGCTCAAGGGCTTATCGATGATTTCTTCTCGTTGGACTGGACGTCGCGGTGGGATAGCCAACGCCCAAGCGGGCTATATCTGCGGGTCATTCTAACACCCGTGATCGAGGCTACACGGGGCTTGCAGACCGGCCCGGCGTGGCCCGGGGCGAGATCCTCCGCCGAATCTCAAAATGCTTGACAGGGCGATTGGGCCCGATATAATTACGTTCTTTGCTGCACACGCACCTTGCCCAGGTGGCGGAATTGGTAGACGCACTAGGTTCAGGTCCTAGCGGTGGCAACATCGTGGAGGTTCGAGTCCTCTCCTGGGCACCAAGATGTTTTGAAAGAGCCACCTTCGGGTGGCTCTTTCATTTTGTGCGGGAGCTTCGATGTCGTCGACGCTTCTTACGATTGACACGGTTTCACAACTCGATACAATAGCTGGCTCGCTGTACCCCTTGGCCCAGGTGGCGGAATTGGTAGACGCACTAGGTTCAGGTCCTAGCGGTGGCAACATCGTGGAGGTTCGAGTCCTCTCCTGGGCACCAAGATGTTTTGAAAGAGCCACCTTCGGGTGGCTCTTTCATTTTGTGCGGGAGCTTCGATGTCGTCGACGCTTCTTACGATTGACACGGTTTCACAACTCGATACAATAGCTGGCTCGCTGTACCCCTTGGCCCAGGTGGCGGAATTGGTAGACGCACTAGGTTCAGGTCCTAGCGGTGGCAACATCGTGGAGGTTCGAGTCCTCTCCTGGGCACCAAGGTCCTTCAGCAGTGGCAGTAAAAGCAGCAAGACAGCAGCAAGCGATCAACCCCATAGAACTTCGTTCGTGGGGTTTTTTGTTTTTGCGGCGCAAATTTCCAATACGGAATTAATTCGACCAGCTTTCAAATTCATTGCCCGACGGGATAATCGAATCGATTATCCCGGGCGCGATACGGGTTAATGCTGAACGCCGTCCGCTTCGGCAGCAGCTTATTAAACACCGGCGTACACTCGCTCGTGCCCGCTCAGTCGGGCATCCTGTGCGGCCGGTCCGTATTGGCTCGTCGGCCGCATCGCTATTCAGTCAAATCAATTGAACGGGAGACCCGGGCGATGAGCTGGACGCGAGAACAAAGAAACGTGACGATTGCCGCCTATCTGGGCTGGACACTCGACGCATTCGATTTCTTCCTGATGGTTTTCGTATTGAAGGACATAGCCGCCGAGTTCAATACGAATATCCCCGAAGTGGCATTCGCGATCACGCTCACGCTCGCGATGCGTCCCATCGGCGCGTTGATCTTCGGTCGCCTCGCCGACAAGTTCGGCCGCCGTCCGACGCTGATGATCAACATCGCGTGCTACTCGCTGCTGGAATTGCTCTCCGGCCTCTCGCCGAACCTGATGACGCTGCTCGTGTTGCGCTCGCTCTTCGGCATCGCGATGGGCGGCGAATGGGGCGTCGGCTCCGCGCTCACGATGGAAACCGTGCCGCCAAAATCGCGCGGCTTCGTCTCGGGGCTGTTGCAAGCGGGTTATCCAAGCGGTTACCTGCTCGCGTCGATCGTGTTCGGCGTGCTTTATCAGTACGTCGGCTGGCGCGGCATGTTCTTCATCGGGGTCGCGCCCGCGCTGCTCGTGCTCTACGTGCGCGCGCACGTACCCGAATCGCCCGCGTTCACGGCGATGGAAAAGCGCCCGCGCCCCGGACTCATCAAGACGCTCAAGCAGAACTGGGCGCTTTCCGTCTACGCGATCGTGCTGATGACCGCGTTCAACTTCTTCTCGCACGGCACGCAGGATCTCTATCCGACGTTCCTGCGCGAGCAGCATCACTTCGACCCGCACACGGTCTCGCTGATCACGATCGTGCTGAACATCGGCGCGATCGTCGGCGGACTGTTCTTTGGCTCGATGTCGGAGAAGATCGGGCGGCGCTGGGCGATTTTCATCGCGTCGCTGATCGCGTTGCCGGTGCTGCCGCTGTGGGCGTTTTCGAGCGGGCCGGTCGCGCTGGCGGCAGGGGCGTTTTTGATGCAGATCTCCGTGCAGGGCGCGTGGGGTGTTATTCCTGTGCATTTGAACGAGATTTCGCCCGACGAGATTCGCGCGACATTTCCGGGGCTTGTGTATCAGTTGGGGAACTTGCTGGCTTCGATCAACGCGACGATGCAGGCATCGATCGCGGTGAGCCACGATAACAACTACGGCATGGCGATGGCGATCGTCGCGGGGACGGTGGCGGTTGTGATCGCCGCGCTTATTCTGTTTAGTCGAGAGCGGAGGGGGATCGATATGACGCAGTCGGCGCAAGGGGTGGGAGCGACGACGTAGGCGCCCATCTGGCGTGAACGGTACGAGCGAAAGGCGCCCGCGGGCGCCTTTCGGCGTTTTGAACGCTCACACGGACTAGAGGAATAATTCAGTTGACCGACTACAGGGCCTCCAAGACGATCCCCTGCCGCACTCTCGCACCAGTTCTGTAGTAGAACAACAAAAGGACACCGCAAAAGGGGAACCGACATGACAGCAGGCTTCGTGGTCGCCTTCATCGTCGTGAGTGGCGCGCTCGTCTACATGCAGGCAAGCGCCATTGCGTGGCTCGCGTGGACGATCACATGGGTGGCTATCGGCTGGCTCGCCGGCATCACAGGCCCGATAGCGACAACCCTCCTCACCCTGCTCTTCGTCGTCCCCACCCTCGTGCTGGCGATCAAACCCCTGCGCCGAACGCTCCTCACCCAACGCGTCCTCAACGTCTTCCGCAAGATCCTCCCCGAGATGTCCCCGACCGAGCGCGACGCCATCGAAGCCGGCACCGTCTGGTGGGACGCCGCCCTCTTCTCCGGCCGGCCGCACTGGGACACATTGCTCGCCCACGGCCCGCCGAAGCTCACGCCGGAAGAACAGCACTTCATCGACCACGAATGCACGCGCCTCTGCGACCTCGCCAACGACTGGGACACGACCGCCGTCTGGCAGGACCTGTCGCCCGAAACATGGCGGTACGTCAAGGACCACGGCTTCCTCGGCATGATCATCCCGAAGCAGTACGGCGGCCGGCAGTTCTCCGCCTACGCTCACTCGCAGGTGATCATGAAACTCTCGACGCGCTGCTCGGCCGCAGCCGTCTCGGTAATGGTGCCGAACTCGCTCGGCCCCGCCGAATTGCTGATGCACTACGGCACCGAGGAACAGAAGAACCACTATCTGCCGCGCCTCGCGCGCGGCGACGAAATCCCCTGCTTCGCGCTGACGAGCCCGTACGCCGGATCGGATGCCGCCGCGATTCCCGATATCGGCATCGTCTGCCGGGGGCTGCATGAAGGCCGCGAGACGCTCGGCTTCAGGCTCACCTGGAACAAGCGCTACATCACGCTCGGACCGATCGCGACCGTGCTCGGCCTCGCCTTTCGCGCGCTCGATCCCGATCACCTGCTCGGCGCGAACGATGAACCCGGCATCACCTGCGCGCTGATCCCGACGAGCCACCCGGGCGTCAACATCGGCCGACGCCACTGGCCGCTCAACGCGGTCTTCCAGAACGGCCCGAACTGGGGCCGCGACGTCTTCATCCCGATCGACTGGGTGATCGGCGGGCGCGCGCAGGTCGGCAACGGCTGGCGCATGCTGATGGAATGCCTCGCGGCGGGCCGCGCGATTTCGCTGCCGTCGTCGAATGTCGGGATGGCGAAGCTCGCGGTGCGCGGCACGGGCGCATATGCCGCCGTGCGGCGGCAGTTCCGCACCGCCGTCGGTAAGTTCGAGGGCGTGCAGGAAGCGCTCGGCCGCATGGGCGGCAACCTGTACGTGATGGACGCTGCGAGAAAGCTCTCCGCGCAGGCGGTCGACCTCGGCGAAAAGCCGTCCGTGATCTCGGCGATCGCCAAATACCACATCACCGAGCGTGCCAGGAAGGTCATCAACGACGGCATGGATGTCGTCGCGGGCAAGGGCATCTGCATGGGGCCGTCGAATTTCCTGGCGCGCGCCTATCAGCAGATACCCATCTCGATCACCGTCGAAGGCGCGAACATTCTCACGCGCTGCCTCATCATCTTCGGACAAGGCGCGATCCGCTGCCATCCGTATGTGTTGAAGGAAATGGCCGCGACCCGCGAGCCCGACCGCGCGAAAGCGCTGCGCGACTTCGATGCCGCGTTCTTCGGCCATGCGAGCTTCGTCGCGTCGAACGCGATGCGCGCCCTCGTGTTCGCATTCGGCGGCAGCGCGCTGATTCCGAAGCCGACGCGCGCCGATGCGCGCCTCGTCCCCTGCTATCGCGCGGCCACGCGTCTCTCGACGGCGTTCGCGCTGCTCGCCGATGTCTCGATGTTCGTGCTCGGCGGCGAACTGAAGCGCCGCGAGCGGCTGTCGGCGCGGCTCGGCGACGTGCTTTCGCAGCTCTACCTGATCTCCGCGACGCTCAAGCGCTTCGAGGACGACGGCCGTCCCGAGAGCGACCTGCCGCTCGTGCGCTGGGGTGTCGAGGATGCGCTGCAGCAAGCGCACGCCGCGCTGGAAGGCGTGCTCGACAATTATCCGCACCGCGCGGCGGCGGGCATCGTGCGCGCACTGGCCTTTCCGTTCGGCATGCGGCATCGCGTGCCGCGCGACGCGCTCGCGAGCGCCATCGCCGAGCTGATGCAGACGCCGGGCGAGGCGCGCGAGCGCCTGATCGCCGATTCCTACGCGCCGTCCGCCGACGCCGATCCGCTCGGCTATGGCGAACTGGCCTTCGCGCTCAATCCGCGCTACGCGGAGATCGAGCGCAAGCTGCGCGATGCGGTCAAGTCCGGCGCGCTGCCGGCGATGCCGCAGAGCTTTCCCGAACTCGAAACCTGGGCCGCCGACGCCGGACAGCGCGGCCTGATCGACGCAAACGATCGCCAGGTGCTCGCCGACTACGCGCGTTACGGCACCGAAGTCGTGAAGGTCGATGACTTCCCCGCCGATTTCGGTATGCTCGAAGCATTGCAACGGCGCTTGCAAGCGCTCCAGCAAGAACCGGAAGAGGTCATTGCCTGAGATCATGAAAGACCGCTATCTCGACTTCGTGAATTCATCGTTCGGTGCGGGTGTCGCTCGCTCTATCGGCTTGCCGAGGCCGGAAGTGCTGCGTCGCCATCGCGCGGACCAGCCCGAATTCGGCGGCATGGCCGCGATCGGCGCGGGACCGTCGCCGGCGCTCTTCGACGCGCTGGTCGATGTGCTCCACGCGATCGGCATGACGAGCGTCGCGCACGAGAGCGCGCACGGCTGGCTGCCGGTTGCCAACCGGCACGGCGCGATGAGCGGCCGCTTCGAGCCGCACGCGCGCGACTCGGTCGCGAGCGATCGCGTGCAGGCGCTGCTCTTCGACGCGACCGGCATCGCCGACAGCAGCGATCTGGCGTCGCTGTATGGCTTCTTTCACGACGCGCTGCGCTCGGTTGCGAGGAGCGGCCGGATCATCGTGCTCGGGCGGCCGCCCGAAGCGTGCGCGAACCCGCGCGCGTGGACCGCGCAGCGCGCGCTCGAAGGCATGACGCGTTCGCTCGGCAAGGAGGCGCGCGGCGGTATCTCGTCGAACCTGCTGCAAGTGGCCGAAGGCGCCGACATCGAAGCGACCTTGCGCTTTTTTCTCTCGCCGCGTTCGGCCTATGTGTCGGGACAAGTGGTGCGCATCGCGGCTGTGCCCGTTGAAAAGCCCGCCGACTGGACCAAGCCGCTGGCTGCCAAACGCGCATTGGTGACGGGCGCGGCGCGCGGCATTGGCGCCGCGATCGCCGCCGTGCTCGCAGCCCAGGGCGCGCACGTGATCGGCCTCGACGTGGCGCAAGCCCGCGACGCGCTCGACCAGACGATGCTCGCGATCGAAGACGCGTCGCCTTCGGGCGGCGCACACGCCGCGCTTCTCGCCGACATCGCCGCGCCCGAAGCGCCCGCCGAGATCGCGTCGGCGCTCTTGGCGATGGGCGGCATCGACATCGTCGTGCACAACGCCGGCATCACGCGCGACAAGACCATCGCGAAGATGGCGCAGGACGCGTGGGACAGCGTGATCGACATCAACCTCTCGGCGCAAGAACGCATCGACGATGCGTTGCTCGCGCAGAACGTGCTGCATGAAGGCGGGCGGATCATCGGCGTGTCGTCGATCAGCGGCATCGCGGGCAATCTCGGGCAGACCAATTACGCCACCTCGAAAGCCGGCGTGATCGGGCGCGTGGAAAGCATGGCGAGCGTGCTGCGCGCACGCGGCATCACGATCAACGCGGTCGCGCCCGGCTTCATCGAAACGCAGATGACCGCGAGGATTCCGCTCGCCATCCGCGAGGCCGGACGCCGCATGAATTCGATGAGCCAGGGCGGCCAGCCGGTCGATGTCGCCGAGACGATCGCGTGGCTCGCCAATCCCGCATCGGCCGGCATCAGCGGGAACGTGGTGCGCGTGTGCGGCCAGAGCCTGATCGGAGCATGACGATGCAGGCTCTTTCGACTCAGCGCGCGCGCACGGTCGTGGTCGATGTATTGCCGCCGCCCGCGAAGCTCTATGGGCGCGCGCTGCCGGGGCTCTTCAAGCGGCCGCACGCGTCGGCCGAGTTGCCGGCGCTGCGGCTCGTGCGGCCCGACGTCGTGCTCGACTCCGAGCAGATCGGCCGCTATGCGCGCGTGTGCGGCTTCATCCCCGAGCACGGCGTGCCGCTCACCTTCCCGCATGTGCTCGCGTTTCCGCTTCACCTGATGCTGCTCACCGATCCGGCGTTCCCGTGGCCCGCGGTCGGGCTGGTGCATCTGGCGAATACCGTGCGTCTGCGGCGCGCGCTCTCGGCCGGCCAGAGCCTGCGCGTCGAAGTGGAAAGCGGTGGGCTCGTCGCGCACGAAAAAGGCCAGGCATTCACGCTGCATACACGGATCTACCGGCGCGGCGAAGCGGTATGGGACGGCGACAGCGTGTACCTGAAGCGTGGCGCGCGCGGCCAGAGCGCGGTTCCCGCCGACGCAAGAACGCCCGCGCCCTTGCTCGCCCGCGAAGCGCGCTGGCAGTTGCCGGCGCAACTCGGTCGCGACTACGCGAAGGCGTCGGGCGACTTCAACCCGATCCACCTGCACGCGCTCAGCGCCAAGGCGTTCGGCTTTCCGCGCGCCATCGCGCACGGCATGTGGACGCTCGGGCGCACCCTCGCGGCGCTGCATCCGTCGAAAGCGCTTGCTACGGCCGTCGCGCACGGCGACTTCAAGCTGCCGATCTTCCTGCCCGCCGACACCACGCTCTGGAGCGCGGCGCCCGCGCCGACGAAGCGCGACTTCGAGGTGCGCGATCTGGCGGGCGACAAGCCGCATCTGCGCGGACAGTTCGAATGGGAACTGCCATGAACCCTGAAGCGTGCCGACCCGCCTGCGCGCCAGCGCGCCAACCGACGAGACCTGAGCCATGACTGCCTCCGCCCTTCCCGTCGTGCGCCGTGTCGCAATTGTCGGCAGCAACCGGATTCCGTTCGCGCGCTCGAATACGGCGTACGCGACCGCGTCGAACCAGGACATGCTGACCTTCACGCTGCAGGGCCTGATCGACCGCTACGACCTGCACGGCTTGCGTCTCGGCGAGGTCGCGGCGGGCGCGGTCATCAAGCATTCGCGCGACTTCAATCTCACGCGCGAGGCACTTCTGTCGACCACGCTCGCGAAGGAAACGCCCGCCTACGACGTGCAGCAGGCCTGCGGCACCGGGCTCGAAGCGGTGATCCTCGTCGCGAACAAGATCGCGCTCGGACAGATCGACGCGGGCATCGCGGGCGGCGTCGACACGACATCCGATGCGCCCATCGGCGTGAACGAGCGCATGCGCAAGATTCTCCTCGAAGCGAATCGCGGGCGTTCGGCGGGTCAACGCGTCGGCGCGCTCGCGAAGCTCAGGCCCGGCATGCTGTTCAAGCCGCAGTTGCCGCGCAACGCCGAGCCGCGCACGGGGCTTTCGATGGGCGAGCATTGCGAACTGATGGCCAAGCGCTGGAAGATCGCCCGCGAGGCGCAGGACGAACTCGCGTGCGAGAGTCATCGGAAGCTCGCGGCCGCCTACGATCGCGGCTTTCTCAACGACCTGATGACGCCCTACAAGGGCCTCGCGCGCGACAACAACCTGCGTCCCGACATCACGGTCGACAAGCTCTCCGCGCTGAAGCCGGTTTTCGATCGCGACGCCGGCACGCTCACCGCCGGCAACTCGACGCCGCTCACCGACGGCGCCTCGGTCGTGCTGCTCGCGTCCGAGGAATGGGCCGCCGCGCGCAATCTGCCGGTGCTCGCGTGGTTGAGCTTCTCGGAGACGGCCGCCGTCGATTACGTCGACCAGAAGGAAGGCTTGCTGATGGCGCCCGCCTACGCGGTGCCGCGCATGCTGACGCGCGCCAGGCTCGCGCTAGAGGACTTCGACTTCTACGAGATCCACGAAGCATTCGCCGCGCAGGTGCTGTGCACGCTGACGGCCTGGGAAGACGACGAATACTGCCGCACCCGGCTCGGTCTGGGCGGACCGCTCGGCCCGGTCGATCGCGCGCGGCTGAACGTCAACGGCAGTTCGCTCGCGACGGGCCATCCGTTCGCCGCGACCGGCGGGCGCATCGTCGGCAATCTGGCGAAGATGCTGGCGAAGGCACCCGCTCGCGGCGACGGCCGTCCGTTGCGCGGCCTGATTTCGATTTGCGCGGCGGGCGGCCAGGGCGTCGTCGCGATCCTGGAACGATAGGCGCACAGACAACTACTCAACGCGGCTTCGAGCCGTGGACCACGATGCGAGAACACCGCGTCAATGGAGACAGCAGATGAATCCGGCAGAGGTGCCGCCCCGTCCGGGCGCGTCCGATCCGCACAGCACCGACGGTATCTGGTACGCGTCGTATCCACCCGGCGTGCCGCATGACATCGACCTGTCGCGCTATCGCTCGCTGGTGCATTTCTTCGACGAATGCGTCGAGCGCTATCGCGAGCGCGTCGCCTACGTGAGCGTCGGCTCGAACCTCACTTACGAAGCGCTCGGCCGCAAGGCGCGTGCGTTCGCCGCCTATCTCCAGGGCCTCGGCGTGAAGCCCGGCGACCGCGTCGCGCTGATGATGCCCAACACGTTTCAATATCCCGTCACGCTGTTCGGCACGCTGCTGGCGGGCGCGATCGTCGTGAACGTCAATCCGCTCTACACGATTCGCGAACTCGCGCATCAACTGAAGGACAGCGGCGCGCGGACGATCGTCGTCTTCGAGAGCTTCGCGAAGACGCTGCAGGACGCGCTGCCGGGCACGCGCGTGAAGAACGTTGTCGTGACCGCGCTCGGCGACCTGCTGTCCGACAGCATCAACGTGAAGGGCCATACGCTCAACTTCATGCTGCGCCATGTGCAGAAGGTGGTGCCCGAATACAAGCTGCCGCAGGCGGTGCGGCTGCTCGATGCGCTCGCGAGCGGCAAGAAGCGCAAGCTCGAACCGGTACGCGTCGGACAGGGCGACATCGCGTTCCTGCAATACACCGGCGGCACGACCGGCGTTGCGAAGGGCGCGATGCTCACGCATCGCAACGTCATCGCGAACCTGCTGCAGGCGAAGGCGTGGGCCGAGGAGCAACTCAAAGGCGACATCGAAACCGTGCTCACGCCGCTGCCGCTCTATCACATCTATTCGTTGACGGTGAACGCGCTGATCTTCATGGGCATCGGCGGGCGCAACATCTTGATCGCGAATCCGCGCGACACGAAGCGCGTCATGCGCATCCTGCGCCACGAGACCTTCACGAGCATCACCGCGCTCAACACGCTCTACAGCGCGCTGCTCGACAACGAGGAATTTTGCCGCCGCGACTTCTCCCGGCTCAAGCTCGCGATGGCGGGCGGCATGGCGACGCAGAAGGCCGTCGCGGACCGTTTTCGCGAAGTCACCGGCCAGCCGATCATCGAAGGCTACGGGCTCACCGAATGCTCGCCGATCGTCGCAATGACACCCATCGAGCTGAAGCACCAGAAGGAATTCGACGGCTCGGTCGGCCTGCCCGCGCCCTCGACGCTCGTGCGCATGCGCCGCGACGACGGTTCCTGGGCCGGCATCGACGAACCGGGTGAACTGTGCGTGAAAGGTCCGCAAGTGATGAAAGGCTACTGGAACCGGCCTGAAGAGACGGCGAAAGTCATCGGCGCGGACGGCTGGCTCGCGACCGGCGACATCGGCGTAATGAACGCGCAGGGTTTCATCCGCCTGATCGACCGCAAAAAGGACATGATCATCGTGTCGGGCTTCAACGTGTACCCGAACGAGATCGAGGACGTGCTCGCGATGCATCCGAAGGTGCGCGCGGTCGCGGCGATCGGCGTGCCGGATCCGGTGGTCGGCGAGCGTGTGAAAGTGTTTGTCGTGCCCCGCGAAAAGTCGTTGAGCGCGGAAGAAGTGATCGCGTTCAGCCGTATACATCTGACGGGCTATAAGGTGCCTGCTGTCGTGGAATTCCGCGACTCGCTGCCGCAATCGAACATTGGCAAGATACTTCGTCGTGAACTGCGCGACGCGGAAGCGGCCAAAGTGAAGGGCTAGAGGGTGTGGCGTGGTGTTTACACCGTTTTTGCATGGAAGCCTGAGCGGGTCAAACGGTGTATTCAACACAGCACCATCCAGGTCACGGAGAATCCCTTCATGCCGCATGCGCGCCATCGATCGTCGTTGCCAGGAACCCTTCTGCTCGCTTGCGCCAGCTTATGTTTCACCGCAGTGCATGCACAGACGCCCACCATTGCGCTGCCCGCGTCGGCCGCGACTTCAAACGCCGCACCCGCGCTCGATGCAAGAGCGCCCTCCCCGCCGACAATACCCGCCTCGCAAGCCGGCACGCTCGCCCTCGACCAGCAGGTCCGCTGGCTATCGCGCGCCGCGCGCAGCGGCCTGCTCGCGAGCATGCCCGATGCGGAACTCGTCACGCTCTTCGAGTCGCTCGATCCGCTCACGCTGCCGCATTACCTAAGGCAAGGACCGAACGGCTACGCGTCGTATGAATTCACGCTGGTGCGGCGCGAGCGCATCCGCGGCGTATGGCCGAACCGGCCCGACCACATGCTCGTGCGCCTTACGCGCGACCCGCTGCGCATCTACGCGAAGTGGCTGCCCGACGGCGCGCACGCAGGCCAGGAACTGATCTACGACGATTCGAAACGCCCCGACCAGATCTACGGGCATCTCGGCGGCGTGCTCGGCGTCGTGCCGATGTGGGCGTCGCTGCATGGCCCGCTCGCGCGGGCGCAGTCGAATCATTCGGTGCGCGATCTCGGCGTCGAATACATCACGCGGCAGTTTCTCGCGGAGGGCCAGAAGTTCGCTGACGCCGGCGTCACGCGACCGAGCCGGATCGAAGTGAAGACGATCGAAGGGGAGCGGGTTGTCGCGTTCACTTACGAAACGCCGATCGGCCAGCCCGAGTTCTATGCGAAGAAGGAGATCCTCGGGCTGGACTTGCATCGGCCCTACTTCCGCTCGGCCGAATCGTTCGACAACGACGGCAATATCTTCGAAAGCATCGTCTTTCAGGAAATCGTGCCTAAAACCTTCGATGATCTGACGTTCGATCCGCACAACCCCGACTATCGTTTTTGAGCCCGGAAGCGCTTTGTCAGGCCTTGACATCTTTTGAAATAATCGGGGCGGCGGTCCTTAAGCTTCGCCTAAGAATCGGCCGATACATTGCCCTCACCCCATCCGAAATTGCTCGTGGCTCCCGCCACCCGGATCGGCGTGCCGGATCCGGTGGTCGGCGAGCGCGTGAAGGTCTTTGTCGTGCCGCGCGAAAAATCGCTCAGCGCGGAAAAAGTGACTGCGTTCAGCCGTTTGCACCTGACGGGGTACAAGGTGGCCGCTGCCGTGGAATTCCGCGACTCGCTGCCGCTATCGACATCGGCAAGATACTTCGTCGTGAACTGCGCGACGCGGAAGCGGCCAAAGCGAAGGGCTAGAGGGTGTGATGTGGTGTGGCGTTTACACCGTTTGCATGGAAGCCTGAGCGCATCAAACGGTGTAATCAACACCGCACCATCCTGGTCACGGAGAGTCCCTTCATGCCGCATGCGCGCCATCGATCGTCGTTGCCAGGAGCCCTTCTGCTCGCTTGCGCCAGTTTATGTTTCACCGCAGCGCATGCGCAGACGCCCACCACTGCGCTGCCCGCGTCGTCGGCCGCGACTTCAGACGTCGCACCCGCGCGCGATGCACGAGCGCCCTCGCCGCCGACAATACCCGCCTCGCAAGTCGGCACGCTCCCACTCGACCACCAGGTCCGCTGGCTATCGCGCGCCGCGCGCAGCGGCCTGCTCGCGAGCATCCCCGACGCGGAACTCGTCACGCTCTTCGAGTCGCTCGATCCGCTCACGCTGCCGCATTACCTGAAGCAAGGACCGAACGGCTACCCGTCATACGAGTTCACGCTGATGCGGCGCGAGCGCATCCGCGGCGTGTGGCCGAACCGGCCCGACCACATGCTCGTGCGCCTCACGCGCGACCCGCTGCGCATCTATGCAAAGTGGCTGCCCGACGGCGCGCACGCAGGCCAGGAACTGATCTACGACGATTCGAAACGCGCCGACGAGATCTACGGACATCTCGGCGGCCTGCTCGACGCGGTGCCGATGTGGGCGTCGCTGCATGGTCCGCTCGCGCGGGCGCAGTCGAATCATTCGGTGCGCGATCTCGGCGTCGAATACATCACGCGGCAGTTTCTCGCGGAGGGCCAGAAGTTCGCTGACGCCGGCGTCACGCGCCCGAGCCGGATCGAAGTGAAGACGATCGAAGGGGAGCGGGTTGTCGCGTTCACTTACGAAACGCCGATCGGCCAGCCGGAGTTCTACGCGAAGAAAGAGATCCTCGGGCTGGACCTGCATCGGCCCTACTTCCGCTCGGCGGAATCGTTCGACAACGACGGCAATATCTTCGAAAGCGTCGTCTTTCAGGAGGTCGTGCCGAAAACCTTCGATGATCTGACGTTCGATCCAAGCAATCCCGACTATCGTTTCTGAGTCCGGAAGCGCTTTGTCAGGCCGTGACATGTCCTGAAACAGTCGCGGTGGGGGTCTTAAGTTTCGCCTAAGAATCGGCCGATACTCTGCCCGCACTCCCTCCGAAATTGCTCGTGGCTCCCGCCACCCATCGCCATGTAAATCAAAGGAGTTCGCCATGAACCCCCGGCCAAAATCGGCTCCCGTGCGAGCCATCAGGCGCCTTCTGAGTCACCACGAAATCGCCACGCTGCTCCTGCTCTGGCACGCGCCGATCGACGCGATCGCCGCGACGCCCGACGTCGCATCGCTGCAGGAAATCGGCTATGTCGAGACGGTGTCGCAGGCGGCTGGCGAGGCCGAAGTGCGGCTCACCGAGGATGGCAACGCCGTCTTGCGCGGACTCGGCGTCAAGTAGCCCAGGCGGCACGCAAGCTTGCGATCTCTGCAATAATCGATCGGCCCCTCAACCGACCGAAGGAGAGATTCGCGATGTCCGCACGACCCACTGTTCAACGTGTGCTGCTCACCAACGACGACGGCATCGACGCGCCCGGCCTCGCCATCCTCGAAGCCGTCGCGGCCGAGCTCGCGCACGAAGTCTGGGTGATCGCGCCCGAACACGACCAGAGCGGCACCTCGCATTCGATCAGCCTGCATTCGCCGCTGCGCGTAAGCCGCCAGGGCGAGCGGCGCTTCGGCGTGCAGGGCACGCCCGGCGACTGCGTCGTGATGGCGGCACGCCACCTGATGAAGGACGCGCCCCCGACGCTCGTCCTCTCCGGCATCAACCGGGGCGCGAATCTCGGCGTCGAGACGATGTTCTCGGGCACCGTCGGCGCGGCGATGACCGGCCTCTTGCTCGGCTTGCCGTCGATCGCGCTTTCCCAGACCTTCACCGATCGCGAAAACGTACGCTGGGACACGGCCCGCGCGCTGGCGCCGGGCGTCATCCGCCAGTTGCTCGAAATCTCGCACGACGCGCCGACGTGCCTCAACGTCAACTTCCCCTCCTGCGACGCGTCCGCCGCCGGCCCGCTCACGCCGACGAAGCAAGGCACCGGACTCGTGGAAGGCATCGACGTGCTGACCGAGACCGACCCGCGTGGCCTGCCGTATCACTGGCTGCGCTTCCAGCGCGGTCCGCGCGCCAATGCGCCGGACAGCGAAACGGCGGTGGTCATGTCGGGGCGGGTGTCGGTGACGCCGCTGCACTTCGATCGCACCGATGAACGCACGTTCGCGATACTCGCGACGGCGCTTGAGCGCGGCGCTTGACGCATTGGTCGCTGGCGGGCGTTTTTTGGCGCGCTGTGCTGCGAGTCGCGCGTGAAACGCTGGTCGGTGACAAACGTTTTTGCGCGCCCGCCATCGCGGGTTACGCGCACCGCAACATTCCTAGAGGACTTCCTACAAAACGGCGCCAGTACATTCACGTATTCTGGCCGCCCCAGGACGCGCCAACGGAATCGTCCACGCGCGCCAGAGACCCTGTTGCACTTCAAGGAGGAAGCATGACCCGTTTCACGGCAAGCGGCTTTGCGCGCGCGGCGCTGGCCTGCACGCTGTTCGCATCGGCGACCATCGCGATGGCGCAGTCGAATTCGCCCGCGGGCCTCTGGCAAACCATCGACGACAGCACCGGCCAGGCGAAAGCGCTGGTCCAGATCATCGACGACGGCAGCGGCACATTGTCGGGCAAGATCGTGCAGGGACTCGGCCAGAACAACCAGCCCGAGCGCCGCTGCACCGCGTGCACGGATTCACGCAAGGACCAGTTGATCAAGGGCATGACGATCATCACCGGCATGAAGCCGGACGGCAGCAATTGGGACGGAGGCCAGATCCTCGACCCGGAAAGCGGCAAGCTCTACAAGTGCAAGATGCATCTCGAGGACGGCGGGCAGAAGTTGGTCGTGCGGGGGTATATGGGTGTATCGCTGCTTGGACGGTCGCAGACCTGGGTGCGTCAGCAGTAGGTGCCCGGAAGCCCCGTGCGGGTCAAAAAAAAGCCGGCCAAAGACTTCGTCTTTGGCCGGCTTTTTTACCTGCCGCATTCAGTTCGGCGAGAATTCAAGCCGCGCGGCGGATCACACCCGGCATGTAACGCGGCGGCACGAGTTCCGGGCTCACCGGCAGAATCTCGTGCACTTCGGCCTGTTCGCTTTCCAATGCCTCGGGAACGCTGCCCGGCACTCGCATGCGCGACGTCATCAGCGAATACAGGCTTTCACCCGCCGGCCCGAACAATTGCAGCATCACGCGCGCCAGGACGCCGGAGTCGTGCCACGTCTTGAAGCGCCGGTGACACGTCTGATACGACGGATATTTGCGCGGCAACGTAGACCACGACGCCCCGCTGTACATCACCCACAGCACGCCGTTCAGCACGGCACGCGTGTTTGCCAATGGCCGCCCACGCAACTCCGCGCGGGGACGCAATTCGGGAAGCAGCGGTGCGACCATCTGCCATTCTTCATCGGTCATGTCGCGATAGGGCTTCATGATTCTCTCCATACACAAATAGGTGTGGATGGAAGATACCGATCGGCCCAAGCGCCCGACATCAGATGTGTCCGAATCTTGAAATAGAGCCAAAGCCTTTTGCCGATTGGCACTGGCCGCAATTTTGATACTCGTATTCAGGTTAGCGAGGTATCGACCATGCGTCGTGGCGTCTCCAGATATTCCTTCGACTGCATCTCGACGATGCGCGAAACCGTGCGCGCGAACTCGTTCGCCATCGGACCTTCGACATACAGTTGCTCCGCCGGCACCGCCGCCGACATCAGCAGCTTCACCTTGTGGTCGTAGAACACGTCGATGAGCCATGTGAAGCGGCGCGCCTCGGATGCCATCCGCGGCGACATCTGCGGCACGTCGGACAGGATCACTGCATGGAAGCGGCTCGCGAGTTCCAGATAGTCGTTCTGCGAACGCGGTCCGCCGCACAGCGTGGCGAAGTCGAACCAGACGACGCCGTCGGCCTTGCGCAAGGCCTTCAACTCGCGCTTCTCGATGTGCAGCAGCGGGCTTTCGTCGGGGACGGCGGCGAGCTTCGCGAAATCGGCGCGCAACGCCTGGTCGGCGGCGGCGCCGAGCGGCGTGTGGTACGCCGTGACCTGCGACAGCGTGCGCTTTCTGTAGTCGGTGCCGGCGTCGACGTTGAGCACGTCGAGGTTCGACTTGATCAACTCGATCGCGGGCAGCAGGCGGTCGCGGTGCAGGCCGTCGGGATACAGCGTGTCGGGATGGTAGTTGGACGTCATCACGAACTGCACGCCGTTGTTGAACAGGCGGTCGAGCAGACGGTACAGGATCATCGCATCGGCGATATCGGAGACGTGAAACTCGTCGAAACAGATCAGCCGATAGCGCTTTGCGATGCGTCGCGCGAGTTCGTCGAGCGGATCGGCCTGACCTTTCAGGTCTTCCAGTTCGCGATGCACTTCGCGCATGAACTCGTGAAAATGCAGGCGCGTCTTGCGCTGCACGGGCACGACCGCGAAGAAGCTGTCCATCAGGAAGCTCTTGCCGCGCCCGACGCCGCCCCACAAGTACACGCCGCGCGGCAGATCGGGATGCACCAGGAATTTCTTGATCGCGTTCGAACGGCGCGCCTTGTACGCGACCCATTCGTCATAGCAGCGCTGCAGCCGTGCGACCGCCGTGAGTTGCGCCTCGTCCGACTGATAACCCCGTGTCAGCAGTTCGTGTTCGTAGTATTCGTTGACGTTCATGATGCCGCGATTGTGGCCCCGAAGTGATGGCCATCTATATGACGAAGGCGAGCGGGAAAGCTCCCGCCCGCCTTCGCGGTGCTGCCCGGGAGCCGCCGGGAGTTACATGTTGAGCGCGCGCTTGTCGACGGCGAGCGCCGCTTCGCGCATCACTTCCGACAGCGACGGATGCGGGTGGCAAATCCGGCCGATGTCTTCCGACGCCGCCTTGAACTCCATTGCCACGACGGCTTCGGCGATCAGGTCGGACGCGTCCGCCGCGATGATGTGCACGCCGAGGATCTCGTCGGTCTTGGCGTCGGCGATCATCTTGATGAAGCCCTCGGCCTTGTTGATGCCGAGCGCGCGGCCGTTCGCCATCATCGGGAACTGGCCGGACTTGATCTCGCGGCCTTCGGCCTTCAACTGCTGCTCGGTCTTGCCGACCCACGCGATTTCCGGCTCGGTGTAGATCACCCACGGAATGCAGTTGTAGTCGATGTGCGGCTTCTGTCCGTCGATGATTTCGGCGACCAGCACGCCCTCGTCCTCGGCCTTGTGCGCGAGCATCGGGCCGCGCACCACGTCGCCGATCGCGTACACGTTCGGCACGCTCGTCGCGCAGTGGTCGTCGACGGGGATGAAGCCGCGCTCGTCCGCCTTCAGGCCGATCGCTTCCAGCCCGAGGTTGTCGGTGTTCGGCACGCGGCCGATCGACACGATCAGGCGGTCGGCTTCCAGCGTCTGCGCGTTGCCGTCCTTGTCCGTGTAGGCGAGCGACACGTTGCTGTCCGTCGCCTTCACTTCGCCCACCTTCACGCCGACGTGAATGTCGAGACCCTGCTTCTTGAACTGCTTCGCGGCTTCCTTCGACAGCGCCTGGTCGCAGGCGCCGAGGAATTCCGGCAGCGCTTCGAGCACCGTCACATCCGAGCCGAGACGCCGCCACACCGAGCCGAGTTCCAGGCCGATCACGCCCGCGCCGATCACGGCGAGCTTCTTCGGCACGGCGTCGAACGAGAGCGCGCCTTCGTTGTCGGCAACGATCTTGTTGTCGACCGGAATGTTCGGCAGATGGCGCGCCTTCGAGCCCGTCGCGATGATCACGTTCTTCGCGGTGACCGTTTCCGTCTCGCCTTCGCCCGACACTTCGATCTGCACGCCGGCATCGGTCTTGCCGGTGAACGTGCCGTGGCCCTTGAGCCAGGTGATCTTGTTCTTGCGGAACAGGAACTCGATGCCCTTCGTCATCTTCTCGACGATGCCTTCCTTGCGGGCCAGCATCTTCGTGATGTCGAGCTTCACGTCCGACACGCTGATGCCGTGATCGCCGAGATGCTTCGTCGCGTTCTCGAACTCTTCCGACGACGCGAGCAGCGCCTTCGACGGAATGCAGCCCACGTTCAGGCACGTACCGCCGAGCTTCAGCGTGCCGGCCGGGTTCTTCCACTTTTCGATGCACGCAACCGATTTGCCGAGCTGCGCGGCACGAATCGCCGCGATATAGCCGCCGGGGCCGGCGCCAATCACGACGACGTCAAATTCCTTGGACATGACTTTCCTTCTCTTGTTGGCGTCGCGGCGCGCGCGAGTCTATCGAGCGCGCCGTGCGTCCCTGAATGTTTTTTACAGATCGAGCAGCAGGCGGGCCGGATCTTCCAGCGCGTCCTTCATCGCGACGAGCGACAGCACGGCTTCGCGGCCGTCGATGATCCGGTGGTCGTACGAGAGCGCCAGATAGTTCATCGGACGGATCACGATCTGGCCGTTTTCGACCACCGCGCGTTCCTTGGTCGCGTGCACGCCGAGAATCGCGGACTGCGGCGGGTTGATGATCGGCGTCGAGAGCATCGAGCCGAACACGCCGCCGTTCGAGATCGAGAACGTGCCGCCCGTCATTTCCTCGATCGACAGCTTGCCGTCCTTCGCCTTCTGGCCGAACTCGGCGATCTTCTTCTCGATGTCGGCGAGGCTCATCTGGTCCGCGTTACGCAGGATCGGCACCACGAGGCCACGCGGCGAACCGACCGCGATCCCGATGTCGAAATAGCCGTGATAGACGATGTCGTTACCGTCGATCGACGCGTTCACCAGCGGGAACTTCTTCAGCGCGTGGACGGCGGCCTTCACGAAGAACGACATGAAGCCGAGCTTCACGCCATGTTCCTTCTCGAAGCGGTCCTTGTACTTGTTGCGCAGGTCCATGACCGGCGCCATGTTGACTTCGTTGAACGTCGTCAGGATGGCGTTGGTCTGCTGCGATTCGAGCAGGCGCTCGGCGATGCGCGCACGCAGGCGCGACATCGGCACGCGCTGTTCCGGGCGGTCCTTGAGCCATTGCTCGGCCGAGCCCGGCGCGCGCACATCCGGCAGCGACGGCTTCGCGGCCTTCGCCGCGGGTGCCGGCGCGGCCCTGGGAGCGGGTGCGGACGGAGCCGGCGCCGCCGGAGCCGCCGGTACTGCCGGCGCGCCTTGCGTCGCGGCGAGCGCGTCGCCCTTGGTGATGCGGCCGTCGCGGCCCGAGCCCGCGACCTGGTCGGCACCGATGCCCTTCTCCGCCAGGATCTTGCCCGCAGCCGGCGATGCCGTGCTGCTCGAAGCCGTGGCTTGCGCAACTTGCGAGGCCGGTGCGGCAACTGCTGCGACTGGCGCCGGTTTCACTTCGGCGTCGCCGGCAGCGGCAACGGCGGCAGGCGCCTGGCCCGCTGTCGCTTCCGTGTCGATCCTGGCGATGATTTCTTCGGCGGTGACGATGTCGCCGTCATGCTTGATGACTTGCGCGAGCACGCCGGCGGACGGCGCCGGCACTTCCAGCACGACCTTGTCCGTTTCGATTTCGATGAGGATTTCGTCTTGCGCGACGGCTTCGCCGGGCTTTTTCTTCCACTGCAGCATGGTGGCTTCCGAAACGGATTCCGAGAGCTGCGGGACTTTGACTTCTACGATAGCCATTCTGAATTGTCCTAATACGTGTCTTTGTGAGTACGAACCCGGTGGCCCGTGCGCGCTTCGATCGATTGCGAGCGCCGCGACGCGGCCACACGAGAGGACCGGGAAAGTTTGTCTGAAACCCGCCCGGCCCTGCGCCCTTCAGTCTTGCACTTACTTCGCGATCGTCTGCGCGCCCTTCAGGCGGCCGAACGCACCTTCGACCAGCGCCTTCTGCTGCTCGTAGTGCTTCGCGTAGTAACCGACCGCCGGCGACGCCGAAGCCGGACGTCCGCTGTACGCCAGCTTCTGTCCTTCCTTCATGCCGTCGCGCAGATGGTGCTCGACGTAGAACCAGGCGCCCTGGTTCTGCGGCTCGTCCTGCACCCAGACCACTTCGGTCGCGTTTTCGTACTTCTTCAGTTCCGCGTCGAACTGCTTGTGCGCGAACGGATAAAGCTGCTCGATACGCACGATCGCAACGTCGTTCGACTTCGACTCGCGGCGATGCGCGACCAGGTCGTAGTACACGCGGCCCGAGCAGACCACGACGCGCTTGACCTTCTTCGGCTCGATGGCGCCGTCGACTTCGCCGATCACCGGCTGGAACGAACCCTTCGACAGCTCCGACAGATCCGACACCGCTTCCTTGTGACGCAAGAGCGACTTCGGCGTCGCGATGATCAGCGGCTTCCTGAACAGGCGAATCATTTGGCGGCGCAGCAGGTGGAACATCTGTGCCGGCGTGGTCGGCTGGACCACTTGCATGTTGTGATCCGCGCACAGTTGCAGGAAGCGCTCGATGCGCGCCGAAGAGTGCTCCGGACCCTGGCCTTCGTAGCCGTGCGGCAAGAGCATCGTGAGGCCCGACACGCGGCCCCACTTCACTTCGCCCGACGAGATGAACTGGTCGATCACGACTTGCGCGCCGTTCACGAAGTCGCCGAATTGCGCTTCCCACGCGACGAACGTATTCGGTTCAGCGGTCGAATAGCCGTACTCGAAGCCGAGCACCGCTTCTTCCGACAGCACCGAGTCGATCACGTTGAACTTGGCCTGGCCTTCCGCGATGTTCTGCAGCGGAATGTAGGTGCCGTCGTTCCAGCGCTCGCGGTTCTGGTCGTGCAGAACGGCGTGACGGTGCGTGAACGTGCCGCGCCCCGAGTCCTGGCCCGTCAGACGCACCGCATAACCGGATGCAACCAGCGACGCGAACGCCAGATGCTCGCCCATGCCCCAGTCGAGCTTCGCTTCGCCTCGGCCCATCGCGCGACGATCGTTGATCACGCGCTCGACGAGCGGATGCAGCTTGAAGTTCTCGGGGATCGTGGTGATGCGCTCGGCGAGGCGCTTCAGTTCCGCGAGCGGGACGGCCGTGTCGGCGGCGTCGGTCCACTTGCGGTTCAGGAACGGCACCCAGTCGACCGCGTACTTGCTCTTGTAGTTCGAGAGCACCGGGTCGATGGTGTGATGGCCTTCGTCCATCGCGTGACGGTATGCCTTGACGTAGTCGTCGGCGTCCTGCGCCGTGATCACGCCCTGCTGCACGAGCTTTTCCGCATACAGCGCGCGGGTGCCCGGGTGCTTCGCGATCGTCTTGTACATCAGCGGCTGGGTGACGGCCGGCGTGTCCTGCTCGTTATGGCCGAGCTTGCGGAAGCAGATGATGTCGATCACGACATCCTTGTGGAACTGCATCCGGAAGTCGATGGCAAGCTGCGTGGCGAGCACGACCGCTTCGGGGTCGTCGCCGTTCACGTGCAGCACCGGCGCCTCGATCATCTTGACCACGTCCGAGCAATACAGCGTCGAGCGCGAGTCGCGCGGGTCGGAGGTCGTGAAGCCGATCTGATTGTTGATGACGATGTGCAGCGTGCCGTGCGTGCCGTAGCCGCGCGTCTGCGCGAGGTTCAGCGTTTCCATCACGACGCCCTGGCCGGCGAAGGCCGCGTCGCCGTGGATCTGCACCGGCAGAACCTGCATGCCGTTTTCGTCGCCGCGACGGTCCATCCGAGCCTTCGACGACCCTTCCACCACCGGGTTGACGATTTCGAGGTGCGACGGGTTGAACGCGAGCGACAGGTGCACCGGGCCGCCATCCGTCGACACGTCCGACGAGAAGCCCTTGTGGTACTTCACGTCACCGGCCGGCAGGTCGTCGACGTGCTTGCCTTCGAATTCGGCGAAGAGATCGGCCGGCATCTTGCCGAGCGTGTTCACGAGCACGTTCAGACGCCCGCGGTGCGCCATGCCGATGATGATCTCCTGCACGCCGTTCTTGCCGCCGTGACGCACGACTTCGTCCATCGACGCGATGAAGCTTTCGCCGCCTTCCAGCGAGAAGCGCTTCTGGCCGACGTACTTGGTGTGCAGGAAGCGCTCGAGGCCTTCGGCGGCCGTCAGGCGATTCAGAATGTGCTTCTTCTTTTCGGGCGAGAAATTCGGCGTCGAGCGGATCGACTCGAGCTTTTCCTTCCACCAGCGCTTTTGCTCCGGATCGCTGATGTACATGAACTCGGCGCCGAGCGTGCCGCAGTATGTATCGCGCAGCGCCTTGACGATCTCGCGCAAGGACGCCTGTTCGAAGCCGAAGTAGAGGTTCTGGGCATGGAACGTCTGGTCCATGTCCGACTCGGTGAAGTCGTAGAACGCGGGTTCGAGCTCGGGGATATGCGGACGTTCGCGACGCTTGAGCGGATCGAGATTGGCCCACAGCGAGCCGAGGAACCGGTACGCACCGATCAGCGACTGGACGTAGACCTGCTTTCGCGCGGTGGCAAGGTCGCCGGTGCCTTCGCGCGGAATGAAGGCATTGGCCTTCGCGCGCTGGGCAAACGATTCGACGATCGGGCCATGGGCCACGTCGTTGTGGTTCGTGCCATCGGAGGCCGGCACGTTCTGCAACGCGTCGAAATAATCACGCCAGGTGTCCGGGACGGACGCGGGATTATCCAGGTAGGCTTCGTACAATTCTTCGACGTACGGAGCATTGCCGCCGAACAAATAAGAGTTCAGCTGGAATTGCTTCATCATTTTTACGCTCACCTTTCTTCGAGTTTCTCGAGAAATAGCGGGTTAAGAAACCTTCCGCGACACGGCCTGACCGTTTAGCGGATTGCGCGAATCAAGTCTGCTTGGAAGGACCTAAAAATCGGCAACACATTTGTCTAGCATAGCACAAACGCATAGTCGATATAGCCGATGGTCGCAGTCACAGTCGCAGGCAAACGCGGCTGCAACAGGCATCTGAGGGCGATCGGTCGATTAAGCAAGAGCCTTTCGCAGAACGCGGCGCGCACAAAAAAGCCGCCCGAAGGCGGCTCTCTCTCTCTGGCATCACGCGAGGCGATCGACTCAGTCGACCGCGCCTTCGCGGCTCGCGCGACGGCGCTCGTGTTCCTTCAAATGACGCTTGCGCAGGCGAATCGACTGCGGCGTCACTTCGACGAGTTCGTCGTCGTCGATGAATTCGACCGCGTATTCCAGCGACATCTGGATCGGCGGCACGAGGCGCACGGCTTCGTCGGTGCCCGACGAGCGCACGTTGGTCAACTGCTTGCCCTTGATCGGGTTCACGACGAGATCGTTGTCGCGGCTGTGAATGCCGATGATCATGCCTTCATAAAGCGCATCGCCCGGCGACACGAACATGCGGCCGCGATCCTGCAGCTTCCACAGCGCATAGGCGACAGCCGCGCCGTCGTCCTGTGAGATCAGCACGCCGTTGCGACGCTCGCCGACCGAGCCGTCCTTCACCGGCGCGTACGAATCGAACGTGTGGCTCATCAGGCCCGTGCCGCGCGTGAGCGTCAGGAACTCGCCCTGGAAGCCGATCAGGCCGCGCGCCGCGATCTTGTATTCGAGACGCGTGCGGCCACGGCCGTCGGACGCCATGTCGAGCATTTCGCCCTTGCGGCGGCCGAGTTCTTCCATCACGCCGCCCTGGTGCGCATCTTCCATGTCGACGGTCAGGTTTTCATACGGCTCATGCTTCACGCCGTCGATTTCCTGCATCACCACGCGCGGACGCGACACCGCAAGCTCGTAGCCTTCACGACGCATGTTCTCGACGAGAATGGTCAGGTGCAGTTCGCCGCGGCCGGCTACTTCGAACGTGGTTTCGTCGCCGGTTTCCTTCACCCGCAGCGCGACGTTGTGGTTCAGTTCCTTCATCAGGCGGTCGCGAATCTGGCGGCTCGTGACGAACTTGCCTTCACGGCCGGCGAGCGGCGACGAGTTCACGAGGAAGTTCATCGTGAGCGTCGGTTCGTCGACGGTGATCATCGGCAGCGCTTCCGGCGTTTCCGGCGCGCAGATCGTGACGCCGATGCCAATTTCATCGATACCGTTGATCAGCACGATGTCGCCGGCCTGCGCTTCCTCGACCTGCACGCGCTCCAGGCCACGGAACGACAGCACCTGGTTAATCTTGCGATTGATGATCGCGCCGTCCGGACCCGAACGCACGGCGACCGGCATGCCCGGCCTGATGCGGCCGCGCGCAACACGGCCCACGCCGATACGGCCGACGTACGTCGAGTAATCGAGCGAGGTGATCTGCAACTGCAGCGGCGCATCCGGATCGGACGGACGAACCGGCACGTGTTCCAGAATGGCTTCGAAGAGCGGGCGCATCGTGCCTTCGCGCAGTTCCGGGTCGAGGCTCGCGTAGCCGTTCAGGCCCGACGCGTAGACGATCGGGAAATCGAGCTGCTCTTCGGTCGCGCCGAGCTTGTCGAAGAGATCGAACGTCTGGTTGATCACCCAGTCGATGCGCGCGCCCGGACGGTCGACCTTGTTGATCACGACGATCGGCTTGAGACCGAGCGCGAGCGCTTTCTTCGTCACGAAGCGCGTTTGCGGCATCGGGCCTTCGACAGCGTCGACGAGCAAGAGCACCGAGTCGACCATCGACAGCACGCGCTCCACTTCACCGCCGAAGTCCGCGTGTCCCGGCGTGTCGACGATGTTGATGTGCGTGCCTTCGTATTCGACCGCGCAGTTCTTCGCAAGAATCGTGATGCCACGTTCCTTTTCGATGTCGTTCGAGTCCATGACGCGTTCGACGACGGCCTGGTTTTCTCGGAACGTGCCCGACTGGCGAAGCAGTTGGTCGACGAGCGTAGTCTTGCCGTGGTCGACGTGGGCAATGATGGCGATGTTGCGGAGGGCGCGAGTCATAGGATGTATACAGTTGGGCGCCGTCGGTGCGAGCCTGAGTAGCTCGCCTGGTAGCTCACTCGGTGACTCGAGCAAGGAAACTCGATGTCTGAATCGAGCACTTGGCGCAATGGGAACCCAAAATTATAGCACGCGGATGTGTCCGCTTCTCAGCGCTTTTGGCGGCGCATGGCAATAGGACATAACCCGCAATGTTCTCGCAGAGTTTGATCTTGCGCAAAGCCGGAGCAAGGCGCGCCCTCCACAGCACGAAACTTTCGATCCGGGCCGCGCTTTTAAGCGTCTCCATAAACTCCTTGCCGCGTCAAACAACCGCACCTATAATCCTGCCTAGTCAACTATTGCAATCGCACGAGAATCCATGAGCGACGCGCCCACTCCTCCCACTCGCATCGGCGACTACCAGCTCGGCGAGAGCGTCGGCTATCTGCTGAGCCGGGTGCGCTCGACGTTGTGGAACATGGTCACGCAGCACACCACGGCCGAACTCGGCATCACCAGCACGCAGGCGAGCATCGTGTTCATGCTGGCGGCTGGACAAGGCGTCACGGCTGCCGATCTCGCGCGCGAATACGGTATCGATGCAAGCGCGGTGACGCGACTGATCGACCGGCTGGAAAAGCGCGGCCTGCTGTCACGCGTGCGCAGCGAGGAAGACCGGCGCGTCGTGCGCCTGGCGCTCACACCAGAAGGCTACGCGCTCGCCGAGAGAATTCCGGCTATCTTCACGCGCGTCCTGGACAAGCTCCTGATGGGCTTCACGCCCGAAGAAGTCGGCTTCCTCAAGAGCATGCTGAGACGCGTCCTCGCGAATTCGTGCGATCCGGGATGCGCCGTCCTCGCGGGCGCCACGGCTGACAAATCGTCTGGCGCACCATTGCGCTGACAATAAACTTTCGTCATGAATCTGAAAGAAATTGATTGCAACGTCCATCATCCGTCCAACCAGACGAGCCGAGCGATGAAAGACCTCTCCTCCGCTTCTTGCAGCACGGCGCGCGGCGCGATCGCGGCGGCAGTCGCGGCGCTTGCGCTGGCCGGCTGCGCGAACTACGCCGGAATCAGCAGCGACAAGCAGCTCGCCGCGCCCGAAACCTTCGAAAGCACGCAGAGCCTGCCCGTGCAAGGCGGCCAGTGGCCGACGCTTAACTGGGCAACGCAGTTCGGCGACCCGCAATTGCCGCAACTGATCGACGAGGCGCTCGCCGGCAATCCGTCCATCGCGCAGGCCCAGGCACGGATCGCGAAGGCTTCGTCGTATATCGAGACCTCGCGCTCCGCGCTCTATCCGAAGGTCACGGGCTCGTACTCGTGGACCCGCGAACTCTACTCGGCCAACGCCCTCTTCCCGCCGCCCTACGGCGGCACGTGGTACAGCGAGAACAATGCACTCGTGAGCGCATCGTGGGATCTCGACCTCTGGGGCAAGAACCAGGCGCGGCTCGCCATGGCCGTGTCGCAGGAAAAGGCCGCGGAAGCCAACATGCAGCAGGCGCGCGTGACGCTCGCCGCATCGGTGGCGAGCACCTATAACCAGCTTGCGCTCCTCTACGCGCTGCGCGACGTTGCCCAGCGCGAGATCGCCAATCGCAACGACGTCGGCCGCATCACGAACGGTCGCGTTGCCGCGGGCCTGGACACGAACGTCGAGCGCCGCACCGCCGAGGGCAACGTGGCGACCAGCCAGTCGAACCTCACCGAGCTCGACGGCCAGATCACGACCACGCGCTACCAGTTGGGCGCGCTGCTCGGCAAGGGCCCGGATCGCGGCCTCTCGATCGCCAACCCGATCGTGAATCCGAAGTTCGACGTGGCGCTGCCGGACAACGTGCCCGCCGATCTCGTCTCGCGCCGTCCCGACCTCGTGGCCGCGCGCTGGCAGGTCGAATCGGCGACGCACAACATCAAGGAAGCGAAAGCCGAGTTCTTCCCGGACATCAACCTCGCCGCGGCGTTCGGCTTCGATGCGTTCGGCTGGAGCAAATTCCTCCAGGCGAGCAGCCGTCAGATCCAGGCGGGCCCGGCGATCCACCTGCCGATCTTCGACGCCGGCTATCTCCGTTCGCAGTTGAAGGGCCGCTACGCCGACTTCGACCTCGATGTCGCGAACTACAACCAGACGCTGATCAACGCGCTGAACGACGTCGCGACGCAAGTCGCCGCGATCCGTTCGCTCGACCGCCAGATGGGCGACGCCGAGCGCGCGCTGGCCGCCGCGACGAGCGCCTACAACCTCGCCGTGATCCGCTACAAGGCGGGGTTGTCGCCGCAGTTGCAGGTATTGTCGGCGGATGAAAACCGGCTTTCGAACGAGCAGACCGTCACGAACCTGCGGATGAAGCGCCGCGATCTCCAGATCGGCCTCATCAAGGCACTGGGCGGCGGTTTCGATGCGACGAGCACGAATCTCGCCATCGACGGCAGCGGCGAAACGCACGCAGCCGCCGCGGCGCCGGCTCAACAGCCGGCCCCAGCCCAATAAGCAGCGAATCAAGAACAAAGCACTACCGAACAGGACAGGAAACGGAGCCATCCATGAGCGACCCTCAACAAACCGCCGCCGCGCCGGCGTCCGCGCCGAAGACGAACACGACCAAGCGCCGCACGCTGATGACGCTGATCGTGCTCGTCATCATCATCGCTGCCGTCGCGTACGGGCTGTATTACTTCCTGGTCGCGCGCTTTCACGAAAGCACCGACGACGCCTACGTGAACGGCAACGTCGTGCAGATCACGCCGCAAGTGGTCGGCACGGTGACTTCGGTGAACGCCGACGACACGCAGACGGTCAAGGTCGGCGATCCGCTCGTCGTGCTCGATCCGGCCGACTCGAAGGTCGCGCTCGATCAGGCCGAAGCGAATCTCGCGCAGACGGTGCGCCAGGTCCGTACGCTGTTCGTGAACGACAACCAATACGAAGCGCAAGTCGCGCTGCGCAAGTCGGATTTGTCGCGCGCGCAGGACGACCTGCGCCGCCGCATGACGATCGCGCAAACGGGCGCCGTGTCGCAGGAAGAAATCTCCCACGCGCGCGACGCCGTGCGCAGCGCACAGGCCGCGCTCGACTCCGCCCAGCAGGAACTCGCGTCGAACCGCTCGCTCACGTCGAACACGACGATCGCGAGCCACCCGAACGTGCTCGCGGCCGCCGCGAAAGTCCGCGATTCGTATATCAACTACGCGCGCAACACGCTGCCGGCACCGGTCACGGGCTACGTGGCGAAGCGTTCGGTGCAGGTCGGCCAGCGCGTGTCGCCGGGCAATCCGCTGATGGCGATCGTGCCGCTGAACGCCGTGTGGGTCGATGCCAACTTCAAGGAAGTGCAACTGAAGCACATGCGCATCGGCCAACCGGTCGAACTGACGGCTGACCTGTACGGTTCGAGCGTCGTGTTCCACGGCAAGGTGATCGGGTTCTCGGCAGGCACCGGCTCGGCGTTCTCGCTCTTGCCGGCGCAAAACGCCACCGGCAACTGGATCAAGGTCGTGCAGCGGCTGCCCGTGCGCGTCGCGCTGGACCCGAAGGAACTGGAACAGCATCCGCTGCGCATCGGCCTCTCGATGAACGCCGACGTGACCATCAAGAGCGAAGAAGGCGGCCAGCTCGGCACCGCGCCGAACACGGTCTACCAGACGAACGTCTTCGACAAGTACGGCGACCAGGCCGACGCGGAAATCGCCCGCATCATCCAGGAGAACGCCGGCGCGGCTGTCGGCGCGCAAGGCTCGGTGTCGCGCACTGCGAAGCCCGCTGCATCGAAGCTGATGTAAGCGCCGCCGCGACTCGAGGTTTCTCACATGTCACAGCAAAACGTCGTTCATCCGCCGCTCGAAGGCGCGAAACTCGTGATCGGCACGATCGCGGTTTCGCTCGCGGTGTTCATGAACGTGCTCGACACGTCGATTGCGAACGTCTCGATTCCGTCGATTTCGGGCGACCTCGGCGTTGCGTCCGACCAGGGCACGTGGGTCATCACGTCGTTCGCGGTCGCCAACGCGATCTCCGTGCCGCTCACCGGCTGGCTCACGCAACGCTTCGGCCAGGTGCGCCTGTTCCTCTCGTCGATCGTGCTGTTCGTGATCGCGTCGTGGCTGTGCGGGCTCGCGCCGTCGCTGCCGTTCCTGCTCGCCGCGCGCGTGTTCCAGGGCGCGGTCGCGGGGCCGATGATCCCGCTCTCGCAGACGCTGCTGCTCGCGAGTTATCCGCGTGCGAAGGCGCCGATGGCGCTCTCGATGTGGTCGATGACCACGCTGATCGCGCCGGTCGCCGGCCCGATTCTCGGCGGCTGGATCTCCGACAACATCTCGTGGCCGTGGATCTTCTACGTCAACATTCCGGTGGGCATCGTGGCGGCAATTGCGACGTTCGCGATCTTCCGCGAGCGCGATTCGGCGATCCGCAAGGCGCCGATCGACACGGTCGGGCTCGCGCTGCTCGTGATCTGGGTCGGCTCGCTGCAGATCATGCTGGACAAGGGCAAGGACCTCGACTGGTTCAACTCGACCACCATCGTCGTGCTGACGCTCGTCGCGGTGATCGCGCTGGCGTTCTTCATCGTGTGGGAGCTGACGGCGGAGCATCCGGTCGTCGACCTGTCGCTCTTCAAGCTGCGCAACTTTACCGGCGGAACGGTCGCGCTTTCGATCGGCTACGGGCTCTACTTCGGCAATCTCGTGCTGCTGCCGCTGTGGCTGCAGACCGACATCGGCTACACGGCAACCGACGCCGGGCTCGTGATGGCGCCCGTCGGCGTGTTCGCGATCCTGCTCTCGCCCGTGACCGGCAAGTTCCTGCCGCGCACCGACCCGCGCAAGATCGCGACCGCCGCGTTCCTCATCTTCGCGCTGTGCTTCTGGATGCGCTCGCGCTACACGACGGGCGTCGACACGTTCGCGCTGACCATGCCGACGCTGATCCAGGGTATCGCCATGGCCGGGTTCTTCATCCCGCTCGTGTCGATCACGCTGTCCGGCCTGCCGGGGCACCGGATTCCGGCGGCTTCGGGCCTGTCGAATTTCGTGCGGATCATGTGCGGCGGCATCGGCACGTCGATCTTTTCGACGGCGTGGGAACATCGGTCGATCGTGCATCACGCGCAGCTCGTCGAGCAGGCGAATGCGTATAACCCGATCTTCGCGAATTCCATCGGACAGATGGGCGCGGCCGGCTTCGACCAGTCGCAGGCTTACGGGCTCTTCAACAGCATGGCGACGCAGCAGGCCGCGCAGTTGGGCGTGAACGACCTGTTCTATCTGTCAGCGGGGATTTTCGTCGCGCTGATCGCGCTGATCTGGATCACGAAGCCTGAGCGTTCGGGCGGCGGGGACTCGGCGGCGGCGGCATCGGCGGCGCATTGACGACGCGTTGACCGCTTAGCCGCACGCACGCGAAAAAAAGCCCGGATCGATCCGGGCTTTTTCTTTTCAACGCGCTTAGTTCGCCGTCGCGGTGACGACCAGCCGTTCCGGCGCGAGCACGCCTTCGCCGGCCTTCGCGACGCCGAGTAGCCGAGCGTCTGCCTCCGCATACACGCGCACGCGGCCATCTTCGAGCGGTTCCACCGACACTTCCGACAGCTTCAGCCGCTGACCATGCAGAAAGCGCCGCGTGGCATCGGCATCGAGACGGACGGCGGGGAACGTCGAAAGCAAAGCGTCGACCGGTTGCAGCCACGTGTCGCGCTCAGCTTCCGCGGCATCCGACAGCACATCCAGCGTGACCGCATGTTCCAGCGTCAACGCGCCGACGCCGGTGCGGCGCAGCGCCACGAGATGCGCGCCGCAGCCGAGCGCCTCGCCGATGTCTTCGGCAAGCGTGCGCACATACGTGCCCTTGCTGCACAGCACGCGAAACGTCACGTCCGGCAGCGCGCACGCGATCAGTTCGAGCGCGTGAATCGTCACCTGCCGGCCCTCGCGTTCCACCGTCTGTCCGGCGCGGGCATATTCGTACAGCGGCTTGCCATCGCGTTTCAGCGCCGAATACATCGGCGGCACTTGCGTGATTTCACCGCGAAACTTCGCGAGCGATGCGAGAACCGCCGCTTCGTCGCACGTCACGTCGCGAGATTCAAGCGCCTCGCCTTCGGCATCGCCCGTCGTCGTGCGGATGCCGAGGCGCATCGTCGCTTCATAGGTCTTGTCGGCTTCGAGCAGG
This sequence comes from Caballeronia choica, assembly GCF_001544535.1. Taxonomy (GTDB): domain Bacteria; phylum Pseudomonadota; class Gammaproteobacteria; order Burkholderiales; family Burkholderiaceae; genus Caballeronia; species Caballeronia choica. The sequence continues at coordinate 703 of NZ_FCON02000001.1, read as the reverse complement.
TCTTGCGAGAACTTCGTCGCCTCGCCGAAACAGAGCGGCAAAAGCCCCGTCGCGAGCGGATCGAGCGTTCCCGTATGCCCCGCCTTCTTCGCGAGATACAGACGCTTCGCGCGGATCAGCGCGTCGTTGCTGGAAAGCCCGAGCGGCTTGTCGAGCAGCAAAACGCCGTCGAGCGCGCGGCGCGGAATCTTCGGACGCGCCGGTGCATTCGAACCCTTCATCGGTCAGGCGCCTTCCTCGTCGTCCTTCGCGCGCGTGGCGTTGGCCTCGTCGATTAGCTTCGACATCTCGACCGCGCGCTCGATCGTCTGGTCGTAGTGGAAATGCAGCGTCGGCACGGTATGGATGTGGAGGCGCTTGAACAACTGGTTGTGCAAATGCCCGGCCGCGTGATTCAAGCCGTCCTGCGTCTGCTGAGGATCGCCCGTCAAGGTCGTGAAATAGACTTTCGCGTGCGCGTAATCGGGCGTCAGTTCAACGCTTTGGATCGTCACCATTCCGACGCGCGGGTCCTTCACCTCGCGCATCAGCGCCGACAAATCGCGCTGGATCTGATCCGCGATCTGCACGTTACGGTTCGGGGAAGTACGTTTCTTGGCCATGATGGTTTCCTTATATTGCTGCGCCCGCGCCCATAAAAAAAAGCGGAGCGGACCGAGAGGCCCGCTCCGCCTTGTTTTACGGCGGGCAATCTTACAGCGTA